>DXBP01000018.1 GCA_019116445.1 Candidatus Gemmiger excrementigallinarum
GCAAGCTTTAAGCATGCCACTGTAATCTCAAAAATTAAAAAGCTGGATAAAATCATACGTTTCGACATAGTTCTTGGAAAATATGACCTGACCGTTACGATCAACTCAATCTCAGACGGAGGCAGTGAAAGCTGCCTCCGTTTTGATTTGTCCCGTAAAGCGTTTGCGTGTTCCAAAACTCGCAGACGCTTTTTATTTTGTCCACAACAGAAAGACGGCGAAAGCCAGGAGGTGCGTGTATGGGTGATTTCTTTTACGGCGAGCAGGCAAACATTTTTTCTTTCTACCGGTTCCCCAAGGCGCTGTTTACAGACAGCCGATTCCGGGGGATTTCGGTGGAGGCCAAGGTACTCTACGGTCTTCTGCTGGACCGGATGGGCCTCTCGGTGAAGAACGGGTGGAAGGATGAAGAAGGGAGGGTGTATATCATTTTCACGGTGGAGGCCATCATGGAGCATCTGGGGTGCAGCAACAAAAAGGCGGTGGGCCTGCTGCGGGAGCTGGACGAGAAGGCAGACCTTATCGAACGCAGGCGGCAGGGCCAGGGCCGGCCCAGCCTGATCTATGTGAAGAAGTTTATGGATGCCCTGGGATGACGATTCTGGAAGTGTCAGAAGTTCACTTCCGGCGGTGTAGGTTTTACACTTCCAGAAGTGTAGAATCTACACCCTAATAAGAATGATAGAACCATACAGAGTAGAACGAGACTGATCCTTTCCTTTCCGGGCGGGGGAGGCCGGAACCAACCAATTTCACGACTCTGGGCAGAGGCCCGGAGTCTGATTTTTCACAGGAGGTGACTCCCTATGTTGAAAAAGAAACCGGAGACTGCTGTACAGGGAGAACAGATCGAGCAGGTTCCTGTGGCAGAACTCCACCCATTCGAAGATCATCCTTTCAAGGTGCTGGACGATGAGGCCATGCTGAAAACGGTGGAGAGCATGGCCCGGTTCGGCGTATTGAATCCGCTGATTGTCCGCCCCCGGGCGGAAGGCGGCTATGAGATCATCTCAGGCCACCGGCGACAGCACGCAGCCCAATTGGCCGGCATGAAAACCCTGCCGGTGATCGTCCGTCAGCTGGACGACGACCAGGCAATCCTGCAGATGGTGGAAAGCAACTTGCAGCGGGAAATCATCCGCCCCAGCGAGCGGGCCTTTGCCTACAAGATGAAGATGGAAGTCCTGAAACACCAGGGAGCCAGGACAGATTTAACTTTGAGCCAAGTTGGCGAGAAGTTGTGGAGTGTGACCCAGGTAGGGGCCGCTGCCCAGGAAAGTGAGCGTCAGGTTCACCGCTATATCCGCCTCACCCACCTGATTCCCGAACTGCTGGAACTGGTAGACCAAAAGAAAATTTCCTTTAATCCCGCTGTGGAGCTGTCCTATCTGACAGCTGACGAACAGCGGGATTTTTTGCAGGCCATGGAGGACAGCAAGCACCCGCCGTCACTGTCCCAGGCCCAGCATATCAAGAGGCTAAGCAGGGCGGGTGAATGCAGCTATGACGCCATTCTGGATGTCATGAAGAACGCCCAGCTGGACCGGCTGACCCTGAAAAATGAAGCCATCCGGAAATACTTTCCGAGATCCTACACCCCGCGGCAGATGGAGGAAACCATTCTGAAGCTCCTGGAGCAGTGGCAACGAAAGCGCCAACGCAGTCAGGAGCGCTGAAAATCACAGCTTCGACATCCTTCCTTTCCGCACAGCGGCCCTGCTATAATGAGGCTGAGAGAAGGCAGCAGCAAAGCAGAAAGGAGCAGACTATGGAAGAACTGAGACAGACCATACAGGAACAGGGCATCCGGTATCAACTGAAAGGAGACTATTATCTCCCGGTCCTGGAACTGCCGGAAGAAAGCCGCCCCATTGGCCGCTGGGGGCGGCTCCATAAAGCGTATCTAAAAAACCAAAGGCCGATCCTGTATCAGTCACTGCTTTTGTCCGGAAAGCTTTATACAGTGCTGGCTGACCTGAATGAGCAGGCCGCTGAACGGTGCAGCCTTATCATTCGTCAGATGGCAGAAGCCGAGGGCATCACCGAGGAGCTGAAAGCAAACGACCCAATGCGCTGGGTGCAGGCGATGAACTCCATCCGCAGCCGGGCGGAGGAGATCATCCAAGCCGAAATGATCTACTGCTGAAGGGGAGGGTAGGACGATGATTCTGGAAGCGATTTATAACGGAGACTTTTACCCCAGCGAAACAGTTGTGCCGAGGTCCGAAAAGTACCGGAACGCACTGAGAGCCTGCGAGAAGATTATGGACCAGTTGGCCCAGAGGCTGACAAAGGAGGACTACGACCTGGTGGAAACGCTCTTGGATCAGTCCTCCATCGCCCAGTGCGAGGAGAGCGAGTGCCACTTCAAGGTCGGCTTCTCGGCGGGGCTGCTGGTGCAGCAGGAGGCGGAAAGGCAAATCCAAACAAAGAGTTATGATGAGTGACGTAAAAGCGGCAGGAGCTTCGGTGAGAATTACCTGCCTCTTGTTTCAAGAACAAAAATGCATTTTGGGCTTATTTGTGGAAATGTGGTTTGAATTGGTATGGTTACTCATAACTGATATAAAAATGGGACTCGTAAATGGACGCGAAGAACACTGAACACAGAGACCAGTTGCTTGAAAATTAAATGACTTGTGGGATAGAGGAGAAAATGTCGTCTGGAATGGGATGTTTTGGAGCAAAAATGGGTCACTCCCAAATTTTGTGTAAAGTCCAATGAGTGCAGGAATAGGGCAAATTTGTATGTAGGCGGCAGCGGCTTGACCGTCTGCCGCCTATGTCTACAACATAACGCCGGTGGGGATGGATGTCAAGGGCGGTGAAGCCGTTCATTTAACCCTTGACATCCAGACACAGCGGTGTTACTCAGGGTCGGGGGTGCGGACAGAAAGTTGGACAAGTTATGCTATCAAGCCAAGATGCTGCCTATATTCCCAAGGGCTGCGGCCTCCTAAGGACAACTTGATACGCTTTCGATTATACCAATTGATATAGTCATCAAGATCCTGGGCAAAAGCATCAAGGGATTTTCCTATCCATGAGCGTCCATAAAACATTTCGTTTTTCAGCCTGCCAAAGAAACCTTCACAGGCTGCGTTATCAGGAGAACATCCCTTTTTAGACATAGATCGGGTAAGTCCAGCTTCCTCCATTCGTTCGATCCAGCCGGGCCATCGGTAGTGGCATCCTCTGTCTGAATGTACAGTCGGATGACAGCCATCTGGCAGTTTGGCAATTACCTCGTCCAACATGCTGTTAACTAATGCGGCATTGGGACGAGAGCCAATCGTCCAACCTACAACCATGCCATCAAAACAATCAATCATTGCGGAGAGATATAGCTTGCCATCCGGCAACGCAAACTCAGTAATATCGGTCAGTAACTTTTCATATGGCTGTTTCGCATGAAAATCACGCGAAACAATATTATCTACTTCTGGGGTGATTTCTCCCAGGTACGAACTATATTTTGCCCGTTTGGGGACAGAAACAGCCAGTCCTTCTTCCTTCATGATATGTCGGATTATTTTTTCAGAAAGTGTTATACCTCCCCTCTTTAACGCCAGATGAATGCGGCGATAACCATATACCCCTCTGTTTTCGTGAAAAATCGATGTAATCTGCGCACGAAAGGGAAGATACTTGTCCGGCTTATTCATAATGGCTTGCTGGTAATAGTAGCTGCTTCTGGCCATGTGAAAGTAGCTCAGAAGCATCGGCAGTGCGTATTTCTCCCTCAAGGCGCCGATGATCACTGCCTTCTCACGGTTTTTGAGTGCCGTCAGATCGACGCCTGGGTCTTTTTTTAATACGGCGAGGGTTTCCTTCAATACATCCACTTCAAACTGTAGGTCCTGGATCTGTTCTCGAAGAGCCTGCAGCTCCTCAGATTGCGGCGTTGTATCGCTCGAGGGCAATGGTTGTCTTGGTATGCTTTTTTTCTTTGACATGAGCCCAATCATCCCATACTTCAAATATTTTCTTCGCCATACATATATGCTCATACGGCTATATCCGATTTCTCTTGATACATATTCTACATCCTCACCGAGTTCAAAGCAACGGCGTAGTACCACATATTTGAATTCGGCTGATGGATGTCTTGGATGACCGGGCGCATTACATTTATGGTCGGTTTTTTCAGGGCTCTCTGCTGTACGGCCATGATTATTCTTGAATCCGGCGTTTCTACGTTCATACCATCGGTAAAGGGTAGACTTGCTCGGGTATCCCAATCGTTGAATGACCGCATGTACAGATCCCAATCGGGCGTATTCTTTCAATGCGGCTTCTTCCTGTTCTTTCGTATACATCCAGTCGTCTCCTTTTTGCGGAGTCCAACTTTCTGTCCGCACCCCCGTCTGGTTTTTGCCGCTTGAAAGATTTCAGGCGTATCGCTACCCGCTATGATAAGAGAGCCGATTCTTTTCAGGCCTTTCTTTTCCTTGCTGCTTCTGCTGTCATTTTCTCCATTTTGCACATATGAGCCGACTTCTCAGATACATCCTAGTTCACCGGCCTGGAATGCCTCGAAGTAATCCTGTGCGGCAGGGCTGCCGTAGCCCGGGACCACGCCCACTTTCAGGATCATGTTCCAGGTGCTGACTTTTCCGTTGGAACGGCTGAGCATAACCGCCAAAGCATAGTTTCCGGGTACAGCCGTAATATTGCCGTTGAGCGTGATGGTCAGCACATTCTTTTCAATGCTGATTCCTTCGCTGAAATTGCCATCCCCGCCGGGGCCGGAATACCACACAGATACAGCATCAGACGAGGCATCGTAAAGCACACCGCCATCAAACAAGGCAACCTGTACCTTTCGATCTGTGTCTCCCTGCATGGCGTAAAACAGTGGAGGAATATTTTTAAAGGATAAATCAAGTGTAGACTTTTGCATATTATCTCCTATTTAGGACGCCAAGGGGGGATATTACCACCCCAGCGCCACCACCATTCCATCCCTGATTCTGTATGTGATGATGGGTGTGTTCTTCTGCGTGCCGTTTTGCAGGTTTGCTGTGTACACATAACCGCGGCTGCCAAGCTCCGAAGTTTTTACATCGAGCGCCATTTCAACCGGGATCGGTTTTATCCACCTGGCCGCGTCAAATGGCACACAGACAAGGTACAAGTCACCGGTTGCCCAGCCTTCGGGCAGACTGATCCTGATACTGGTGCACCCTGCTTCTAAATCGCTTTCAAGGTCTGCCGTCCAGTCGTGTGCGGCTGCATCAAAAGAAAATGCGATCATCAGGTACCACTCCATTCTGTGATATCGCCGCCATCGGAAAATATCCAAGACGGGTCCGTGTAGCCGATAAACAAACCGTTGCAAAACCACAGCCTCCACAGGTCATAGGTCATCACATTGACAATCGGTGTGAATGTCACGCTGTGCACAAGATCAACCGTTTCACTGCTGCCCTTATACAGCGCATAATGACCGCCCACAGTGCCCTTTGTGCCCATACGGCCCTGGGGATTGATGTAAAGCGTTTTGTTGTTGATATCAACCCGGGAAGTGCGGGTGATGATTTCGCTGTTCAACAGCTCGATCCTGCTGTTCATGGCGGTGATGCTGCTGTTCAGCAGGCCGATCTGCTCTTTGGCGTAAGATTTGACACCGTAGGCCGTGGATGCGGCATCTTTGGCAAGGGATGCAGCCTTTTTGGTGCTGGCGGATAGGGTGCTCGGGATTGCGGACAGGGTGACTTCGTTCTTCTCAGGATGCTGCGGGTACCGCCGGAACCGGGCAATTTCCTGGTAGCTGCGGGTGCGCTCATCCCGGTCAATCAAGATCACTTTGTCATACAGCGCGATCTCGAGATGGGCGTATTCTTTGGGCCGGAGCCGATACAGGTCTGCCACCTTGCAAGCATAGCTCCGCTGGATGGCGGCGGCTGCTTTGACCATGCTCTGGGCGATGGCTTTCAGGGTGTCTACATCTTCAATTTCCTCATTGGCTTCCACATGGGAGACAATGGGCTCGCTGGCAGCCCGCTCCTCCACATAATGATCCCCGGGCAGCAGCAAGCCGTCCGCGCCGATCAGGTACAGACGGTTGTAATACTCGCCCCGGGGCGCCTTGCCCCGCACCTGGGGCGCTTCCAGAAGGTTTAAATCCTCGGTGAGATAGGCCCCTGTGAGTGGCCGCTGGCTGGGAGAAACCAGATGCACAATCTTTTTTGCGTTGTCATACTGGGCACCCAAGTCACCGCCCCATACTTCCAACGCCTGAGTGATAGCCTCCAGGGGGGTGCCGTTGAAGGGCTCCATCTGCTGGACATCCACCCGGGCCGACTGGTCGTCCACCGTCCAGCCGGTGCCGTCTAACATGGCCGTTACAGTGTCCCCCAGGGGGAACCACTGGGTGCCGTCGGCATCGGCCCGGTTGTCCCAGCCGATCAGGGCACCGGCACACAGGCTGTCCAGATCCAGCTCGGCCTCCAGGTCCAGGGTGGACTTGCCCCGGTCGTACTTGCTGACCCGGTAGACCTGGCTATCCTCGCTGTCATAAACCTGGGTGCGTTCCCGCAGAGCCAGCATTTGAGGGTGCCCTTTGGGCAGGCTCAGGTGCAGCAGATTGTTTGCGCCGTTCCATTCCTCCTGGATATAATAATCATCTGTGTTCAGGGCTTGCATGGCCCCATCCTGCATGATTTCCAGCACAGGCTCACCTCCTCACAGATAGATCGGGTAATATTCCACCGTCATGGCGTCGGGGGCCGTCATGATGTTGGACCCCGGGGCCAGCAGGGGCCACTGGGTCAAGTCGGTTTGGTTCAGGGCGTTCTCGCTGTTGCGGGTGACCTTCCGCCGGATGCCGTCCAGAACCAGCACATCCCCGGCCTTGACATCCACCCACAAGATACCGGCCATCAGGTAGCTGTCCGAGGCTGTGCCCACGGTGCAGGTGAGGCGGCACTCCATATCAGGGGCGGTGCCCTTGGCCAGGAACGCCCCGCCGCCGACGGGCAGATGCACAGTCTCCAGCGGGTCGTGCCGGAATCCGCTGAGCTTGTAGCTGCCGGCCAGGATGCAGCCGTCCTGGGAGTATTCGGTGACCTCGCCGATGCTGTCGCAGCTGGCAGTGTAGAGAAAGCCGTCCGGGAGATACAGCTCCACCGGGTCGGCCAGCAGGGCCGCGTCCAGGGCGCTTTTCTGCTGCTGGACTTCCCGGGGTGTAGTGCCGAAGATATGGACCGGCAGACTGATTTCACGCAGGCCTACCCGGCTTCCCGCCGGCACAAATCGCATCCCTGCGGCAGGCTGGACGCGGCTGCGGGTGAGGCTGGCCCCGCCCACGGCGTAGCTGGCCAGCAGCCGGGCCCCAAACGCGGAGGAGCCCTGGTCATTCACAAAGAAATCATCCGCGAAAAAATCAGTCATGAGAAGCTCCTTTAAAATGCCATATCCTGGTCAACATACGGCGTCACAGCCCGGGCCACTTCGCGGCCGTCCAGTTCCAGCACAGTGGTGCTGGTGCCCTTCCAGGAGGCATTCAGCCGGGCGGTGGTTTGGCCGCTGCCGGCGTCGTAGTTGGTGACGGCCCGGGTGTTCTGAGCCAGCACGGCGGCTCGGGCTGCAGCCAGCATGGCGCTGTAGTCGGTGACGCCGGTGGAGGGCCCGCCGCCTCCGGTCTGGTACCGGGGCGGGTTGCGGATCAGGTTGGTCTGGCTCTGGATGGCCTCGGTATTGTCCTCCAGGGCGTTTGTGACCTTGTCGAAGGCGTCACCCTTCAGGGCGGCAGAGCCGTCCGGCAGGTCAATGGTTTTCAGCCCGAAAAAGCCCAGTACCGAGTTGAGCAGGTTGACCACAAAGGTGGCCGCCGCCTGGATCGCGTCAGCCACCCAGAGGATCGGCTGCAGCAGCCAGTTCAGTACCTCGCCCAGCACCTTCAGCACCGGGGAGAGGAAGTTGGACACCAGGGTGGCAATGGTGTTCAGGCGCAGGGCCAGGGTTTCCAGCAGAGGCCCAACGGCCTCCAGTACCGGCTGCAGCGCTATCAGGGCGCTGGATGCCAGGGTGCCGAACAGCTCCAACACGGTGCGCAGCAGATCGCCGGCAGCTTCCAGGGCCGGCTGCATGGAGTCGGCCACCGGGGCCAGGGTGTCCATGATCTCGGTCAGAACAGGCAGCAGGCTCTCCATCAGCTCGACGCCGATGCCGGTGAGGGTGTCGGTTATGGTGGAGGTGACCCGGTCCAGGCTGGCCAGCATTTCCTCGCTCAGGTCGATGACCGGCTGCAAAACCTCCAGCGCGGCGGTCAGTTCGTCGGTCAGCGTTTGGCCAGCGTCGGTCAGCTCCTGCACTTTGTCCTGCAGCAGCTGGCTCTGGGAAATCACATACTCGAAAGCCTTGGCAACACCCACGACGCCGGCAGCCACGGCAGCGGCGGAGGCGGCCACCCCCAGCACCAGGGGCGCTAGTTCGGCGATGGTGCTCAGCAGCCCCTGGATGCCGCCGGAAATGCCCACCTGGTTCAGCAGGCCTGCAATCAGGCCGCCCATGTCGGTGCCGGAGTCCATCAGGCTCTGCACCACGCTGGCCACGGCGTTCGCCAGCCCAGACCAGCCGGCCTTGGCAAAGCCATCGTTCATGGCCTTGACGGCTTGGGTGGCCCAGTTGTAAATGATGTCCTGCTGCTCCGGGGTGATGGACAGCCACAGGCCTTCGGCTACAGAAGCCGCCACACTGGCCCAGTCCCCGCTGCGCAGGGCGTCTGCCAGGTCGAGGATGACTTCCAGGGGGCCTCCCTGGACCAGTTCCTGGATCTTGTCCTTCAGCTCCGAGAAGGCGGTGCCGGCCTTGTCGGCGGTTTCTTCCGCGGCCAGGCCCAGGCTGTCAATCAGCTGGATGGCTTCCGCAGTCACCCCGTTCTGGGTGACCAGGGTCTCGATTTCCAGCCGCTGGGCTGCCGACAGCTCGTTGTAGGCGGCGGTGTCGATCACCAGCTGGTTGCCCTGCCTGGACAGCAGAGCCTGGTACTCGGGGGCCAGGTCCATCAGGTCCTGCCAGGTGGACAGGCTGATGGTGCCTTTTTCGTTGTACTCCTGGACCGCGTCGGTCAGAGTCTTATAGGCGTTCTGGCTCTCGGTGAGGGCCTTGTCGGCTTTGGTGATCTTGTCGGCCAGGGTCTCCACCTGATTGGCCGTCTCGCCGAGGCTGCCGCCTGTTTTGGCGGCGGTTGCGTTTAGGCTGGCCAGGTACTTGTCCAGGTCGAAGGTTGCCCCCGCAGCCTGTTGGGTGGTGACGGTATAGTCGCCATTTCGCTGATCCTGGCCGGTGGCCTTGAAGTGCTCTCCGACCTGCTTCCAGTAGTTGTCGTCCTTGACGCTTCCCTTATGGTAAGGGTTTGTGTCCATCTCCTCAGGGGTCAGCTTGAAGGTAAGGGTGTCGGACACCCCTTGTGCCACGCCAGAAGCCCAGTCAAGAATGGACTGGCCCACGCTGGCCAGCCCGCTCAAAAGGCCCGAGCCGATCCCCGAGACGATCTGCCAGCCCACCGAGAGCCAGTTGGTGGTAAAGAGGGTCTCGATGATGGTGCTGACCAGAACGCTCACGCAGCTTGCCAGGTCGGGCAGGCTGGACAGGATGCCCTCGATCAGAGTGCCGACGATCTGTCCGCCACTGGTGAAGAGGGCCGGCAGGTTCTGCACAATCCCCTGCAAGAACTGTGCCACAGTCTGAAGGGCGGCGCCCGTCACCTGGGGCATCGCCGAAACTGCGCCCTGGACAAACTCAAAGATAATCTGGACGCCGGCTGCCATCATGGCGCCGGGGCCTTCAGTCTCCAGGGTGGTGCTCAGGGTGTCAATCCACCCCGCGGCGGCAGACACAAGCTGGCCCTGAGCCTCGAACAGCCCCTCGGTGAGGGCACCGGCCAGCTGGGCGGCGTTGTCTGCCAGGGTGTCCATCCGGCCCTGAAGGGTCTGGCTGTAGGCCTCCATAGCGCCGGCATACCGGCCGCCCTCGGCACTGGCGGCCTCCAGGGCAGCAGCCAGCAGGTCATAGCTGATTTTGAGCTTCTGAACTTCCTCCCGGCTTTTGCCGGTGTAGTCAGACAGAATGCCGTAAATGTCGATGCCGGCATAGGCAAACTGCTTGATGTCCACCGCGGCCGCCTGGCCCACGTTGGCGATCTGCTGAAGGTTGGCGGCCATCCGCTGCAATTCTTCAATGCCGCCGCCCGAAGCAGCGACGGCATTGCCCAGGGCGTTGATGACCTGCCGGGCTTCCTCGGCACTCTGGCCGGTGGAGATCAGCAGCCGGTTGGCAGACACCAGGCCCGCCACGTCAAAGGGGGTGGACGCGGCGTCGGCCTTGATGGCATTCAGGGCGTCGTTGGCG
This sequence comes from Candidatus Gemmiger excrementigallinarum, assembly GCA_019116445.1. Classification (GTDB taxonomy): domain Bacteria; phylum Bacillota; class Clostridia; order Oscillospirales; family Ruminococcaceae; genus Gemmiger; species Gemmiger excrementigallinarum. The sequence goes on from DXBP01000018.1 coordinate 10,357, forward strand.
GCCTGGGCGTCCCCCAGCAGATTCTGGAAAGCCAGCTGGTAATTCTCCATCTGGCGGTTGAAGTCCAGACCGGTGGAGACCACTGTGGCAACCATCTGCACCGCCTGGGCGCCAATTTGAGCCAGCGCAGTGCCGGCGGCCACCGAGATGGCGTTCATCCCCATCGAGATCAGGGCGGAAGCCTTGCCGGCTTTGCTGACGCCCTTATCCATGGCGTCGCCCAGTTTTTCGGTTAGGCCCTGGGCGGACTTTTCCGCCTGTGAAGTGTCAATCCTTGCTTCGCCGTTGATGCTGAAATCTGCCATGTGTCCTATCACCTCTCAAACAGGCGCGGGCACAATGGCACAGGCTCTTAAATCTTGATCTCAAACTCCCGGCGGCAGGCCGGGTTCTTGCATTTCACCCATAGATCGCGGGCAGCGGCGCCGGGGCCTGCCCAGACCACAGCAGCCTTGCCGCAGTAGGGACAGCGGACAGCAGACCGGTCATTTCTTCCCGGCCTGTCTTTTGAGCCGCTCGATGAAAGCGGCGTCCCAATCGGCTTTGGTTGCATAGACCTGTTTTTCACCTCCCAGATCCGCCGGCAGGGCAAACTTTCGCTTCATGTCGGAGTAGAAGGCCAGCTGCTTGCCCTTCAGGCCGGTCAGGTCCGCCGTTCGCCAGCCGATCACCCGGCAGAACCGGCACTCGTCCGGCAGGCCCTGCAGGAGAGCCTGGAACCGCCACCAGTGGATGGTGGTGCAGGGGTCGGTCAGGTCCAAACCGTAGGCGCTCTGGAAGGCTGCCGCGATCAGCGGCCCATCGATGATGTAATCAAAGGCCAGCGGCGGCCGGGGGCCGCTGCTGGTGTCGGAGGGAGCCGGCCGGCCGCAGCGGTAGAACCACATCAGCCCATCGAAGGCCTGCTGCGGGGTGTACTCTGTCTGCCAGCCGCCCCCCAGGAACTTGTCCAGGATAGAGGTCATCAGCGGGGCCGCATCCTGATCTTTCTTGATCCGAAGGGATGCCGTCTCAAGCTGAATCAAAACCCGGTAGTCTGGGTCAATGAGATCCAGCTGCGGGGTTCTGCTGGGCAGCGGGTCAGCGATCAGACAGTGATCCATCACTTGCGGCCTGCCAGGGCTTTGACGTAGGCCCGGCGCTGGGCGCGGTTCATCTTGGAAAAATCCACCGGCGCCGCCTTGGGTACGGGTGCAGGGGCAGGAGCCGGAGCGGGCAAGGTCTGGGCGGCCTGCCGGGCCGCAGATGCCGCCTGGGCCTTGACGTCCATACCTGCCACCGTGCCCACAGTGCGCATGGCCTGGATCTCGTTCTGGGCTGCGGTGCAGACATCCAGAAATTCATAATAGATGGCCTGGAGCTGGCGGAGGTTGTTGGTGTTGATGTTCAGGCGGATGTCGTAATCCTCCCCCAGCAGGTCGGCCAGAAAGTTGTCGATGGCGGCGCAGTTGGCCCGGATGATGTCCCCCAGGCCGCTGGCCTTGGGGACGGCCGCGGCGGTGGCCTGCAGCTCGTTCACAGCCTGCTGGAAGCGGTCGGCATCGGTTGCATTGAGGACATCAAAGTCAAAATCCTGATTGCGAATCTTCATAGATTAACCTCCCACGGCAGAATAGGTGTACTCGGCGGGCTTGCCGATGGCGTTCAGGGCGCAGCTGAAACCGCGCGGGTTGTTGGCAGCGCCGGAAGCGTCAGCCGATACAATCAGGGCGGCCTCGCCCTGTTCGCCCTTGCCGGTGCGCAGGGAAAAATAAGCGTACTTGACCACCACATCCTGGCCGGTGCCGTAGAGAATTTTGGGGCTCAGGGCGAAATCCTGGAAGGGATCGCCGGCGAACCGTTCGCCATTGATGGTGATCTGGCGCTGGGCGCCGGTCTTGGTGGTTACGGTGCCGGTGCGGATGTAGGCGGTGTCCGAGCTGGAGGCGTTGATGGCGCCGGAATGCTCGGTGACGTGCTGCTGAACGACAGTATATTTGTCCGGGGTTTCCTGGCCGGAGGCCTCCGTCTGCACGCCCAGGACCATATCGTCGGCGGTCTCAACGCCGGTATATTCCGGGTTGGGCGTGATGCCGGCAGCGGTAAGTGCTTCCTTGACGGTCATGTGGTTCCTTTCTGCTGGTAATACTCCAGCCTGATTTGAATTTGAAAGCGGCAGGTGCCGTCTTCGCTGGTGATGATATAGCCGGAATTGGTGACAGCCACCCGCTCGGCGGTGTGGCCTTCCCCCAGATCGGGCAGGCGGCGGGCGTCGCTCTGGGCCTCGATCCAGTCGGCGAAGGCGTCCCAGAAGCCGGAATTGGCCGCCTGCTGGGCGATGCTCTCGCTGTACTCCATCCGGCTGGCCAGAACGTAGTTTTTGGCCTTCCGCTTGCCCGAGAAAAAGGACGCCAGCACCGGGTCTCCGGGGGCGTCCTCGATGGAAAACTGGGTGGTGTCCTCGGGCAGGTAGTCGATGTGGAAGGCCACATTCCCGCCCAGTTGGCTGGCCACCAGGGGGCAGGTTTTGAGCCACTCTTGCATTGCCTTAATGGCGGGTTTCATGGGGTGTTCAACTCCTTTTTAATTTGATCTATACCCACCCTCCACCATTTTAGATGTGTCCCCCTGCCGCTGCGCGGCATCCCCCTTCGGGGGAACAGTGCTATGGCTGCTCCCTCACCCGGGGGGTGAAGCAGCAGAGGTCAAGAGGAGCAGTTTTCGGTTCAGAGCCCCGGCAGGGACGCGGCCGCAGGCCGGGGGGTTCATCTATGGGCGGCGGGCAGCTGAGCCGAGCGCTGCCTGCGGCAGATGCAGCGAGGCGAAGCTGGCGCAGCACTCCAATTTTCACAAGGGAGCGCCGCCGCCCGCAGGGAAAATTGGCTAAGAACACCTAACAAAACCGAAAAGCGATCAAAGCGGCAGCAAGGGAGAAAAAAGCCAAATGGATATCAGCCCTGCGTTCATATCGGACGAGCAGGCGCCTGTATCGATGGAACCAGGCAAAGGTTCGCTCA
>DXBP01000019.1 GCA_019116445.1 Candidatus Gemmiger excrementigallinarum
ACTGACAATGGGAAACTTCTAATGAGCCCGTTTACGGGCGGTAAGTAACAAACTCTCGCGGCTGGCAGACCGTACCAACGCGACGTGACGCGTGCGCTAGTATTCCAGGGCTTCGCCCGTCTGTGAAAAACCCCCGGCTTTGCTGGGGGATATTTATTGTATAGTGCCGGTCCCCCTTGCATAAGGTTGGAAAAAACATCCAAGGGGGCTTTTTATGCATCCGTTGATCTTTACCACACTGGCCGGGCTCTCCACCGGACTGGGGGGTCTGCTGGCCGTTGTGTGCCGCCCCACCCGGCGGCTGCTGGCCGTCAGTGCCGGCTTTGCGGGCGGCGTCATGCTGGCTGCCTCTCTGACGGACCTTGTGCCCGGAGCGCTGCGGTTCTATCGGGGGTATCTGCCGCCTCTGGGCTGTGGCGGGGCGGTGGTTCTGCTGTTGGCAGCGGGTATGCTGCTGGCGGCGCTGCTGGGACATTTGCTGCCCGAGGAAGCGGAACTGGCCGACCGCATGGCCGGGGATGCAGCCCGCACAGCGGCTTTGCGCACGGCGCTGTTTACCGGTATGGCGCTGCTGCTGCACAATTTCCCCGAAGGGGTGCTGACTTATTTTGCAGGCACTGCCGATCCTTCCCTGGGGCTGCGCACTACACTGGCCATCGCCCTGCACAACATTCCCGAAGGTCTGGCGGTGGCGGTGCCCTTTGCCTTTGCCCTGCGCAGCCGCCTGGGTGGTGCCCTGGCGGCGCTGGCCTCGGGGCTGGCGGAACCGGCCGGGGCTTTGCTGGCCATGCTGTTTTTGCGCCGGTGGTTTACGCCTGGTTTTCTCAACGGTACAGTGGTTCTGGTGGCGGGTGTTATGCTGTGGGTGGCGCTGGCCCAGCTGCTGCCGTCGGCATGGGCCTGCCCCCACCGGAAAACGGGCCTGTTGGGGATAGCCGCGGGGGTGCTTGTGATGCTGCTGGGCATTGCGGCTTTGCCCTGAATGTGTTATACTATACCCTGTATCAATGTTGAAAAATACAGGGAGGGAAGCGCTATGCAGAGCAGGATCATACCCTTTGCCCTGGCGGCACTTTTGCTGACAGGATGCAGCGCTTCCACCGATGTGGAAACCCTGCTGCGTGCGCCCCAGCTTTCCGGTGAAAGTGCCGCAGTCCAGAAGGCCCTCAACAGCTACCTGGGCGGCAGCGCAACCCTGAAATATCCGGCCAGCGGTGATTTCCTTTCTCCCTTTGCTTTTGGTGACTGGGACGGCGACGGCGCGCAGGAAGCCGCTGTGCTCTATACCGCCGATACCACCGGTTCCAACGTGTTTCTGGCGGTGCTGGAATCCAGCGGGGCGGACAGCTGGCATGTGAGCAAAACCATCGAGGGCCTTTCCAGCGAGGTGGAAACCTTTTCGGCGGCCCACCTGCGGGATGCCCAGAGCCAGCAGATCCTGGCGGGATACGGCAGTGCCCAGGGCGACCGCTACCTCGTGGTGTATGAGTATGATGGCAGTGAACTTTCCACGATTATCAGCAACCGCTACAGCGAGATGGTGCTGGGGGATTTCACCGGCAAAGGGGATACCCAGGATCTGGTGCTGGCCTTGCCCACCGATACGGAGTACGGCGGTGTAACGTTGCAGCTGCTGACCAACGTGGAGGGGGAATTCCGCTCCTACCAGACACTGGATCTGGGGGAAGGAGCGTACAGCGGCTGTGCGGCACTCAGCGCCGGGCAGGGCCGGGACGATGCCATGTATCTGGTCATGGATGCCTGGTCCGGCAACAACAGCCTTGTGTCGGACATTATCCTGTATGACGGCGAAACCGGATTCTTGCAGCCCTACCATCCGCCAGGACTCAGCGACCCCCAGCGCAGTACCTTGCGGTATCACACCGAACTGCTCAGCCGGGACATCGACGGCAATGGCACGGTGGACATCCCCGTGGAGATCGACGATGGCGGCGAATTGCAGTCGCCTATGGACAAGAGCCTGGTTTTCCTTTTGTGGAAAGACTACGCCACGGCCGGGGGCGGGCACAGCCATTTCGGCGTGTATGACAGCAAAAACAATTTTTATATGTCTTTGCCGGAATCCATGCATGGCAGCATATCCATCCGCGCCAACGGGGACAGCAGCGGCTGGATGATCTGCAGCAGTGACGGCAACACCGTCTATTGCGAGATGCGGGTGGTGGACCCGGCCGAAGAAGCGGAGAGCGAAACGGCCGTGTACGAGCGCATTGCCAACATCGGCAGCCAGCAACTGCAGGCACGCATCGTGACACCCTATTACGGACTCAGTATCGACTCAATCATCAGCGGCACGGTGCTGCTGGGGTTGGAATGACGAAAGGGAGCACAGTATGAAACGAGTTTTGGTCGTGGAAGACGAGGCCAGCATCCGGGAGATGGTGGCCCTGAACCTGAAGATGGCGGGCTGGGAAGTGCTGGAAGCCCCCAGTGCCGAGCGCGCCCTGGAACTGATGCACCAGAGCGAACCCTGCGATGCGGCGCTGCTGGACATCATGCTGCCGGGCATGGACGGCCTGAGCCTGTGCGAAACCATCCGCCGGGACGACAACGACATCGGCATCATCATTGTATCGGCCAAAGGGCAGGAGAGCGACAAGATCCGCGGCCTTTCCATCGGCGCCGATGACTATATTACCAAACCCTTCTCGGTATCCGAACTGGTGGCCCGTCTGGAAGCCCTGACCCGCCGCGTCAAGCGGGGGGCTTCGGCCAAAACCGCTGAGGAACCGGAACAGCTGGTCAGCGGGCCCTTTGTGCTGGACGAAAAGAGTCGTGTGCTCTACAAGGCCGGCAAACCCATCGACCTGACCCAGGTGGAGTTCCAGATCATGGAACTGCTTTTCCGCAATCCGGCCACGGCCCTGGTGCGGGAAAAAATTCTGGAAGGGGTCTGGGGCAAAAACTATTTCGGTGACGTCAAAATCGTGGACGTCAACATCCGTCGTCTTCGCATGAAGATCGAGGATGAACCCAGCAATCCGCAGCACATCCTGACGGTATGGGGCTACGGATACCGCTGGAACGCCTGAGAAACAAACAGCAGGCAGAACGGGCACCGTGGTGCCGGAAAGGGGAACGGGCGATGGCAAAGACCAGCATCATCCAGCGCTGGATCAAGGGCAGTCTGCTCATCATGGTGCTGGTGCTGTTCGCGGCCGAAGCAATTTTCCTCTACAACAGCTACCGGGAATTGTACGGCGGCGTACAGCATGCCATTGAAAACCGTTTTTCTACCATTGCGGGCCGTCTGCAGGCCACCGGTACGGCGGGGGACAGTCTGGAAACCGCCGAAAGCCGCGGTCAGGCGCTGCGGCGCACGGTGGAACAGTTCGACGAAAAAGACAAGTTTGAATTCATGCTGCTGGATGCGCAAGGGGTGATCCTGGCCACCAGCAGCGGTACCATGACCCAGGACCTGACCAACGGTGCCGACTTTGTTCAGGCGCTCAGTTCCGCCAGCGGTATCGGGCGGTCCATCTTTACCACCCCGCAGGGGGAACGGGTGATGGCCGTTACCTCGCTGGTGCCCTATGCGGCGGGGAACATTGCCGCCATGCGGATGGTCACCAGCCTGACACTGGTGGACCGCCAGTGGAACCGCGCAGTGGCGGCGTCGGCGGGCATCGGCGTGCTGGCGTTTCTGCTCATGCTGTGGAGCGGTCTGTTTTTTGTGCGCTCTATCGTACGTCCGCTGGGGGAAGTGGAGGCTACAGCCACCCGCATTGCCCGCGGCGATTTGAAGGTTCGCCTTCCCGATACCAAATACAACGATGAGATCGGCCGGCTGTGCGGCACCATCAACCAGATGGCCGAGGACCTGGCCGAAACCGACCGCCTGAAAAATGAGTTCATCTCCTCGGTCAGCCACGAACTGCGCACCCCGTTGACCTCCATCAAAGGCTGGGTGGAAACCATCAAAACCATTGATGATCCCAGCAACGAGAATTATCGCCGGGGCCTTTCCATCATCGGCACCGAAACCGACCGCCTGTATACCATGGTGGAAGAACTGCTGGATTTTTCCCGGCTGCAGAATGGCATCAAACTCAACTGCGAGGTGCTGGACCTGGTGGCGGAAGCGACCGATGCCGCACTCTTCGTGGAAGCGCGTATCCAGCAGGAAGGGCTGCACTTTGTCTATGAGGAACCACCGGAACCCTACCCGGTCTGGGCCGACCCGGCCCGGCTGCGGCAGGTCTTTGTCAATGTGTTTGATAACGCCATCAAGTATTCCGATGCCGGCGGCACTATCTTCCTGACCATCACCCGTACGCCGGATACCGTCACGGCGGCAGTGCGGGACCAGGGCCGGGGCATTGCCCCCGATGACCTGGACAAGGTCAAGCAGAAGTTCTTCAAGGCCAAAAACTCGGTGCGCGGGTCGGGCATTGGCCTGGCGGTGGTGGACGAAATCGTTGGGGCCCTGGGCGGCCGGGTGGATATTGCATCCACACTGGGGCAGGGAACCACGGTCAGCATCACGCTGCCGGTGTACCATCCCGGGCAGGAACATCTGCACGAAAAAATCTGATCCATTTGTTTTCAATCTAAAAGGAGATCGTATGTCCAAGGAATTCCGCACCTCCGTCGGCGGGCAGGCCCTGATGGAAGGCATTATGATGCGCGGCCCGGAGAAAATCTGCTGCGCGGTGCGCCGTCCTGACGGCACCATTGACCTGAGTTACGACACGGTGCGCACCCACTGGTACAACAAAGTGCCGCTGGTGCGCGGCGTCTGCAATATGGCGGAAAATCTTTACAAAGGGTACCAGTACCTTATGCACGCCGCCGATATTGCTATGGAGGGCGAAACCGAACCGGCCGAATCCAAACTGGACAAGTGGCTGGAAGCTCACATGAGCCCCGCGGTGCAAAATGTACTGATGGGTGTGGCGGCCTTTGCCGGTGTGGTGCTGGCGCTGTTTCTGTTTACTTTTTTGCCCACTTTCCTCACCGGGCAGATCGCCCGGGTGCTGCCCATGGGCCGTTGGCCAAGGGTCATCCTGGAAGGTGTGCTCAAGATGGTGATTTTCCTGGGGTATATGTTCCTTTGTACCCGTTACAAGGAACTGCACAGGGTGTTTGAGTATCACGGTGCCGAGCACAAGACCATCGCCTGCTACGAGGCGGGCCTGCCCCTGACTGTGGAAAACATCCGCAAGCAAAGCCGGTTCCATCCCCGCTGCGGCACCAGTTTTATGATCCTGGTCATTATCATCAGCATCTTTTTGTATGCCGTGCTGCCCTGGACGAGCACCGGCCTGCGGGTGGTATATAAGCTGTGTATGTTCCCGCTGCTGGTGGGGATTTCCTACGAAGTGCTCAAGTGGGCCGGCCGTTCCGACAGCCTGCTTTCCCACCTTGTATCGCAGCCGGGACTGTGGATGCAGCGGTTGACGACCTTTGAGCCGGATGACTCCATGATCGAGGTCGCCATTGCTGCCGTCACCCCCGTTCTGCCTGAAAATCGGGAGGATGGTCGCTGGTGAATGCTGCATTTCAGGACCTGTGCACCCGGCTGCAAAACGCCGGTGTACCGGATGCCCGGTTTGACGCAGCCCAACTCTACCGCTTTGTAACGGGGCGGGACCCTCGCCTGGACAACGGCCCCAGCGAAGCGGAAACCGCGCGGCTGGACGTGCTGGCGGCCCGGCGGGCCAACCGGGAGCCCCTGCAGTACCTGCTGGGGGAGTGGGATTTTTTGGACTTTACCCTCAAAGTAGGGCCGGGGGTGCTGTGCCCGCGGGCAGACAGCGAGGTGGTCTGCGAAACCGCCATCGAACTGCTGCGGGCGGAGGAGGCGCCGGTGGTGCTGGACCTTTGTGCCGGTACCGGCTGTCTGGGGCTGGGGATCGCCCGGGCTTACCCGGCGGCCCAAGTGACCTGTGTTGAAAAAAGCGACAGCGCCTGGCCGTACCTTACCGCCAATACAGCGGGCACCGGGGTGCAGGCCGTGCAGGCCGATGTCTTTGGCTGGTACCGGGTGCTGGCACCGGAAAGCGTGGATCTGATCATTTCCAATCCGCCCTATCTGACGGCAGCGGAAATGCGGGTCCTTATGCCGGAAACAGCCCACGAACCGGCACTGGCCCTGAATGGCGGCGCCGACGGACTGGACTTTTACCGGCTTCTGTGTTCCCATTACGGCGGTGTATTGCGCCCGGGGGGCTGGCTGGTGCTGGAAATCGGCTGTGCCCAGGCGGCCAGTGTGCTGGCACTGGGGCGGCAATACGGCTGGCAGAATGGCCGCTGCCGTAAGGACTACGGCGGCAACGATCGGGTGATCGTATTGCAGAAGCCTCAAAAAAGTGGCTGAAAGTCCGCTTTATGGGATGACAAATGCACAACATAAGGTTGTAATTCTCTGAGAAATCGTATATAATAGACCTAAACGCAAACGATAACAGCGATTGTAATAGACAAAGGAGAAACACAAGATGGCAGCTAAAAAAGATACAACGCCCAAGAGCACCGGTCCGGCCACCGATAAGAAAGCCGCGCTGGAAACCGCCCTGGCACAGATCGAAAAGCAGTTCGGCAAGGGCGCCGTCATGAAACTGGGCGCCAACGTCACCATGCAGGTGGATGCGATCCCCACCGGCAGCCTGGGCCTGGACCTGGCCCTGGGCATTGGCGGTTTGCCCCGCGGCCGTATCATCGAAGTGTATGGCCCCGAATCTTCCGGTAAAACCACGCTGGCCCTGCAGGTGCTGGCCGAAGCCCAGAAGATGGGCGGCGAGGTGGCCTTCATCGACGTTGAACACGCCCTGGACCCGGCTTACGCCAGTGCCTTGGGTGTGGACATTGACAGCCTGCTGGTCAGCCAGCCGGACACCGGCGAACAGGCTATGGAAATCTGTGAAGCGCTGGTGCGCTCCGGTGCCATCGACGCAGTAGTCGTGGACTCCGTTGCCGCCATGGTGCCCCGTGCCGAAATCGAAGGCGAGATGGGCGACAGCCACGTGGGTCTGCAGGCCCGCCTGATGAGCCAGGCCCTGCGCAAACTGACCGGTGTGATCGGCAAAACCAACACCGTGTGTATCTTCATCAACCAGCTGCGTGAGAAGGTGGGTATCGTCTACGGCAACCCCGAAGTCACCACCGGCGGCCGTGCGCTGAAGTACTATTCCAGCGTGCGTATTGATGTGCGCCGCATCGAAGGCCTGAAGGATTCCACCGGCGCCTTTATCGGCAACCGCACCCGGGCCAAGATCGTCAAGAACAAGGTGGCGCCGCCCTTCCGCGAGGCGGAGTTCGACATTATGTTCGGCGAGGGTATTTCCAAAATCGGTGAAATTCTGGATCTCGGTGTCAAACTGGGCGTTGTCCAGAAGAGTGGTGCCTGGTTCAACTACGGGGAGATGCGCTTAGGTCAGGGCCGTGACAATGCCAAGCAGTTCCTGAAAGAGCATCCGGAGGTTTCCGACGAGATCGAGAAGATCGTCCGCGCCAACGCCGATCGCCTGCTGGCAGCCGGCAAGAAGGGCACCGTCAAGCCGCTGGACCCCAGTGAACTGGTCAAGCCCGTGGCGCCCGGCGAAGGCCCTGCAGCCGCAGCACCGGCAGTCAAGACCACCGGCAGCGACGTGGACCTGGACATTATGGTTGACGAATAATGCCCCGTCTGACCCAAATCAAAGAAACCAAAAAAGGACGGCTTGCCCTGTTTCTGGACGGCGAGTTCGTCTTTTCTCTGGATGAGGATACTTTTGCGGGGGCCAGCCTGCACGAGGGCGATGACCTGGAACCCTGGCAGGTGGAGGAACTGCGCAAGCAGAGCGACACCCGCCGCGCGCTGGACAAGGCGATGGATTATCTGTCGCTGCGGGATCACGCCGCGGGGGAACTCTACCAAAAACTCTGCCGCAAATTCGATGAGCACAGTGCCGCCTACGCGGTGGCCCGGGCCGGGGAACTGGGCCTGCTGGATGATGCAGGCTTTGCCCGCCGCCGTGCCGCTGAACTGCTGCGCAAGCGCAAGTCCCGGCGGGAAATTCTGCGGGATCTGGCGGCCAAGGGCATCGACCGGGATACCGCTGCCCAGGCGGTGGAAGCCCTGTACGACAGCGGCGAGGACGGGGAAGATCCGGAGGAAGCCGCCGCCCGCGCCCTGGTGGAACGGCAGTATGCCGCCAAACTGGCTGCCGGCAAACGGGACCAGGTAGCCGCAGCATTGGCCCGCAGAGGGTTTTCCCATGCCATCATCCGCACAGTGCTGGCGGGGGATGACGACTGAACCGAAAACGCCTGCCGCCCGGCAGACGCACACAACCATTACCATAAGGACGTACCTATGAATATTGCCATCATTTCTCTCGGCTGCCCGAAAAACCAGGTGGATGCCGATGTTTTCTGCCATGCGCTGATCAAGGAGGGCCACACTACGGTGGCTGACCCGGCCGAAGCAGATGTCATCATTATCAATACCTGCGGTTTTATCGAGTCCGCCAAGGCCGAAGCCATTGAGAACATCCTCATGGCCTGCCAGTACAAACAGCAGAATCCCGACCTCAAGGTCATTGTTACCGGCTGTCTGGCCGAACGCTACAAGCAGCAGATCGTACAGGAAATTCCCGAAGTGGATGCTGTGGTGGGCATCGGTTCCAACGCGGCGCTGCCGGCCATTGTGGCCCGGGTCTGCGCGGCAGGAGCCGGTCAGGTGGAAAGCTACGGCCCCAAGAGCGATATGCCCCTGGGTGGCGCCCGTGTCATTTCCACGCCGCGGCACTACGCTTACCTGAAAATTGCTGAAGGCTGCAACAACCGCTGTCACTACTGCGCCATTCCGCTGATCCGCGGCCCGCTGCGCAGCCGTCCGCTGGAGGACTGTGTAGCCGAAGCCCGCTGGCTGGCAGGGGAGGGGGTCCGGGAACTGATCCTGGTGGCCCAGGACCCCACCGCCTACGGCGAGGACTGGGGCAAACCCGGCGCAGTCTGCGAACTGCTGGACCGTTTGCAGGAGATCGACGGCATCCGCTGGATCCGGATTCTTTACGCCTACCCGGAACGCATCAGCGACGAATTCATTGCGGCGATGGTGCGCAACACCAAGGTGGTGCCCTATCTGGACCTGCCCATTCAGCACTGTGATGACGCGGTGTTGAAAGCGATGAACCGCCGCGGCGGTCGTGCCGACATCGAGGATGCGGTGAACCGGCTGCGGGCGGCCATTCCCGGCATCACGCTGCGCACCACCCTGATTGCCGGGTTCCCCGGCGAAACGGAGGAACAGTACGCCGAGTTGTGTGACTTCGTCAAGACGATGCGGTTTGACCGCCTGGGCTGCTTTGCCTATTCGGCGGAGGAAAATACCGTGGCTGCCAGAATGGAAGGCCAGCTGGACGAGGAAACCAAGCAGCGCCGTGCCGACCACATCATGGAACTGCAGGCGGAAGTCAGCGCTGACCGTGAAAAAGAAAAGGTCGGCCAGACGCTGGAATGTATCTGCGACGGTGTGGATGATGAAACCGGGATGTATCTGCTGCGCTCCAAGGCCGACTGCCCCGAAATCGACGGCAATGTGCTGACCCCGGCGGACACCCCGCTGGAAACCGGTGCGTTCTATAATGTGACTGTCACCGATGCCGATACCTATGACCTCTACGGTTATGCGGAAGAAAAACTGGAGGACTGAGCCATGAATCTGCCGAACAAACTGACGCTGCTGCGCGTAATTCTGGTGCCCGTATTTATGGTATTTGCTGCGCTCAGCAACTACGGCACAGCAGAGTATAACCCCACTTTTATGCTGGTGGCAGGCATTGTGTTTGCGGTTGCCAGCTTTACCGACTTCCTGGATGGCTACCTGGCACGCAAATATCACCTGGTCACCAATTTTGGCAAATTTATGGACCCGCTGGCCGATAAATGCCTGACCACCGCTGCGTTTGTGTACATGGTCGTGGACGGACTCTGCTCCCCGGTGGTGCTGGCCGTCATCCTGTTCCGGGAATTCGCGGTGGCCGGTGTGCGGATGATCGCCGCCGAATCCGGCACGGTCATTGCCGCCAATATGTGGGGCAAGGTCAAGACCGTGCTCCAGATGCTCACGATCCTGTTCTACTATTTTGCAGCAGCGCTGGGCGCTCCTTCTGATGCGATGGGCGTGGGGATCATCACCCAGGTACTGTGCTGGCTGGTGGCTGCGGCTACGGTACTTTCCGGCTGCATCTACCTGTGGCAGAATCGTGCTTGCTTCATGCAGGCTAAATAACAACGGGGGTCTACTGCTTTGCCGAAATTTACACCCCGTGCAAAAGTACAGCAGTATTTTACCAGAATGACCCGCGCCGAGCGGGCCGTTCTGGTTTTGCTGTGTATTTTTGCCGTAAAGTTTCTTTTCAGTACGGTGGCCCGCTTTCTGCCGGTGCTGCAAACGGTGGATATGCTGGGCAGCGGTCGCCATCCGGTGGATGTCTGGCTGGTGCTGCCCTGCTGCACGGCGGTGCTGGGTACTTTCTGCCTTTACCGCCGCGCCCTGCGTGCGGTGGGAATGCGCCTGACCCGGTTTGACGGTGCAGTGCTGGGAATTTGCTGCGTGCTCAGTGCGGCTTTTTATCTGCACGCCATGCTGGGTCGTCAGAGCCTTTATCTCTGGGACAACGCCACCTATTACAATCTGCAGGTTCGGCTGGAATCCAATTTTGCCGATGGCGTGTTCATGGGCGTCGGGTCTACCATTTATAAGACCTGGTTCAATGACTATGCGCCCTTTGTCATTAACATCCTGCTGGAACCTTTCTTTATGTTCACTGCGCGCACGGCCAATACCTTTGCCATTATCTGTGCGTTGCTGATTCCGTCCCTGGTCTATTTCAGCGCCCTGGTGCTGCTGGGGGTACTGCGCCGCCAGCTGGCCCCTAAGTCCCCGCGATTGTTCACGGCGCTGGGTATGATTTTTGTGCTGCTGATGCCGCTGCTGCATGTGGCGCTGTACCGTGGTATGCCGGACCTGCTGGGGGTGGCCTTTGCCTTTATGCTCATGGCACTGCTCACCGGGTATCACTTTGAGGCACCGGCCCCGGCACGGCTGGTCAGCCTGGCGACCTTTACCGGTCTGCTGATCCTGACCCGCCGCAGTTATATGTTTACCGTAGTCACGATCTTTCTGTTTTACGGAATTTATGTGCTGGTACGGGCGCTGCACGGCCGCAACCGGGGTGCACTGGTGCGCTTTGTGCAGTTTGCTGTTGCGTCACTGCTCTGTGTGGGACTGCCCTTGGCGCCCATGTTCTGGCGTATTGTGCGGGCCGACTACAGCGACCGTTATGCCACCTATCAGACCGGCGGCTTTCTGTCGGAACTGAGCAACCAGCGGGTGTATCTGGGGTACTTCCTGCTGGTGGTGCTGGTTCTCGGCGTTTTGTACGGATTGTATAAAAATGGGACGAGATTCCTCTCTGTACTCTCTGCTGCAGGCTCCCTTGTGACGATCCTGTTGGTGACAAGGGTGCAGAACATGGATGATCACCAGTCGCTGGCGGTAGCGCCGTTTTATCTGCTGGGATTTTTCCTCTGTGCGCTGGCGGTGGCAAATTTGCCGCGCCGCTGGATGCAGGCGGTTCCTTCGGCGGTGTTGGGCGGTATGTGCGTGCTCAACTTCGGGGCTTGCAGCCAGTTGCTGCCGCCGCGTTATATCCCCACCGAAGTGTACAGCGGCCTGTATTTTTATGTGGATAACGTCCGGGAGGATATGGACGGCATCGCTCAGGTCAACGACTGGCTGCGGGAAAACTGCAGCGGCGAAAACTCCGCCTATATGATCTGCCACGGTGTTGTGTACAGCGCCGATGTTTTCCGTGCGGCAGCCCTGCCGGATGAGAGCATCCGGACGATTCTGGCCTACGGCGCGGTGAACCCCGGGAATGACGCCTTCCCCAAGGAACTGTTCACGGCCCAGGCGGTACTGACCTGCACGCCCTTTGATCCCAGCAATCATACCGAGAAGATCAACAACGCTTTCCTGGAAAACCAGGAAACCTACCAGCCCTTTGAGGTGGCCGCCACCTTTGATATGGGCAACGGTTACACCATCACGGCCTATCGCCGGGTGAAGGCGCCGACGGTGGAGGAACTGGACACCTACCGCCGCTGGCTGGCCGAGGAGGATGCCCAGTTCCCCTACAATTTCAGCGCAGTGTGGGACCAGCTGGAAACGGCTTTTGCAAATAACGGCTGAAGGCTTGCAACCGCGGCCGGCGGCGGCTATAATAGAAACCATCGGAGACCATTGAATTGGGAAAGGATTGTGCCACCATGCAGATTTTTAACACCATGACCCGCCAGAAAGAGGAATTCGTCCCGCAGAAAGAGGGCGAGTACCGCATCTACGTCTGCGGTCCGACGGTCTATAACTATATTCACATCGGCAACGCGCGTCCGATGATCGTGTTTGATACGCTGCGTCGGTATCTGGAATATTGCGGCAACAAAGTCTATTATGTTTCCAACATCACCGATATTGACGATAAGCTGATCCAGAAAGGCCAGCAGGAGGGCATCTCCATGCAGGAGGTGGCCCGCAAGTTCGAGGCGGAATACATCAAGGATTCCGAGGGGCTGAACGTGGAGGAACCCACCGTGCGTCCCCGCGCTACCGAGCACATCGGCGAGATCATCAAGATCGTCAAGGATCTGGTGAACTCCGGCCATTCCTACGTAGCCCGCAACGGCGACGTGTATTTCCGCGTCAAGTCCGATGCCGGTTACGGCAAACTGAGCCATCTGAACCTCGATGATCTGGAGAGCGGCAACCGCACCCTGCGCAGCCAGATGGACGATGATCTGAAAGAAGACCCCGCGGATTTTGCCGTCTGGAAAGCGGCCAAGCCCGGCGAACCCTATTGGGAAAGCCCCTGGGGCCACGGCCGTCCCGGCTGGCATATCGAGTGCAGCGCCATGGCTCGCAAACACCTGGGGCAGACCATCGACCTGCATGCCGGCGGTCAGGACCTGATCTTCCCCCATCATGAAAACGAGATCGCCCAGAGCGAGTGCGCCAACGGCTGCACTTTCAGCCGTTACTGGATGCACAACGGCTTCCTGAACATCAACAACGAGAAGATGTCCAAGAGCGCAGGCAACTTCTTTACGGTGCGGGAAATTGCCGAAAAGTACGGCTATGAGCCCATCCGCTACTTTATGCTGACGGCGGGTTACCGTATGCCGCTGAACTACACTGTGGAGCTCATCGAGAGTTGCAAGAACAGCCTGGAGCGGCTGTACACCTGCCGCGACAACCTGGATTTTGCCATTGAGCATGCCCACGGCACCGAAACGGCGCTGGCCGCCAAGTGTGAGGAAGCCCGCGCCAAGTTCAAGGCAGCTATGGACGATGACCTGAATACCCCCGATGCACTGGCGGCGGTGTTTGATTTCGTCAAGGATATCAACACCCTCTCTGATGCATCCGACAAAGCGACGCTGGAACTGGCCGCCAAGACCTTTGACGAGCTGACCGGCGTGCTGGGGCTGCTCTACAACCGCAAAAAGGATGAAGTCCCGGCCGAGGTGACCGCCCTTGTACAGGAGCGTGCTGCTGCCAAGAAGGCCAAGGACTGGGCCAAGGCCGATGCCATCCGCGCACAGCTCACCGAGATGGGCTGGAGCGTGACCGACACCGCCCAGGGCCCCAAAATCGCGAAACTGTAAAGACACAACGCAGGGGCATGCCTGCGTGCCTGCCTGTGGGAAAACCGGCAGAAGCACGCGGGCCTGCCCCGCTTTTTTGAAACAGATGATGACACAGAAACGACAATCGATACCTCGTACACTTTGGATGCTGCTGGGCGCCGCACTGCTGTTGCGGCTGGTGCTGGCCCTGGTGACGGAAGGTTATCCCTATGACATGAGCTGCTTTGTGGCCTGGGGGGATAAACTGGCTGCCCAGGGACCCGCTGCCTTTTACAGCGAAGGCTATTTTGCTGATTACCCGCCCGGCTACCTCTTTGTGCTGGGGCTGGTGGGCCTGATCCGGGGGATTTTTTCCATTCCCTATGAGTCGCCGCTGACCTACCTGCTGCTGGCGCTGGTGCCAAGCCTTTGCGACTGTGCGGCGGCCTGGCTGGCCTGGCACGTGGGGGAGGAGCTGCGTCCCGGCAGCCGCATCCCGCTGTTGCTGGCCGCATTTACCGCCTTCAATCCATTGCTGCTGTTTGATACCGGTGTATGGAAACAGATCGACGGGGCTTTTGCCCTGCCGCTGCTGGGGTGCTTCTGGCTGTTGGAACGGCGGCGCTATCTGCCGGCGGCGTTCTGGTACGGGGTGGCACTTGCCATCAAGCCCCAGGCGCTGCTCTTCGGCCCGGTGCTGGCAGCCTGCTTTTTGGCGGCCATCGTGCAGGAGGAAAACCGCTTCCGCGCCTTTGGGCGCTGCTTCGGCGGCGCGGCGGTGGCGCTGGTGGCGCCTCTGGCGGCAGGAATCCCGTTCTACGGGTTCAAGGATCTGATCCCGTCGCTGCTGGAAAAGTATGTGGGTACAATGTCGGGGTATCCGTACGCCTCCATCAACGCATTCAACTGGCTTACGGCACTGGGCGGCAACTGGAAACCCCTGACGGATACGGCTCCCTTTGGAGTCAGCTGGCACACGCTGGGCTGGTTCCTGATTCTGGTGGTCACCGGCGGACTGGTGTTTTTTGCGGTCCGCAGTGTGCGCAGCGGGCATTTTTCGCCGCTGCTGCTGGCTGCCTACTATGGGCTGGGCGTGTTTACCTTCGGCCACTGTATGCACGAGCGCTACATGGTACCCGGTGTGCTGCTTGCCTTGTTGGCGGCGGTCCGCTGGAACGATATCCGCCTGTATGCGGCGGGCTTCGGTATGTCGCTGACCGGATTCATCAATCTGGCAACGGTCTATTCCCTGGCCGGTACCGAGGATGAGTGGCTGAGCAGTGCCACCAGCTCCACTGTGGCAATCCTGGTAGGACTGGCTGAAACAGTCTGTTTCGTGATGCTGCTGTTTGCGGTGTGGGACATTGCCTTGCACGGTCATGCGCTGGCCCTGCCGGAACGTGCCCGACCTGAGGACTCTGTCCCTGCGGAACAACCCCGCTGGCTGCGGTGGGAGGGGATGGCGATGCTGGGCCTCACGTTGGCCACTGCGGTGCTGAGTTTCAGCTATCTGGGGGACACAACCGCCCCCCAGAACCCGCTGGATGCCACCGGCACGGTACTTTCTGAAACTGTTACCGTGGAAGGTACGGCGGTAAATCTCTGGGTCTATCCGGGTATATCTTTCGGCGGCAGCCTTACGGTGGCCGATGAGCAGGGGAATGTTCTGCTGGCGCAGGAACTGGGATACAGCACCTGCTTCAGCTGGAGCGAAAACCGTTTGCCGGTTTCGGCCGGGCAGACGTTGACCGTCACGGTAGAGAATGCCCAACTGTTTGAAATGTCGTTCCGGGACGGGGACGGCAACCCGGTGGCGGTCACCGGCGGCGGAGCGCTGTTCGATGAACAGGCCGAAGTTCCGGAAACCATCAGTCAGCTCAACAGTATGTACTTTGACGAAATCTACCACGGCCGCACCGGATATGAGCAGCTGCACAAGCTGCCGGTATACGAAACGACCCATCCGCCGTTGGGCAAAGACCTGATCATGGTTGGCATTGCCCTCTTTGGCGTGACCGGTTTCGGATGGCGCTTTTCCGGCACACTGTTCGGTGTGCTGCTGGTACCGCTGGCCTGGTGCTTTGCCCGCCGCCTGACCCGCAAGCGCTGGATCGGCGCGGTGGCCGGTGTGCTGTTGGCGCTGGACTTTATGCGTTTTGCCCAAAGTCGTATTGCGACGATTGATATTTACGGCACGTTCTTTATCCTGCTGGGCGCCTACTTCATGCTGTGGTATTGCCAGAGTGTGCTGCAAAAGGGTGTGGGTGGCTCGCTGCTGCCCATGGCGCTGGGCGGCGTTGCCTTCGGACTGGGCTGTGCGGCCAAATGGACCGGCATTTATGCCGGTGCGGGGCTGGCGATTCTGTATCTGGGCGTGCTGTATGCGCGCTGGCGGCAGAAAAAGCCCGGCTTCTGGCAGGAATTCCGCCTGGCGGCGGTCGGCGGAGTGCTGTTCTATGTATTGCTGCCCCTGTGCATTTATATTGCCTCTTATCTGCCGTACTGGTGGCGGGATGCCGGCTTCAGCCTTGCCGACTGGTGGCAGTGCCAGGTTTCCATGTACGAATACCATTCCAATCTGGAGGCTACCCATCCCTTTGAAAGCCGCTGGTATACCTGGCTGGTGGGGCTGCGCCCGGTCTGGTACTACCAGAACACCCATCTGCCCGAAGGGCTCAAAGCCAGTATCGCCGGTCTGGGCGGCCCGGTCATCTGGCTGGCAGGACTTGGCTGCCTGGTAGACTTGCTGTGGCATCAGGTCAGCAGCCGTGGCAGCCGTGCGGGGGCTGGGGTGCTGATTCTCTACGGTACCCAGCTGATCCCCTGGATGCTTGTGACCCGGTGCACCTTCCTGTATCACTATTTCCCCAGTTCCATGTTCTGCCTGGCAGCCATTGCGCTGGTGCTTTCCCACATTTGCAGGGAATCGCTGGCCCGGCGTATCGGTGCGGGATTGTGTGTGGTTTCGCTGGTATTGTTTGTGTGTTACTATCCGGCTTTGTCCGGCCTGCCGATTCCTGCCTGGTGGGCGGAAGCATTGGAATGCCTGCCCAGTTTCGGGTTCTATTAAAAGATAACAAAAAAGACCCTCGCAGGGGAGTTCAAGCCCTGTGGGGTCTTTTTTGTTGCCTGGCGTTACTCAGGCTTCTGGGAGGTAAATATGATGAGGCAGGCCTTCTACATACATGGGGGTCAGTTCGGCTTGGATCAACGGCATGGCGTATTCAAGGAAGTCCTGGGTCATGGCGGTGTGGTCGGCATTGACCCATTCCAGGGGGACTTTCTTTTCAAGGTTGGCCACCTCAGAGATGGGATGCAGACTGGTGCCGCACTGATACGGCGTGTTGGAGATACGGTCCAGGGCAACCATTTCACCGGTGTGGCCCTCGAAGGCTGCTTTGGCAGCGGCGCCGCCTACCTGATAGGCTTCAGTAATATCGGTGCGGCTGGTCAGGTGACCGGCGCAGCGCTGCAGAGTGGAAAGTTCAATGCAGCGGGTCTTGGTATCCAGGCGACGGGCCACGGTGTTGGCCAAAAAGCGTGCCGTGCCGGTCAGGGCCTTGTGACCGAAAGCGTCCACCGCATGTACATCGTCGGCCAGTTCGCAGACGTAGCGGCCGTCCTCCAGCTTGACACCCTCAGAAACCGCAATGACGATGGAGGGCTTGCTTTTCTGCATCCGCTCCACTTTCTCCACGAAGTGATCCACGTTGAAGGGAACTTCGGGCAGGCAGATCATATCCACACCCTCGCAGTCCTCAGCCTTGGCCAGAGCGGCAGCCGCAGTCAGCCAACCGGCGTTGCGGCCCATGATCTCTACAATGGTCACATACTTGGTGCCATATACTGTGGCATCGCGGATGATCTCTTTCATGACAACGCCGATATACTTGGCAGCGCTGCCGTAACCGGGGGTATGGTCGGTGACCATCAGGTCATTGTCAATGGTCTTGGGTACGCCCATAAAGCGGATCTCGCTGCAGATATGGGCGCCGTAATCGGCCAGCTTGCCGATGGTATCCATAGAGTCATTGCCGCCGATGTAGAAGAAATATCCGATATCCAGTTCCTGCAGGATGGCAAACAGTTTCTGATAGACGGCTTCCCCTTCGGGCGTGTGCCAGTCCGGCAGTTTGTAGCGGCAGCTGCCCAGATAGCTGGAGGGGGTGCGCTTGAGCAGTTCAATGTCCAGCGCGGTTTTGAGCTTATCATCCAGCACGCAGGTGCGGCCTTCCAGCAGGCCGGCCACGCCGTGGAGCATACCGTATACCTTGCCGGCGCCGCGGCTCTTACAGCTTTCGTATACACCGGCCAGGCTGGCGTTGATGACCGAAGTCGGGCCGCCGGATTGACCCACAATCGCATTTTTTGCCATAGTTTGCCTCCTGCATGATCAAGATGATGGCTGCGCCCTGCACCGAAAATACGCCGCATGGCGCACTGATTTTGTTGTATTCAGTGTACCATGCGGCGCATACTTTTTCTATTGCAGGAGTTGCCGAAAAAAGAGCGTTCTTTCGGGAAATAGGCGTTCCGTATGATGGAACGGTCAAAATGACCCAAAGCAAACGTTTGTGTTTCCTGTTCCGTATCGTGGAATAAAAACACAGAAAGAACAGCAAAATAGATGGTATTACTTTGCAAAAATTGCGAAAGCTGTGGCAAAATGCCCAAATAGGCAATCAGTCCAGATGGATATGCCGAGGCACGCCGTTGATGTAAATGGGGGTCAGTTCGGCCTGGATCAGCGGGCGGGCATAGCGCTCAAAGTTCTCGTTGACGTGCATACCGTCTTCGGTGATCCACTCGTCGGGCACCTTCTTTTCAAAGTTGGCAACCTGGGTCACATCCACCATTTCAGTCTTGATGCGGTACGGCTGATCGCTCAGACGTTTGATGGCGCACATTTTGGCCGTTTCACCACGCATGGCGGCCTCCACGGCGGCGCCGCCCACCTGGTAGGCTTCGGTAATATCGGTACGGCTGGCCAGATGGCTGGCGCAGCGCTGCAGGGTAGAGAACTCGATGGCACGGGTCTTGCAGCCCAGGCGTACCCGGATCAGTTCCGCCAGATAGCGGCTGGTGCCGCTGAGGATCGCCTTGTGGCCAAAGGCATCCAGCTGCCCGGCCGTGGATACCAGATCGCACAGGAAGATGCCCTCGGTGTTCTTGACACCCTCGCTGACGGCGATAATAACATTGTGGCGCTCTTTTTCCAATTCCGCAACGCGGGCCAGGAAGGCTTCCTCGTCAAAGGGACGCTCCGGCAGCAGGATCAGGTCGGGGCCGATGCAGTCGGGACCGGCAGCCAGGCTGGCGGCAGCGGCCAGCCAACCGGTATGGCGGCCCATGATCTCCGCCACCGTGACACTGCGCAGATTGTAGACGCTGGAATCGCAGATGACCTCTTTCAGGATTGTGGCAATGTACTTGGCGGCGCTGCCGTAACCGGGGGTGTGGTCGGTAAGCATCAGATCATTGTCAATGGTCTTGGGAACACCAATGAAGCAGATGTCGCTGCCCATGCGCTTGCCGTAAGCCGACAGCTTGGAGATGGTGTCCATCGAATCATTGCCGCCAATGTAGAACACCGCACCGATGTCATACCGGGCAAACAACTCGAACAGCTTGTGGTAGGGACGTTCATCCACCGAAGCGTCGGGCAATTTGTGGCGGCAGCTGCCCAGGAAGCTGGAAGGGGTGCGCTTGAGCAGCTCAATGTCCATCTTGTCAGAGAAAACGGTGTCCAGGTCCACGATCTTGCCTTCCAGCACACCTTCGATGCCGTACTGCATCCCGTACACATGGGGGGCGCCGCATGCCTTGGCGGTTTCGTAGACGCCTGCCAGGCTGGAGTTGATTACGGCAGTCGGCCCGCCGGATTGGCCTACCAATACATTTTTCATCGCATATACCTCTTGTACTATTTATTTTGAATATTACAATACGTATTTTTCAATTGCTTCCGCCACACCGTCGTGGTTGTTGTCGGCGGTGATCACATCGGCCACCTGTTTGATCTCCTCGGTGGCATTGCCCATAGCGACGCCCAGACCGGCCAGCGCTACCATCGTGCGGTCGTTGCCGGAATCTCCCACGGCCATCACTTCGCCGCGGGCCAGACCCAGCCGTTCGGCCAGGGCCATCAGGCCGGGGCCTTTGCTTACGCCGGGGGCGTTGAGTTCCATGTTGCGCTCGATGCTGGAGGTGATCTCCAGTTCAGGGCAGCCGGCGGCCACCGCTTTCCAGGCACGGTCGCGCACATCCTCATTGGGATACAGGATGCTGAATTTCTCGATCTCGTGGGGATGTTCCTTGATCATGCGGTGCATATCGGGCACTTCATTGCGGGTGCTGCGGAAATATTCCCGCAGATTTTGGGGAACCATCTCCAGGCTGCTGCGGGCGTTCTCTGTGGTGGTGTAGCTCTGCCCGTTGATGAAGACGCTCAGCATTCCGCCAAAAAGTTCCAGTATATCAAAGGCGTGTTGGGCCTGGCCGGCATCAAAGGTCATACTGACCAGTCTTTCTCCGGTCAGCAAGTCCACCACCGATGCGCCGTTGGAGGTCAGGGCGTACCGCACACCGGGAATTTCCAGGAATTCCTTGGGCACGCCGGCTACGGTGCGCCCGGTGGCGGGCAGAACATCCACCCCCTGCTGCAGGGCAGCCTGGATCGCGGCCAGTGTACGCGGACTGATCTCCTTCTGATCGTTGAAAACCGTTCCGTCCAGATCCAGGGCGATCAGACGAATCTTGCTCATACATTTTCTCCCCAATCCTTATAATCCATGTTAAATTTTACCGCAAAACGGGCGGGATTGCAACCTGGCACGTCCTGTGCTACAATGAATAAACTGTAAAATTTCGGAAAGGTCAGGGGAACATGACCGAAAAACGTCTTTGGCTGCTGGATGTGCTACGGGGCGCGGCACTTTTGAATATGCTGGCCTATCATGCGCTGTACGACTGGGTGTATGTGTTCGGGCATACGGGCGGCTGGTACGACATCTGGTCGCCGGGATGCCACGTATGGCAACAGTACATCTGCTGGAGTTTCATCCTGCTGTCAGGCTACAGTTTTACACTGGCACGCCGCCCGCTGAAAAACGGCCTGCTGGTGGCCGGATGCGCTGTGATCCTTACGGTGGTCACGGCAGGTTTTCTGCCGTCGGAATCCATCTGGTTCGGCGTGCTGCACCTCAATGCGGCGGCGATACTGCTGAGTTGTCTTCTCCGTCCGCTGCTGGAAAAATGCCCGGCGTGGGCGGGGCTGGCCGCGTGCGCGGTGCTGTTCGCCCTTACCAACCAGGTGCCGGAAGGCTATCTCGGTTTTGAATCTTTGCGGCTGTGCCCGCTGCCTGCGGCCTGGTACCGTACCAATCTGTTCTGGCTGGGGCTGCCGGACCTGACAAAATTTTCTTCTGCGGATTATTTCCCGCTGATTCCCTGGCTGTTTTTGTTCTGGTGCGGGCTGTTTCTGGCCCGGTTGTGGCGTCCCGGGGCGGGCCGTGCCCCGGCGGCTCTGCGCCCGCTGGCCTGCGTGGGACGGCACACGCTGCTTGTCTATATGCTGCACCAGCCGGTGATCTATGGGGCGCTGTGGCTGTGGCATACGGTATGCTGAAGCCGACGCGTGGAAAAGCAGAAAAAATGTTAAAAAATTAAAAATTCGGAGCTTCAGACCCCATTTCCCGGTTGACATCGGTGGGGGGGGTATAGTATAATCTTGTTTACTGGTTAATTGTATTTGACCGGCAAACTCCTGTCTCAGGTCAAGGGAGGGAAGAAGATGTCGGAGATCCGTGTCAAAGAGGGCGAGTCCCTCGAGAGCGCTCTGCGCCGTTTCAAGCGCAGCACCGCCCGCAGCGGCGTGTTGGCCGAGGTGCGCAAGCGTGAGGCTTATGAGAAGCCGTCCGTGCGCCGTAAGAAGAAGTCCGAGGCTGCCCGCAAGCGCAAGTTTAAGTAAGCTAGCTTACAAAGAACGACTGTGCAGGCCCGCGTTTTGCGCGGGTCTGCACTTTTTGTATAAGGAGCTGTACCATGATCCTGACCCCGGAATATATCTTTCGCAACGTGGAAGCCATCCGCCCGGAGTTTCTGGCCCGGCACGGCATCAAGGCGCTGGTGCTGGATGTTGACAATACGCTGACCGGCGACGGCAGCCAGGTGCTGGATGACAGCGTAAAAGCCTGGCTGCAGGAGATGCGGGCGGCGGGTATCAGCCTGACCATTGTTTCCAATAATACGGCCAAACGGGTGCGCCCTTTTGCCGAGCGCATTGGTCTGGACTGGGTGTCCATGGCCTGCAAGCCGCTGCCGCTGGGGCTGATGGCAGCCCGCCGCCGGCTGGGGGTGACCAAACCCCAGATGGCCATGGTAGGGGACCAGATTTATGCCGACCGGATGGCGGCCGGTCTGTACGGGATTCCCTGTCTGTTTCTGCTGCCCCGTACCCCTCACGACAAAGCCGGCAGCGTAAAATTCAAACGCAAGTTTGAACCCCATTGGATCAACCGTTATTTCCGGAAAGGCGGCAAACTGTATGAGTGAAACACCGCGTTTTGGTTCGGCGGGCCTGTCGGACAGCTATCCCGGCAAGACTTTTGACCCCGAGGGCATCGCGTCCTATACGGCAGGCTTTGGCCTGACGGCTTTTGAATACCAGTGCGGCCGCGGTGTGCGGCTGGCGCTGGACAAGGCAGCTGCCCTGGGCAAAGCCTGTTCGGCGCGGGACATTGCGCTGTCGGTACACGCGCCCTACTATATCAGTATGTCCAGTCTGGAAGAGGAAAAGCGGCTGCACAGCATCGACTATCTGCTGCAGAGCTGCGCCCTTGTCAAAGCCCTGGGCGGGCGTCGGGTGATCTTCCATACCGGTTCCTGCGGCAAGCAAAGCCGGGAAGAGGCGCTGGAAAAAGCCCTGGACACCATGCGCCGGGCGGTGAAGGCCTGTGATGAGGCAGGATTCGAGGACTGCATCCTTTGCCCCGAAACCATGGGCAAGGTGAACCAGCTGGGCACGCTGGACGAGGTGCTGGCGCTGTGCCAGGTGGATGAACGCATCACGCCCTGTATCGACTTCGGGCACCTGTATGCGCGCAGCCAGGGCATCCAGTTTGCCGAAACCACAGCACAAGAGGATTATGCCGCGCTGCTGGACAAACTGCAGATCCTGGGCCCTGAGCGGGCAGCACATTTCCATGCCCATTTTTCCCGCATTGCTTACACCAAGGGCGGCGAGAAGTGCCACCTGACCTTTGCCGATACCGAGTTCGGCCCGCCCCATGCGCCTTTGCTTACGCTGCTGAAGGCCCGGGGGCTGGCGCCCACCATCATCTGCGAATCGGCAGGCACCCAGGCCGAGGACGCACGGACATTGTCCCGGGTTTATGCGGCGCTGTGAGGGCAGCAACGCAAAAAAATCGAGAAAAGGCCCCAAAAAAAGCAGTACGGGTCTTGCAAAAACACGCAGTATCCTGTAAAATAGATACAGCTATGTAGTACCATTCTATTATTGGAGGAATTTTTATATGATTTCTGCAGGCGAATTCCGCAACGGCGTCACCTTTGAACAGGACGGCCAGGTCCTTCAGGTCGTTGAGTTCCAGCACGTCAAGCCCGGCAAGGGCGCTGCTTTCGTGCGCACCAAGACCAAGAATGTCATCACCGGTTCTGTGGTTGAAACCAGCTACAACCCCACCGCCAAGTTCCCGCAGGCGTTTATCGAGCGCAAAGAGGTCACCTACTCCTACGAGGACGGCGGCCTGTACCACTTCATGGATGTTGAAACCTACGACGATATCCCCGTCAGCGCTTCCGACGTGCCCGAGAACTTCAAGTTCTGCAAAGAGAACGACACCTGCAAGCTGCTGAGCTACAAGGGCAAGGTGTTCAGCGTGGAAATCCCCAACTTTGTTGAGCTGGAGATCACCGCCACCGAGCCGGGCATCAAGGGCAACACTGCCACCAACACCCTGAAGCCCGCCACCGTGGAGACCGGCGCCGAGATCCGTGTGCCGCTGTTCATCAACGAGGGCGACAAGGTCCGCATTGATACCCGCACCGGCGAGTATATGGAGCGCGTCAACTGATTTTTCTGCCGGGCAAGGCATACCGCCGCGCCCGGCTTTTTTTGACACAACCAAACGGAGGAAATGCAGTATGGCTATGGATCTGAATGCAAAAGCCGCCTACATCCGCGGCCTGATGACCGGTATGGAATTTGATCCCGCATCCAAGAACGGCAAGGTCATTGCCGCCATGATGGATCTGCTGGAGGAGATGGCCGCCACCGTGACCGAGCACGACAACGCGCTGGATCAGGTCTACGATGAGCTGGAAACCCTCGATCAGGATCTTGACGACGTGGTGGCCGACCTGTACGGCGACGACGAAGAAGAGGACGAAGAGGAAGGGGAGGACCTCTACGAGGTGACCTGCCCCAACTGCGGCGCTGTTTCCACTGTGGATGAGGAAACGCTGCTGGATCAGGAGTCCGAACTGGTTTGCCCCAACTGCGGTGCTGCCTTTGACATCGAACTGGAAGGCACCGAGGAGGAAGCCCCTGAGGAAACCGACCATCAGGATCAGTAATTCCGGATAAAACACGACCGCCCCGGCAGGCAGCTGCCGGGGCGGTTTTTATGTTTGCAGCATGTAGACGGCGCCATACAGGTTGAACAGAATCGCAGCGCCGCATAGCGTCCAGGCTCCGGTACGGGGTTGCCAGTCCGGCCGGGACAAAAACCACAACAAAACCCAGGGGAAAAGATCCACCAGGTACCGGGTACCGAATTGCCAGCCGCCCAGTGTGCGGTGCATACAGGTGGCAAGGGTGAGCAGCAGGCAGATCCCTGCAATCAACCATCCGCGGCTGGGCAGCGGCGGCAGATAGGTCTGCGGCTCCCGGCGGCAAAGAACCGCACCCCCTCGCAGAACGCCCAACAGAAAGAGTGGGTTGGCTACGAAAAACAGGAAACCGTTGAACACTTCAAAGTGCAGCTGCAGGGTACTGTCCAGCGTGACGGGGCGCAGCAGGTTGACCAGATTTCCGGCCAGATAGGCAAAGGAAAACTGCCCGTCGGCCGCGCGGGTGAATTCCGGCAGATAGTTGTGCCCGAATTCCAGCGGATTGCCGAAGCGGGCCAGATTGTAACCCGTCATGCACGCTGCGGCCAGGGCAGCCGGCAACAGGGCGGGCAATAGCTTTTTCCAGCAACCTGCCCGGGCATAGGACCAAGCCATCCGGGCCAGCCAGCCCGCCAGCAGCACGGCGTAGAAGGGGCGGCAGCCCACAGCCAGAGCCATGCACAGCGAGGCCAGGACCGTGGAGAGGGCGGCATCCCTTTGGGCAAAAAACAGCCCCCACAGCGCCAGGCACAACCCCAGTATCTGGGCGGTAAACCAGACGCCGCCGCTGGTGGAAAGCCAGAAAGCATTGGAACCCAGACTGACAAACAACGTCAGGCAGGAAGCTGCAGCAGGGGCGAACCCTGCCCGGGCGCAGCAAAGATAGCAGCCGCAGGCGGATACCAGCGCCAGCAGGGCTATGGCCAGGTTGGAAGGCACAGCGGCGGCGCTGCCGCAAAACAGCACCCAGGGCAGCATCCAGAGTGCCGGCACCGGCGGGAAAGAGTGATAATAGCGCCCCTGATAGATCGCCAGTTCCAGCCAGGGATAGTTCTCTCCGCCGGCGATGTAGTTGCGCCCGGCCAGCCAGTTTTCGGCCTGGAGGGCGTAGCTGTCGTAAGGGTTGGCACTCAGCAGAGTACCGCCTGCCAAGGAATGGTACAGCAACAGCGCCAGTGCCAGGCAGACAAGAATGCCGCCCAATGCGGCGGCGTGGTCCCGGCTTCTCATGAAATCACTCCCAGGGGAAGAATCAAAAAAATCCCGGTAGAAACTACCGGGAATTTTTGGTCTGTGTTACTTTTTCTGCTGCAGTACACCCTGCAGCATGATGTCGCCGAAAGACAGCGCATTGAACAGACCCACGCGGTTGGCCTGGCGAACAATGCGTTCCGGCAGCGGCTTGGAATCATCGGTGGAAAGCAGCACCAGGTGAACCTTGTCGGCCACGTCCACACCGTTTTCCTTGCGGTTGCTCAGCACCTGCAGGTAGACCACGTACGGATCGGTCATGGAACCATAGTAGATGTCATTGCCGCAGCGCACCAGCGGGCGGCCTTTATAGGTCAGTTTCGGAGTATATGCCATGGCAGAAACCTTCTTTCGCGTTTATTTAGTATACAATTATACCACAATCAGGTGTATATTACAAATCCAATTTGTCGCGTTCCACCTGTTCCTGGTTCAGGGCGACCTGCTCAGTGAGGATACGTACCTTGCTGTCCAGCTGGCTCAGACGGATGGACATGAAGAATTGTTTGGCCAGCAACAGGAAGATGATGACGATGTAGACAAAGTTGATGGGACTCATGAAGCCCAGCAGGTCGGCAGCCCAGTAGGCAATACCGGGGAAAATCGCCAGAATCAGCAGTGCGGCGCTGAAGGCCAGCCAGAAGATCGTATCCTCGATCTGGACTTTGGCCAGCCGCACGCGCCGCAGAATAAAGCCTGCGGTGAACAGGCTGCCCACGATCAGGCAGACACGAATGATCGTTTGATCGAACATATCACAGGCTCCTTTCGGGGTAGGGGGTCTCGGTATCGCGCTTGCGGAACCACTGGATCAGCAGGATGGAAATGGACATTTTGACCATATACTGCACGCTGTTCCAGAAATTCAGATAACTCTGCCCGGCGGTGCGCTCGCCCATCTCCACCTGTACTTCTTTGACAGTGGCACCATTTTTGATCAAATAGCTGATGGTGTCCGGCTCGGGACCGTAGTTCAGGTTCTGGGCAAATTCCTCCACCATGGCACGGTTGAACATCCGCATACCGCTGGTGGGGTCACAGATGGCGCGGCCGGTGGTCAGCCGGATAGACCAGCTGATAATATAGCTGCCCAGCATCCGCAGGGTCTTGGGCTTTTTCACCGTCAGGAACCGGCTTCCGATGACGATGTCATTGCCTTCTTCCAGGGCCGCCAGCATGGCGGGAATGTATTCCGGTTTGTGCTGGCCGTCGGCGTCCATCTGCATGGCGCAGTCATAGCCGTTTTCCGCCGCGTAGCGCAGCCCGGTCTGGAAGGCACCCGCCAGCCCCAGATTGATGGGCAGGTCGATCAGGCGGTACCCGTGGGCGCGGCAGATCGCTGCCGTCTTGTCGCGGCTGCCATCATTGACGATGACATAATCGTATTCCGGATAGCGGCTTGTCAGATTCTCCACGACCTGAACAATGTTGTCTTCCTCGTTATGGGCGGGGATCACAATGAGTAATTTCGACATCTTAACTCCTTTTAACGCGCGCTCTGAGCGTTCTGGGCCGTTTTCATCATTGTAGCAAAGACCGCCTGCCATGTAAAGTGCTCGGCAAGATTTCTAAAGGCTCGCTCGCAGCGCTGGCGGGAAGCCCCGGGGTTCTGCAGCACAGTGGTCAGGGCGGCGGCCAGGCTCTCAGGGCGGGTGTCGTCCAGATAGACGGCGTAGTCCCCGTCAGGCAGAAGTTCACCGGTACCGGCGGTGTGGGTGCAGACGATGGGGCAGCGGCAGGCTGCTGCCTCCAGCAGGGTGGTGGGGAAGCCCTCGGCGTATTCCGTAGGCAGGCAGTAACAGTCCGCCTGGCTCAACAGCTGCACGATCTGGGCATGGGGCAACGCTCCCAAAGCGTGAACGCTGCCGCCCATGGCCCGCAGGGCTTCTTCCTCAGGGCCGGTACCAGCCACCGCCAGCACACAGCCTGGCAGCTGTTGCACGGCCTTGGCCAGCTGCAGCGCACCTTTTTCGGGAATCAGGCGGCCTACAAAAGCGATCAGATGGCCGTCGGCAGGCACCTGCAGCCGCTGCCGCCAGTCGGCGCGGTCCTCGGCCCGGGCCAGCGCAGCCAGCTCCTCGGGGTCTACCGCATTGGGCAGGGTACCCGCCGCCGAAATGCCAAAAGTTTTCAGCCAGTGGCATACGTCCCCGGATACGCCGTAAAAGGGAAACCCGTAGCGCCGGATGATGCCGCAGGCCAGATGTTCGTACCAGCGGCCCAGCACACCGCCCAGCCCGCCGTGCATCATGTAGCCGGTGGAATGGTCGATCACCAGCGCGGGAATGCCCCGGCGCCGGCACTGGCGGGCAGCCCAGATGCTTTGGGTGTACATCCGGGTCTGGATCACTGCAAAGTCGATGCTCTGAGCCCACAGATCGGCGGCGGGGGCGAAGGGGCGCAGCACCGGGAAGCGTCCGCCCATCACGGGGAAGGCGGGCAGCCGGTAGATCTCCAGCCCATCGTCATCCCGTTCCCGGGCGGGCAGCCCCGGCAGGGCGCTGGTCACAATGATGGCCCGATGGCCCGCCGCCACACAGCGCCGGGCCAGATTCCAGGTATAGCGCTCCACACCGCCCGGGGTGGGCAGGTATTGCGCGGTAAAAAAGCAGAAAGTCATAACGATTCCTTTGCCCTTATCTTGCGATAATGGCCAGCATACTATTCATCAGTACGCCGAACTGGACCAGGGCCAGCGCGGCCATCAGCTGGCCGGAAGCCTTATCCTCGTCGGGAATGTGGGCCAGCCGCCGGGGCAGGCAAACCAGCATCAGCAGCGGCAGCACAGGCAGGAAATACCGCCCCTGCAAGCCGTAAAGCGTGTCGTAGTGTACAGGTGTCCACAGCAAACAGCCCGCCACCGCCAGCAGGCAGCAGCCCAGGGCGGCCAGGGCACACCATACCCGGCCTTTTCCGTCGGGCAGGCAGACCCCGCCCTGTACCGGCAGCGCTGCAAAGACCAGTAGCAGATAGAGCAGTACCACCCAGCCCCAGGCCAGGTCCAGAGAGTAATAACTCAGGCTGCCGCCCACCAGCGTGCGCAGATAGTGGTCGCCGTTTTCCACGGCGGAACGCACCAGCAGCAGCACCGTATCGGGCAGGTGGGTCAGGATATACCCCGGCGTGTAGGTTACGCTGTCCGCCTCGTCGGTGACGCTCTGGGTGGCACGGGTGGCCTGGGCGGCCTGCACTTCGGCAGCTATCGTATCCCGGTCCAAAGGCAGCCGGTCGTCCATGACGCCTGGCTCCAGCCCCAGGGCTGCGAACCGATCCACACAGGGGTCCATACTGTAAACGATCTTGTATACCAGCGCTGCGCCGCCTTCGTCATAATAGGTAGCCAGATCGGCATTGCCGGCTTGCACCAGATCTTCTCCCAGCAGCGCCAGGGAAGCCTGGGAGAGGATATCTTCTCCGCCAGTGTAGCTGTTGATTTTCTGGGAATTGAACAGGAAGGTCTGCCCCAGTACCACCGGGGAAACGTCCCCCTCCTGCAGGGCCTGCACCCAGAAATCCACTTCACTCTGGGCGGGGTTACGGTTATCCTCCACATAGTAATAGAGGCGGCGGACATAGTTTTCCAGGGTGTTTTCGCCGCAGATTAACGCCTCGTAGGCTTCGTCCGGCTCCGCGGGGCGGGCCTTCCCGGTCCGGGCGTCGGTGTCCGCAGCAGTGCCACCCAGGATGCTGGTGGGCTCGGCGGTGGTTTCCGTGGCAGTCAGGACGGTTTCCTCCTGTTGGGAGGAGGTGCCCGCCAGGGTGCCAGTGTTCAGCACCAGGGCCAACACCACGCAGGCCGCCAGGTACACGGCCTTTTTGGCCTTGGCGTGACGGCCCAGCCGCACTCCGGGCACCAGCAACAGCAGCGCTGCCAGGGGCAGATAGACCATCTTGCCCGGTGCCAGCAGCACGCCGGTAAGGAAAAGGGCCCCCAGCCGAACCGGGGAGAGGGCCTTGCCCTTGTCAGGACCGAAGGCGGCGTCCAACACCAGAGCGGTAAAGGCAAAGCACAGTCCCAGCAAGGGCGCATCCCGGCTGAAGCTGGCCGCCAAGTGCAGTGTCATGGGCAGCAGCGCCACGGCGGAAAATACCCGCTTGCCCACCGGGGTCACCCGCACCGCATAAGCGGCCAGAGCCGCAAACAACAGCAGGTTTGCCAGGCGCCCCAGCATCAAGGCGGGCGTAAAGCCCAGATGGAACAGATAGGCCAGGAACACCGCCGCCCCGCTCACAAGGTACAGCAGCGGGTTCTGGTCGGTTTGCAGTTCGGCGTATTCCTGATGGCTGTCAAAGTCGGCATCGGTGGTGGTGAACAGGGTGTCGGTCAATTCCTGCCAGGTAAACACAGTGGTGTTTTCGTCCTGCAGAGTGGGGTTCACATCGGTTTCCCGGCGGAAACTGGTGGTGGTGGGCACATGGCCCATCTGCCAGTCTTCGTCGGAGAAGAAATTGGCCCACCGGCAGGCCAGCGTAAAGCTCTGATTGATGTGGTACTTTTCATCGGGAGCTGCGTAGGGGGGCAGCACAAAGGAGTAGAGTACGCCCAGTCCCAGTACCAGTACGAACACCAGCCGGGGCAGCCTGACGCGGCTGCTCAGCACCGCCCAGACGGTGAAGGCCGCCAGCAGGGCCGCAAAACCGCAAATGAGCAAAAAGAACCGGGTCAGATACCCGCCGATGCGCTGGCAGGTCACCTGCACGGCCATGGTGCCGTCCACCGGGGTGCCATCCACCGCCATGGGGTCCTGCCACAGGGCCACGCCGCTGCTGTGGCCGATGGCCAGCACCGCGCTGCCTGTATAATGGGGTGTCAGCGAGAGGGTATACCGCCCGCCTTCTTTGCCGGTCACGGTCCGGTCCAGTCCCAGCACCGTGTACTGATCCGGCAGGATATAACTCATCACGCCGGTGGAACGGGCCAGTTCTTCGCCGGTGTCGGCGTCGGTCAGCACCAGTTCCAGTTCGCCCTCGGGCTGGTCCCCCGGCAGATAAAATTCCACGCCGACAGCCAGCAAGTCTTCGTCAAAGGTAAAGGTCTGGCTGGCCGTCTGGCCGTTTTGCAAAAGGGTGGAAGCGCTGTAATCGTCGCTGATGGACTCTGAACGCCCCTTGCCCAGTTCCGGGCGTACCAGGGCCAGCCATACCAGCAGCGAAACCGCCAGCAGGATCACCAGCGTACCCAGTGCCCATAGCAGGGGCTTATCCAGTTTTTTCAGTTTGGCTGTGCCCGGCATACAACCCCTCCGGTTCAATCCAGCGGAACGCCGAAGGTGGCAAAAACTGCGTCCTTCCAGCGTCCGTCTGCTTCCAGAATTTTCTGCACCGCACCGCGTACGGCACCGTGGCCGCCGCACTGGGGGCAGATATAATCCGCCCGCGCCCGGATAAGATCCGTAGCATCGGCAGGGCAGGCGACAAAACCACAGAGGTTCATCGCTGCCAGATCGTTGATATCATCGCCGCAGTAGGCGACTTCCTCTTTCGCATAACCGTTTTCCGCCATAAAATCCCGCAGAAAATCGGATTTGCACCGTACGTTTTGATAGATGTCGGTGATTTTCAGGTCGGCAGCCCGGCGGCGCACGGCTTCGCACTCCCGCCCGGTGCAGATCATCACCCGGATGCCTGCGGCCCGGGCAATGAGCAGTCCGGCACCATCTTTGGCGGCGAACTTTTTCAGCTCGTTACCGGTGGAATCGTAGTAGATGCCGCCATCGGTCAGCGTGCCGTCCACGTCAAGAACCAGCAATCGGATCATGTATTACGCCCTTTCGTATTCACTGGGGGTCAAAAAGTGCACGGGAATCCCCGCCGCCCGGATGGCACCGGCCATCTGGGCATTGTACGCGGCTCCGCGGCCGGTGTGGGCATGCAGCCCTGCGTCTGCATAGGCCGGCTCCCCGGGGCGGTAGCCATCGGCCCCGGCCAGCAAAACTTCCGCTGCGCCACACAGCCGCAGCAGCCGCAGCAGCATCAGCACGCTGTTGCCGCCCTGGGCATCGGTGCCCGCCAGCCGGTCATAGTTCACCACGGTGGCGGAAGCATCAGCCCGCAGGTTGCTGGTCAGGATCAGCGGACAGGGGTAAGCGGCTTCCTTGTCAAAGCGCTTGGCGTTGGTGAAGAAGGCATACCCCGGCTGCACAAAGTCCGGCACAAAGTTGGCCGATACCGTCACGTCGGCCTGGGCCGCCTGCACGGCGGCACGCCCTTCTTCCCCGGCCAGGGTGGCACCAGGGGCCAGTACCAACACCTTTTTGCCGGCAAAAGCATCACGCAGGCTGGCAAGGGCCGCTTCATCGTCAATGCGACGGTTGCGGTACTCGGTGTACAGTTTGTCTGCGTAGGCAGCGTCGAAAGCGGTTTTTTTGCCCGGGTCGATGGCAGCCAGAATGTGGTTGATGTCCCGGTTGGTCAGATCGCCCTTGCCCAGATAATGCTCGGCGTAGTTGCGGTGCAGGTTGAACCGGGCCGACAGGAAGTAGGCCGGGGTATAGCCCCACGCGCTTTCGCCCTTGATGGGGGCGATGTGGTCCTGGATAGCATCCATGATCTCGTCCAGGTCATAGTGGCAGTTGCCGGCCTCGTTGCGGTAGTCGGCCACCAGTTCAATGGGCAGGTTGCCGGGGGTGCGGCCCATGCCCATCAGGCTGGCGTCCACAGTCTTGTCCCGCAGCAGGGGCTTGTCCATAAATTCCTGGGCCAGGCAGAAGCTCAGGGCCATATTCTCATGCAGGTGCAGGCCCAGGCGGATATCCGGGGCCAGGTTGTGGTCTGCCAGGGAAACGATGCGTTCCAGATCACGGCGGCGCATGCTGCCGAAGGTATCCACGATGGAGAACTGCCAGGGATGGATGGCGTTCACCTGGTCAAAGATCCAGAGCAGGTCTTTGTCGGCATAGCCCATGATGTTGATGGGGTTGATGGACAGTTTGTAGCCCCGGGCCTTGACCTCCCGGGCAAAGTCCATGCCGTCCCGGATATCATAGTCATGGGCGGTGATGCGGATGACCTCGATGCCGTGGCCGTCGTAGGGGCTCAGTTTGGAAATATCGTAGTTGGAGCGCATGGCCATGCCGGAGTAGATGGTATGGCCCCGCTGGCCCTCGGGGGGCAGCAGGCGGTTGAGCTCCTCAATGGTGTTGCAGACGGTTACATCGGGGTTATAGCCCTCCACATTGCGCAGAAAGCCCACCTCCACGATGTCGGTGCCCGCACGGGTCAGGGACTGGATGATGCGCCGGGCAGAACCGAACCCCCAGCGCCAGTCGTTGATATAGCCGCCGTCACGCAGCGTGCAGTCCAGCAGTTTGATCTCAGGCATGGTTTCCCTCCTTTAAAATTTTGTTGACCAGCGCCAGATCTTTCGGGGTGTCCACGCTCACCGTCTTGTAGGGGCTGACGATGGCATGGACCTTGTGGCCGTTCTCGATAAAGCGCATCATGTCGTTTTCTTCCGCCTTTTCCAGAATGGATTTGGGCGTATCGTGGTAGAAGGCCAGGGCCTGCTTGCTGTACAGCTGGATGCCGGTGACCTTCTCGTACTCAAAGTCCAGGGTTCCTTTGGGGTAGGGGATGGGGCTGCGGGAAATGAGCAGAATCTCCCGGGCCGCGTTGGTGACCACCTTCTGGTTGGAAAAGTCGATGACGTCCGCCGGGTGGTCCATCACGTTGGTCAGCACTGCCACATAGCAGGGGTCTTCGGGCAAAGCATCGGGCAGGATC
The DNA here is from genome assembly GCA_019116445.1 of Candidatus Gemmiger excrementigallinarum. Classification (GTDB taxonomy): domain Bacteria; phylum Bacillota; class Clostridia; order Oscillospirales; family Ruminococcaceae; genus Gemmiger; species Gemmiger excrementigallinarum. Next base: position 33,241 of record DXBP01000019.1, read on the forward strand.
AGGTCGAAGGCCTTCGGGTTCACCAGGGGCTCGTCGCCCATCAGCTGCAGGTACAGGTCGGCGTCCACACGGGTGCTCACTTCCCAGATGCGCCCGGTGGGGGTGTCGTGGTCGGCACTGGTCATCAGGTACTGCATCTCGTAGTTCCGGCAGGCTTCGGCAATGCGCTCGTCGTCGGTGGCAATGAGCACGTCGTCCAGCTTGGGGCAGGCTTTGGCGGCCTGGTATACCCACCAGATCATGGGTTTGCCCAGCACATCGGCCAGGGGCTTGCCGGGCATGCGGGTGCTGGCATAGCGGGCAGGAATCACAGCGATGGTTTTCATGGGGGATACCTCCTGTGTGGGGCGGCGACAGCCGCCATACAATTTTATTGGGGAATCAATGCCTGGGCTTCCTCCAGCGTCAGCAGGATCTTTTCCTCGGCGGCGGTGAAGCCGCGCAGCACAAAGCTCTGCACGGTCACGGCCCGGCGGAAGGTAAAGGGCAGGCAGAAGTTGAGCACTTCACTGGGCATGGTCCGTTCCAGGATCACCGCATCAGGGAACAGTGCCTGATAGTCGGTGGTGTCCCGGGGATGGGTCTTGATAAACAGAGGCCCTGCTGCGTAGCGGGCAGCCACCGCTTGGAACATGGCATCCTGGCGGTCCTGGGTCATCAGCCCGTCGGCCACAAAGCTGCGGGGCAAAAGCAGGGTGGCGCCTTCGGCCTGTTCCGGCAGCGGCCGGGTCAGAAAGACGCTGCGCACCATGGCTTTCTCATCATCGGTCAGGGATTCCAGCAAAGCGCCTTTGCTGTCGGTGACCATCTTGTCAGGGCCAAAAAGACTGCACCGGGCGGCGTCCTCGCTCTCCACAGCCTTGCACCAGGGGCTGTCCCCCCAGTAGAGGTAACCCTGACCGGTTTTCTGCTTCCGGGCAAAATCCGGGGCGGCGCGCTGGTCGGTGACCAGGTGCTGGTCGGGACCCAGGGTGCTGCCGAAGGTGTCTTCGCACAGGATATACCCGGCTCGGCAGTCCTGCAGATAGCGGCCCAATACGCTCCAGTCGTTGTGGATATAGATGTTTTCGTAGCGGGTGCGGTCCAGCTTCCAGCCACACAACTTTTCAAAGGCCCGGCGGCAGCGCCAGGCAGCCAGAGGCCCCGTTACGGTGCCGGGCCAGCGGGTTTCGTCCACCAGTACCGTGCGCACCACGCCGGTTTTGTCCAGCCGGGCGGCCAGGGCTTCGGCATCGGCCACGGCGGCGGAAAGCACCATGGTGTGGGGCTTGCCTTCGGCGCGCCCCGCCCGCAGCAGGTCTACCAGTACCTGGTAGGCCGTGTGGCAGATATACAGGTTGGGCTTCATGCGTCGGCCTCCAGCAGCTTGACGGGCGGGAAGTGGATGCGGCCCCAGCCGGATGCCCATTCGGGCATGGTCAGGTCGCTGTTGGTCACCTCAAAGGCAAATTCCGTCACCGGCTTGTCCAGGCAGACGGCCTGGCGCAGAGCGCCGTCAAAAATATCCAGGTAGAAATAGTACTGTCCTTCGCCCAGCAAGCTGGGATCAAACTCAAACACGGTGGTGTAAAGCCGGCCCGGCTCGGCAGCGCCCAGGTCCACGGGATGGGTGATGCCTACGGGTGTGGAATCCCGGGCGTGCAGGTTCATCTTCATGTGGATGCCCGCAAAAGGCTCCGCCACCCGCCAGGTGATTTTTACCCGCATTTTCTCGGTATCCGCAAATACGCTGGATTCCTTGCCCACAAAGTCCAGGCTTTCCAGCCGGAACCGCTTGCCGGCGCTGCCGGTCATGCGGGCCACGTCGGCCAGGTCATAGTGGACCACGTTCACGTCGGTGGTGTCCATATAAATGGCGATGGCCTGTTCCACGTCGCCGTCAAAAATCACCTTGCCCTTGTCCAGCACAATGCAGCGGCTGCACAGCTGGCGGATGGTGCTCATGTTGTGGCTGACGTACAAAACGGTGCGGCCGTCCTGATTGGCCACATCGCTCATTTTGCCCAGGCATTTCTGCTGGAACTTCATGTCGCCCACGGCCAGGACCTCGTCCATGACCATGATCTCGCTGTCCAGGTGGGCAGCCACGGCGAACGCCAGCTTCACGAACATACCGCTGGAATACCGTTTTACAGGGGTGTCGATGAAATCCCCGCACTCGGAAAATTCAATGATCTGGGGCAGTTTGGCGTCAATCTCGGCCCGGGTCATGCCCAGGATGGCGCCGTTCATATAGATGTTTTCCCGGCCGGTCATCTCGTTGTTGAAGCCGGTGCCCACTTCCAGCATGGAGGCCACCCGGCCCCGGATGCGGATCTCGCCCTCGGAGGGAGCGGTGATGCGGGAGAGCAGTTTCAGCAAGGTGGATTTGCCCGCGCCGTTGCGGCCAATGATGCCCAGGGCTTCCCCCTGGTAGACGGTCAGATCCACGCCGTTCAGGGCCATAAAAGTCTGGCCGAACAGCCGCTGGTCGGTGCCGATGACGGTGTTGGGGTCCTCTTTGCCGCGGACCCGGGCCCACCAGCTCTGCAGGTCGTGGGTCAGGGTGCCGCCGCCGATCTGGCCCAGTTTGTATTGCTTTTTCAGCCCCGTGACCTGGATAACGGGGCGTTTTTCGGTTGTAGACATAGGGGCCCCTCCTTACACGGTATCCATAAAGGTTTTTTCAATGCGGCTGAACAGCACCACGCCCAGTACCAGCGCCGCGATGGTAAACACCACGCTGTACAGGATGGACCCGGCCGACACGCTGCCGGTACCCAGGGTGGCTGCCCGGAACACTTCGATGGGGGCGGTCATGGGGTTCAGTTCAACCAGCATTTTCAGGCGGGGGCTTTCGTCCAGCATGGACAGGGGATACACCACCGGGGAGGCGTACATCCACAGCTGCACGCCGAAGCCCACGGCAATGGCCAGGTCCCGGTACTTGGTGGTCAGGCTGGACACGATGATGCCCACGCCCAGGCCCAGCAGCATGACCTGCAACATCACCAGGGGCACGGCCAGGGTCCACAGGGTAAAGCGGACCTCGGCCCCGGTGGCAAAGAAATACAGCCAGAACAGCAGGTACATGGCGGCCTGGATCAAAAAGTTGATCAGGCTTGTCAGTACCTGGCTCACGGGCATGGTCAGGCGGGGAAAATACACCTTGCCGAACACCTGGGAGTTGGTCACGAAGGTGTTGGCAGTGTTGTTGACGCAGTTGGCAAAGAAGGTCCACACGGTGTTGCCTGCCATATAGAACAGGAAGCCCGGCACGCCGTCGGTGGGCATGCCCGCCATGTTGCCGAACACCACATTGAAGATCAGGGTGGTGATCAGCGGGTTCAGCAGAATCCACGCGGGACCCAGGATGGTCTGTTTGTACAGCACCGTAAAGTTGCGCTTGACGAACATCAGGGTCAGGTCGCGGTACTGCCACAGTTCTTTCAGGTTGATGTCGAACCAGCCGCTGCGGGGCCGGATGATGGTGGTCCAGCCTTCGTCAGCCGGGCGGGGAGCTTGCATGTTTTCAGCCATAGGGCACCTTTTCCTTTTAGAATAGCATACCAATAGATACTACATTTTACCACAATACCCACGAAAATACAACACGGCCGCCAGGGCGTTGCGCCGAGGGCGGCGGGTATGGTATACTTAAAATCAAAAGAAACCCTTCACTGCAAGGAGGTACAGCCATGAGTGTTCCTGCCGTTTGGGTTATCGGCATATTCTGGATCGGCTATGGGATTCTGGGAATTCTGGGCATACAGAATATCCCGGAAAGATACAAATACCGGAGCTGGACACCGGACTATATGCGGGCGAACGGCATCGGCATGGTGATTTTGGGCGTCAGCTGGGTCATCCTGGGGATTGTCCTCAGGCTGCGACCGATGCCGGTGCTGCCGGGCTTCGGTCTGGCCGTTGTCTTCTCGCTGCCGGCTCTCGGGTACGCGTTCTACGCCGACCGGAAGACCAGAGAAGAGCGCCGTCAGGCAGACAAGGAATGGCGCGAAACCAAGAAAAAGTAAAACAAACCCCCGGCGGGAAAAATCCCCGCCGGGGGTTGTTTGTATCAGGCAGCAGCCGCCTGGCGCTGGCGCATCCGCGACCAGTTGATAAATCCGTAAATATCGTTGGCAAAGAACATCACAAAGCAGACGACCACCGAAAGATAGGAAGGATCTTCCAGCACAGCCAGACCCCACAGCAGGATGAGCACCAGATCGTTGGCGGCATAGGCCACCGCAAACAGGGGGCTGCGCCGGGCGGTAAGGTAGACGGCCAGAAAACTGGTGGTGACGGACAGCGTGCTGGGCAGCAGGTTGGCGGTGCCGAAGGCTCGCAGGATGAAATAGAATACCACCGTGACCACGATGCTGAGGATCACGGCAAAAACACCCTCCCGGCGGGAGATGCTGCCTACTTTTACTTCGGCCCGCCCTGCGCCGTAGGGATGGCGCAGCCAGCAGATCAAAGCGTACAGCGACATGGGGGCGGTCATGCCCACATAGGTGATCATCTCGCCGTAATAGGAACAGGTAAAGGAGATATACCCGTACAGCAGGCTGAACGCGATGCCCAGCACCTGGCCGAAGGGATTGCCCTTGGCGTTGAAGATGAGAGCCGTCACGCCGATGAGGGAGGCGGTCAGCGAGAGGTAGTCCCCCTGCTGGAAGAACAGGAACGTTCCCACGATCATGAACACCGAGGTCCCCCACAGTGTCCACTCGGCTTTGGTGAAATAGTTGAGTTTAAAAGACATACATACCTCCGTAAAAAAACGCATCCGCTTGTACATCTTCAAAGACCTACGATGTACAAAACGAATGCGTTATGCATTACCTACCCGGTGGTAGTTTGTTTCTATTCAGTTGCGGGGTTATAATAGCACATACGGACGTCAAAGTCAAGCCCTGCCAAAAAGAGGAAGGCCTCAAAAGGCCTTCCTCTTTTACAAAATGCAAACGAATCAGACGTTGAACGTCTTGTTGGCGATCTCGTCCTTCACCTGGGCGATGAATTCGTCCAGGCTCATGGCGTTGGTTTCGCCCTTGCGGTTGCGCACGCTGATGTTGCCGGCTTCCACTTCCTTGGCGCCCAGCACCAGCATATAGGGGGCGCGGTCCTCCTGCTGGGCCTGGCGGATCTTGTAGCCGATCTTCTCGTTGGACTCATCCAGCACCACGCGGATGCCGGCGGCCTTCAGCTTCTCGTAGACTTCGCGGGAGTAGTCCAGCGTCTTTTCGCTGACGGGCAGCACCTTCACCTGGGTGGGAGCCAGCCAGGTGGGGAAGCGGCCCTTGGTCTCCTCGATGAGGTAGGCCATGAAGCGGTCCAGAGAACCCAGGATGGCGCGGTGCAGCACCACGGGGGTCTTTTCGCTGCCGTCCTTGTCCACATAGGTCAGGTGGAACTTGGCGGGCAGGCAGAAGTCCAACTGGCAGGTGGAGAGGGTATACTCGGCACCTACGGCGGGTTTGACGTTCACGTCCAGCTTGGGACCGTAGAAGGCTGCCTCGCCGATTTCCTCGGTGAAGTTGATGCCCAGGTCGGTGAGCACTTCCCGCAGGGCCTGCTCGGCATGGTTCCACATGGCATCGTCGTCATGGTACTTCTTCTTGTCTGCGGGGTCACGCAGGCTCAGCACGCAGCGGTAATCGGTGATGTGGAAATCCTTGTACACATCAAAGATCAGGGCGCAGACGGCGGAAACTTCGTCTTTGATCTGCTCCGGCGTCACGAACAGGTGGGCGTCGTTCTGGCAGAAGTGACGGCCGCGCTCGATGCCCTTCAGGGTACCGCTGGATTCATAGCGGAAGTCGTGGGCAATCTCGCCGATGCGGATGGGCAGCTGGCGGTAGCTGTGGGGCTGGTTGGCGTAGATCATCATGTGGTGCGGGCAGTTCATGGGGCGCAGCACATAGCTTTCGCCTTCCATCTCCATGGCGGGGAACATATTCTCGCGGTAATGATCCCAGTGGCCGGAGGTACGGTACAGGTTCACGGTGCCCACGCAGGGGGTCATGACGTGCAGGTAGCCGCGGTCGCGTTCCTTCTGCTTGATATATTCTTCCAGCTGCTGCCACACGGTGTAGCCGTTGGGCAGGAACATGGGCAGGCCGCGGCCCACCAGATCGTCGGTCATGAACAGGTGCATTTCCTTGCCGATCTTGCGGTGGTCACGCTCCCGGGCTTCCTGCTGCTGCTTCTCCCAGGCGTCCAGCTCTTCCTGGTTGCGGAAGGCTACGCCGTTGATGCGGGTCAGCATCTTGTTTTCCTTGTCGTTTTTCCAGTAAGCACCGCTCTGCTGGGTGATCTTGAAGGCCTTCAGACCCTTGGTGTAGGTCAGGTGAGGTCCGATGCACATATCCACATACTCGCCCTGCTGGTAGAAGCTGAACTCCGTTTCGTCAGCCAGATCACCGATGTGCTCGATCTTGTAATGCTCCTGGCGTTCCTCCATCAGTTTGATGGCCTCGTCCCGGGGCAGGATGAAGGGCTTGACCGGCAGGTTCTCCTTGCAGATCTTGCGCATCTCTTTTTCGATGGCGGCCAGATCTTCGTCGGAGAGCTTGGTGTCGCCCAGATCCACGTCATAGTAGAAGCCGTTCTCGGTAGCGGGGCCGAAGGCAAAGTCAGCCTCGGGGTACAGGCGCTTGATGGCCTGGGCCATAATGTGTGCGGCGGTATGGCGCAGAACGTGCAGTTCCTGGTCCTGCGGGCATTCGGCTACGGTGCCGTCTTTGTAAATGATCTTCATGGTAGCTGCCTCTCAAATAAAAAATGCTTCATCCCTTACTGTTTCCAGGGATGAAGCATTGCAATACTCCACGGTTCCACCCAACTTGCGCCCCTTTATAAAAGAAAAGCGCCACTCGCAGCGGCTGTAACGGGCCGTACCCGGCGGGGGTTCGCCCCCACACTCGGCGGTGGTAAAGGTGTGGTCTGCGTCCGGGCCGCTTGCACCACGCGGAACCTGTTCCGCGGCGGCTTTCTCTGAAAACGCTGTGCCGCACCCCGTTTGTCCGCCTCACAGCTTTCAACAGGATGAAGTTATTTCCTTTATAGCACAACCCGGCGGGGAAGTCAAGTAAAAATAATTTCCCGCTGTTTTGCACAAAAATGGGCCCTGCCCCCGGATTTCTGGTCGCAAAACGCCAAAATTTGATTTTATACATTGACTTTACATATTTATGCAATTATACTGGGTGACATAGCCGGGTGAGGGTCCGGCTTTCTTTCACAATTTGATACGATAAGAGGGTATAACACATGAAAAAGATCACTGCACTGCTGCTGGGCACCGCTATGATGCTGAGCCTGGCCGCCTGTGGCAGCTCCGCTTCTGTGAGCGAGAGCACCGCTTCTTCCGAAACTTCTTCTTCCGAGGCTGCTTCCAGCGAAGCCAGCGCCGAAACTGCCGGTGAACTGACCACCGTCACCCCCGGCAAGCTGACCATGTCCACCAATGCGGCCTTCCCCCCGTACGAGATGACCGATGACAACGGCAACTACGTGGGCATCGACATCGAGGTGGCCGAGGCCATCGCCGACAAGCTGGGCCTGGAACTGCAGGTGGACGACATGGACTTTGATGCCGCCCTGCTGGCTGCCCAGACCGGCAAGAGCGATATGGTCATGGCCGGTGTTACCGTCACCGAGGAACGCCAGACCGTCATGGACTTCAGCAACACCTACGCCACCGGCATCCAGGTGGTCATCGTGCCCGAGGATTCTGACATCGCCTCCATCGAGGATATGACCGGCAAAATGATCGGCGTGCAGCGCGGCACCACCGGCGACCTGTACTGCTCTGCTTCCGTGGAGGACGGCGGCTTCGGTGAGGAGAACGTCACCCCCTACGATAACGGTCTGACCGCTGTGCAGGCTCTGATGAACGGCCAGGTGGACTGCGTGGTCATCGACAACGCTCCCGCTCAGGAGTTCGTGGATGCCAACCCGGGTCTGAAGATTCTGGATACCGAGTATGCCAATGAGGACTACGCCATCGGCGTGGCCAAGGGCAACACCGCACTGCTGGACGCCATCAACGGCGCCCTGGAAGAACTGCAGGCGGACGGCACGGTGCAGAGCATCGTTGACAAGTACATCACCGCGGAATAAGCGGTTCTCCACATGGGAGAAGGCACGCCGGGACCCCGGCGCGCCTTCTCTTTGTCCTACAGGAAAGGTTGTGTAGCGGATGGAAGCACAGTTTGAAGCGCTTTCGGCACTGGCAAAAAGCGGCGAGGCCCTGACCTTCGGCCAGGAGTTTTTCGTCAAGTTCTACCAGGCATTTTTGTACAATGATCGCTGGCTCCAGTACATCGAGGGCGTGGGCACCACGCTGCTGGTTACGGCCGTTGCCCTGGTTCTGGGCGTGGTACTGGGTTCGGTGGTGGCGCTGGTGCGTGTGGCCCATGACCAGCAGAAACCTCACCACCGCAACCCGATACTGGGGCTGGTGAACGGGGTATGCCAGGTGTATGCCACCGTTATCCGCGGCACGCCCATGATGGTGCAGCTGCTGATCATGAGCATGGTCATTTTTGCCAGCAGCCGCAACTTTACCATGGTAGGTGCCCTTACGCTGGGCATCAACTCCGGCGCCTATGTGTCCGAGATCATCCGCGGCGGCCTGATGGCGGTGGACCCCGGCCAGATGGAAGCCGGCCGCAGCCTGGGCCTGAACTACATCACCACCATGGTGCTCATCATCATTCCCCAGGCCATCCGTTCCATTCTGCCGGCGCTGGGCAATGAGTTCATCATCCTGCTCAAAGATACCTCGCTTATCACGGTCATTGGCGGCAAAGAGCTGCTGTATGCGGCCCAGGGCGTCATGAACCGTACTTATGAAGCTATGTTCCCGCTGCTGGGTGTGGCGGCTATCTACCTGGTGCTGGTGCTGCTGTTCAGCGCCCTGCTGGGCAAATTGGAAAGGAGGCTGGCGCAAAGTGATCGTCGTTAAAAATCTGCAAAAGCATTTCGGCGGCCTGCAGGTACTGCGGGGCGTGGACCTGACCATCAATAAAGGCGACTGCGTGGTGCTGGTGGGACCTTCCGGCTGCGGCAAATCCACCTTCCTGCGCTGCCTCAACCGTCTGGAAGAACCGGACGGGGGCGAGATCTTCTTCAATGGTGAGGAGGTCAATGACAAGGACATTGACCGGGTACGCCAGAAGATGGGCATGGTGTTCCAGCACTTCAACCTCTTCCCGCACCTGACGGTGAAAAAGAACATCACCCTGGCGCCGGTGCGTCTGGGCCTGATGAAGCAGGAAGAAGCCGACGCCAAGGCTATGGAACTGTTGCAGCGTATCGGCCTGGCCGATAAGGCCGACGCCTACCCCAATATGCTTTCCGGCGGGCAGAAGCAGCGTATCGCCATTGTGCGGGCGCTGGCCATGAACCCCGATGTATTGCTCTTCGACGAACCGACCTCCGCCCTGGACCCCGAGATGGTGGGCGAGGTGTTGGAACTGATGAAGGAACTGGCCCGGGGCGGCATGACCATGGTTTGTGTCACCCATGAGATGGGCTTTGCCCGGGAAGTGGCCAACCGCATCATCTTTATTGACGAGGGCGTGGTCAAGGTGGACAAACCGCCCAAGGAATTCTTCGATAACCCGGAGAACGAGCGCCTCAAGGCTTTCCTGTCGAAAGTTCTGTAACACAAAGCAAAGCGGTCCCGCCAACGGCGGGACCGCTTTTTCGTATCTGTTACCGGGCGGCAGCATGCTGCCGGGCCAGTTCCCGGTATTCCGCTTCGTTGGCGGCGATGGCGGCCTTCTGTGTCTTGCTCACCGGCCGTACCACCTTGCCGGGCACGCCCATCACCAGACTGCCGGCGGGAATCTGGGCCCGTTCCGGCACCAGGGCACCGGCGGCAATCAGGCAGCCAGGACCGATGACGGCACCGTTGAGCACGGTGGCATTCATGCCGATCATGCACCCGTCCCCGATCATACAGCCGTGTACGATGGCGCCATGGCCTACGGAAACCCCGCGGCCCAGCACAATGTCCAGGCCCGGACCGGTGTGCAGGACGGCGTTGTCCTGTACGTTGCTGCCGGCACCTACCACAATGCGCCCGGTGTCGGCGCGCAGCACGGCGCCGTACCAGATGCTGGAACCTTCTTCCAGGGATACTGCGCCTGCCAGCGTAGCGTTTTCGGCCACAAAGGCCGCACCGTGATCGGCAGGGCTTTTTCCGCCTACTGTATACAATGGCATAGGGAGCCACCTCCGCATCTTTATGATGATTTTATCATACACCAAGTGGTTTCAAATTGCAAAACGGGGACGCGGTATGCTACAATAAACAAAATGCGGTAAAAGACCGCACACCTTGTAAGACAGGCGGGGAAAGATATGTCTATCAAAATGATCTGCAGCGATCTGGACGGGACGCTGCTGCCCTACGGCCGCAAAACGCTGGAACCGGAAGTTTTTGCGCTGATCGAACAGCTGGCCGACCGCGGAATTCTGTTTTGCCCGGCGTCGGGGCGGCAGTATACCAGCCAGCGGGCGCTGTTTGCCCCTGTGGCGGACCGCTGCGCCTTTTTGTGCGAAAACGGCGCCGTGCTTTACAAAAACGAACAGTGTATCGGCAAGACTCCGATGCCGCGGGCCCTGGCGGAGGAAATCGCCCGGGATATGTGGGAGCGCAGCGACGGCCAGGGGGAGGTCATGCTTTCGGGGCAGAACTGCGGCTACCTGCTGGAGCGGGGCATGGGAATGCTGGATCGTGTCCGGTTCATCGGCAATCAATATAAGATCATCCGGGACCCGTCGGAAGTGCCGGAAGAGATCGTAAAGGTGTCGGTCTACCTGCATGAAGGTGTGGAAAAGTATACCGACCGTTTTGTGCCGCGGTGGAAAGAAGCCAACTGTGCTGTGGCGGGGCCTTACTGGATCGATACGACGATGGCCAACAAGGGCACCGGCGTGCAGAAACTTTGCCAGGTACTGGGAGTGGACCCGCAGGAAGTGCTGGCCTTCGGGGACAATTACAACGATACCGCTATGCTGGATTCTGTGGGGATGCCGTATATTATGGACAGCGCAGCCGAGCCGCTGCGGCAGCGGTACACCCGTCATACGGCGCGGCCGGAGGATGTGATGCGGACGCTGGCAGCCGGGCAGATGCCGGAAGGCTGAGGGCCCGCGGGGCGCTTTCTCCCTGTAAAAGGGACACAATAGGCAGGTTGCACAAAAAGCAAAAAAGAAACTTTGTAAAAATGCGAATGAACAAATGCGGCGGCTTGCTGTAGTATAGTTACACAAGATTGTTACTCCTACGAGGCATTACTTGTACGCATACATCCCTAAGGTCAGTTGTGTATGTCTGTACGTATTTTTGCCACGGGGAGTTTATTTTTTTGCTCAAATTCTTATTCCGATCAAAGTAAACACGCCGGGACGGACTGTACATGAAAGTAATCAAAAAAATCAACAATAATGTGGCGCTGGCGCAGGATGCCAAAGGCCGTGAGATGATCGTCTTCGGCAAGGGGATCGGCTTTCCGGCTATGCCCTATGAACTGACCGATCTCTCGGTGGTGCAGCGTACGTTTTATGATGTTGACGAAAAATACTTTGATCTGCTGCGGGACGTCCCGCAGGAAATTTTCCTGGCGGCGGATGACATTGCCGAAAACGCCCGCGAGGAACTGAACTGCCCGCTGAACCCGAATCTGACCTATGTGCTGGCAGACCATCTGAATTTTGCCATCCAGCGCTGCCGGGAGGGCATCGCTCTCCGGACACCGCTTGCCTATGATATCCGGCATCTTTACCCGCAGGAATATGAGCTGGCCCACACGGCGCTGACAGCGCTGCGGGAGCAGCTGCAGGTGGACCTGCCGGAATCCGAATCCGTCAGCATTGCGCTGCATATCATCACGGCGGAAGCCGAAGTCGGGGATATGCACTCCACGATGCTCACCGCCAAGGTCATCTCCGAGATCTCGGACCTGGTGGAAGAAAATCTGCAGATCCGGCTGGATAAAGACAGTTTCAGCTATTCCCGCTTCGCCATGCACATGCGGTACCTGGTACAGCGCATGATAGAGGGCAAAGCCCTGAACGGCGACGAAGGCATGGCTGCCATGCTGCGGACGATGCACCGGGAATACCCGGAGGTATACGCCTGTGTGGAACAGATCACCCGCTTTCTGCAGGAAAATTACGACTGGAGCTGTACCCCGGAAGAACAGCTTTACCTTCTGATGCATATTCACCGTGTACAGGCCGAACGGGCCGGCGGGGAAGAGGCTGACTGAATCATAGAATCACAAGTGTAAACGGATCGTTACCCGTACCTGGTTTGCGGGGCGTCACCCAGGACACGCTGTATACCACCCCGAACCAGGGGAAGGCATAGGGTGGAATGGGTGTATTTTTTTGGTATATCCGCCGTCCGGCGCGCGAGGACGGTGCGTTATATAAATCATTCTATCGTCCGGACGAACGTCCCGACCCGAAAGGAGGCGGCATTCCATGCCAACCATTCCGGAACAACCGGCGGACCTGTTGAGTCTGCTGCACCCGCTGCTGGGCGGTGCGGATAATATTGCCGCCGCCAACCGGCGAGGGCACCGGCTCTCGATCACGCTCAAAGATGAAAGCCTTGCGGATACCGACGCCCTGGCCGCACTACCGGCCGTGGCAAAGGTAAGCCTGGAAAATGGCCGTTTGAAACTTGAACTGACCGAGGAAGCCTACCAGACAAATCAAAAGGAGAATCGACTTATGGCTAGTAAATATGACGGCCTTGCGCGCATTATTATTCAGAATGTGGGCGGCAAAAGCAATGTTATCTCGGTGGCGCACTGCATTGCCCGCCTGCGCTTTAAGCTGAAGGACGAATCCAAGGCCAACAAGGAAGTACTGGAATCCACGGACGGCGTGATCAAGGTCATGCAGTCCGACGGCCAGTACCAGGTGGTCATCGGCAACCAGGTCAACGACGTCTATGACGCCGTGCTGGAAGTGGGCCACTTTGCCGGTGCGGGCGAAGTGGACGAGGACGGCAACGCTGTGGAAGGCGGCGACGAGGGCGGCAAGTCCAAGAGCCCGGTCAGCGTCCTCATCGATGTGATCTCCGGCGTCATCCAGCCCACCCTGGGCGTTCTGGCCGCCACCGGTATCATCAAAGGCCTGCTGGCTCTGTTTGATTTCCTCGGCTGGATTCCTTCCACCTCCGGTACCTATCAGGTCTGGTATGCGGTGGCCGACGGCTTCTTCTACTTCCTGCCCATCATCCTGGGCTATACGGCTGCCAAGAAGTTCAAGATGAACGAGTTCATCGGCATGGCGCTGGGCATTGCGCTGTGCTACCCCAACATGGTCAACATCACCTCGGGGGAGGTCCTCGGCACGGTTTTTGCCGGTACGGCCTTTGAGATGAGCTACTATACCACCTTCTTCGGCATTCCCGTCATTATGCCTTCTTCCGGCTACACCCGCTCCGTTGTGCCCATCATCATTGCGGTGGTCCTGGCAGCCAAACTGGAAAAGTGGCTGAAGAAAGTCATTCCCGATGTCATCAAACTCTTCATCGTTCCCTTCGTCACGCTGGTGATCATGGTCCCGCTGACCTACCTGGTTATCGGCCCCATCGCGTCCATCCTCTGCAATGTCCTGACCGTGATCTTCAGTGCCGTCTACGGTCTGCCGGTTGTGGGCGGTATCATCGCCGGTCTGCTCATCGGTGCTTTCTGGCAGGTGCTCGTTATCTTCGGTCTGCACTGGAGCCTGGTGCCTCTGGGTCTTATCAACTATGCTACCCTGGGCTATGACTTTATCCTCAGCCCCTACTTCTGCGTTTCCTTTGCACAGACCTTCGTTGTCCTGGCCATGATCTTCAAGACCAAGGACGAAAAGCTCAAGAAAATTGCCATCCCGGCGTTTATCTCCGGTATTTTCGGTGTGACCGAACCCGCCATCTACGGTGTCACCCTGCCCAAGAAAAAGCCCTTCATTTACTCCTGCATCGGCGGTGCTGTGGGCGGCGCCTTCATCGGTATGATGGGTGCCCGCAGCTATTCCATGGGCGGTTTGGGGCTGTTCGGTCTGCCCAGCTACATTGATGTTACCGGCACCACCGGCCTCCAGAGCCTGATCTACGTTGTCATCGGTACCATCATCGCGTCGGTCGTTGCCTTTGCACTGACCTGGGTGCTCTACCGCGACGAGCCCGCCAACAAGTAATTTGACGAAATCCCCCTGCGTGCAGTACAATCGGAGTGGGATCACGCACACCTTATGCAACGGCGGGGCGCGGCAAAAGCGCCGTGTCCCGTTCTTTTTTGAAAACAGGAGGTTCCACCATGAGTGTTTTCCGTGATGATTTCCTTTGGGGCGGCGCCTGTGCTGCCAACCAGTTTGAAGGTGCCTGGGATGTGGACGGCAAAGGCCCCAGCATCCCCGATATGTGCACCAACGGCACCCATACCACGCCCAAGCTGCTGACCACGACCATCGAACCGGACAAGTTCTATCCCAGCCACGAGGCCATCGACTTCTACCATCACTACGAGGAGGATATTGCCCTCTTTGCCGAGATGGGCTTCAAGACCTTCCGCACCTCCATCAACTGGGCGCGCATCTTCCCCACCGGGGAGGAGGCTGAACCCAACGAGGCGGGCCTGGCCTTCTATGACCGCGTGTTTGACTGCTGCAAAAAGCATGGTATCGAACCGCTGGTCACCATCAGCCATTACGAACTGCCCTACGCCCTGGTGGAAAAATACAACGGCTGGGCCGACCGTAAGCTCGTGGACCTGTATATGAACTACTGCAAGGTGATTTTTGCCCGCTACCAGGGTAAGGTCAAGTACTGGCTGACCTTCAACGAGATCAATGCCGGTATGATGCCTTTCGGGGCGGTGATGTCCCTGGGCACCTGCAAGGGCTATCGCGGCCCCGCCGTGGCCATGCCCGATGATCCCCAGACCCGTCTGCAGGCGCTGCATCATCAGTTCATCGCCAGCGCGCTGGTGGTCAAGTACGCCCACGACAACTACCCCGAGTACAAGATGGGCAACATGGACTGCTTCATCACCTCCTATCCCTACACCTGCGATCCGGCCGATATCCTGGCCAACCAGCAGGCCATGCGCAAGACCAACTGGTACTGCTCCGACGTACAGGTGCGCGGCGAGTATCCCGCTTTTGCCAAGCGTCTGTGGGAGGATATGGGCGTGACCATCCACATGGAGCCCGGTGATGCCGAGATTCTGAAGAACGGCACTGTGGATTTTTATACCCTGAGCTACTATATGTCCAACTGCGTCACCACCCACAAGGATGCCGCCAAGACCGACGGCAACGTGGCGCAGGGATTCAAGAACCCCTACCTGAAGGCTTCCGACTGGGGCTGGCAGATCGATCCCCAGGGCCTGCGCTATTCCCTCAACGAGATCTACGACCGTTACCGCATCCCGGTCATGGTGGTGGAGAACGGTCTGGGCGCCAAGGATACCCTGGAACCCGACGGCACCGTGCATGACAGCTACCGCATCGACTACCTGCGCGCCCATATCGAGCAGATGGCCGAGGCTGTCAAGGACGGCGTGGACCTGATGGGCTACACCCCCTGGGGCTGCATCGACCTGGTTTCCGCCTCCACCGGCGAGATGGCCAAGCGCTATGGTTTCATCTACGTCAACAAGTATGACGACGGCACCGGCGACTACAGCCGCCTGCGCAAGGATTCCTTCTACTGGTACAAGAAGGTCATCGCCTCCAACGGCGAGGACCTGACCTGATCCGCCATTTTCCACTTTCATCATAAAAGTACGGAAATGCGCCGGGCCCTACGGCCCGGCGCATTTCCGGTAAGGAGCACTGTTATGTCCAAGATCATCTTCCTCGACGTGGACGGTACCCTCGTCGATTACGAAAATCGTCTGCCGGAATCCGCCGTTACCGCCATCCGGGCGGCATGCGCCAAAGGGCACCGGGTCTACCTGTGCACCGGGCGCAGCAGGGCCGAAGTCTACCCGAACCTGTGGGACATCGGTCTGGACGGCATGATCGGCGGCAACGGCAGCTATGTGGAGGACCACGGCCAGGTGGTCATGCACCAGCTGCTCACAGCGGAACAGTGCCGCCGTGTGGTGGACTGGCTGCACGGCCGCGGTCTGGAATTTTATCTGGAAAGCAACAATGGCCTGTTTGCCAGTGAGCATTTTGAAACCGCGGCCCTGCCGGCCGCGCTGGAATATACCAAGCGCAAGGGCGGCAATACAGAGGGGCTGACGGTGCGCACCATGATGCCCGATATGGTCTACGGCGGCGAACTCTACCGGGACGACGTCAACAAGATCAGCTGTGTGCTCAACAGCTACCAGGACCACCTGGATTCTGCCGCAGCTTTCCCTGTCCTGCAGCCCGGCACCTGGGGCGGAAAAGGGGAAACCGCCCTTTTTGGCGACCTGGGGGTCAAGGGGATCACCAAGGCCCATGCCGTGCACGTTCTGCTGGAATACCTGGGGGCAGATGCTGCCGACACCATCGGATTTGGTGATGCCAAGGTGGATGTGCCGCTGCTGGAAGCCTGTGCCTTTGGCGTGGCCATGGGCAACGGCGGGCCGGAAGTGAAGGCGGCGGCCGATTATATCACCGATGATGTGGAACGGGACGGTCTGTATAAAGCGTTTGCGCATATCGGGCTGCTGTAAAGGGAACAATTGTACAAAAAAGACCCCGGGATATGGACGGACGATGCGCTCCCCGGTGTAAAAATTCACTGAAATACACAAAAAAGCCGAGGATTTTTAGGGCATTTTCCGTTGACGATGCACGCTGAGTATGTTATTATAATAACGACTTAATTATTATGTCTCGTGCGCACTGTGCGGCGCACGACTATGGGAGGAAAAAGCAATGAAAGAGTTCACTTATACGATCAAGGAACCGGTTGGTATCCATGCTCGTCCGGCTGGCCTGCTGGTCAAGGAAGTCAAGGGTTATCAGAGCACTGTGACCATCATTAAGGGCGACAAGTCCGTCAATGCCGTCAAGCTGATGGCGCTCATGGGCATGGGCATCAAGTGCGGCGACACCGTGACCGTGCAGGTCGAGGGTGCCGATGAGGAGACGGCCGCTCCCGCGCTGGAGAAGTTCTTCAACGAGCATCTGTAATCACCAAAACTCCAAAGGCCGCGGCCGCTGTACTGGTATGGCGGCGCGGCCTTTCCTGTATTGTTAAGGAGGTTCCCACATGATCACCATTCAGGGCAAGGGTGTTTCAGCCGGCGTCGGCATCGGACCGTTGTATTTCTACCGCCGTGCCACGGCCGAGATCAAGCGCTATACCGTGGAAGATACGGAGGCCGAGTGGCATCGCTTCAAGGGTGCTCAGACCGGCGCCATTGAGCAGCTGGGCAAGCTGGCCGAGCAGGCCCGCGCCGAGGCCGGCGACGAAGCCGCCATGCTGTTTGAAACACACCAGATGATGGCTGAAGACCTGGACTACGAGGAAGCCATCGAAAACCTCATCAACGAAGAAAAACTCAATGCCGAGGCTGCTGTTTCCGACGTGGCCGAACAGTTCGCCGCAATGTTTGCCTCTATGGACGATGCCTATATGCAGGCCCGTGCCGCCGACGTCAAGGACGTCAGCCAGCGGATTCTGGGCATCCTGTGCGGCGTGGTGCAGGGCGGTATTGCCTCCGAGGTCCCGGTCCTGCTGGCCGCGGATGATCTGGCTCCGTCCGAAACCATCCAGCTGGACAAGTCCAAGATCCTGGGCTTTGTTACGGCAGGCGGTTCCGGTTCCAGCCACACCGCCATTCTGGCCCGCACCATGGGCATCCCCGCCATCGTTGGCCTGGGCGATGCACTGAAGCCGGAGTACGAGGGCCGTCAGGCCATCGCCGACGGCAGCACCGGTGCGCTGGTCATTGACCCCGACGACGATACCCGCGACCGCCTGATGAAGAAGCGGGAAGAGCAGCTGCGCCTGCAGCGCCTGCTGGAAACCCTGAAGGGGCAGGCCAACGTGACCAAGGACGGCAAGACTATCCGCATTTACTGCAACATCGGTTCGCCTGAGGACGTGCATGCCGTGCAGGTCAACGACGGCGGCGGCATCGGTCTGTTCCGCAGCGAGTTCCTCTACCTCAACTCCAACGATTTCCCTACCGAAGATCAGCAGTTCGAGGCATACAAGACCGTTCTGTCTGATATGGATGGCAAGGAAGTCATCATCCGCACGCTGGACATCGGCGCCGACAAACAGATCGGTTACTTTAACCTGCCCAAGGAGGACAACCCCGCCATGGGTATGCGCGCTTTGCGCATCTGCCTGACCCGGCCGGAGATTTTCCGTACCCAGCTGCGTGCACTGTTCCGTGCTTCTGCCTTCGGCAAGCTGGGCATCATGTTCCCCATGGTCACCAGCGTCTGGGAAGTCCGGGAAGCCAAACGTATGTGTGAGGAAGTCAAGCGCGACCTCAAGAAAGAGGGCATCCCCTACAGCGAGGACGTTCAGATCGGTATCATGATCGAAACGCCGGCCGCTGCTGTCTGCAGTGATCGTCTGGCCAAGGAAGTGGACTTCTTCAGCATCGGTACCAACGACCTGACCCAGTACACTCTGGCCTGCGACCGCCAGAACAATGACCTGGGCCGCTTCTACGATCCCCATCATCTGTCGGTGCTGCGCCTGATCCAGATGGTTACCGAGAATGCCCACAAGAACGGCATTTGGGTTGGTATCTGCGGCGAGTTGGGTGCAGACCTGGCTCTGACCGAAACCTTCCTGGCCATCGGTGTGGACGAACTCTCCGTCACGCCGCGTTCGGTGCTGCCGCTGCGCAACGCCGTCCGCATGACCGATACCCGCGAAACTGCGCCCCGTATTCTGGCCGACCTGGCCGAGGATTACACCGCGCGCTGAGCCGGGCATCCTGCCATAACAGAAATTTCAGGCGGCGGGCCTTATGGTCCGCCGCCTGTTTTGTTTACAAAAGAAAACCGCCGCCCTGCAAAAAGGACGGCGGTTGGTCTATTCAATTTATTCCAGTTCAAAATCGCCGGGCAGCAACAGTTCCAGGCTGGCGGCCGGGTCGGCAATCAGCCGCTTGGACTGGTTCAGAATCGCTTTCTCCAGGGCGTTGCGGGCCATACGGCCGTTGCCGTTGGTGGCGGCATCCTCGGCCTGCTTGCGGTCAAACCAGGCAGTCAACGGTTCGCGGCAGCCTTCGTCCAGTGCGTAGCCTTTGCTGCTGGCCAGGCTCAGCAGAATGCGGTACAGCTCCTCGCCGGTGTAGTCCGGGAATTCGATCTGATTGGGGAACCGGCTGGCCAGACCGGAGTTGGCTGTCAGGAACAGCTGCATCTCCTTGGTGTAACCGGCCAGAATGACCACCAGATCGTCCCGGTGATCTTCGATGCCCTTCACCAGCGCGTCGATGGCTTCCAGGCCAAAATTATCCTCACCGCCGCGGTACAGGCTGTAAGCCTCGTCGATAAAGAGCACACCGCCCAGAGCGCTTTGGATCACGCTGTTGGTCAGCGGGGCCGTATGGCCCACATACCGGCCCACCAGGTCGGCACGGGTCACTTCCACCAGCTGGCCGCCGCGCAGGGCGCCGATGGCCTTGAGATACTTGGAAAGAATCCGGGCAATGGTGGTTTTGCCGGTGCCGGGGTTGCCGGTAAAAATCATGTGCATATTCACATCAGCCACCTGCAGCCCCTGGGCTTTGCGCCGCTGCTGGGCCTGCACGTTTTTGGCAATGTCCCGCACATATTCCTTGACTTCGTCCAGGCCCACAATGGCAGAAAGTTCTGCCTCCACGGCATCCACGTCACCGCGGTACTGCTGGGGCAGCAGCGCCAGCAGATCCATCGGCTCGCCGCCGTTCACGGCCATATACAACCGCGTACCCTGTACCGTCAGCCGGGCCGGGGTGCCGTCGGCAGGGATGGTGTCGGCGTCCAGTACATACTCCGCAATGGCGCGGTAGACGGTTTCACAGAAATCCTGGATGGCCTGCATACCCCGGGTCTTGCCATATTGCGCAGCCAGCAGGTCCCGCACATCGGAGCCCATGGTCAGGGCCAGGCCACACTGGCGGCGTACCCGCTGGGCCAGGTCGTTGAGCCCCCGGGCCGCGACGGCGGAGAGAATCTCCGGTGTAAAGGGCTGGGTGCGGCAGATGTCCCCGGCGATGGCATCCACAAACCGGGCGCCGAAGGTTTCGGCCAAGGCATCCTCACCCTTCCGGGAGAAAAAGACGAAATACTTGCCGCCAGCCTGCAGCTCTCCGATGGCACCGGGAGCCAGAGCCGTGCCCACATCCACCAGGATGCCCCGCTGTAACACATAGCGGCTGGACAAGGCCAGCGTACCGTCGATGGACAGGGTAGCCAGCATATTCAGATAGTTGGCCGCGCAGCCCTCGTAATGGTCAAAGGCCAATACCTCGGCGTCGGACTGCAAGGCCGCGTACAGGTCCTGCAAAAACAGCTTTTCCTGCGCCGGGCCGGGGTAAAGGGAAAGATCCAGTGTTTCAATGGAGGCACTGCGCAGGATGCCGCGGGCCGCCAGTTCTTCCACCACACAGTCCAGTGTGTAGTGGCGGCCGGTGCCCTCCGGGCCGCACAGCAGCATCAGGTTTTTGGCGCGGCTGGTGTCTGCGGCGTTGCCCAGCACAAAGGGGCGGCGGAATGCCTTGACCACCGAAGTCACAAAGGCATCCTGCCCCAGGACCCGGGTCTTGACCTTCTCTGCCACGCCGGAAAAATCCGCGCGGCCTGTGGGGGCCGGCTGGGGCGTGGGGGCGGCCACGGTGCCGCCCAGCAACCCGTCCTGTTTCAGGGAGCGGGTCAGCTCACTGCTCATTTTGCGAACATGGTCGGCGGTTTCGTGCCCGGCTTTCTGTACGGCATCCACTGCGGCAGAGGCCGCTGTCTGGCGCTTGCGGGCATCGTTCAAGGCATCCAGCTGGGCCTGCATCTGCTGTACGGCATCGCTGGCCCGGGTGGAATCCTCGGGGGTGGCGGCGTAGTTCTTGCCACCCATCAGTCCGCGTACCCAGGCGTCATATTGCTCTTCAAGGCTCATCGTCGTTCTCCCTTTCCGGGTGGGGCAGTTTTACGGTGTAAAAATCTTTCACACTGCATCCTGCGCGGCCGCCGCCTGCGCAGGCACAGGCACATGCGCAGCTGGAAGCACAGGCGCAGGCACAGGTAAAGTGGTGATCGTTATTGCCGCCGCTTCGCCGTCCTACGCCACCGCCGCGGCTGGAACCACCGCCGGGCTGAAAGTTCTTGGGCGGGTCGGTGCGATGATACCCCGGAGGGGGCGGTGCGGTACGGGCACGGCGGATGGTATGCACGCCGTTGGTGTACCAGAACCAGTCGCCCGGGTCGATGCTGCCGCCGAAGCCGCCGCCCCAGGCAGGGGAACGGCCAAAGAGGTTTTTCCAGAGGATAAGCAGAAGCAGAACTGTGAAAAACAATACCAGAAAAAGGTTGGCAAACAGGTCGCTGTAGTCTTTTTGCGGGGCGCCGTAATCCTCGGCGGTCATCTCGGCATCCGCGGCATAGCCTTCGGAATAGGTGATGGGAACCGTTACATGGACCTTGGCGGCCTGGCCGTGGGTCAGCGGACCGAAATCCCAGGTCAGGTAGTCGCCGTCCACACCGGTATTATCGGCCAAAAAACCGTCGCCATTCTTCCAGCGGATCTGCATATCACCCACGCTCAGGTCATCGAACCAGCCGGGGGTAAAGGTGAAGTTGGCGGTGCCGTCGTCATTGCGGGTGAACAGATGGCTCTGATGCACCGAGAAGGCAAACTGCACGTTGCTCTCGCCGCCGTTTTCGGCGGCCACTTGGGGGGAGTAGTAGCGCCGGGCAAAAACGACCTTGGCGTAGCTGCCGCCTTCGTCGGAATACTGCAGATCGGAGATGGTGTCGGTCAGGGGAGTCAGGTCCTCCACGTGGGAGTTTGCCAGACCGATCTTGACCCAGGAAAGATAATCGGTAACGCCGCCGTCGATGACCTGCCAGTCAATATCATAGGTGATATCGGCGGAACCGTCCTCCCGCAGATCCACGGTGACAACATAACTGCGGATGTAGTCCATGTCGCCGTCCTCGGCATAGGGGGCCAGTTCGCTGTCTGCGGCAAAGACCGGCAGTGCCGTCAGCACACAGCAAAGCAAAGCCGCCAGCCACAAAGCACCGCGGCGCAGCAAAAGTGAATGTTTCATTGGCAGCCCTCCTGCAGGGGCGTAGTGCCCAGTTGGCAGCGGCGCTCCATGGCGGCGCTGGTATTGCGGATAGAACTGCACGCCGGGCTGTGCCAGATGCGGTGCCAGGGCGTGCGCAGCAGATTGCCCAGCCCCGGACCGGAAAGCCAGCTCTGGCAGGGCAGCACGGTGCCGTCAGGCCCCACCGCCATGTTGGAAAGGCAGGCGCCGCAGCTGGGAATCTGGGTAAAGCCCAGTTCCCGCAAGGTTTCTTCCGCCAGCCAGCCGGGGCTGGTGAAGTTGATCTCCATGCCGTGAGCAGCTGCATACTCCATGGCGGGGCGCAGCACCGCCACCAGTTCGTCGGGGGTCAGCCGTTCAGCGCGGCTGGCTTCGGTTTCGGCATTGCCGGCAGGAATCAGACCGCTGCAGGTCAGATACCGGATGCCCAGTTCATCGGCCAGCTGCACGGTGGAAAGATAGTCCCGGTTCAGGCTGCACAGCGGGGTGTTCAGGCTGACGTTCAGCCCGGCGGCCAGGGCGTTTTTGATGCCGCCCAGGGTATCGGTATAGCCGTCCACGCCTACCAGGGCATTGTGCACGGCAGCATCGGCGGAATAGAAGGTGATCTGCACCGCGTCCAGGCTGGCATTTTTCAGATCTTTGCACATGGCGCTGGTCAGCATACGGCCGTTGGTATTCAGCCGGGTCACAAACCATTGGGCAGCCTGCACCAGTTTGATCAGGTCATTGCGCAGCGTGGGTTCGCCGCCGGTAAAGGTCAGCTGGGGAATGCCTGCGCTGCGGCATTTTTCAATGACGGCCAGCCACTGGTCGGTATCCAGTTCCGGGGCAATGCCCAGCGGCTGATTGGCCGCATAGCAGTGCAGACATTTCTGGTTGCAGTGCCAGGCACCGTCCTTCATCATGGAACTGATCATCAGGTCCATGCGGTGAGGGGCGTTCATCCGGGGAGCATACTCGCCCAGATGCAGGGGCTGTACATGCAGCGGCGGAGTTTCACCCCGGGCTACTGCAAACAGACAATCCAGCATCAGCTGCAGGTCGGACTCGATCTGCAGCTCCGGTGTGCGTCGGTATACCTTGTGGGTGGCGGCCACAGCCTGTGCAGTCACGGCGGACCAGTCGGCCTGCGTCAGTTCCTTGCCGCTCTGGGGATGCAGCGCCTCGATCAGATTGGTCAGCAGGATGGCCCAGCTCACGTTGAGGGGCAGAATGTCCTGGCCGTTGAGAATGGCCACAAAAGGCGTTTCGCGGTCAGGTTTGTGGCAGGGGATCAGGTGGATGCGCACCACACCGGGGCCGTCGGGGTCCAGGGTCACATGCCGCACACGGGAAAGATGCCCGTGCAGAAAGGCGTGTTCCGCATAGGTCAGATATTTCATCGGGGATGATTCCTCCGCTTGTTACAGAATGGTTAAATTGTAAAAAGTATATCATAAATGGCGCACAAATACAACTGCCGCAGCGGCTGCGCAGCGCTTTGTGCGGGCATAAAAAGTGCCCGCCGGAATGTACCCGGCGGGCAGCTGAAAAAGGCTGATCAGATCGAGCGGAACCCCTTGCCGACGATCTCGCTGCTGTTGACGATGGTGATGAAAGCGTGGGGATCGCTGCGGCGCACGAAGCGGCGCAGATGCTGGGCCTGGCTGCGGGTGAGCACGGTCATCAGCACCCACTTTTCCTCGTGGGAATAGGCACCCTCGGCCCGTTCCTCCGTGGCGGAGCGGTTGAGCTCCTTGACGATGAAATCCCGCACCGGGCCGGGGTTGGAGGTCACCACGGTGCAGACCTTGCGCAGGTTGATACTTTCAATGGCGCCGTCCACCACGGTGGTTTTCAGGATCATGCCCAGAATACAGTACAGCCCGGTGGCCGGCCCGTACAGATAGGCACCCACCAGCACGATGGCCAGGTCGCTGATGAGCAGCGCACGGCCGATCTCAAGGCTTGTGTATTTGTGCAGGATCATGGCCACAATGTCGGTGCCGCCGGTGGAGGCGCCGATGTTAAAGACGATGGCGCTGCCCACAGCGGGCAGGATAACGGCGTAGCAAAGCTCCAGAAAAACGTCGTTCGTCAGGGGCTTTGTCAGCGGCCAGATACTCTCGCAAAGGCTGACGAAAAAGGACAGCGCAAAAGAGGAGTAGATGGTCCAGCCCATGGACCGTACCCCCAGGAACGCGAAGCCCAGCAACACCAGGGCCGCGTTGACGACCCACATAAAGAAGCCAACGTTCCACTTCGGAAACAGGGTGGACAGAATGATGGACAGGCCCGATGTGCCGCCGAAAGCGAAATGGTTGGGGGTTTTGAACAGTGCAATGCCCAGAGCGGTGGCAATCAGTCCCGCATTGAGCAGCAGAAAAAATTTCGCATCCTCTACCAGGTTTTCCCGGGTAAGGTGTTTTTGCAAAAGATTCAGCATAAACAGTGTATCTTCCTCACAAAACCGGCCGCAAGCCGTTAAAAGGTCAGGTTGCCGAACTCCGAAAGCTGCAGGCCCTCGTTATGCTGCTCGGCCCAGTTGATGCTCCAGGAACTGCCGAACAGCAGCAGATGGTTGCCCTTCAGGTCCTCGATGGGGCGGGTGTCGCTGGTCAGGTCCAGATGCTTGGGGTCCAGTTCGTCGGGGTCGTTCAGAATCCAGCGCAGATGTTCGTAGGGCAGCTGCTGCATACGAATGTCCACGTTGTACTCGTTTTTCAGGCGGTATTCCAGCACTTCCAGCTGCAGTACGCCCACGACGCCCACAATGACTTCCTCCATGCCGGAACCCAGATCCCGGAAGATCTGGATGGCGCCCTCCTGGGCGATCTGTTCCATGCCCTTGACGAACTGCTTGCGCTTCATGGTATCCACCTGGGTCACCCGGGCAAAATGCTCGGGGGCAAAGGTGGGGATGCCCGCAAACTGCACATGAGGTTTGCCGGTGCACAGGGTATCACCGATGGAGAAGATGCCCGGGTCAAACAGGCCGATGATATCGCCCGCGTAGGCTTCGCTGACGATGGCACGGTCGTCGGCCATCAGGCTGGTGCCGGTGGCCAGTTTGATGTTTTTGCCCTCCTGCACATGGAAGGCTTCCATGCCGCGCTCAAACTTGCCCGAGCAGATGCGCAGGAAAGCAATGCGGTCGCGGTGGTTCTTGTTCATGTTGGCCTGGATCTTGAAGATGAAGCCGGAGAAATTCTCGCTGCAGGGGTCCACCACATCGCCGGAAACCGAATCCTTGCGGGGCAGCGGGGTGGGGGTCAGGCGCAGGAACTCTTTCAGGAAGGGCTCCACGCCGAAGTTGGTCAGCGCCGAACCGAAGAACACCGGCGACAGAGTACCGTGGTGCACAGCATCCAGGTCAAACTCCTCGGCGGCGCCGTCCAGCAGTTCAATGTCCTCGGCCAGTTTCTGGTGGTTCTCAGCACCGATGAGCTCGTCCAGCTTGGCATCGCCCAGTTCGGCCTCGATCTCGTCCACCATCTTCACGCCGTTGGCGCGGCCGTCGCCCTCGAAAGCCAGCACCCGGCGGGCATTGCGGTCAAACACGCCCTTGAAGCCCTTGCCGCAGCCGATGGGCCAGTTCATGGGGTAGGTCTTGATGCCCAGGATCTCCTCGATGTTTTCCATCAGCTCAAAGGGATCGCGGGCTTCGCGGTCCATTTTGTTGATGAAGGTGAAGATGGGGATATGGCGCAGGGTGCAGACCTTGAACAGCTTGATGGTCTGGGCCTCCACGCCCTTGGCGGCGTCGATGACCATGACGGCGGAATCCGCCGCCATCAGGGTGCGGTAGGTATCCTCGCTGAAGTCCTGGTGACCGGGGGTGTCCAGAATGTTGATGCATTTGCCCTGGTAGTTGAACTGCAGCACCGAAGAAGTAACGGAAATACCACGCTGCTTCTCAATGTCCATCCAGTCGGACACGGCGTGTTTGGCGCTCTGCTTGCCTTTGACCGAACCGGCCGTCTGGATGGCGCCCCCGTACAAAAGCAGCTTTTCGGTCAGGGTGGTTTTACCGGCGTCGGGATGCGAGATGATCGCAAAAGTACGCCGGCTCTCGATTTGTTCGCGCAATGATGGCATGAAAACTGACTCCTTATTTCTTTACATACATGTGACGGATGTTCCATTTCTTGGATGTCACATCGGGGCACACTCCTCTATCATACTAACGTACCCTATCATACATGGTTTTTGGCGGAATTGCAACGGGAAATTTCGCGTGGTATAATCAAACCGACATCCGTATTCCACAAGGAGGGACGTATATGCAACCGTTGCAACTGGCTGTTCTGTCCACCAGCCGTATTGTGGACGAATTTTTGCAGCATCTGTCCGAAATGCCGGAAATCTCGGTGCAGGCGCTGTGCTGCCGACCTCAAAGCGGCGACAAGGCCCGCGCCTGGGCCGTACAGTACGGCATCCCGGCGGTGTATACCGACGAGGATGCCTGCTACCGGGCCGGCGGGTTTGATGCGGTCTATATCGGCACCGCCAACCACCTGCACTACAGCGCCGCCAGGCGGGCGCTGGCGGCAGGGTACCACGTCATCCTCGAAAAGCCCTTTACCGGCACCGCCGCCGAAGCCCGGGAACTCTATGCCCTGGCGGATGAAAAAGGCGTCATGCTGCTGGAAGCTATCACGGTGTACTATCTGCCGCAGTTTGCCTTTTTGCAGCAGGAACTGGCCAAAATCGGCCCGGTACGCGGCGCCATGGCCAGCTTCTGCGCCCGCAGCCGCCGGTATGACGATTTTGTCAAAGGCATCTGGAATACCACCTTTGACCCGGCCTGCCAGGGCGGAGCCCTCAACGATATGAATGTGTATAACCTGCATCTGCTGGCTGGCCTGCTGGGCACCCCCCAGCGGGCCGAGTACCGCGCCACCCGGGCGGACAACGGCATCGACACAGCGGGAATGGCCCTGCTGGATTACGGCGATTTCACCGCCGCGGGGCTGGCAGCCAAGGACAGCGAAGGCGTCAACGGCCTGGTGCTGCAGGGCACCGGCGGGCATCTTGTGGTGGAGGGCGGTACCAACGCGCTGCCCACGGTGTACAGTGTGCAGGGCAATACCCGCGGCGGCGGGGCCCGAACCGACGGCCCGGTGGCCGACCGGTTCCGCATGGCCTACGAGTTTGCAGCCTTTGCCCGCATGATTCAGCAGCATGATACCGAAGCCGAAAAAGAAGCCCGTGCCCGCACACTGGCCGTGATGGAACTGCTGGAAGCACTGCATGGCTGCTGATTTCGCTGCACGGTATGTATAAATCTTCCCCGTCCGTCCCACACTAGAGGCATACACAAAATTTGCCGTAAAGGACGGGGAAAGATGAACCATATCAAATCGTTTTTTAAGGAGAAAGGCCTCTACCTGTTCTGTCTGGCGCTGGTGTTTGCCGCTACGGCGGCGGGCATTCTGGCGCTGCGCAGCGTCGTGAACAATATGTCGGAGCTCACGCAGCTCCGCAAAGATGCGTTGCAGGAGGACAGCACATGGACGCAGCCCGATACCACCGTAAACAATCCGGCCAGCGATGTGCCCAAACCCACTACGGAACCCTCGGCCGTGCCCTCTGCTTCGCCCTCCTTGTCTGGGGCGCAGTCGGAGTCTGCTGCTGCATCCGCCGGACCTGCCGCCACTGCCGCGCCGTCCGCGCAGCCTGCGGCCTCCTCGGCCTTCTGGCAGGCGGAACCCATCGTTGAGTTCAGCGGCGAGGAACTGGTCTACAGCGAAACACTGGGCGACTGGCGCACCCACAACGGTGCCGATTATGCGGCCAAGGCAGGGGCGGAAGTAAGCCCGGTCTGCGGCGGCACGGTGACGGCTGTTACCGAGGATGGTCTGTGGGGCACTGTGGTGGAGATCACCGACCAGAACGAGGTGCTTTGGCGCTACTGCGGCCTGACCGAGGCGGTTGTCAGCCCCGGGGAGGGTGTGACCACGGCCACCACCCTGGGCAAGGTGGGCAGCATCCCGGCCGAGAGCAAGACGGCTTCCCACATCCACCTGGAGTGTCTGAAAAAGGATGCCTACCAGGACCCCGAAAGTATGAAATAAAAAAACTCCCTCCGCTCCATCGGGCGGGGGGAGTTGTATTTACTGGCAGGATTTCACGTTCAGCATCCGGGTGGCATTGAGTACGGCCAGCACCATCACGCCCACATCGGCAAAGACGGCCCACCACATATTGGCCACGCCTACGGCACTCAGGAACAGGCACAGGAACTTCACGCCCAGGGCGAATACAATGTTCTGGTACACGATGGCCATGCACTTGCGGGCAATGCGCATGGCAAGGCCGATCTTGGCCGGATCGTCGTCCATCAGCACCACGTCGGCGGCTTCAATGGCGGCATCGCTGCCCAGGGCACCCATGGCAATGCCGATGTCGGCGCGCATCAGTACCGGCGCATCGTTGATGCCGTCGCCTGCGAATACCAGCATCTTGTCGGCGGGCTTGTGCTCCAGCAGCGTTTCCACCTGGTGCACCTTGTCGGCGGGCAGCAGCCCGGCGTGCACTTCGTCGATGCCCAGTTCCCGGGCTACCTTGTCAGCCACGGCGGGGCTGTCACCGGTCAGCATAACGGTGCGTACACCCTGGCGGTGCAGGTCCTGCATGGCGGCTGCGGCGGTGGGCTTTTCTTCGTCGGAAATCAGGATGGACCCCAGGAACTGTCCGTCCCGGGCTACATAGACAATGCTGCCGGCACCGTCATCCGGTGTGTAGCGGATTCCGTTGGCTTCCATCAGCCGGGCGTTGCCGGCCAGGACTGCCTTGCCATCCACCAGGGTACGCACACCCTGCCCGGCGATCTCCTGGGCGTCGGCAGCCCGACGGGCATCGGCGTCAGGGCAGGCATCCCGCAGGCTTTTGCTGATGGGATGGCTGGAAAAACGCTCCGCCAGGGCGGCGGTTTCCAGCAGTTCGGTTTCGGACACCCCGGCGGCCGGCGTGACGCGGGTCACGGCAAAAACGCCTTTGGTCAGGGTGCCGGTTTTGTCGAAGGCAGCCACCCCGGTATGGGACAGCGCTTCCAGATAGTTGCCGCCCTTGACCAGGATGCCGCAGCGCGACGCACCGCCGATGCCGCCGAAGAAGGTCAGGGGAATGGAGATGACCAGTGCGCAGGGGCAGCTGATGACCAGGAAGGTCAGGGCACGCAGCACCCAGACGGTCCACCCGCCGCCCAGCACCAGCGGGGGCAGCACAGCTAATACCAGGGCTGCCAGGCAAACGGCGGGGGTGTACCAGCGGGCAAATTTGGTGATGAAGTTTTCCACCTTGGCTTTTTTCAGGCTGGAATTTTCCACCAGGTCCAGGATCTTCGCCACGGTGGATTCATCGTAGGCTTTGGTGGTGGTAATGCGCAGCAGCCCGTCGTCATTCACACAGCCGCTGATCACATCATCCCCGGGACGCACGGTGCGGGGGCGGCTTTCGCCGGTGAGGGCGGCGGTGTTCAGCGTGCTCTCGCCGCTCAGCACCCTACCATCGATGGGAACTTTCTCTCCCGGACGCACCACAATGACCGAACCCACGGCCACTTCATCGGGGTCCACCACCGTAACGCTGCCGTCGGCCTGCTCCAGGTTGGCGCTGTCGGGACGAATGTCCATCAGCTCGCTGATACTGCGGCGGCTTTTGCCCACGGCATAGCTCTGGAACAGTTCGCCAATTTGGTAGAACAGCATAACGGCCACGCCTTCGGCATATTCGCCGCAGCCCATGGCGCCCACGGTGGCTACTGCCATCAGGAAGTTCTCATCAAAGACTTCCCCGCCTTTGATGCCCAGCACTGCTTTGCACAGTACATCGTAACCGATCACCAGATAGGGCACCAGCCACACGATCAGCTGCCCGTACCACGGCAGGGCGAGAAAATGCAGCGCCACAGCGGCGCACAAAGTCAGTGCCGCGGCCAGAAGAATACGCCGCAGCATCTTTTTCTGTTTTTTTGTCATGGAAAGATGCCTCCGTCCGGCAGGGCAGCGCCTGCGTTACAGTTCAATCTCAAAGTCCGGCTCAATCTTTTTGGCGGTCCGCACAGCCTGCTGCAGAATCTCGTCAAAACGGGCGTCATCGGCCACCAACAGCATCTTCTGGGTCATAAAGCTGACGCTGGCGTCCTCCACACCGGGCAGTGCCTTGACGGCGGTTTCGATTTTGGCGGCGCAATTGGCGCAATCCACTTCGATCTTGAATTTCTTTTGCATACTATAAAACCTCTTTTCTAAAAAATCAGGCGGGTCATTCTTCGGTATGTTCCATGCCCAGGGCAATCATGCTGCGCACGTGGTCATCGTCCAGGGAATAGTAGATGGCTTTGCCCTCCCGGCGGAACTTTACCAGTTTGCTGGATTTGAGCAGCCGCAGCTGGTGGCTCACTGCACTTTGGGAAAGCCCTACCACCTGGGCGATGTCGTTGACGCAGAGCTCGCTCTCGAACAGGGCATAGAGGATCTTGATGCGGGTGGTATCGCCAAACACCCGGAACAACTCCGCCAGGTCGTAGAGGATCTCGTCCCCGGGCAGATCGTCCTGCAGCTTCTGCAGGGCCTGTGGGTCCAAAGGCTGGCCGTCCACGGGCAGCGACGGTTCGTGTTGCACCATAGAAAACATCCTTTCATATGATTATCTGTTCATATGATACACCTGCCGAGGCTCCCTGTCAATACCGGACAACAAAAAATCCCCGCATTTCTGCGGGGAAAGATGCGTATGGAATGGGGAACGAGAGCCAACGGTCTTACTGCGGCGGCACAAACCCCGGCTCGCCGGGCAGGATCACGCCGTTTGCCTGCAGCATTTGGCGGAATTCCTCGTCGGGCATTTCAAAGATCACTTCTTTGATCATGGCCGGTTCATGCACCAGGATTTTCCACGGAGCGCCATCGGGCTGCTGCAAGAACAGAATCCCCGAAACACTGCCCAATCCCTGGATGCCCTCGTCGGCCCAGAAAGCAGGGGAGGGGGTCACGTAGTAGTGGTCCACCATCCGTCCATCGGCAAAGTCATGCTCGATGGTGGCGGGTACCTCTCCCTCGGTCTGTTCCGATTTGTATTGCAGGTGCAGGTTGGAAAAATCCGCGGCGGTCATAAACCGACCCTCCTTTGATAGATGAAATCAGACGCGCAGGCTGGCACCCTCGCCGTCGTTGGTGCCCTCGTCGAACTCATAGTCGTTGCCGGGCAGGATGGCGTTGAGCAGGATGCCTGCAATGGCGGCGATGGCCAGACCGGAAAGGTTCACGGACAGGCCCATTACGCTGAAGGTGATGCCGCCCACCGAGTTGAAGCCCAGGGCACAGACCAGGATGACGGCGGCGATGATGAGGTTGCGGGAGTTGGTGAAGTCCACCTTGTTCTCGACGACGTTGCGCACGCCGATGGCGGAGATCATACCGTACAGCACGAAGCTGATACCGCCCACGATGCCGGTGGGAATGGTGTTGATGACGGCCTCAAATTTGGGGCAGAAGCTCAGAATCAGGGCAAAGACGGCGGCAATGCGGATGACCAGCGGGTCATAGATCTTGGTCAGGGCCAGCACGCCGGTGTTTTCGCCGTAGGTGGTGTTGGCGGGACCGCCCAGCAGGCCGGCCATGGTGGTGGCCAGGCCGTCGCCCAGCAGGGTGCGGTTCAGGCCCGGATCACGGATGTAGTTCTTGCCGGTGGTGGCGCTGATGGCAGCGATGTCGCCGATGTGTTCCATCATGGTAGCCAGGGCGATGGGCACGATGGTGAACAGGGCGCTGATGAAAGTTTCGCTGCCGTCAATGGCGAACAGGCCCATGGAATCCTTATGCAGGGGGATGCCGAACCAGTCTGCCTGGGCGATGGCCGTGAAGTCCACGGCACCGGTAACCAGCGCCACGGCGTAAGAAACCAGCACGCCGATGAGGATGGGCAGGATCTTGATCATGCCCTTGCCCCAGATGTTGCAAATGATAACAGTAGCCAGAGCCACAAAGGCCAGCAGCCAGTTGCTCTGGCAGTTGCTGATGGCGCTGGGGGCCAGGATCAGACCGATGGCGATGATGATGGGGCCGGTGACTACCGGCGGGAAGAACTTCATCATCCGCCGGATGCCGAAGGCCGAAATCAGGAAGCTGAACAGTACGTACACCAGGCCGGAAAACGCCACCGCCGCACAGGCATAGGGCAGGTTTTCGGGGTTGGCGCCGTTGTTGCTCACAATGGTAAAGCCGCCCAGGTAGGCAAAGCTGGAGCCCAGGAACGCGGGCACCTTGCCTTTGCACAAAAAGTGGAACAGCAGCGTGCCCAGGCCGGCACACAGCAGCGTGGTGCTGACGCTCAGGCCGGTAAGCAGGGGTACCAGCACGGTGGCACCGAACATGGCAAACATATGCTGCGCACCCAGGATCAGCAGTTTGGGTTTGCCCAGTTCGCGGGCATTGTAGATGCCCTTGGAATAGTCGATCGTTTTTTCGCTCATGACATCCTCCTGTAATTTCCTTGCTCTGCCGCAAAAAAGGAAGCCGCAAACCGCCGCTTCCCCGTTTACGCTCTCAGTATAGCGGTTTTGTGGGCAAAACGCAAGGCAAAGCGGCTAAAAGACAGCGGCTTGCAATCGGAACCGGTGCCCGGTATAATAAAATAAAGTAAAAATCATGCAAAAGGGGATATGGCAGATGTTGGAACCGGGCATCAAGGGACACGCGGCGCTGCGTGTCACCACCGAAAACACCGCCCAGGCACTGGGCAGCGGGGAACTGCCGGTGCTGGCCACGCCGGCGGTGGCGGCCCTGATCGAAAAAGCCTGCTGGAAATCGGTGGCCGGGGAACTGGACCTGGGCACCGGCACCGTGGGGACCAGCCTTTCGCTGGCACATACGGCCCCCACGCCCATCGGCATGGTGGTCCGCTGCGATTGTGAACTGACTGCCGTGGCCGACCGCCGCCTGACCTTTACGGCGCGGGTCTACGACGATGTGAGCGAGGTGGCCCATGCCACCCATGAACGCTATATCGTGGACAATGACCGCTTTACCCAAAAGGCTTCGGCCAAGCTCAGCGCCGAATGAAGCAAAAAAGCCCCGCCGGTAAGCGGGGCTGTTGTTCCCTCAGTAGGGGGCTTCCTCACGCCAGCGGGCCAGCCGGTGTACGGTTTCGTCGCTCTCCACCCAGCCCTGGTCGGGGTCGGGTCGGGCATCGGGGGCGTAGTGCTGCATCACACCGGGCACCTGGCCTTTCAGGTAGGCTTTGGCCTGTTTCTGGCGGCTAGGCGCGGTGTGCCGCAGCAGGGCATCTTTTTCCGGGTGTTTTTTTGCGGTATGCACGGTAGTTCCCTCCCTTCACAGCTAGTTTGTCCGGTCCGGCGGCTACCCAATCCCGCCAAATTGTGGTATAATACCATTTCCTCAACTTTATGCCAAAGGAGCATTGCCCATCATGGAAGTCAAGATCAATCAGGTCATCCTGCATCTGCTGGACCCCGGCGCCTCCGAACCGCTGCTTTCCGACCGGCCTATGGACCTGGATGCCG
This sequence comes from Candidatus Gemmiger excrementigallinarum, assembly GCA_019116445.1. Lineage (GTDB taxonomy): Bacteria > Bacillota > Clostridia > Oscillospirales > Ruminococcaceae > Gemmiger > Gemmiger excrementigallinarum. The sequence goes on from DXBP01000019.1 coordinate 66,973, forward strand.
ACCTGTTCGAGTATTTTTCTGCGGTGATCGAAAAAGCCTTCGTCAGCGATGAAGTCAAGAACTGCCGCTTTTTGCCCGATTCCGCCTTTGCCCAGGAGATGGCCCAGAACCAGGATTTCGTGGATCTGTCCCGCCGCATTGCGGGCGTCATCTTTGAGCAGATGCTGCAGTACCCGGCCATTCCCGCCGGCGATCTGGCGGTGGTGGATTTTGCCGGGGATGGTGTGCCTTTCTACGGTGTGCTCAAGCTCAATTACCGACCCGGCTACACCCACCACACCGAAACCATGGGCAACGGCCGCTTCAGCAGCATGGTGCCCCAGCGCACGCTGCTGCCCGGCACCCCCAAGGCCGATGAAGCAGCTCTCATCGACCGTGCCAACGGCACGGTGCGCCTGATCGAGAAAAAATTCGCTCTGGATGAAAAAAAGGACTTTTACCTTTCCACCCGGGTATTCGGCTGCACCGAAGCCATGCAGGAAAAAGCCAAGCTGAAGGCTGTCTGCGAAACGGCGGTGGCTGCCGTGAAGGAAGCCTACCCCGAGCCGGAGGAACTGGATGATGTACCGCCCTTTGATGGCGGTACCGAAACCGCCGTGGAACTGATGGTGCGCAACCAGGCAGTGGACAACACCATCTCGGTGGAGGATGTGCGCACCCGTATGCGGGAAAGCTATCCCCTGGCGGCGCCCAAGTTTGAAGCAGCCCTGGCAGAAACCGGTGTGCAGGAAAATGACCGGGTGACGGTCAGTCCCGCCCGGATGAAAAAGCTGGAAAGCCGCAGCTTCAAAACGGAATCCGGTATCGAAATTAAAATCCCGGCAGAACTGTGCAACTCCGATGACGCGGTGGAGTTTATCCACTCGGCCACCGGCGGACTGAGCCTGCTGATCAAAGACGTATTGGTGTGACCTTGTGCCGCCCGCCAGGACCCGGCGGGCGGTTTTGTGTAGGGTGAAAGGAGCCTGCTATGGAATGGAAAGACGGCCGCCCGCGCTGCCACTGGGCCAACCCCGAAAACCCGCGCTACCTGCACTACCACGACTGTGAATGGGGTGTGCCGGTGCATGACGACCGGCTGCTTTTTGAGATGCTGATTCTGGAAGGATTTCAGGCCGGGCTTTCCTGGGAGTGTGTGCTCAACAAGCGGGATGCTTTCCGCCGGGCTTTTGACAACTTCCACTGGGAGAAAGTGGCCGCCTACGATGCCGAGAAATGCGCGGCCCTGGCACAGGATGCCGGGATTATCCGCAACCGGCGCAAAATCGCGGCGGCGGTGGGCAATGCCCGGGTTTTCGGGGCCATCCGGCAGGAGTGGGGGAGCTTTGATGCCTACCTCTGGCACTGGACCGGCGGAAAAACGCTCTGCGAGCGGGGAAAAGCTACCTCGCCGCTGTCCGATGCCCTCTCGGCAGATCTGCAAAAGCGGGGGATGAAATTTGTGGGTTCCACCATCATCTACGCCTACCTCCAGGCGGTGGGGGTGCTGTGGAGCCACGAGGACGGCTGCTTTTTGCGGGAACCGCCCTGCCAAAACCTGTGAGGCACGGCGGGGAAATGTTGGCGATTTTTGCGTCTTTCCGCCGAAAGCATTGTGTGGTACAATATTGCTGTATCGTAATGAAAAACAACGGACCGCGATCAAAGAGGACTGACAAAAATGTTTGAAGGCCATCTGTTTGCCCGCTGCACGGCGCATCACGCCGTGCTCTACTGGGATAAGCCCGCTACAGCAGGCGCCCGGGCGGAATATACCGTCTATCTGAACAATGAACCCGTGGGTACCGCCGACCGTACCCACTACACACTGCAAGATCTGGAACCCCAGACCGAGTACCGCGTGGACGTGGTATTTGATAAACAGATCGTAGGTGCCTGTATGCTGCGCACCGGGGTGGAGAAAAACCGCATCAACGTCACCGAAGCTCCCTACTGGGCCAAGGGGGACGGTATCACCCGGAATACCGCCGCGCTGCAGCGGGCCATTGACGCCTGCGGCCCCGGGGATGCCGTCTATCTGCCGGCGGGAACTTACCTGACGGGGGCGCTGCGGCTGCACAGCGATATGGAGCTGTATCTCGACGAGGGCGCCGTGCTCCAGGGCACCGCGCAGGTCGTGGATTACCAGCCCCGCATCCCCAGCCGGTTTGAAGGCATCGAGCGACGGTGCTATTCCAGCCTGCTGAACCTGGGCAAAATGGACCACGAGGACGGTTATAACTGCGTCAACGTGGTCATCCGCGGCAAGGGGACCATCGCCAGCGGCGGCAAAGCTCTGGCGGATGCCATCATTGCCGATGAGCGGGAGCATCTCAAAGAATACCTGGCCCAGCACACCGAACTGGTGGAAAGCTGCGATGACGAGGATACCATTCCCGGCCGGGTGCGCCCGCGGCTTATCAATATGAGCAATTGCCAGAATATCTGGATCAGCGGCCTGACGCTGCGGGACAGCGCTTCCTGGAATGTGCACATGATCTACAGCGACAACATTGTCACCGATCACTGCACCTTCCGTTCCGAAGGCGTCCACAACGGCGACGGCTGGAACCCCGATTCCAGCACCCGCTGCACGCTGTTTGCCAGCGAGTTCTTTACCGGTGACGATTCGGTGTCGGTCAAGAGCGGCAAAAATCCCGAGGGCAATGTCATTGCCCGGCCCAGCGCCCATATCCGGGTGTTTGACTGCCACAGCCGCTTTGGCTACGGCATTAGCATCGGCAGCGAAATGTCCGGCGGTGTGGAGGACGTGCAGGTCTGGGACTGCGACCTGACGAACTCCTTCTCCGGCATTGAGATCAAGGCCACAGCCAAACGCGGCGGTTATGTGCGCGGTGTAACGGTGCGGGACTGCAAGGCGCCCCGGGTCATGATCCACACGGTGCCCTATAATGACGACGGTGAATCTGCGGGTGTGCTGCCGGTGCTGGAGCACTTCACCTTTGAGGGCCTTACGCTGACCGGCCGTGCCTTGAACAACAAGCGGGAATGGAAGGATGTTTCCCCCGTGGAACTGGCTGGTTTTGAAGGCGCCAACAGAGCCCTGCGGGATGTAAACTTTGATGGCCTGACCATTACGGCCAAGGCGTCGCGCCTGCCGCTGCAGTACTGCAGCGAGGTGACGCTGCGGGGTGTGACCTGCCTGCCGCGCCGGGAGTAATGGTACAGAATACTATATCCTTGAAGGGGGTACCGGAAAATGGAACTTTCGGAACTGACAATGCAGGCCCGTCGCGCCACCGAGGAATTGCTGGATGCGGCGCACCTGGAAAAAGGCGATATTTTTGTGGTGGGCTGCTCCAGCAGTGAAATCACCGGCGGACGGATCGGCCACCATTCCAGCATGGAGGCTGCCGCTGCCGTGTTGGCGGGAGTCCTGCCGCCGCTGCAGCAGCGGGGGATCTACCTGGCTGCCCAGTGCTGCGAACACCTGAACCGTGCCATTGTGCTGGAGCGGGAAGCCGCCAAAGCCTACGGGTATCAGATCGTGGCAGCCATCCCCCAGCCCCATGCGGGTGGCAGCTGGGCCACCAACTGCTGGCATACCTTCCGGGACCCCGTCCTGGTGGAGGAAGTCCGCGCCGCAGCCGGCATGGACATCGGCGGCACTCTCATCGGTATGCACCTGCGCCGGGTGGCGGTGCCGGTGCGGCTGAGCCTGGACCATATCGGGCAGGCCATCCTGCTCTGCGCGCGTACCCGGCCGCCGTTCATCGGCGGGGCACGCGCCGTCTACAGTGAGGAGGAAACACGATGATCCCCGAAGCACAGAAACAGCAGATGGCGGAAGCCGTCGCCTGCATCCGGGAAACCATGGCCGAAGCGGCCCGCAGCGCCGGGCGTGACCCGTCCGAGGTGAAACTTTGCGCCGCCTGCAAGACCCGCACGGTGGAGGAAGTGCGTTACAGCGCCGACCTGCCCATCGACCTGTTCGGGGAAAACCATGTGCAGGAACTGGTGGAAAAGACCGATGCCGGGGCCTATCACGGCAAACCGGGGCATTTTATCGGTCATTTGCAGACCAACAAGGTGAACAAGGTGGTGGGGCGTGCGGCGCTGATCCAAAGCGTGGACAGCACCCGCCTGCTGGATAAAATCGAAGCAGCTGCCGCCCGGCTGAACCTCACCCAGGAAATCCTCATCGAGATCAACATCGGTGCCGAGGAGAGCAAGAGCGGCGTGGGGCCCGGCGACCTGTGGCCGCTGCTGGAGGCTGCCGCTGCCAGGGAGCACCTGCGGGTCCGCGGCCTGATGGCCATTCCGCCCGCCGATGCCGACGATGACCAGACCCGCCGCTTTTTTGCCGAAATGCGGGAGCTGCTGGCCGCCGCTGCGGCGCGCCGCTATGAAAACGCACAGATGGACATTCTCTCCATGGGCATGAGCGGCGATTATGCCGCCGCCATTGCCGAGGGAGCCACCATCGTGCGCATCGGCACCGCCATCTATGGCGCCCGGGACTACAGCAAAAAATAAGATTCATATACAGCTACAGCACAAAACGCCTGCGCGGAGTACCTTCCGCACAGGCGTTTTTTCGTGGGCATAGTATGGGACGCACAGGGTTATTTGACGATGGCCCGCTGCATCCAGCGCAGGCTCAGCGCGGCCAGCCCGACAATGACCACAACAGCGATGGCGGCCGGGGTCTGCCAGGGGACAGGGCGGAAGAAATCCGCCGCGGCATCCGCCCACTGGCTGATGCTGGTGGTGCCGATCATAAATACAGCGTAGGCGCACCAGAATCCCTTGGCACCAAAGCGCTGGAGCAGACCGCCCAGAAGCAGCCCGATCCATACCGGGAGCAGCAATGCCAGCGGCCAGATCCCCCAGGGAATCCATTCCCAGGGCAGGGGAGAGTTCCCGGTCAGGGTACGGCGCACCAGGGCATCCGCCGTCCCCCACACCAAGGCAATGGCTGTCTGCAACACGCTGATTCGCAGCCCGTGCAGCAGAATTCCGGCGGTGAGCCCCCGCCGTGTGGTGGAAAAACTCAAAAACATGGTGAACTGGTTGGCCAGATAGACGATGGACAAAATCATGCTGACGAGAAAGGAGATGGCCAGCATGGTTCCCACTACCATTTTGCCGGCATCTTCCGGCTCCCCCAGCAGCGTTGCCGCCAGGCCCAGTCCTTCGCCCAAAAGCCCCAGAATCAGTGAAACAACCAGGACCCATTTCAGGTCCTCCGCGGTGTAGTGCAGCACGGCGCGCATGGTTCGGTTCATACAATTCCCTCCTTTACGCCTGGGTGATGGCCAGGCGGCGCATCTGATGCAGGGCAAGCCCGGCAAACGGCAGGCTCAGCAGAATCAGCACCAGGCTGTACAGGCTCAGCGTGTGGGAAAGAAAGCTGCCCAGCAGCATAAAAACGGCAATCTGTAAGTAAACCACGCAAAGCAGCACGATGACCAGTACCCGTTTCCAGATGGGCAGGGTGGCAAAATCCATCGTGCCCATCCACAGCATGGAGCCGCAGAGAATCAGCTTGAGTCCCAGTCCCTGCAGGGGATATTGTGCCAGGCTGACAAAAATCGGGTTGATTTCTGCGTAAAACAGCCGGGCCGTAATGCTGTTGCAGAGGTAGTCCAGCACCAGGCAGAGCAGCGGCAGCAGCACAAAGAGAAGGCGGCCATCGCACCACGCAGCGAACGGCGGGTCACGCCAAAACTCAGCGCCAGCGGGGCATACGCGCTGGCCGCCTGGGCGGCGCAGATGCCGATGATGATGTCAAACAGCATAAAAAATCCCTGCACATAGGTAAAGAGAAAACCGTTCCAGCCGGTGACCAGGCACAGCAGCACCAGCACCGGGTAAATCAATGTCAGCGTCCCCACCATAAGCAGGGCCGGTTTCAGCAGGAACCACAAGGCTTTTGCCATCTCAGATCCCCTCCCGTTCGTGGCCGCAAAGGGCTACAAACACCTTCTGCAGCGTCAGAGCGTCACAGTCCACATCCAGTCCGCGGGCGGCGATGACCTGCGCCGGTGCCCGCACCGTGCACATCTTCTGGCGGCCCAGGGTTTCGGTGTGCAGCACCTCGTACCCTTCGCAGGCAGCCGCCACCGCGTCTTCCCGGCCCGATACAGAGCAGAACTGTGCCAGAAGTTCGTCCGCCTCGCAGTTTTCGATCAGGCGGCCTTCTTTCAGGATCAGTACCCGTTCAAATACCGTGGCCGCCTCCTCCAGAATGTGAGTGGAGATCACAAAGGTGCGCCCGGTGGCGGCGTACTCTTCCAGCAGCAGACGGTAAAAATCCTCCCGGGCTACGATGTCCAGCCCTGCTACCGGTTCGTCCATCATCGTAATGGGCGCACGGCTGGCCATCGCCAGCACAATGGTCACGGCGCTCATCATGCCCTTGGACAGTGCGTTGATCCGCTTCTTCTCGTCCAGCCCGAACTGTTTCACCAGGCGCTGGGCGTATGCTTCATCCCAGTGGGGATAAAACATCTTCCCGGCCTTCAGGTATTCCTTGACCCGCAGGGCGTTGGCATTGGTGCCCAGCTTGCCCGAAAGTTCCCGGCTGAAACACAGATCCGCCAGCGCTCTGTCGTTTTCCCACACCGGTTCGCCGCCATAGGTCACCTGGCCTTCGTCCGGCGGCAGTTGGGCGGTCAGGGCCGAAAGCAGGGTGGTTTTGCCAGCGCCGTTGCGGCCGATCAGCCCGTAAATATGCCCGGGTTCCAGCGTCAGGTCCACGTGGTCCAGCGCCTTCACCTTGCCGTAGGTCTTGCACAATCCCTCAGCCTGTAACGATTTCCCATCCATCCGTCATTCCTCCTGTTGGCAGGCTGCTGTCAGCATTGCCTGCAGTTCTTCCGCCGTCAGCCCCAGCTTACGGGCTTCGGCGACCATCGGTTTCATATACTGCTCCGAAAATTCATTCCGCCGCTTGGCGCGGATGCGTGCCACCGCACCCTCCGCTACAAACATTCCAATGCCGCGGCGTTTGTACAAAATACCTTCCTCTACCAGCAGATTCAATCCCTTGGCGCCGGTGGCCGGATTGATGCGCAGCGTCCGTGCCAGTTCGTTGGTGCTGGGCACCTGCGTTTCTTCCGGGTAGATGCCGCGCAGAATTCCGTCTTCCAGCATCTTGGCAATCTGCAAATAGATGGAGGTATGGTCGTTCAACACAGGGGGCAAACGCTCACCGCCTTTCTTGGTTTATTGGTTCATTACTTGTGTAACTAACTATAGCGCCCGGAGAAGATCCTGTCAAGCCTTTGGGCAAAAAAACCAGGGAGCCACTCTCCACTTGCAAACTTTTTGTGGGACTGGTACAATAAAACTATGTTTTTGTGTTGTAGAAGGGGAGATCAACCATGAATTGGCAGCAAGCCTGCGAACTGCCGTATTATGGCGGTGCGGATCTGGGGGCAAACTGGGCCCCTGCACAAACGGTCTTTAAATTGTGGGCGCCTACGGCCTCCGGTGTGGAATTGCGGCTCTATGCCACCGGTACCGATGCGGAACCCGGTGCCGGGGAACTGGCGGTGCATCCCATGCAGCCGGTCGGGGACGGCGTTTGGTCCGTCACGGTGCCGGGGGACCTCAACGGGGTGTATTATCTGTATCAGCTGCAGTTTCCGGATGGCCATGGTGCCTCGGTGGTGGACCCGTATGCCCGTGCGGCGGGTGCCAACGGGCAGCGGGGCATGGTGCTGGACCTGGCATCGGCGGCTCCGGAGGGATGGCAGCAGGACAGCCGTCCCGAAATTCCGGCTGCGGCCCGCAGTGTGTGGGAAGTGCACGTGGCAGATTTTTCTGCCGACGAGCACAGCGGCGTGCCGGAAGCCTGGCGCGGCACCTATCTGGGCTTTGTGCCGGATGATTCCACCCTGGATAACGACGGGGAACATCCCACCTGCCTGAACTATCTCAAGAGGCTTGGGGTGACTTATGTACAGCTGCAGCCTATTTTTGATTACGCCACGGTGGATGAAACAAAACCCGGCGGCTATAACTGGGGATATGATCCCCTGAATTACAATGTCCCTGAAGGTTCGCTGTCCACCGATGCCTTCCACGGGGCTGTCCGGGTGCGGGAATGCCGTGCCATGATCCAGGCGCTGCACCGGGCAGGGCTGGGCGTGGTGATGGACGTTGTCTATAACCACACCTACCACACCGACAGCTGGCTGGAACGCACGGTGCCGGGATACTGGAACCGCCGCTGGGCCAATGGCAACATGACCAACGGTTCCGGCTGCGGCGATGATCTGGCCAGCGAACGCCCGATGGTGCGCAAATATCTGGTGGATTCGGTGGTCTACTGGGCCAGGGAATATCACGTGGACGGTTTCCGGTTCGACCTGATGGCACTGGAAGATGTGGACACCATGAACGCCATCCGTGGGGCGCTGGATGCCCTGCCCGGCGGGGAAAACATCCTGATGTACGGGGAACCCTGGACGGGCGGCGGTACCAATCTGGAAGGCGGTGCCCGCCCCAGCGATAAACGGGCACTGGATGCACTCAGCGACCGGATCGGCTTTTTCTGCGATGATACGCGGGATGCCGTCAAAGGCAACGTGTTCGATGCTGCCAACGCCGGGTATGTCAACGGTGCGCCCCAGTGCGGCTACGATGTGCTGCACGCGGTGGGGGCCTGGCGCAACGGGGCCCGGGGATTCCGCCCCCGGCAGGCCATGCAGGTGGTGCAGTATGTTTCTGCCCACGATAATTTTACCCTGTGGGATAAACTGGCGGCGGTGGCCCGGCGGGGCGACTACGATGCTGCCGACAGTGACCTCCTGGCCCAGAACCGCATGGCGGCGGGCATCTGCCTGACCTGCCAGGGCATGCCGTTTTTCCAGGCAGGGGAGGAATTCGGCCGCACCAAATACGGCGACCACAACAGTTACCAGGGACCTTTGTCCACCAACCGGCTGGACTGGCGCCGGGCGCATCGCCCGGAGTTTGCGGCGCTGACGTCCTTCTATCGCGGCATGCTGGCTATCCGCAAAGCCTATCCGCGGCTGGCCGGTGCCTGCGGTGAACCGGAGCCTTTCCTGCTGGCGCTGCCGGGATGGATGATCGGCTTTGTGCCGGAAACCGAAGGCAATGACCGTGTGGGGCAGCTGGTGGTGTATTACAATCCCGAACGGACCCGGCAGTGGGTCCCGCTGCCGTCGGGAACCTGGCGCCGCCTGTGCGATGGCGCCCACGCCGGGACCACGCCTTTCGGGCCTCTGTGCCGGGATGCGCTGGAACTGGAACCGCACAGTGTGACGATACTGGTCACGGAATAAAACAGACGGCGTGCACTGCCCGGTGCACGCCGCTTTTTGAAACCAGGGAGGAGAAAGTGTATGCCTGCAAAACTTTCGGTCACTGCGGAACAGGTGCGCCGGTATCGCCTGGCGGTGCATCATCTGGACCGCCCCTGCCCGCCGTCGGAACTTTTACCGGTGGTGGGGGTGTGCGGTATGCAGAATTCACCTCCCGGTGCCTGGGAAACAGCCTGCTTTGCCCGGATGCCGGGCAGTACGCTGCCAATGCTGCAAGCGGCCCTGGAACAGGAAAAAACGTTGCTGCAGGCCTGGAGCTGGCGGGGCGTGCCGGTGGTGTTTCCCACGGCGGAGAGCGCGGTGTTTCTTTCGGCACTGGCAGCCGAACCGGGGGAAGAACCCTGGATCTATACCCGGGGCGTTACCCTGGCGCTGGATTTTCTTGGCATATCTTGGGCAGAGGCCCTGACGCTGGTCCGCCAGGCCGCGGAGGTACTGGATGACTGCACCGTACAGAGCAAAGAAGAACTGGATCGGGTCCTGGCTGCGCAGGCAGCGGCACAGCTGCCCCCTGCTTTGCGGGAGCGCTGGAACGCTCCCTCCATGTATGGCCGCCCCGACCGGCAAAGTGTGGGCGGTGCGGCGGTATCCTTTGCGCTGCGGCCCTGCTCTTTCCTGGGGCAGGTGGTGTTCGGAGCGCGGCAGGGCGTGCACCCTACCTTTACATCCTACCGCCGCTGGGTCGGTCATCTGTTGCCCCCGGATCCGCAGGCCGGTGCCGGGCTGGTGCGCAAGTTTGTACATGCCTACGGTCCCGCTACCCGGGCGGATTTTGCCGCCTGGACGGGCAGCAGCCCGCAGCAGGCAGCGCGGCTTTGGAAGACGGTACAATCCGAACTGGTCCCGGTGAACAAAGCCGGGAAAACCGCATACCTGCTGGAGCAGGATGTCCCGGCGCTGCAGCAGGCCGCAGCACCCGAAACGCCACTGCTTTTGCTGGGCGGCCATGACCCTTATCTGGATGCCCGGGACCGCGGACTGCTGTTGGAGGAGGCCGCTTTGCAGCGTCAGGTCTGGCGCACTGTGGCCAATCCCGGTGTGATTCTGTACAACGGCCGGGTGGCGGGCATCTGGAAAGCCAGGACCGTGCGGGATTGCCTGAATGTGACGCTGATCCCCTTTGAACCCCTGCCTGCCGGGGCGGATGCACAGCTGACCCGTGAAGCGGAACGGTGTGCCGCTTTCCGCGGGGTGTCCCTACACTGCTGTACATGGGAAGACATATAAAAGAACGTCCCGGATGCACAGGCATCCGGGACGTTCTGCGTTACAAGGAACTGCGGGCTGCCCGTTTGAGCAGTCGGCCAAAGGGGGCGGCCACAGCCGTCAGTACGGCGGCCAGCACAAAGCTGGCAATCAAAAATACGGGAAACCAAACCGGCAGCGGCAACCCCAGTCGCTGAGCAGCGGGCAGCAGCACCAGCGTCAAAAATACATGGTGAACCAGGTAGACGCCGTAGGACCAGGCAGCGGGGCGGCGCAGCGCACCCCAGCATTGTGGGGGCAGCTTTTGCCCCAGGGCGTACACACCCCAGAAAAGCCCGGCAGACAGTACCAGCAGCACAGCCAGCCGCGGTATGGCGGGCACCCACAGCAGGGGTACAACGACCAGGCACCACAGACACCGGGGCAGGGGAATACGGTTCTCCGCCAGCAGGGTACCGAACCAGACGCCCAGGGCAAAGGCGGGCAAGCGGCCCAGCACGGTGTGTCCGGCCTCCAGCGGGGCAGGGCACACCAGAGGCCATACCAGCTGCAAAAGCAGCATCACGACAAAAAGTACCCGGCGGCGTTTGGGATTGTCCATGCACCAGAGCAAAAAGGGGAAGACCAGGTACAACAGCAAAATAACGCCGAGAAACCATTCCCCGATTTTGTAAAATGTCGGGGTCACAGGGGCCAGATAACCGTCCAGGCCAAAAATGGAAAAAATCACCCGCCAGCGGGGGATGCCGGCGTTGTTTCCATGGAGTACATCGCCATAGAGAAACAGTACCGCAAAACCGATCCAGAACGCGGGGTACATCGCCGCAGCACGCCCCACCAGGTAGGGCCGCCAGCGAAACCGGCCGCGCCATTGCAAACACAGCGCTGCCCCCGACAACAGGAAGAACCATGCCAGCCCCACTTCCACCCAGTCGGCCATGCCGCGGCCAATCAGGACGCTGGGCACCGCAAAGCCAAAGCGGGCAGCCTCGATGCAGAAATGATAACACAATACCGGCAACAGAGCCGCCAGGCGGATGACATCCAGACCGGGGCGGTATCGGGCGGGAGTTTTTACCATGGTATTCACGTCCTCTGAAATCAGGAAATCCTGCGGTGCAGCGCCGCATTCAGGGCGGCCCCCAGGAACAGCAGATTGATGATGATGTCCAGCCACAGGATCATCAGGATGATGGCTGTCAACGAACCGTAAATATAGGAAAGTTTCCAGAAATGCACAATATAGAAAGAGAAAATGCGGGAAAAAAGTAGCCATCCCACCGTGGTGAACACGGTACCCGGCAGCTGGCGGCGCAGCGGGCGCTTGCCCCCCGGCACAAAAGTGTAGATCAGCAGGATCAGCACGAACAAAACCGGAATGGCGATCACATCGCTGAAATTGATCCAATGGCGGAACCATTCGATCAGCCATCGCCACTGGGTGTTGGCGGACAGCAACTCACTCAGCGGCCGGAAAATGGAACTCAATCCCTGCAAAAGCAGGACGACCAGCAAAAGGCCCTCAAAAACAACGGTGTACAGGATGGCCAGCAGCCGGTCATAGATCGTGAACCGGGCGCCCGGTGTCAGCCGCTGCAGACCCTTTTGTACGGCAAACATACCGCTGGAGGCTGAATACAGGGTGGTGACCGCCGCAAAAGATGCCACAAAGGTGGTGGACTGGGCACTCAGGTTGTTCAGCACGCTCAGCACGGTGTCCTGGATCTCAGGCACCTGCGGCAAAAACTGGTAGAGCAGATCCGCCAGATCTGTTACGGAATACCAGGGCAGATGGTTTACGATGACCAGTACCCAGATCAGCAGCGGGAAGGATGCCGTCAGCAAAAACAGGGTGGCGCATCCGGCAAAAATCGGCAGATTCTGCCCCAGGAAGGGCCCCAGAACGGCAAAGATCATTTCTTTCGCGCGCTCAATCTTTTGTTTCATGCGGGGGTATCCCTCCTTTCCGGCAGAGAATGCAAAATGATATTTTATCCATTATAATATGCGGCGTCATTGAAATCAACGCCAACGGGGAAAAGGGCACTGACCGGCCAGGGCCGGTGGAGGAAAGACTGCGAAGAACCGGGCTGTTTCGGGCCTTTCGCACAAAGCAGAAGGGCGTAAAACAGATATTTTTGGAACCGGGCGGTTAAAAATATGTCAAAAACATCTTGCGCAAAGTGCGGTTTGTGCGTATAATAGAGTCAGGCCATTAGGGCATCGTGCCCTGACAAAAACAAATTGTAAAACATACCGAGAGGAGCTTTTACTATGGGTTTGGGTAAAAAGACCATTGATGATGAAAACTACGCTGGCAAGCGCGTTCTTGTCCGCTGCGACTTCAACGTCCCCATGAAGGACGGTGTCATCACCAACGACAACCGCATCAATGCGGCGCTGCCGACCATCAAGAAACTGATCAACGATGGCGCCAAGGTCATCCTGTGCAGCCACCTGGGCAAGCCGAAGAACGGCCCCGAGGCCAAGTTCAGCCTGGCTCCCGTTGCGGTTCGCCTGAGCGAGAAGCTCGGCCAGCCCGTCCAGTTTGCTGACGACGACGAGGTCGTGGGCGCGCAGGCCAAGGCCGCTGTCGCCACCATGAACGACGGCGATGTCGTGCTGCTGCAGAACACCCGTTTCCGCAAGGAAGAAACCAAGAACCTGCCTGAGTTCAGCAAGGATCTGGCCAGCCTGGCCGATGCCTACGTGGACGACGCTTTCGGTTCCTGCCACCGCGCTCACTGCTCCACCGCCGGTGTGACTGAGTTCGTCAAGGACACCGCCGTGGGCTACCTGATGGAAAAAGAAATCAAGTACCTGGGCAACGCTGTCAACGATCCCGTCCGTCCCTTCACCGCCATTCTGGGCGGCGCCAAAGTTGCGGACAAGCTCAACGTCATCTCCAACCTGCTGGAAAAGGTCGATACCCTGATCATCGGCGGCGGCATGGCTTACACCTTCCTCAAGGCCCAGGGCTACGAGATCGGCAAGAGCCTGTGCGACGATACCAAGATCGACTACTGCAAGGAAATGATGGCCAAGGCTCAGGAGAAGGGCGTCAAGCTGCTGCTGCCTGTTGATACTGCCTGTGTCAAGGACTTCCCCGATCCCATCGACGCGGAAGTGGAAACCAAGATCGTGCCTGTCAGCGCCATTCCGGCTGACATGGAAGGCTGCGACATCGGCCCCGAAACCATGAAGCTGTTTGCTGACGCCGTCAAGGCCAGCAAGACCGTTGTTTGGAACGGCCCCATGGGCGTTTTCGAGAACCCCACCCTGGCTGCGGGCACCCTGGCGGTTGCCAAGGCCATGGCTGAGAGCGAGGCTACCACTGTGATCGGCGGCGGCGACAGCGCGGCGGCTGTGCAGCAGATGGGCCTGGGTGACAAGATGACCCACATCTCCACCGGCGGCGGTGCTTCTCTCGAGTACCTCGAGGGCAAGGAACTGCCCGGCATTGCCGTTATCCAGAACGCGTAACAACCGCAGGGCGCGGCGGCAGGGCCGCCGCGCCCTTTTTTGGAACTTCCTCATTAGAGAAAACAAACGATAAAAGGAGTTTTCATCATGGATAAACAGAATCGTAAAGCCATCATCGCCGGCAACTGGAAAATGAACATGACCCCCACCGAGGCCGGTCATCTGATCGACGCGCTGGTTCCCGCTGTGCAGGGTGCCAACTGCGAAGTTGTCATCTGCGTTCCCTTCACCGACCTGTGCGTGGCTGTAGCCAAGTGCAGCGGCACCAACATCCATGTGGGTGCTGAGAATGTCCACTTCGAGAAGTCCGGCGCTTTCACCGGCGAGATCTCTGCCGATATGCTCACCGATCTGGGTGTTGAGTACGTCGTGATCGGCCACAGCGAGCGCCGTCAGTATTTTGCCGAAACCGATGAAACCGTCAACAAGCGTGCCCTGGCAGCCCTGAACGGTGGCCTGAAGCCCATCATCTGCGTGGGCGAAAGCCTGGCCCAGCGTGAGCAGGGTGTCACCGAGGAACTGGTCCGTATGCAGGTCAAGATTGCGCTGAACGGCGTCACCGCCGAGCAGCTCAAGAACGTTGTCATCGCCTACGAGCCCATCTGGGCCATCGGCACCGGCAAGACCGCTACCGCTGACCAGGCACAGGAAGTCTGCGCGGCCATCCGTAAGGTCGTTGGCGAGCTGTACGGCGAGGATGCCGCCAAGGCCCTGACCGTTCAGTACGGCGGCAGCATGAATGCCAAGAACGCCGAAGAACTGCTCGGCAAGCCCGATGTGGACGGCGGCCTGATCGGCGGCGCTTCCCTGAAGGCAGACCAGTTTGCCATTATCGTGGACGCAGCCAGCAAGGGCTGATCCCTTCCCCCAACGTAAGGAGAGTTCCGGCAGTCCTCTGCGGGCTGCCGGGCCCTCTTTTCTCATTTTCAGATTATCAAGATTCTAAGGAGATTGCACTCTTATGAGCAAAAAGCCTGTACTTCTCTGCATTATGGACGGTTTCGGCTGGACGCCCGACCAGACCTTCGGCAATGCCGTAACCGCCGCCAAGAAACCCAATCTGGACAAGATTTTTGCCACCTACCCGATGACGACCATCGACGCTTCCGGCATGGCGGTAGGTCTGCCCGACGGCCAGATGGGCAACTCTGAGGTCGGTCACACCAATATGGGTGCCGGCCGCATCGTGTACCAGCAGCTGACCCTCATCACCAAGTCCATCCAGGACGGCGAGATGGTCAAGAATCCTGTGTTGTACAACAACATGAAAAAAGCCATCGATGCCGGCAAGGCCATTCACCTGATGGGCCTGGTAGGCACCGGCGGTGTGCACAGCCATGCTGACCACTGGTTCGGCGTGCTGGATATGGCCAAGCACATGGGCGCTACCAAGGTGTACCTGCACTGCATCATGGACGGCCGTGACACCGACCCCCACAGCGGCAAGGGCTTCCTGGCCGACCTGCAGGCCAAGCTGGATGAGCTGGGCATTGGCCAGATCGCCACGGTCACCGGCCGTTACTACGCCATGGACCGTGACAACAACTGGGACCGCGAGGAAAAAGCCTACGCAGCCTTTGTGTACGGCGAGGGCAACCATGCCGCCAACGCTCAGGAGGCCATCGACGCCAGCTATGCTGCCGATGTGACCGATGAGTTTGTGGTGCCCGTGGTTACCTGCGAGGGCGGCCGCGTGGAGAACGGCGATACCGTGATCTTCATGAACTTCCGCCCCGACCGTGCCCGCCAGATGACCCGCATCTTCTGCGACGATGCTTTCAATGGCTTCGAGCGCCGCGGAGGTCGTTTGCAGGTGAACTACGTCTGCATGGCCGAGTACGATGCCACCATGCCCAACTGCGAAGTGGCTTACCCGCCGGTGGAACTGAAAAACGTGCTGGGTGAGTACCTGTCCAAGAACGGCAAGACCCAGCTGCGGATCGCCGAAACCGAGAAGTATGCCCATGTGACCTTCTTCTTCAACGGCGGCGTGGAGGCTCCCTATGAGGGCGAGGACCGCAAGGTCATTCCCAGCCCGAAGGTGGCAACCTACGATCTCAAGCCCGAGATGAGCGCCTATGAGGTGGCTGACGAGTGCAAGGCCCGCATCGAGAGCGGCAAGTACGACGTCATCATCCTGAACTTTGCCAACTGCGACATGGTCGGCCATACCGGTGTGTTTGATGCCGCCGTCAAGGCTGTGGAAGCTGTGGACAAGGCTGTGGGTGAAGTCGTGGACGCTGTGCTGGCCCAGGGCGGCGTGGTCTTCCTGACCGCCGACCACGGCAATGCCGAGAAGATGGAGAACCCCGACGGCAGTGCCTTCACTGCCCACACCACCAACGTGGTGCCCTTTGCGGTGATTGGTGCCGGCGACGTCAAGCTCCGCGAAGGTGGTTGCCTGGCGGACATCGCCCCCACCATGCTGCCCTATATCGGCCTGCCCGTACCGGAAGAAATGACCGGCAAGAGCATCATCGTCGAGTAATAGCTGCATAAAATCAACGAACCGCCGCACCAATGTGCGGCGGTTCGTTTTTGTGGCAGCCGGTGTACCTGCTTGTACTTTTGGAAAAAATGCGGTATAGTAGAAGAAATTTTTTGCAAATATCGGAGGAAATTGCATCGATGGAGTTCGGAAAGAAAACGGATGTGCTGCGCCGACCGGCCGTTTGGCTTCTGCTGCTGATGGAACTGTTGCTGCTGGCAAGCGCCATTCTGTCTGCGGCGCAGGCTACCACCGAATATCGTTTTACGGCGGAAGAGTGGGAGCCGATCGCGCAAGACTCTGTCATTGGATATGACGAGGAAGGTCGTCGCGGCGTGACAGAGATGAGTAACGGAGAACCGATTCTGCAAACGCCGGCTATGAGCCTCCCGGCAGGACACTATCGCATTACCATTGACTATTATTATGAGCCGAACATGACGAAAGAAGGAGTCCGTCACCGGTCAACGCTCTACTTTGTCAGTGAGCAGAAACTGGCTGTCACCGGGGAACGGGCCTGGATCGATGTCAGTGCACAACATGATACAGTTGTGCTGAATGTGGCCAATCCCAGTGATACGATCCGTTTGGTGGCCGATAATGACGGCGGCATTTTTACGGTGGGAACGGTGGAAATCAAACAGGATGCAGTTTATGCGTGGTTCTGTGTTGCGTGCTGGTTGATGCTGTTCGTGGCCGTTGATTTGGTACTTTTCTGGCTGCTTGCCCGGAAAGGAAAAAACCGGGATAAGGCACTGCGTTACGGTTGTATCGCAGTGCTGGCAGGAACGGTTGCACTGGTCTGCGCACCGCTCTTTGTCAGCGGAGGCGGCATGAACGGGGACGACTGGTTGTACCATTTGTCCCGGATAGAAAATATTGCCCAGTCTTTGCAGCAGGGGCAATTCCCGGTGCGGATCTATTCCCAGGCCAAAGGAGGGTACGGGTATGCACCCTCTCAATTTTATGGGGAATTGTTTTTGTATTTCCCCGCGGTGCTGCGCCTTTTTGGCGTGAGTTTGCAGGCTGCCTACCGTGCCTATGTGATAGCGGTACAAGCAGTGGCGGCGGGGATTTCGTTTTTCAGCTTCCGGCAGATTTTCAAGCACGACAAGACAGCTCTGCTGGGCAGCGTACTGTACCTGTTGGCCCCCTATCATCTGTATAATATCTATTGTCGCAGTGCAGTGGGGGAATATACAGCGTATGCCTTCCTGCCGCTGATTCCGGCCGCATTGAGCTTGTTGTATGGTGCGCAGCAGCCGGACCGTGCGCAGGGCAAAAAGGCTTGCATAGAACTGGTTTTTGCTTTTGGAGCACTTGTACAAACCCACATTCTGACAATGGAGATGGCATTTCTGGGAACTGCGATTTTCTGTGTGTGCCATCTGAAGCGAACCTTCAGCAAGTCGGTCCTCAGAACCTGGATCCTGGCGGTCGCCTGGGTGATTTTGTTGAACCTCTGGTTCCTGGTTCCCTTTGTGGGGGCTATGCTGGGCGGATACAGCCGGATGTACGGTGTGGGCGATTTCAACAGCGGTCTGGCAATTCAGGACCAGGGGCTGCAGCCAGGAGAACTTTTGTTGCAGACCGAAGCGGGCATCAGTGTGGGAATCGTGCTGCTTGTTGGAGCGGCGGCCTTCCTGTGGTGCTGGCTGACCGGGGAAGGCAAACCAACGCCAAAAGAAAGTAAGATCGGGCTGTGGTCTGTGGGGTTGGGCGTATTGGCTTGTTGGATGGCCACCGATACTTTCCCTTGGTGCTATGTGGGTACACTGCCGGTCATCGGGCGGTTCCTGCTGGCAGTCCAGTTCCCTTGGCGGTATCTTTCGCCGGCTTCTCTGTTGCTGGTGTTGGGTACGATCTGTGCGGTGTCCGTTTTACGCAGAACACGAGGAGCGCAGGTGTGGTCGGTACTGCTTTTGTCTGCCGCACTGTTGAGCACGGTTACGTTTTACCAGAATGGCCTGCGGGAAGGGCAGACCGGCTATATTGGGGATCGCGCTCAATTGGTGTATGGCTGCAATCATTATAGCAATGTGGCCTGGTATTTTGATGATTTGTATCTGCCGGATGGTGCTATCGAAACCAGAGATGGTTTTGAAACAGAGGCCGGAGCCACAACAGTGGAAATCTCTTCGATGGAACGGGAAGACAACGGCATGGTACTGCAATGCAAGGTGCCTACAGGCCAGACCGGATATGTGGAACTGCCGTTACTGTACTATCCCGGTTATACCGTGACACAGGGCGAGGGTCAGGTATTCCGAACCGCCAATGGTATGGTGGGGGTGGAAATTCCCGATGGCTATGACGGAGAAATCCGTGTTGCGTTCCGGGAAGCTAAGCGTTGGCTTGCGGCAGATGCAATCACGGTTTTGGCGTGTATTGCTTTTGTTGCTTATGTGTGTGGCTATCCGCGGCGTAAAAAGAAAAATGTATAACAAAAAAGCTGTGCCATAAGGCACAGCTTTTTTTGTTATAGATTTTACGCACCTGCCAAAGGAACGAACCAGGCAGCGGCCACATACAAAAGATACAGAACCAGGCAAGCAGCACCCTGCCAGCGGTACAGGCGGCGGCGCAGCAGCGGCGGCAACAGCAGCACCAGCGTCATGGCAGCGCAGACCGGCAGGTCGTAGTGCCGGAACTGAGAACCGAAGGGAAGACGTTCCCGGTACATCAGGCTGGAAATCGGCAGCGCCAGAGTCAGGTTAAGGATGGCACTGTTCACAAGCTGCATCGGCAAGGTGCGCGGCGGAAAGTAGCGGCAGCGCACCGAAAAACGTTTCCAAACCGAACCCAGGGGATGATCCAGGGCATCGGCCAGCAGCGGCAGACAGAAGCCAAAACTGATAAGAGTGGCAGCCCATAAGGCCTGGATGGTCCCGGTAAGGTTGGCAAGGCTGGCCGCACTGTATACCAGCGCCTGGGCACCCAGCGCCAGCAACAACAGGCCGCTGAGGACGCCGGCCAGATTTTTGAGCGCGTTGGCCACACTCATAACAGGGAAGGCCATGGTGTGGTTGGTGTAGCCGTAGGGGGAACCCGGGGATTGCGGGGCAGGGGAGCTGACTGCTGTGTCGGTGGATATCTGATCGCTGCCTTCCCCGTAAATATAATGGTGCTGGTACACAATGCTGATCAGCACAAAGACTACAAAAAGGAACATCAAAAGACCGGTGCCGGTATAACTCAGGGTGCCATCCCGTACGAACACAGCCAATACGCCGCAGGCGGCCAGCAAAAGCAGACATTTGCGGCAGAATTCATTGCGGTCTACCGAAACGGTATGGCGGGGATTGAGCAGACAGATGGCCAGTGCCAGTCCCAGACTGGCTACCGCACCAGCCAGCGCGGTGCCTACCGCCAGGGAGGTGATAGAAAGACCGGCGGCCAGAAATGCCAGCATCAGCTGGGGCAAAGCCAGGCAAAAGGGCGCAACCGTCCCGCCGACTACCCACATGGGCAGTCCGCACAGGGCGCAGCACCAGGTGGTGCAGCGTCCTGCCAGGCGGCTTCCCACGGCAGTCAGCACAAGGCCAAGCCCGTAAACCAGCAATGTCAGAAGTAACACCGGCATCTCAATCACCTGAAAAGGGCAGCGCACAGCGCTGCCCCAAATCATTTCAATTAGTAAGCAATGCCCCAAACGACCATCTTGGTGGCAGGTTTGCCGCAGACCGGGCAGACATCACTCAGGTGCTCCTGCTCGAACGGCATGCAGCGGCTGGAAAGCCCCGCCTGTTCCTTCATGGCTTCTTCGCAGGCCAGATCGCCGCACCACATGGTCTTGATGAAACCGGTGGAGGCAGCAGTCTTTTCCTTGATTTCGTCCATGGTGGTGGCGCTCATGGTACGGGCTTCGCGGTTCTTCAGTGCGCGGTCGTACAGGTCTTTGGCCAGCGCATCCAGCGCGGCGGGAATGGCGGAAGCCAGATCTTCGAACTTGACGAACTGCTTTTCACGGGTATCGCGGCGGACCAGCACGCACTGGCCCTGTTCAATGTCGCGGGGGCCGACTTCCAGGCGGATAGGCACGCCCTTCATTTCCCACTGGGCGAACTTCCAGCCAGGCTGTTTGTCGCTGTCGTCCAGCTTCACGCGGGCGTATTTGCCAATCTCGGCAGCCAGCTCACGGGTCTTTTCCAGAACGCCGGGCTTGTGGGCGGCCACCGGCACGATGACTACCTGCACCGGGGCAATGGCTGGGGGCAGGATCAGACCGTCGTCATCGCCGTGGGTCATGATGATGGCACCAATCAGACGGCTGGAAGCACCCCAGCTGGTCTGGAAGGGGTACTGCAGCGTGTTGTCGCGGCCGGTAAAGGTCACGTCATAGGCACGGCTGAATTTATCACCGAAGTAATGGCTGGTGCCGCTCTGCAGCGCCTTGCCGTCTTTCATCATGGCTTCGATGGTATAGGTGGCCTCGGCGCCGGCAAACTTTTCCTTGTCGGTCTTGCGGCCCTTGATCACGGGGATGCACAGGTCATGCTCGCAGAAATCCGCATAGCAGTTCAGCTGCTGTTCGGTTTCCGCCTCGGCCTCGGCAGCCGTTTCGTGAATGGTGTGGCCTTCCTGCCACCAGAATTCGCGGGTGCGCAGGAACGGACGGGTGGATTTTTCCCACCGTACCACGCTGCACCACTGGTTGTACAGCATGGGCAGGTCACGGTAGCTGTGCAGCACATGGCTGAAATGGTCGCAGAACAGCGTTTCGCTGGTGGGGCGCACCGCAAGCCGCTCCTCCAGGGGCTCGCTGCCGCCCATCGTGACCCAGGCAACCTCAGGGGCAAAGCCGTTGACCAGTTCGCCTTCCTTTTTCAGCAGGCTTTCGGGCATCAGCATGGGCATCGCCACATTCTCGTGGCCGGTAGCCTTGAAGCGGGCATCCAGGTTTTTCTGGATGTTTTCCCAGATCGCATAGCCGTAGGGGCGCAGCACCACAAAACCCTTCACGCTGGAATATTCCACCAGTTCGGCTTTGGTGCAGATGTCGGTATACCACTGGGCGAAGTCGACCTCCTGCGCGGTGATCGCTTCGACCATTTTTTTCTTATCGCTTGCCATGTCTACTCCTTCACATCATACGGCGTGAACCTTACAGCCGCTCCTCCAGATAATTGACCACATCACCGACGGTGTGGAAGGTCTCGATGTCTTCATCGGGAATCTCCACGCCGAACTCGTCGGACAGGGTGGTGATCATATCAATAACATCCAGGCTGTCAGCGCCGAAATCGTTGACGATATCGCTGTCAGGGGTGATTTTCTCAGGGTCAACTTCCAGCTGATCAGCCAGGTAATCGCGGATACGCGCAAAAACTTCGGAATCCATAATTTAACTCCTTCTGCAAACAAATATTCATTAAATATATAGCGTATCTGCCGAAGGATGTCAAGGGGGGCCGGGAAAAATGGGCGTCCCGCCGCCGAGTGTTGAAATCCTATTCTGCCGCATACCTTGATCGGGGGAGTGTGATGGCATGAAACTGGAATTTACCAAAATGCAGGGGGCAGGCAACGACTACATTTACCTGGACTGCCGGCACGGTGGTTTGCCGGCGGAGGCAGGGCAACTTGCGGCCCGGCTTTCCCGGCGAAGATTCTCCGTGGGGTCGGATGGATTGATCTGCATTGCGCCGCCGTTGCTGGCTGATGCCGACGCCACGATGGTGATGTTCAATGCCGACGGCAGTGAAGGAATCATGTGCGGCAATGGTGTTCGCTGTGTGGCGGAGTATCTTTATACCCACGGCGTGGAGAAAGACCTCATCGAACTGGATACGCGGCAGGCCGGGCGCAAAACGCTCTACCGGGTAGGAACACATCAATGGCGGGCAGGTATGGGACGGTTTTCCACCCGGGCTGAAGATCTGCCGGCAGTGGGGCTGGGCGCAGGGCCGCTGCTGGAAGTACCGCTGGTGGCGGCGGGCCGCCCCTGGCAGGTCAGCTGCATCAGCATGGGCAATCCGCACTGCGTGGTGGCCTGCCGGGAAGCGCCGCCCGTGGGGGAAGCACTGGCTTTGTGGGGCGCGGCTCTGTCGCAGCATCCGGCCTTTCCCCGGGGGACCAATGTGGAATTTGTCCGCGTCGAAAGTCCTTCCGAACTGACAGTCACTGTGTGGGAGCGGGGGAGCGGGGCCACGCTGGCCTGCGGCACAGGTGCCTGTGCGGCGGTGGCGGCACAGGTCCTGACCGGGCGCTGCCCCCGAGAAAAAACAGTGGAAGTTTCGCTGCCCGGCGGCCGGTTGGGGGTACAGGTCCTGGCTGACGATACGGTCCTGCTGACCGGTCCGGCAGAAACGGTGTTTTCCGGAACGATTGTGCTTTGAGGCGGCTTCTTTACACAGGCAAATGGGACTGCTATAATGGGGATAACCCTTTTATCAATAGGAAGGAAGTTTCTAGTATGTTGCGTCAAAAATTGCGGACGGCTTTGTTGATTCCGGGAGAAAAGAAAAGCGACCGCTTCTTCCGGCTCTTTCCGTGGATTTTTCTGATTGCGGCCTATTGCATCACGATGCTGGTGCTCTGCCTGCATGGCCGTGCCTACATCGACAGTGATATGGCCAGTGAGATGATTCTGTCGGACATTCTGAACAAAGAGGGCGGTTTGCTCACCACACAATGGTGGTACTCTACCGAGTTGCAGGTTTTTTGTCTGCAAATCTTTTATCGTATAGGTTTGCTGATATTCCCGCACCATTGGTATGCTGCGCGAATGTTGGGGCAGGCGTTGTTTATGCTTGCGCTGATTCTTTCGTATCTGTATATGGCACGCGGCTTGGGACTGCGAAATAGTGGTGTATGGGGGGCAGCAGCGTTAGCCTGCCCATTTGGTGCATGGTATCTTTGGTATGGCCCTTTTGGGGGATATTATCTGCCCTATATGATTTTGCTGCTGCTGGGATTTGGCGTGATGCTTCGACTGATGAAACCGGCAGGAAAGCGCCGCCGTATTGCCCAGTGGCTGTTCTTGCTGGCTACAAGCGCAGCTTCCGGTTTGAACGGCCTGAAAGGATTGATGGGATTTTTTGTCCCTATGATGCTGGCTGCTCTGGTGGCATTGGGGTTGCAATGGCATACTTCTCCGGAACGTTGCCCCGACAAAGAAAAGTGTCTGACCGTTGCGGCTGTTTTGGCGTTGCTGGTTGCAGGTGGAGCCTATGCGTTCAACAGTGTGTATTTGACAGCGACGCATACTTATGCAAGTTATAATGACCGGCTGTGGAATACGCTTGATTTTGCCACCCTGGCGAACAAATGGATGGATTTTCTGTCGCTGTTTGGGTATCCGGTAGATTCTTTCCTGAAGGGGAAAGTGAAGCTCTTCTCACTGGAAGGTATATTGTCGGCTTTCAGCGTGTTGATCGCGGGGGCAATTGTATTTTCGTTGGTGCGGCTTTTGTTCCGATGGAAAGAACTGGACTCCGTTCAACGGGCGGCCCCGCTGTTGCTGACCTCGGTTTGCGTGGTCCAGGGCGTGGTTTTTGCCTGCACAGGGGATGTGCAGTCTGCCAATGCTTCGTACTGGCTTACCTCGATGCCGCTGGTGTTCCCGGTTTTGCAACTGGAAGGGGAAACAGAGCACTTCCGGGTGCGCTTTACCAGGCGAATGGCGGCAATTGCTTTTTGTGTTTGCTTCGTGGCCACCAGCATATCTTCTACGCGGCAGTTTTTCCAACAGGGCTACCGCGTGAATCCTCATCTGGAAGAAGTCTGCGACTGGCTGCAGGAACAGGGGTACACCCAGGGTTATGCGACTTTCTGGAATGGCAATGTGCTGACCGAATGGTCTGACGGGCAGATAGAAATGTGGGTGGCCAACGATTTCAATACGATGCAACCGTACCAGTGGCTGCAAAAAACCAGTCATGCCCAACCGCCGGAGGGAAAGATTTTCCTGCTTACAACCAGAGATGAACTGGGAACGATGGGCCTGTCGAATTTGTATTGGTGGTCTACGGTCGTGTATGAAGATGATGAACAGCAGATCACCGACCGGACCAAACGATATGTTGTCATGGAGTATTCCAGCTATGACGACATGATGGCCGCCATTGCCGGGGCGCAGTCCTGGGCGGCGGAAGGGAAAGTCTGACGGAGCGAATCTTCCCTTGCACCCTTGGCAAAATTGTGGTAAATTAATTCTAATTGGATAAGTATACATACGAGGGGGATTCTCATGCAACTCAATCCACATTATGCAGAACTGAATGAAAGCTACCTGTTCAGCACCATCGCCCATAAAATCACCGAATACCAGAAGGCCCATCCGGATGCGGATGTTATTCGTCTGGGCATCGGTGATGTAACGCTGCCGCTGGCCAAGCCGGTGGTGGAAGCGCTCCACAAGGCTGTGGAGGAGATGGGCCATAAGGAAACCTTCCGCGGGTACGGTCCCGAACAGGGATATGATTTCCTGCGCGAAGCCATCCGCCGGTATTATGGGGATCGCGGCGTGGCGCTGGAACTGGGCGAAATTTTTGTTTCGGACGGTGCCAAGAGCGATCTGGGCAACCTGCTGGATCTGTTCTCTGTCAACAACACGGTGCTGGTGCCCGACCCGGTCTATCCGGTGTACGTGGACGACAACATGATGGCGGGACGTACCATCCGGTACATGGCGGCCAATGCCGAAAATAACTTCCTGCCCATGCCGGACGATGCCACCGATGCAGACATCGTCTATCTGTGCAGTCCCAATAACCCCACCGGTGCGGCGTACACCAAAGCCCAGCTGGCTGAGTGGGTCAAGTGGGCCAAGGCACATCACGCCGTTATCCTGTACGATGCCGCGTATGAGTGCTTCGTCAGCGAGGAAGGCTGTGCCCGCAGCATTTATGAAGTTGAGGGCGCCAAGGAAGTGGCTGTGGAAGTGTGCAGCTTCTCCAAGATCGCCGGCTTCACCGGTACCCGCTGCGGCTATACCGTGGTTCCCTTTGCCATCGAATCGGAAGGCCAGAGCCTGAACAAGATGTGGCTGCGCCGCCAGACCACCAAGTTCAACGGCGTGCCCTACATTGTGCAGCGCGGCGCCGAGGCGGTCTTTACCGAGGAAGGCATGAAGGAAATCCAGCAGAATCTGGATTATTACCGTAAGAATGCAGCGGTCATCGGAGCCGCGCTGGACGAAGCAGGCGTGTGGTACTGCGGCGGCAAAAACAGCCCCTATGTCTGGATGCGTTGCCCGGGCGGCATGGGCAGCTGGGAGTTCTTTGATTGGCTGCTGGATACCGCCCACATCGTGGGCACGCCCGGTGAGGGCTTTGGCCCCTGCGGCAAAGGTTACTTCCGCCTGACGGCGTTCGGGGATGCCGAGCGTACCAAGGAAGCTGCGGAACGCCTGAAAGCGGCCCTGGCAAAGCTGTGAATCCAAGAGGAGGGATTGTCATGAAACCGAATGAAGAGATTATGAATTTTCTGAAGGAAAATCCCACGTTCTATCTGGCTACGGTGGACGGGTATCTGCCCCGCGTGCGTCCGCTGGGATTTGCCATGTGGTATAACGGCCACCTGTGCCTGGCCATCGGCAAGCATAAGGCAGCCTACAAACAGCTGCTGGACAATACCAACCTCGAAATCTGTGCAGCCAATGATCGCGGTGAGTGGCTGCGGGTGCAGGGTACTGCCAACTTTGACAACACGCCCGAAGCGCAGGAGGCTGCGTTCCAGGTGATGCCGCAGCTGCAGGACCTCTATAACGAGGAAACCGGTAACAAACTGGGTATCGTGTACATGGATCATCTGTCTGCAAAACTGTTCTCCATGTCGGGAACGGTCAAGGACATTATGAATTATTGAGTTTCCATACATGGGCGGGCCCCGCAGGGGCCCGCTTTTTTTGTGAATATCTGTAACGTTTGGGCAATTGCTGCGTCTTATGGATACAACCGGTTGAAAAATGAGGAGAGGAGGGCCATGGATGGACAAAGATAGCTTTGAACAGGTATACATCCAGTACCACAAAGTAGTCTATGCCTATCTGCTGTCGCTGTGCCGTAATGAAGAACTGGCCGCCGACCTTGCCCAGGAAACCTTTTATAAGGCGCTGCGCGGGATAGACCGGTTTCAGGGCGAATGTGCGCTGAACGTCTGGCTGTGCAGCATCGCTAAACACGCGTTCACGGATTATTACCGCCGTCACCGACGGGAAGCCCCGTTGCCCGAGCAGACACCGGACAACCCGGACGCCGACCCGCTGCCGGGAGAAAAGCTGGAACAGCGGCAGACGGCGCTGACACTTCACAAAGCGCTGCATGCTTTGCCGGAACCCTACCGGGAAGTGTTCTGGCTGCGGGCTTATGGGGAACTTACCTTTGCCGAGATCGGGGCCCTGCATGGAAAAACAGAAAATTGGGCACGGGTGACCTACTACCGGGCCCGTACCAAACTGAAGGAGGCTTTGCCATGAAACTGCCCTGTTATCTGGTGCGCGACCTGCTGCCGCTGTACAAAGACGACGTGTGTGAGCCGGAAACCGCCGCCGACGTGCGGGAGCATCTGGAGGGATGCACCGACTGCCGTACCCTGTGGGAAGCACTGCAGACTGCCGCCCCGCTGGAAGAAGCGGTGGACCATGCCAAGGCGCAGGAACAGGCTGCTGCCCTGCGCCGGGTCAAGCACACCCAGCAGAAAAAGCGGGTGCTGATTGTACTGGCCGCGGTACTGGCCACTCTGTGCGCAGTGTATCTGGGGTTGCGGTTGGTGTATGACTATGCCAATAATACCTATCTTGATTATGATGTGGAGAATATTCTGAAAGTGGAATATGAAGAACACCCGGGGGAAGGGGACAATCCCTGGGCTGGGGACGGATTGTATATCACGCTGGACCCCAAAGCGTACAGTTCGCTGGCCTGGACCAGCGTGCTGGATACGGAGGAGGGAACGGTGCTGCTCTTTACCCTGGGATGTTCCCTGTGGCACCACTGGTTGGGGACAACCTGGCAGGGTGGTGAGGCGGATGCCTACGCAAGAGGGATTTGCACCACCGGCGGATATGGCCGCACTACGGTGGAGAACCTGACCGCCGCGTACTACCTGCCTTACAGTGCGTTTGAAACCTGGGTGGAGCAGCAAAAACAGGAACTGCCCGAGGATGCCGTTCTGGTATGGCAGCGTGACGACCAGTGACAAAAACAAAACACCGCCCCGCGCAACCTTGCGCGGGGCGGTGCTGTGTATAGCGTAAAAATCAGTGCTGGGGGTTCAGGATGGTGCGCCAGTCCAGATCGCCGTGTTCCAGGCCATGAATGAGAACTTCGGCGGTGGCAATGTTGGTGGCCACCGGGATGTTATGTACATCGCAGATGCGCAGCAGATTCATCTCGTTAGGCTCACTGGGCTTGGCGCTGATAGGGTCGCGGAAAAACAGCAGCATGTCCACTTCGTCACAGGCGATGCGGGCCATGATCTGCTGGTCACCGCCATGACCGCCAGGCAGGAATTTCTGCACAGTCAAGCCGGTATTTTCTTCCACAAGGCGTCCGGTAGTACCGGTGGCGATCAACTGGTGTTGCGACAAAATATGCCGATAGGCAGTGCAGAATTGCACGATCAGCTCCTTCTTGGAGTCGTGTGCCACCAAGGCGATTATCATAACGCTACACCATCCTTCACAAACATTAAAAGGTAAGCGGAACACGCTGTCCGCACAGACGTTTTGCCATAGCCTGCCCGGCTACCACCGCAGGATCACCGGGGGCGGGAATCGTGCCCTGGGCACCGGCCTGCTGCAGTTCCCGGCTTTCGGGAATTACCGCCAGCAGCTGGGCGCCCACGGTATCAATACACTCATCCAGATCAAATACCGCCGCCCGTTTGCCGAAACTGTCCCGTGTGACGCGGTTCATCACCAGCCGCACGGTGCTTTGAGGGCGTCCGCCGGTCAGGATGCGGTCGGCTACGATTTTGCCGTCCCGCAGGGCCACCGGGTCCGGCGTCAGTACCAGCAGGGCCTTGTCCGCCACGGAAACCGCCGCGGTAAAGGGGGCTCCCATCCCGGCGGCAGTATCCAGCAGGACAAAATCAAAATACGGACGTACGGCCATCAGCAGCCGCCCCAGGGGAGCGGATTCCACTTCGCCGCCTTCGTACGGGGCGCTGATGACCGAAAGTCCGGGATACAGCGGACTGGGTACGATGGCCTTGCCGGCTTCGCACCGTCCGCAGAGAACATCTTCAATATCATAGACCGTGCGGCCATACACACCGGCGATAATATCGACGCTGCGCAGACCGGAATCCAGTTCCACCAGCAGAACCTTGCGGCCCAGCCGGGCCAGCGATGCGCCCAGCAGCACCGAAACGGTGCTTTTGCCGGTACCGCCTTTGCCGGAACAGAGCATGATACATTGTGCGTTCAAGGGCGTGCCTCCTGTATTTGAGGCCGCACAAAACCGCGACACTCTCTCATTGATATTCTAGCACACTTTGCCCTTGCCGACAACTGGCTTTTTGATTAAAAAAGATTGCGTGTTTTTGAACGTTTTAACAACTTACTGTTTAGAATCCTGTGAAAAAATCCAAAAGGTATGCACTTTTGATGCTGCATTATCCGAACCAGGCATCCAGTACCGCACGCAGAACCGGCGTAGCGTTGGAACCACCGCCGCCATACTCCAGCACCACCGCTACCGCGATCTGCGGATCGTCGGCGGGAGCATAGCCAATGAGCACCGAGTTCACATAGTGGGTACCGTTGGGCAGGGTCTGGGCCAGCTGCGGGCTGCCGGTTTTGGCCGCGCAGACCACCGGGGCTTCCCGCAGGTACCGGTTGGTCTGGGCCATCCGTTTCATGCCGTCACGGATGGGGCCAAATACCGTTTCGCCCCCGGGCACCGTGGTAAACTGTGGTTCATACTCCCAGACTGTTTCCCCGGTGGCGGTGCTCACCGCGTGATCGGCAAAATGCAGGGTGGGGCGCTGCCCGTAGTTGGCCAGCGTGGCGGCATATACTGCCAGCTGGGCAGGTGTTACCGCCGTGTTGCCTTGCCCAATGGCGGCCATCAGCGTAAGGCCTGCCTGATAGTTGTCATCCTCGGACCAGGTCAGCTGACCTTCCGCTTCGCTGACCTCGGCGCCGGTGGGACTGGCCAGACCCAACTGCCGGGCCATGGCGCTGAAGGTATCCACCCCCAGCCGACGGCCAACGTCATAGAAAAAGATGTTGCAGCTTTGTTCCAACGCCGTACGCATATCGACCGGGCCGGAATGGCCGTATTGCAGGCAGCCGGGCTGGTAGCCGCTGTAATAGAGATACCGCCCGGTGCAGTTTACGGTGGCGTTGGGGTCAATGCCTGCCGTCAGAGCTGCCGCAGCCACTGCCGGTTTGAAAGCTGACCCCGGCGCGTACAGACCCTGGAACGCCCGGTCCAGCAACGGGGCACCGGCATCGGCGGACAGCGCTGCGTAGTCGGTGCGGTAGGCGTTCAGGTCATACCCCGGCCAGTTGGCCGCTGCCAGAATGCCGCCGGTCTTCACATCTACCACCACGGCGGCCCCGGCTCGTGCCTCCCGACCGCCGCCCACGGCAGCGGTGGCTTGTAAAGTTTCAATGCGCTCCCGCAGCGCCTGCTGCAAAGCCGATTGCAGGCTGGCGTCCAGGGTCAGCACCAGGGTGGAACCCGGGGTAGCGGTGCTTTTTTGAACCGTGGTGCGCACGGCACCGTCCAGGCCGGTGTTGATCAGCAGCTGGCCGTCCTGCCCGCGCAGCAGGTCATCGTAGGCCGCTTCCAATCCGCTTTGGCCGATGATGCTGTCCATGGCCAAGCCTTTTTCCTGGGCCGCGGGCCACTGTTCGGCGGTGATGGGGCCTGTGAAGCCCAGCACGTGGGGCAGCAGTGTGCCATCGGGCCAGTTGCGCTCCCCCCGGGCAGCCAGCCGCACGGCACCGCTCTGGACAAGCCCGCTGCGATAGATCGCTGTCATGGTGGCGCTGTCCAGCGATTCCAGAACCAGCAGTTCCCCCGCCGAAACGGCAGAACAAAAGGCGGCAAGTTGTGTTTCCACATCCTTGCCGCCTGTAAGGGCCTGCACCGTTTGCACGGTTTGCTGTAAATCGGTGCCCGGGGGAGCCGGTACCCGCAGATATAAGTCGTATACGGTGGTGTCCCGCGCCAGAATCGTACCGTTCCGGTCGGTGATGGCGCCCCGTGCCGCGTGCTGTTCCACCGTGTAGCTGGCGGAACTGGCTTCGGCTACTTTCTCCGCATAGTGATCGGCCATGGCAAACTGCATCCAGGCCAGCCGCGCGAAGAAAGCCAGAAAAACCACGCAGCAGAGCACCAGCAAGGCGGCAACCCGCCCGCATCCCTGGGGACGGTCCGATTTTCGCCTGGGCATGCCCCAACACCTCCCGATTTTCGTTTCTTTCTTTAGTATAGGCGATTTTTGTCGAAATGGCAATCACTCATTCAATTTTTACAAAAAACACTGTGCTGTTCAGGTCGGCGGTGTCGGTCAAAGGCGCCCGAGCGGTCAGGCCGTCGCTGTCCGGCTGCGGGGCGGCGGCCAACTCGCCCAGCCATTCACCCCCCGGCGTTGTCACAACGCTGCCCGCCGTCAGGCCGCAGTCGGCAGGCAGACCTGCCAGAAACCAGCCGTTCTTCCGTTCCAACAGTCCGGCTGCGCTGCCGCTCAGTCCCGCACAGGGGGCGTTTTCGGTACCGGCAAAGGCAAATTCGCAGGTGCCGTCTGCACGGTTTTCTACCACCTGACCGGCGTATCGTCCCTGGGGGTCCAGTACGGCAGCCCCCACGGCAGCGGTACAGGCCAGTGTGGCGCCTTCGCTTCGGCGCGCTGTCACCCGGGCCGGCTGCCAGTTCCCCTCTGTGCGTGCGCAGCCCAACAGACTGCGCAGCGCTTCATTTTCGGCTTGTGCTTCCTCGGCCAATGCCAGACGGCTGTGCAAACGGGCGTTCTGCTGCTGCAGCGCTGCCAGCTCCTCAGTGTAGTGGGGGCGGACCCAGTTGGCCACGGCACCCAAGCAGCGGCTCAGCCCGGCGGGCAGCAGTGCCGCCCCATAGGGCGCACTCACGACCAGCCCCACAACCAGCAGAACCGCTGCCGCTATCCAGATTCGTTTCTTTCGTCGCCGCGGACGCGCCAACTCCAGACCGCCGTGCATACGCATCACCCCCGTCTACAATATGCCTTGCGGGAAAGCGGTATACTTTGCTATAATACCCCACAGGAGGGAATTTTCATGAAATACAAGCTGTTGCTTTTGGATATAGACGGAACGCTGCGCCCGGATAGCTGTGAGCGTGTTCCGCGGGAAAATGCCGATGCAGTCAATGCCGTACAGCGGCTGGGCGTCAAAGTTGCCATTGCCACCGGACGGGGGCGCACCGGAGTGGGCAAGGGATTGCTGCGGTCCATCCGGCCCGATTACTGGGTCTGTGCGGGCGGCGCACAGCTGATGGACGGCAAGGGCAATGATCTGGTGCTGCATCGGATGACCAGCGAGGAAATGTATGCGCTGGTGGACTTTTTTGAGGATTACGAACTGCCGCTGCGCTTCACCTTCCACGATGCAAATTACGCCTATATTGGCTACGAGGAGTTTGCCGCGCGGGAAAAAGCCAAAAATCTGCACAATAATATTGTGGACGGGGAAGACCAGGATCATCACCTGGTGGAGATGCCTTTTGGTGCTTTCGGATTTCTGCCACGGGAACGTGCCGCCCAGTTCCAGGAAAAATACGGGTATCTGGGATTGCAGTTCCTGTATTCCTATGTCGGTACCGATGGCTGCGATATTTCTCAGGCCGGCGTGGACAAAGGCCGAGGCCTGTGTGAACTGGCCCGGTTGGCGGGTCTTGCGCCGGAAGAATGCGTGGCCGTCGGGGACGGCGACAACGATGTGAGTATGCTGCAGGCTGCCGGGTTGGGCATTGCCATGGGTAACGGCAGCGAGGCAGTCAAGGCGGTGGCAGACCGTGTGGGACCGGACGCCGAGCCCTGGGGTGTGGCGGATCTCTGCCGCAGCCTGTGGCCGGAGGCGTTCTGAGATGGCTTCCGTCAAAGCAGAGTATACCCATGTGGGGCCGGGGCTGCCGCCGCTGCATGGGGACAGGGCTGCGGTGCTGATCCTGGGCAGCTTTCCCAGTCCCAAAAGCCGGGAGCAGGGATTTTTCTACGGTCATCCCCAGAACCGGTTCTGGCCGCTGATGGCCTCTCTCACCGGGGAACCGGTGCCGGACTGGGCGGACATCGAAGCCAAAAAGCGCATCATCCTGGACCATGGCCTGGCCGTCTGGGATACCATCGGTGCCTGCGACATCCGCGGCGCATCGGATGCGTCCATCCGCAATGTGGAGCCCAACGATGTGGCGGCACTGATCCGCCGCCTGGGCGTGCAGGCGGTGTTCTGCAACGGGGCGGCTTCGGGGCGGGTGTATGCCCGCTATGCCCAGCCTATGACCGGGCTGCCCGCTGCGGTTTTGCCCAGTACCAGCCCTGCCAACGCGGCCTGGTCCATGGAAAAGCTGCAGGCCGCCTGGGGCGCCGCGTTCGCACCTTTTTTACATTCGGACGGTTGAAACCACCCCACTTTTGTTTTATAATGAATCTTACTATTCATCGGGAGGACACACCATGAGCAAATGGGAAGAAAAACAGGTCCGGCCGGTGCTGCCGTTGTATCTGGCGGCACTTGCCTGGCCGGTGGCATCGCTGGTGTTTCCGCCGTATACACTGCCGAATCTTGCCATTGTAGCGGTGTGCAGCGTGGTGGTGTACGGTGTGGCCCGGCACTTCTGCCCCATGCGGGTGGTACGCACACTGGTACCCTATGCCACCGGCAGCGAGGAAGTGGACGCGATGCTCAACGGCATCACCGCCAATCTGGACGCACTGCACGGGCTGAATGACGCCATTCCCGATGCACAGCTTTCCCGGGCCATGGAACGCATGGAAAAAGCCGGCCGCAGCATTGTGGCTGTGGTGGAAGGTGCCCCGGACAAGGCACGGCAGATCGAGCGCTTCGCGCGGTATTACCTGCCGGAGGTCGTCAAGCTCATGAGTGCTTACGCCAATCTGGAGAAAAACGGCGTCCGGGGCGAGAATGCGGAGCAAATCGTCACGGAACTGCGCCGCAACGCCGAAACAACGGCCGCAGCCTTTGAAAACCAGCTGGATGCCCTGTACAGTGCGGAAGCACTGGATATTTCCACGGATATTGAGGTGCTGGACAGCATTCTGAAGAGCCAGAACCTGACAAAATAAAAGATGAGATGAGAAAGGAAGGACCCCCCATGGCTGACCTGAACAAGGAATTGGATCTGAACGTGCCCGCCGCCCCGACGCTGACTTTTGACGCGGCGCCTGCGCCGAGTCTGACGCTGGACCCCGCTGCCGACGAAAAAGTGGTGGAAGAAGCCAAGAAAGCGGAACCCGTCAAGGTGGAGGATACCCCCCTGAGCCCCGAAGAACAGAAGATGGTGGACGATTTTGCCGAGAAGATCGACATCACCAACTCCCAGATGGTGCTGCAGTACGGCGCTGCAAGCCAGAAAAAACTCAGCGATTTTTCTGAAACGGCGCTTTCCCGGGTCAAGACCAAGGATATGGGCGAAACCGGCGATCTGATCACCGGTCTGATTGCCGAACTGCAGGGATTTGACGCCAACGCCGAGCAGCCCAAGGGCATTTTCGGATTCTTCAAAAAAGCAAGCAATAACATTGAGCAGCTCAAGACCCGGTACGAAAGCGCCGACAAAAACGTGGAGCGCATCCGTGCCCAGCTGGAAGACCACCAGGTCACCCTGATGAAGGACATCACCATGCTGGACAAAATGTACCAGCTGAATCTGGTCTACTTCAAGGAACTGACGATGTATATTCTGGCGGGCAAGAAAAAGCTGGCCGCCGTACGCGCCGGGGAACTGAAGGCCGCCCAGGAGAAAGCCCAGCGCACCCAGCTGCCGGAGGACGCCCAGGCGGCCCGGGATCTGGCCGATCTCTGCGATCGCTTTGAAAAGAAACTCTATGATCTGGAACTGACCCGCAATGTTTCCATCCAGATGGGTCCGCAGATCCGCCTGATCCAGTCCAACGATACCATGATGGCGGAAAAGATCCAGACCACCATCGTGAATACCATTCCGCTGTGGAAAAACCAGATGGTGCTGGCCCTGGGCATTGCCCACAGCCAGGAAGCCATGAAGGCCGAGCGCGCCGTTACCGACGCCACCAACGAACTGCTCAAGCGCAACGCAGCCACCCTCAAACAGGGCACCATCGATATTGCCAAGGAATCCGAGCGCGGCATTGTGGATATCGAAACGCTGCAGCAGACCAACAAGCAGCTGATCGAAACGCTGGACGAGCTGAACAAGATCCGCGCCGACGGCAAGGCCAAGCGCGCCACGGCCGAGCAGGAACTGGGCCGCATCGAAGGCGAACTGCGCGCCAAACTGCTGGAGATCAACAACTGACCGCCTGAGCGGCACTTTGCAACAGAGGAGCAGCCATGCAACTCGAACAACAGGAAACTTTTGTCATCCACGGCCCGCAGCTGGAGGTGTTCGGCGAACTGGAAACCAGACTTCCGCCGCCCGCCAAAAAGCGGCCGGTGGCGGCGTTGGTGCTGGTCGTGCTGGCACTGGTGTCGGTGTTCGGCATCGGTGGTGCACGCCTGAAGGGCGTGCGCAGCAGCACAGCGCAGATATACAGCGCGCAGCAGGATGAGTACGGCCACAGCATCCAGGGGGATTTTGCGGCCCAGACCGATGCTGCCGCCAGCCTGATCCGGGTGGCGGGGAACGTGCTGGGCGAGCAGGACGCCGATGTCCTGAATGCCCAGGCGGCGCTGGATGCCTGGAATGCCCAGGCATCTGCGGACCAGCCTGCCGTGCAGTATCAGCTGAACACAACGCTTTCGGGCGCGGTGGATATTCTGTATACCGCGGCGGCTGACAGCGCCGACAGCAAGGCCAAAGGCCAGCTGGATGACTTGTACGATGGCTTCACCTCGGCCCAGGCGACCATCCAGCGGGCAGCGGCCGACTACAATACCCGGGCCGAGTCTTACAACAAAACGGCCGCGGCCTTCCCGGCGAATGTCCTGGCGGGGCTGTGGGATGCAGGCCCCCTGCAGACCTTCGCACCCGCCGATTTTGCAACGGATACGACAGGAAAGTAAATGATGAAACAGGAAATGAAGAAACTGCTTCGCCGCACATTGGCGGCTGCTGCGGCGCTGTGCCTGCTGACGGCAGGGGCAACAACGGCGCTGGCGGCACCGGAACTGAACCCATATACCGCAGTGAATGATTATGCCAATATCCTCTCTTCGCCAACTGAAAATTATGTAGAGGATATATCGGAAGCGCTGCAGGATACCTGCGGTGCGCAGATCGGTGTATACACCACCGAGTATATCGGAAATTCCACTATGGAAGGCTACGCCTACGATGTGCTCAACACCTGGGGTCTGGGTTCTGCCGACAAGGACAACGGTGTGCTCCTGCTGTTGGTACCGGGGGAGGACAATTATTATGTTATCCGCGGTGCCGGGCTGGAAGCCCAGCTCACCATCCGCAGACTGGGCACCATCCTGGACGAGGATATGGAACCGAGTTGGGTTGAACAGGATTACAACACTGGAACACAAAAAACAGTACGAGCTATCGCTGAAGAACTTTGCAGCATCTACGGGATTCCGCTCTCGACGCTGGACAATGCAGCTCAGATGCCTTCTCCTCCAGAAAATCAGGGCATGAGCCCCGTGACGGTAGTTCTGATTCTTTTTGCGGTGTTCCTTGTGATCGCACTGCTGGTCAGCGTTACCCGTCCCCGTGGCCCGCGCCCGCCTCGTGGCGGTGGTGGCGGATTCGGCAGCGGGCTGTTCTGGTATAGCCTAGGCCAGGCTTCCCGCCCGCGCTATCCCCGGCGTCCGCCGCCTCCGCCGCCCGGCTTCGGCCCGGGACCCGGCGGCTACGGTGGTTACGGCGGACCCCGTCCCGGTGGAGTGGGAAGATCCCGCCCCGGCGGGTTCGGCGGTCCCCGTCCCGGGGGTGGCTTTGGCGGTGCCCGCCCCGGCGGCGGATTCCGTCCGGGTGGCGGTTCCAGTCGCGGCGGCGGCGTAGGACGCCGTCACTGACAATTCCAAATCGATCCGGCGGCCCGCACTGTGCGGGCCGCTTTTTGTAAAGGGAGAAACGGTTATGTCCCAATTGGCTGTAATCACCGGTGCCAGTTCCGGTATCGGTGCAGAATTTGCACGCCAGCTTTCGGCACAGGGGTATGCACTGCTGCTGGTGGCCCGGCGTGCCGAGCGGATGCAGGCCCTTGCCGCATCCCTGCCGACGCGGTGTGAGATTTTCCCGGCGGACCTCTCCAAAGCTGAAGAATGTGACCGCCTGATGCAGGCGCTGCAGTCCCGCAGGGTGGAACTCTTTATCAACAATGCCGGTTTCGGGGAATGCGGTGATTTTCTGGAAATCGGGCTGGACCGGGAACTGGATATGGTGGATGTAAATATCCGCGCCATGCATATTCTGACCAAACGCATGGTACAAAAAATGCAGCAGCAGGGTGGGGGTGCACTGCTCAACGTGGGTTCCAGCGCGGGTCTGCTGCCTGCAGGACCCTATATGGCGACCTATTATGCCACCAAGGCGTATGTGGTCAGCCTGAGCCGGGCGGTGGCGGCAGAACTGCGCGCTGCGGGCAGCTCCGTGTATGTGGGATGCCTTTGCCCGGGGCCGGTCAACACGGAATTCAACGCTGTGGCCCATGTAAAATTTGCCTTGCCGGGTATTTCGGCCGCGGATTGTGTGCGGTGCGCGCTGGCGGGAATCCGCCGCCGCAAAACCGTTATCGTACCGGGACGGATAATGGCAGCCGGTATGTCCTTGAGCCGCCTGGTACCGTGCGGAGCTTTGATTCGCATAACGGCCCGCCAGCAAAAACGAAAACTGGGCGGCTGAAAACCGCAACAGGCGTGGGAGCCGGTTCCGGCTCCCTTTTTGTGGTAAAATCTGCCTTGTGCACTGCGGGGGAAAATCTTGCGATTGCCCCCTGTTTTTATTGGCAGAATTGTGCTATAATCATACTGATTCCATGCATTTTTGCCTGGGGAGAAGGGAGGGGCGTCTATGCCGACCCCGCAACGACCCGGAACTGACCGTTCCCGTCAGTCCCGGATGCAAAATGAATATACCTGGCAGGGCGGATGGGCGCACCCCGAATCGCCGCGTCCTTCCGGTGGACAACCGGGCGGCCGTGCGCCGCTTACACCGCAACAGCAGCGCGCCCTGGCCCGCCGTCGCCGGGAACGCCGCCGTCGTCGCCGCCGCACACTTGCCATCGGTACCGCTGGCGGGATTCTGGTGTTATCCGGTATCATCACCCTGTTGTTGCCCAAAAGTGTGACCCAGGGGGAAACTCCGGCGGAATCCACCGCCACCGGCAGTACCCAGCTGGTGGCACCGCTGCCCTATGGCGGTGCCGACCAGGGAACCACCGATGCCGCAACCCCGGCCATCAACTGGGGCACCGTCGGCCCTGTGCAGCAGACGGCGGAGGGAGTCTATACCTACACGGCAGTGCCGGCAGCCCCGGCTTCGCTGCCGGAATTCGGTCGGGTGGATACCTCCTGGTTTGCCGATGCAGCCTTCCTGGGAGATTCGCTGACTGCCGGTTTCTGCGAAAGCGAATACAACATCGATGTGGGTGGTGCGCTGATCTGCGGCTATGAGGGCATCAGCCCCAACTCCATCGTCAACCGGACCACCGTTACCAGTCCCGACCGCGGCGACGAAGTGGCGATGGATGTACTGACCAACGCACAGCCTGCCAAGCTGTATATCCTCATCGGCACCAACGCGCTGGTAACCACCGGCAACGACGAGAGTTTCCTGAAATACTATGGCCGTATGCTGGACGATCTGCGGGAAGCCCTGCCGAACACGACGTTTTATGTGCAGTCCATTCTGGCGGCCACACAGGAGAAAGTGGCGGACGATGCGCCCGGTCTGGCACCGGACCGTCTTGCCACGATCAATGCGGCGATCCAAAGCCTGTGTGCCGAGCGCGGCTGTTATTTCCTGGATCTCAACGCAGAATTCCGGGACGAGTCCGGGTATCTGCTCAGCGACTATGCACAGCCCGACGGCGTCCATCTGACGGTTTCGGGTTACAACAAATGGGTCAGTTACCTGTGCACCCATGTGCCGTATAACAAAAACAATCCCTATCAGGCCGGCAGCACCTATTATCTGAGTGATGACGTCAAACAGCTGCTGGCCGACATTCCCTGAACGAAAGAGGAGAGATCATGGCAAATCAGGAGGAAGAATCCCGTTATACCGACCCCAGCCATCCGTACAGCGGCAGCGGCAACCGCTACCAGAATCGCTACAACCGTAACGAGGAATACCACCGGGGCGATGGACCGTTCCAGTTCCCGTGGTGGGCCGTCATCATTGGGTTTGTGGTGTGGTGGCCGCTGGGCTTCATTTTTATGGCACTGAACGCTGCCATGCGCAAAGGGCGCCTGGGCGGTTTTGAACAGGCGGCCCGCAAGCGCACCCGGGATATTTCCTGGAATGTAGACCCGGTGTATGTCCGCCAGGGATCGGAACAACCCACCCAGGAAACGACCAAACAAAAAACAACCAAACGCCGGAGAAAGTCCAAGAGCAAAAACGACGGCGGTTCGGGACTGACCACAGGGCTGGTCATTGCCGGTGTGGCCCTGGCTGCGTTCAGCCTGATGGCATTGCCCGATGCCTTGTTTTGGCTGCCGGATGCCCTGCTGGAAGGCGGATATTACTGGGGCTGGTTGCTGGAAGAATCCATTCCGGTGCTTATGATGCTCACGGGCGGGATCGGCTGCCTGGCGGGGGCGCATATTGTGCGTACCAACCGCCGGATGCGCAAAAAGATCGACAATATCGTCGGAGATGCCAAGTACATGGCCATCGAGGATATTGCGGCCTCCGTGCCCTGCAGTTATGAAAAATGCTGCAAACATCTGGAGAACTGCATCGACAGCGGTGTTTTTGGCCCGGAAGCCTATCTGGATATGCGCCGCCGCTGCCTGGTGGTGGAAGGCAAGGCCCCGGACCCGCAGCCGGCACCGGCCCCCAAACCCGAAACGCCGGCCACGGAACAGGACCCCTACCAGAAGATCTTGCGGGAACTGTGCCGCGTCAATGACGCCATCCCCGACGAGGATATGAGCGACAAGATCAGCCGCCTGGAAGCAGTTTCGGCCAAGATTTTTGAACAGGCCAAATCCGATCCCGACAAATTGCCGCGGATGCGCAAGTTCATGGACTACTATCTGCCCACCTCGCTGAAACTGTTGCAGACCTATGCCGAACTGGATGCCCAGGGCGTGGAGGGGGAAAACATCACAGAATCCAAGCACCGCATCGAGCAGACGATGGACACCCTGGTTCATGCCTTTGAAACCCAGCTGGACCAGCTGTTCCAGGAGGACGCGATGGATGTGAGTGCCGACATTGATGTGATGGAAAATATGCTGCGTGCCGACGGACTCACCGGTGACACGCCGTTCAAACTGTAAAACAGGGGAGAGAACCGAACCCATGCAACGTCAACCTGAAGGCCAGCTGCGCACCAGCTGGGGCCACTTCAAAAAATACCGCCCGCTGATCCGGGAACTGGTCACCCGTGACCTCAAGGTCAAATACCGCCGCAGCTTTCTGGGCTATGTGTGGAGCATCCTCAATCCGCTGCTCATGATGCTGCTGCAGACGCTGGTCTTTTCGTACATGTTCCGCTTTGATATTCCCAACTATCCGCTGTACCTGATCTGCGGCAACACGCTGTTCAATTTCTTTAACGAAAGTACTAATATGGGTATGGGCAGCGTGCTGGGCAATTCTTCGCTGATCAAAAAAGTGTACGTGCCCAAGTTTATTTTTCCCATCAGCCGGGTGGTGTCCAGTTTTGTGAACCTGTTGTTCAGCCTGGTGGCCATTGTGCTGGTCATGCTCATTACCCGTTCGCCCATCTATCCCACGCTGCTGCTGGTCTGGGCTCCGCTGCTGCTGCTCTTCCTGTTCTGCTGCGGCATGGCGCTGCTGCTGTCGGCCCTGGCAGTGTATTTCCGGGATCTGCAGTACCTCTACGGTATTGTGACCATGGCCTGGATGTACGCCACGCCGCTGTTCTACCCGCTGTCACAGCTGCCCGGTTTTATGCAGCAGATCGTTAAATTGAACCCGCTGTATCACTACATCAACTGTATGCGCTGCCTGGTCATGTACGGCTTTGTGCCGGGGCCCAACACCTGGTTTGCCTGTGTGGCCTGCGCTGTGGTTATGGTGGTGCTGGGGCTGGCGGCGTTCCGCAAGCTGCAGCGCAACTTTATTCTGTATCTGTAAGGAGCCGCCCATTATGCCCATCATTCAGGTGCAAAATGTATCCATGCGCTTCAACCTTGCGCAGGAAAAAACCGAAACACTCAAGGAATACACCGTAAAGCTGCTCAAACACCAGCTTTTCTTCAATGAATTCTACGCTCTGCAGGATGTTTCTTTCTCCATCGAACAGGGCGAGTCCGTGGCGCTCATCGGCCGCAACGGCAGCGGCAAAAGTACCATGCTCAAGCTGATCGCGGGGGTTATGTATCCCACCCGCGGCAAGGTGCAGGTCAACGGCGAAATTGCCCCGCTGATCGAACTGGGCGCCGGGTTTGACCTGGAACTCACTGCCCGGGAGAATGTTTTCCTCAACGGTGCGGTGCTGGGTCACGACCGTGATTATATGGAAGAACACTTCAATAATATCATTGACTTTGCCGAACTCTGGGACTTTGTGGATGTGCCGGTGAAAAATTACTCCAGCGGCATGATTGCCCGTCTGGGCTTTTCCATTGCCACCGAGGTGGAGGCCGAGATCCTGGCCTGTGACGAGATCCTCTCGGTGGGCGATTTTATGTTCCAGCAGAAATGCCACCAACGGATGGAGAAGATGCTCTCCGGCGGAACGACCCTGCTCTTTGTCAGCCACGATATCAACCAGGTCAAGCAGCTGTGCAAGCGCGCCATCTGGATCGACCACGGACACCTGCGGGGGGACGGCCCGGCGGAGGAAGTCTGCGATGCTTATGTGGCGGCGATGCAGCGCGGCGAATAAGGAGCTCTATGACAAAGAACAAGATACTGAATCGAAAGCAAAACATACTGCGGGAGTGCCTTGTGGTGCTTTTGCTGGTGGCTGCTGTGGCGGTTTCGGAGTATTACTGGTTTCAGCTCTGGCGGCTGGACTGGCACGCCCCGATGCTGTACGGCGGTGATGGAATCTATTGGGTCGGGCAGGTGCAGCGCAGCTATGGCGACCTGACCGGCTCGCTGGGGTGGCCTTTTTACCAGCCGCCCAATCCCTACGACCCCAACTACGATCTGATCTATGATCTGTTTGTTGCCTTCGTGGGGCTGTTTACCAAAGATACCGGCATCGTATTCAACCTCTATGTGCTGGTTATTCCCTTTGCCAACGCGCTGGCCGGCTACGCGGTATTCCGCATGGTGGGTATGCGCCGCTGGCTTTCTTTTGCGTTTGGGCTGACCTTCGGCCTGTGTCCCTATGTGCAACAGCGCCTGGGCGGTCACATGATGCTGGCGGCCGTGGAATTCGTGCCGTTCTCGGTACTGCTGTGCCTCTGGTGTGCCGAGGACCCTTCCTTCGGACGTCCCGGCAAAGGCTTTTTCCGCAACCGGCGCAACTGGCTGGCCATCGCCTTTGCCTGGGGCATTGCCAACAATGGCGCGGCCTACTATCCCTATTTCACCTGCTTCTTCCTGTGCATCACGGCACTTTGCCTGATCCTGCGGGATCGCAAACTTTCCGCCGGTGTGCCGTGCTTTTTGACCATTGCAGAAATCGTCCTGTGGATGATCCCCGATTTCTTCCCCATGGTGCTGGGTATGCTGGCGGGGGTGGGCAGTACGCTGACCAACGGCGTCTACCGCAGTCCCATCGGTGCCGATATTTACAGTCTGCGTATCAGCAGTTTGCTGCTTTCCCCCAACGGATACGGCTGGGATAAACTGGCCAACTGGCTGAAACAGTATTTCCATCTGCTGGCCACCGATGAAGGTCCCATGTACAACGAAAATTCCTACGGCTATCTTGGCATCGTGGGTGTTGTGGGCTTTCTGGTGCTGCTGGTGCTGCTGTTCCGCAACTATGACTGGCGCGCGGGCAAGACCCAGGCACCGCAGATGGGCGACCGTGTGTGGCTTTTGGGGCGGCTGAGTGTGGCCGCTTTGCTGTTGGCTTCCATCGCAAGTTTCGGTGGACTGATCGGAATTCTGGTGCGGTTCATCCGTGGTTATAACCGTATCAGCCCGTACATTGCCTTCTTTGCGCTGCTGGCGGTGGGGCTTTGGGCCGAACACTGGCTGCAGACCCACACAGGGCGCGGTAAACGGATTTTTACGGTGGTACTGGCGCTGGTGCTGGCCTACAGTTATTGGGAACAGCAGGGACTTTTCGTGCCGAAATATGAAGAAGTCCAGACCATGTGGTACCAGGATCAGGAATTCATGGAGCGGGTAGAGGAGGTCACCCAGGAAAACGACGTGATCTTCCAGCTGCCGTATATGAAAAACTTTGAGAACGGTTCCCTGAACAATATGTGGGACTACACCCAGCTGCGGGCGCCGCTGCACAGCGATTCGCTGCGTTTCAGCTACGGTGCCGGCTACGGCACCGAAAATGACGTCTGGTATAAGGAAACCAGCGAACTGCCGCCCGACGAGATGGTGGCGGAACTTCGGGCACAGGGAGTGGCCGGTATCTATCTGAATCTGGATGGCTATGCGGTGGAAGAACAGCAGCAGACGCTGGATTCCCTGGTAGAGGCGGCTGGATGCAACCCGCAGGATGTGCTCGAACACGAAAGCGGTATGATCTATTACATTCCGCTGGAATAAACACGACGGGGTAGAGGAATGAAACTGAAAACCTGGACCCAAAGCCGCTGGTTCTGGCCGGCGGTGTGCCTGCTTTCCCTTGTGGCGGGGTGGTGGTATCTGAGCATTACCACCTGCGCGCCGCTGGGCGGCGACGATGAGATCATCAATCTGCAGAACTATTACTATGCCACCCATCACACTTTCTGGGAAGTTCTGGTCGCCAACTGGAAAGAAATCCTGCCGCAGTTCCTTTTGCAAGGCGGCAGATTCCGCCCCTTCTCTTCACCGCCGGTTATCGGGTGGACCAGCTATTTTCTGGGCGACCTGGTGGGGTATCGGCTGTATATTCTGGCCTGGACCTATGCAGATATTCTGCTGGCGTCCTGGCTGGTGGGCAAGGCGGCCCGCAACGCTAAGGTAGGGGCGCTGTGCTTCTGCCTGCTGCCGATGATGTTTTCGCTCTGGCAAGATTCTACCGGCAACAGCATGTATTCCTACGGTGCCCTGGTGCAAAGTACGCTGCTCCCGGTACTGTTGGCAGGGCTGTGTGTGCTGCGCTGGCAGGAAACCGGTCATAAGCGGTGGGCAGTGCTGGGCGCTTATTGTGCCTTCCACGCTTGTGCTACCTTCGAGATTGGCTTTGTGTACATTGTGCCGCTGTTTGGTCTGGCCTGGATGTACACCGGCAAACTGCGCCCTGCGCTGCGCCTGAGCGTTCCGGTTCTGG
Organism: Candidatus Gemmiger excrementigallinarum; assembly: GCA_019116445.1. GTDB lineage: Bacteria > Bacillota > Clostridia > Oscillospirales > Ruminococcaceae > Gemmiger > Gemmiger excrementigallinarum. The sequence goes on from DXBP01000019.1 coordinate 111,085, forward strand.
TTGGTGAGGCAGTGGCGCTGGCATTTAACTTTGGAGCGCGTGCTGTCAATGCCCTGCGTGCAGCCGGGCTGCTGGCCGGGGATGTGGCGGACCTGGGCGGCATTTCGCCCAACTTTGATCTGGTCGCCATTCTGCGGACCTGGATCATGCAGATGTCGGCGGGGTTTCCTCTCAATGCCATGATCGCCGGCAAGATGCGTCCGGGTCAGATCGAGTGGTCCGATGTGGTATGCGGCGTTTTGCTGGCTGCTGCGGTTGTTGCGGTGCTGGCTGTGCTGCAGCATCTGCCGGATCGCAAAGAAAACCTCTTGCTGTTTTTGTCGGGATTGGCGATGCTGTCCGCACCGGCGCTGATGATTGCGGTATCGCCCAAATATCAAAAAGCCGGAAATGTGGACTGGCGGCACGGTTACATTCCCCAGACTGTGGAATCCTTCGGCGTGGGGCTGATGGCGGTGGCTGTGCTGATTGCGCTGCTGCGCTGGGCCCGGGGCAAAAGCTGGTGGCCGCGCTGGCGTGTGGCGGTCAGTGTGGTGCTGGCTGTCGGCATGGCCGGGTCGGTAGTGTGGCAGCGGGCTGCGACCCGCTCGGCCTATGGCGGCGGTGGTCGGGAGTATACCGTATTCGGGGAGGCAGTGGAAGCCGGAATTGCCGAACCTGCCGGAACCCAGGACCCCATGGTCTGTGATTACATGATCTGGGGCGGCAATCTGACGGCGCAGAAAGCGTTTTTCCAGCGCTATGCCGATACGGATACCAACGCCCATGCGCTGCAAGTCTGGCGCAGTGAGGAACATGAAGAGGATACCGTCTACCGCCTTGGCATCAGCCGGGGAGAGAACACCCGCTATGATGCAGCCTGGTTTGCGTTGGGGGCGGATGAAGCTCTGGAAACCGTGACGGATGTGACGGTATATCTGCCGGAGCGGGCCGATAAACAAGCAGTGGTGCATTATACCACCCGTGCTGCTGACGGAACCGAAACTGAATATTCCATTCCGGCACAGGATTTGTATACAGGAGATACCGGCGATGGAGGGCAGTGGCTGCAGCTGGATGCAGAAGACCCCATCGTGGGGGACAGCATCTCTTTGACGGCACAGTGAACCCTTTCGCCGGTACGGGAGGCATAAAATTGCAAACGACTTCTAAAAAGAAAATTCCGCTGCTACTGCCGCTGGTGGCCTTTGCGGTATATTTTGTTGTGATGTGCTGGCTGCACTATCAGCAACTCTGCAGCACCAATGATTCGGTATCAGATCTGGTGCAGCATCTGGAGGAAGCCCTTAACAGGGAGGTATATACTGCGGCGTATTTCCTTTTGCCGCCGGCGTATGCGCTGGCAGGCAAGTGGGGCGTTGCCATGTTGGTTTCAGCCTTTCAAGTGGGGGCACTGGCTGTTTTTGCGTGGGGCCTGAGTACGGCGGTGCCGCAGCTTTCTACATCTGCAAGGTGGCTTTTGAGCCTGGTTGTCAACCTGGCCCAGGCTGCATGGATTCCCAATGGGGGATATTGGTACCTGGGAACCATCAATGGTACCATCTATCATAATACGACCTATATTATGATGGCACCCTTTGCACTGCTGGCTATATTATGCTTTTACCGTGCGTGGGAGGGCATGCACAGCCGACTGGATGCAAAAAAGTGGCTACTCTATACGGCACTACTCACCATCTCCACGGCGTTCAAGGCTAACTTTGTATTTGCTTTTGCACCTGCGTTGTTGATTCTACTGATTGTCGACTTGGTACGTACCCGGGGTACAAATCTCAAGCGAGAAATTCTGATGGGGTGCAGCGTGCTGCCTAGCATCGCGTTGTGCCTGCTGGAATCAGTGGTTCTGTTCGGCGGGGAAGGCGACGGGTTGGTATTCATTTTTGCCGCCGATCCTGAACAGATCCGGAACACAAGCTTTTTGTGGGGCTGGTTCAATGAGGCTTCCCGCTTGGGAATGATTCGCTCCCTGTTGTTTGTGGGGGCCGTGGCGCTGCTGTTGGGCAGGCACGCCTGGTTGCATTTTCGCTATCGGGTCAGTTTTCTGACCTTTTGTGTTGCGATGACAGAGGCTCTTTTCATTGTAGAAAGCGGCGAACGCGCTGGTTATGGAAACCTTTGGTGGGGACCGTTTGTCTGCTATTGGGTGTTTTTACTGGAATCCTTTGCCGCCTTTCTGCGGGAAGCTCTTGCTTGGATGGAAGGGCAGCGGGCAAATCTACTGGGAGTTCGACTGGTAATCTGCGGTATAGCGCTTCTGTGGCAGGTAATCAGTGGTGTGTGCTTCCTGATTCTGCTCCTGCAAGGAAGTCCCTACAATATTGCCATCGCAAACTGGTTTTAAATCAAAAAAAGGCATATCTGCGGAGTGTTCCGCAAACATGCCCTTTTTCTCTTTTGTGGGGAACTACGATTCCCAGCGGTCAAACGGCAGAGCAAAGATTGCGCCGCACAACAGGAAGGCCGCGGGATTGCTGGTAATGTGCAGCACCTGGGTTTCCATATAACCGTAGAACAGTACAGCAATCAGACAGGCCACTGCCTGCCAGTGCCCTTGCCGTGCGTGGCCGTACAGCGCGACGGTAAGCAGTACCACCGCAATGCCCAGCATGACCGGGCCGAACTGGTATAGAAGATAAATAAAGATGTTATCCAGCACCGGCCATTCGTCCAGCATCTGGCCTGCAATCTTGATGTCAAACACCCGGTATGCAGCCCAGGCCAAAGAAATACGGCAGGTCAGCAGATCATCCAGGCGTTTCAGCCAGGCCGGACCGATATCGTTGGCCCAGGGGCCGACCTTTACAACAAACAAAGGAAAAATCAGGCTGAAAGCCATCATCAAGGGGACCGGCGCAGCTGTCAGTAAAGCGCCGTGCCAGCCGACCGGGCGCAGAGCGAAGAGTTTCGCAATGGCCAGCAGCGCTGCCAGCAGCAGCGAGCAAAGCGCTGCGGAGCGGGAAGCAGGTCCGACCATCAGAAAGACCCCCACACCAGCCACGGCGGCAATCTCCAGCCAGTGCAGCCGGGCCTGACGCAGCAGAACCCAGGCCAGCAGCAGGCCGAAAACGATGCCCCCAAAGGTGTTGGGGTGCCCGTAGCCAAACATCAGCCGGAAGGTGCCATTGCGCTCACTGAGGGCATCCGGAGCCAGAATACCGGCGAAGTGCAGTGCCTCCACCAGCGCCAGAGTGGGCAGGCCGCAGGCGAGAAAGGTTTTCATCGCGCGGCGCAGCGGTACATCCTTGGCAGCCAGCAGTACCACCGCAAGCCCCAGGAACCAGATGTTCTGCCCGTTGAAGTAGACCCAGCGGGCGATAAAGTACAGGGCGCCTGCTACTCCCAGGCTGCGCCAGTTGTAGCGCGTTCCCAGCAGAGTATTGGCAAAAAAGGCAAGATACATCAGGGTATCCAGAACAGGAGAAACCTGTGTCTGGAGCCACGGCCACTGTTCCCTGGCCATACTGTTACAGAAAACGACGGTGAATTCATATACCGCCAGCCCCAGACAGAATGCAATCTGACCGGCAGGCAGACGCCAGGCTGCCCCCCATGAGCCGAAAAGCAGATGCTCTTCCTGCCAGAGGGTACGAATCCCCCGGGCAGGACTGCCGCAGCGGCGCCATGCCAAGAGGAAGTCCACAGCCGCTGCGGCAAACAGCGCCAGCAGCAAACCGTTTGCAAAACCAAACAAAAGAAAGGTCCTCCGTATCATCAGAATTGTCTTTATTATAAACGCAACCAGCGGTGTTTGACAAGCTTTTTGCGGGGTGCTATCCTTATACCATCAAATGTGGGAGGACCCGTCCATGAACGAACAACGTTACCGTGCTGTGATTGGCTGGTTTCAGGCACACCCGGCGGCCAAGCGGGCTGCATACCTCGTCAGCCGGGGAGCGGTGGCCGCTGTGTACCTGTTGTATGGTGCATTGCTGCTTTGGCTGGCGGTCTGGCACCGCACGCTGTTGCTGCCTGCAGCACTAGTGCCGGCGCTGGCTTTCTGGGCGGGCAGTGCTCTGCGCGCCCGCATCAACCGTCCCCGGCCCTATACCACACTGGGATACCAGCCGCTGTTTCCCAAAAAGGAAACCGGCTGCAGTATGCCAAGCCGGCATTGCTTTTCGGCAGCGGCTATCGCGGTGGTGGCCTGGCATTGCAGTGGGCCGTTGGGAGGTGCACTGGCTGTGCTGGCGGTTCTGATCGCTGTTTCCCGGGTGGTTACCGGAGTGCACTATATCAGTGACGTACTGGCGGGCCTTGCTTTCGGCGGCGGCTTTGCGCTGCTGGGATGGCAACTCTATGCTCTGGCCGTGGGAGCGCTGCTGGGATAAAACACAAAAGCCGGGCGCAAAGCGCCCGGCTTCAGAACTTCCCGCTCAGCGGATGAAGTTGGTTTTCTTGTCGGTTTCGGCCTGGGGCGGCTCGATGCCTGCGGCCTTGCCTGCTTCGATGCAGCACAGCATCCAGGCCATGTTGCGGCCCAGGTTGCGCATGATCTGGCAACCTTCCTCGTCCAGTTTGGCCTGGTCGGCGTTGCCGCCGTGAACCATCGGCCAATAGGTGGAACTCACCAGCGGCATCTCAAAAAACTGGGGAACCTTCTCCATGGCCTCCAGGGCGGTGGTGGTGCCGGCCCGGCGGGCGCTGGTCACAACAGCCGCCGGTTTGTGGCGCAGATACTTTCCGCCGCTCATGGCCAGGCGATGCATAAAGCCCAGCATACTGCCGGCAGCGGTGGCATAGTGCACCGGTGCACCGAATACGATGCCGTCGGCTTTTTCCACCAGCGGCAGCACATCGGCAACGGTGCCGCCAAAGACACATTTTCCGGCCTTGGCGCAGCCGCCGCAGCCCACGCAGCCGCCCACCGGGGCGGAACCGATGTGGAAGATGGTGGTTTCGATGCCGGCATCCTGCAAAGCCCCGGCCACCTCGGTCAGGGCGGTATAGGTGCAGCCGTTTTTGTGCGGGCTGCCGTTGATCAAGAGCACATTCATGGGATTGCCTCCGTTTCGTTGCTGTTCCTTCACAATGTATGGCTCCGCAAGGGGCCTCATGCGCTGTATTTATTGTACCACACCGCGCAAGTCCTGCGCAAAGGGAGAACTGTTATGAGCAAAACCTGCCCGAATTTCAGCCAGAAATGCGGCGGCTGTCCGCTGCTGGCGATGCCCTATCCGGAACAGCTGGCCCAAAAGCAGGCACGTCTGCAAACGCTGTTGGGGCGGTTTGCGCCGGTGGATGCCGTGCTGGGCATGGAATCGCCCTGGCACTATCGCAATAAAGCCATTGCCAGCTTTGCCATGCGGCAGGGCAAACTGGTTTGCGGTCTTTATGCCGAAGGTACCCACAAAGTCCTGCCGGGTACGGACTGTCTGCTGCAGCAGGAAGAACTCAACCGCACCCTGGCGGCTGTTCTGCAAGCGGCACGGGAATGCCGCTGGACCGCTTATGATGAGGATCGGGGCACCGGCCTTTTGCGGCACGTGATGCTGCGGGGAACCCGGGACGGTAAGGTGCTGGTGACGCTGGTTACGCCCGGGCCGGAACTGCCGGGCAGCCGTAATTTCTGTGCCGCATTGCGCAAGGCGGCGCCCTGGGTAGCAGGTATTGTGCACAACATCAATCTTACGGTCACCAGTGCGGTGCTGGGCAACCGGGAAAAGGTTCTTTTTGGGCCCGGTCAGGTACTGGATACCCTTTGCGGGCTGCGGTTTGCCATTTCCTCCCGCAGCTTTTACCAGGTGAATCCGGCCCAGACGGAAGTGCTCTACCGCACGGCCATCGGGTTGGCAGGGCTTACGGGCCGGGAAACCGTGGTGGACGCTTACTGCGGCATCGGCACCATCGGGTTGTGTGCCGCTTCGTCGGCCGGGCGGGTTCTGGGGATCGAACGCAATCCTGCCGCGGTGCGGGATGCCATTGCCAACGCCCGACGCAACGGCGTGGTCAATGCGCGCTTTACCTGTGCTGATTCCACCGAATGGATGGAGGAGGCTGCCCGGGAATTGCTGCATCCGGATGTGGTCTTTCTGGACCCGCCGCGAGCAGGCAGCACGCCGGCGTGTATCGGCGCGGTGGTCAAAATGGCCCCCCGCCGGGTAGTCTATGTCAGCTGTGACCCCGAAACCCTGGCCCGGGATGTGGCGCTGTTTGCCAAACAGGGATATAAGGCACAGCGGTTTGTACCCGTGGACCTGTTCCCGCACACACGGCATATTGAGACGGTTGTCTTGCTTTCCAAGGGAGAAATCGACTCGAAGAAAGTGCGTGTGGAGTTTTCTCTGGAGGACATGGATATGTCCGGGTTCCAGAAGGGTGCGACCTATGAGCAGATTAAAACGTATGTGCTGGAGCATACCGGTTTGAAGGTATCTTCTCTGTACATCTCCCAGGTCAAGCGGAAATGTGGGCTGGATGTTGGGCAGAACTATAATCTGTCGAAGAAGGAAGATGCCAAAGTGCCGCAGTGCCCGCCGGAAAAGGAAGCGGCGATTATGGAGGCACTGAAGCATTTTCAAATGCTTGAATAGGGATCGTTTCTTGATTAAAGACCAACTGCTATGATGGCGGTCGGTCTTTAATTCAAGCCTGTATTGCTAGTAAAATAGTATGATTTTAGAATTGTTTGCGATTGATTCCCTTTGTTGACGGTCGCGCTCATCTAGGGTACAATTATACTGGGTTGTTATAATAAGTTGAAATGAGGTATTAGACTATGGCTAAGGCCACTAAAAAAGATAAAGAGATAACTTTGGAAACAGTTCTGTGGAACTGCCGCGTGGCCTTGCGTGGTGTTGGTAGCACGGAGAAGAACAGGGATGCCGTGAT
>DXBP01000020.1 GCA_019116445.1 Candidatus Gemmiger excrementigallinarum
AGCGGCGGCACCTGGACCATTGGCGACCCGCAGATTGTGACCACAGTGGACGGCGCGGCCTCTGCCACCTGGACGCTTCATTACGAAGTAACAAAAACCAGCACCACCACATTGAGCGGCAAAGAAGGACCATACAACACACAGGAGGAGGCCAACGCTGCCGCCGAGGCCGCCAAGAACAACGCGATTGCACAGCTGCAAAATGAAGCCCAGGCCATGGTTGATGCAGCCATTGCTGAAGCAAAAGCTCAGCTGGCAAAAATCACGATTGACTACGAGGAAACGACTGTCCCGCACGGTTTCGACCCCACGGACAGCAGTTCTGGTTCTGTTTCTGTACCGTCCAACGGCTCTGCTACTGCTGTTGTGGCAAATCAGCCCTGGCAGGCGCATGTAACCTGGGAAAAGCGCGACGCCCTCACCGGCGGACGCATCACAGAAGATGCGGAGTATGTTTTCTATGAATGGAATGTGGACGCCAACGAATACGAGATCAGCAGCAACTACCGCGTCACGCGCCTGGAAAACGGCCTGTATACGGTGACCGTGACCAACCCGGTTTACACCGATTGGACCGAAGGTTATGTGTATTACACCCAGGACAACCTGGGCAAATTCCGTATCGAAGAAGTCACCGCACCCGCTGGATATACCGATGCCGCCCTGCAGGGGACCGATTGGGTCGAACACTGGAGCCAGGAATTTGAAATCACTACCAGCGATCAGACCTACAGCTATACCGGCGACGATGCAGACTACAACCGCCCGCAGGGGAACAAAGTCATCATCAAAAAAATCGAAGCCCATACCGGCGAGATCATCGTGGACGATGCCGTATTCACCCTCTACCAGTGGAACGAGGAACGTGGCCTGTACGAAAAAAGCAAGGACTATGCCTTTGTTCGGGACGCCGAGGGCCTGTACACGATCACCTGTCTGCATGATGACTGGTCACAGTATGAAGAAGGCAACCTGTACTATGAGGACACCCTGTGTGACGTCCGAGAAGATACTGTGAACAGTGACGGCACCACCACTGAACACTCGCAGTATTATACCGACTATGAGCCGGTCAACTTTCCCATTGAGAACCGCTCCGTCACCAACGATGGGCAGTTCGTGGTTGTAGAGACAAAGTCTCCCTACGGCTACTACGGGGACTGGACTGGCGATGAAGATCGAACAAACTTTGAGCCGGAAGATGCCGGTAAACGAGCCTACTATATTCGCCTTACCGGCGACGGCTCCACGATTACCCTCGGAAATCAAAACTATAACGCCAATGTGCTAACCGAGAATCAGGGCGGCACCTTAATTGATCTGGGGGATAATGTCGTTTCCCTCGAAGTTTTCGGAGATACCGCAGCAGAGTACCCCGAGGACGCCCTTTATAAAAACAATCCTTGGTACAGTGCCTTGACATGGGAAAAACGGGACGCATTGACCGGTGGACGAATCACCGAAGATGCAGAGTACGAGATTCAAGAATGGAATCCCGAAAAAGGCGAATACGAAAAGAGTACGCACTACCGTGTTGTACGCCTTGATAGTGGCTTGTACACTGTAAATTTAATCGAAGGCGCGTTCTTCCCAGGTTGGGTGGGTAAGCAGCAAGGCTATGTGTACTACCACCAGGCCAACGAAGGAAAATATCGAATCGTGGAACTCACTGCTCCTGCAGGTTACACAGATGCTGCTCTAATTGACGGCAAATTTGTGGAACAGTGGAGCAGAGAATTTGAAATCAACGATGGACATTTAACCTTTAGCTATACCAACGAAAATTCGGATTATAACCAACCCAAGGGCAACCGACTCATCATCAAAAAGATTGAAGCCCACACCGGCGAGATCATCGTAGATGATGCCGTATTCACCCTCTACCAGTGGAACCAAGAACGTGGCCTGTACGAAAAAAGCAAGGACTATGCCTTTGTTCGGGACGCCGAGGGCCTGTACACGATCACCTGTCTGCATGATGACTGGTCACAGTATGAAGAAGGCAACCTGTACTACGAGGATACCCTGTGCGACGTCCGAGAAGATACTGTGAACAGTGACGGCACCACCACCGAACACCCGCAGTATTATACCGACTATGAGCCAGTTGATTTCTCTATCGACGAGCGAGCTGTCACCAATGACGGCCAGTTTGTCGTGGTGGAATCCAAGTCCCCGTATGGATACTACGGCGACTGGACCGGCTCACGCGAGACCCCCAATTTTGAGGTCGAGGATGCCGGGAAGCATGCCTATTATATTCGGCTGACCGACGATGGCTCCACAATCACTCTCACAGACAGCGAATACAATGCTCACGTCCTGACCGAAAACAAAGGCGGCACTCTGATCGATTTGGGAGATGAAATTGTATCTCTGGACATCTTCCGCCCGGCACAAGAGGAATACGACGAGGACAATCTGTTCCGCAACAACCCCTGGTACAGCACTGTCGTTTGGGAAAAGCGGGATGCTCTCACCGGCGGCCTGGTGGATGCCGACACTGAATATGAAATTCAGGAATGGGACCCGCTGGCCGGAGAATACAAGAAGAGCACTCACTACCAGGTCGTCCGCCGTGATGACGGAAAATACACCGTGAATCTAATCGGTGACGCTTTCTTTGCTGGCTGGGGAGGCAAGCAAGGCGTACTCTACTACCATCAGGCCAACCAGGGCAAGTATCGGATTGTCGAATTGAAAGCTCCGGCGTCCTACACCCTGAAAGCCTGGCAAGGTGAAAAATGGGTCACCGGCTGGAGTGAAGAAATCGTTGTTCACCCGGACCGCCCCACATACGAGTTTCTGGGAGATACAGCTGACTACAATATGCCCTACAAGACCCAAGTCCTCATCAAAAAGGTCGATGATGATACGGGCGAACTTATTGCCCCCGATACGACCTGGACTTTGTACGAGTGGAACGAGCGGAATAACCAGTATGAGGTCAGCACCAACTACAAAATCGTGCGCCGCGAGGATGGTTACTACACTGTAACTACACTGCACAGCGACTGGACACACTACGAAGAAGGATACCTTTATTTCGAGGACACACAGACAGATTACCCGGATAGCGGGCGCTGGTTCTCCAATGAAGGGAAATTCCTCATTGTGGAGAGCCAGGCTCCTGCCGGGTACTACGGCGATTACTGGCGCAATGATGAGCCTGGCACCCATTCCACGGACAACGGCTCCGATCTCGGTAAACGCGGCTATGCCTTCACGCTGACCGAGGACAATGGCACACTCTGGCTGACCAACGCAGACTACAATGCCAAAATCCTATACGATGTGGATGACCAACTGGGCAACGCAACACTGGTGCTGGCCGATGGCCGCCCCACAAGCGTTATCATCAACGAGGATAAGCAGCCAGAGTATAACCGCCCGGAAACCGCATTCACGAACAAGGCAAAGTACGGATATGTAGAATTTGATCGCAGCCAGTACAGAAAAGAATGGGCGCAGACAGGCGACGAGACGTATACGGTCACCTACGACGCCACAACGGAGGAGCCGGAGAAAGAGCACCTGACCGCCCCGAACCAACTGCGCTGGCAAAATGGTATGCTGTACCGTCTGAGCGACTACACCGCCACCCTTATCAGCGGGCCGGTCGAGTGTCAGGTCGAAACGGCTGACATCAGATCGCTTGAGGCCGTCCCTGCTACGGTAGAGTATGATGTTGGCGGTCAGCCGGTCCAGCTCCAGCTGGCGTCTGCCGCCTGGATACAGCAGCCGCAGGAAAAGCACACCGGGTATGTAGATATGGGGTACTCGCCCACACAGCCCAAATTTGAAGAAACTTCGACCTTTACAGCGGAGGACGGCACAGAATTTGTCGGCCACCTGGTGGAGGTCGAACAGACCGGCGATTACCAGTGGATCAGCACGGAGATCCCGGCCACCTATCACGGATGGCCTGACGTTAAGGGAATCTATCTTGGAAATCTGGTCCTGCCGCACAATGACCTGGAGCCTGTCTACGAAGGGTATGAAAACGATATTTTGGACTACCTGGGGCTGGACCCATCCACGCACCATATCACCGGTGCGGCCTGGACCGGCTCCTGGCAGGGGCAGCCGGGCGAAGATATGATGATACGCCCCGCAGTATTTGATCTGCAGGTCTATGCAACCGGCTGGGTGGGTGTGTATGAGGATGATGCCGAAAATCAATCCGGCGTCGCCCTTGCCACCTATCGCCTAGGCGGGGATGAAAACACCGACGGCCTGTATCACTGGACGGTAACGGCGCACTATCATCCCATGCTGTCAGCCCTGCAGGCGGCCGCCGCCGTGCTGGGCGTGGCCCTACTCATTGCTGCGCTGGTTGCGTTACTTTTCATTTTGTCCCGCCGAAGGAAAGAAACTAACAAAAGAACGGAGGTTCATTAAAAATGAATAGTGGGCCTCCATGATTGTGAGGTACACTATGTCCAGCGATTTAAGAAAAGCGATTCTCGAAAATATATCCATCGAAGAATTGCTCCGCGAGGAAGGGTTCGAAGTAATCCCGCGCGGGCGAAAGCTTACCGTGAAAGGGCACGACAGCCTTGTCATCACGCCAGATAAGGGCGTATTTACATGGAACAGCCGGGGATTCGCAGGCTCGGTCATCGACCTGTATATGAGGCTGCATGGCTGTGACGCCCGCACGGCAATGACGGCGCTGCGCAAGCGGCTGCCGGAATATTCACGGCAACACGCGGCGGGGCCTGAACCCCGGCAGCGTGAGCCGCCGAAGCCCGAAGAAAAGAAACCGCTGGTGCTGCCAAAAAAGGACAACAGCAAGTGGAGCCGGGTATATGCTTATCTGATAGCTGCCCGGAAAATCACGCCGACGGTGGTCAAGTGGCTGGTACAGCAAAAGACCATCTACCCGGATGAACGTGGGAACCTCTGTTATGTAGGGCGCAACGCCCAGGGCACCGTGAATTACTGTGCCCGCAAAGGTACGCTTACGCCCAAAGACGGGCAGAAAGGCTTTCGCAATGTGGTGGAGGGCAGCGACTACGAGCACCGATGTGTAATGAACGCCCGTCCGCAGCACACCAAACTGATCGTGACCGAAGCGGCGGTGGATGCCTGGAGCTTCGCTTCCATGCTGGAATTGCATGGCTTGGATTTCCGGGACTACACCTATTTGTCGTTAGAATGCACCTATGAAGGCCCTCTGGGGAAATTTCTGGAGGAAAACCCGCAGGTCAAAACCATTTACTTAGGGCAGGACGCAGATGAGGCCGGACTGAAAAGCCGGGATAGATGCCGTGATTTGCTGAAGGAACGACAATACTCCGGGAAGGTCATTGACAAGCTGCCCGATGCCAGGGCGCCGGGCTGCAAAGACTGGAACGATGCTCTCAAATACTATCTGGAGCAGCAGCGTATCCGGGAGCAGTCAGAGCCGAGCCGGGAGCCGATCATGGAACCGGCCCCCGGCCTGGAACTGACACCGTGAAACCGTATATACACAATACAGAAAAATAAAGGAGATCATTATGCTTGACATCAACAGCTTTACAACGAACGTTAAAAACCAGATCCTGGGCTGGCTGTCGTCCATTGGCACCAATCTGGTCTGTCCGGTCATTGCCGCAGCGGCGGCGATCTACTGTATCTTTCAGCTGCCGCAGCTGTTCAAGGCGCACCGCGATGGCATGAACGACGTGTTTTGGGACTTCCTTTGGAAAGAAATCATCGGTCTTATTGTCCTCTGTGGTACCAGCGTGATTTGGGCGCTGCTGGCGGCGGGCGTTTTCGGGACCGCCGCATAAATCATGTGTGCCGTGCAGGAATTTCCTGAGCGGTATATTCTTTTTGCGGGAAAGGGCTGAAATATGGAGGCTTTAGGAGAATATATTGTAAATCTGCTCAACAACAGCATCGCAAAGTGGCTTCAGGACCTGTTTCTGGGATTTATCACGGCAGTCATGGGGTTTGTCAGCGATATGATCGCCAATATGTGGAATATAGACGTGATAAAGGCCCTGGTGAACTGTACCAGCGGTATCTCGATGGGTGTATTTGCTGTGGGTGTGCTGCTGATGCTGTATGACATCATGGAAGCCAGGTCGGAGGAAAAGACCGTTTATATGTCCGCCGTAACCAAAAATTTTGTGGCTGGCGCGGCCTTTGCCATGTTCGGATCGCAGTTTATCGCCGTGATGAACCAGGCGATCCTCAATCTGTGCGCATTGCTGAAGATCAGCGATTCAGTTCGGGACTTTGAAAACAGTGACTTCATGCAGCAGTCGGCCAGCGTGATCCAGGATGCGATGAATGTCAGTTTGGGCGATGTGCTCGGCGCGGTCATCATCATTCTGGTGGTGCTCATCGGCAGCGGCGTCTTTGTGTATAAGGCGGCCATGCGTTTTGTACAGTTCCTTACGCTGATTTTGATGGTGCCGTTGTACGAGACCAGCATCCTGCGGGGCGACCAGACGGCGTTTTCGTCCTGGTTCCGCCAGGCAATGTCGGTCGGTCTGACCTATTTCTTTGAATACTTTTTGTATTCTCTCGGCATAGCCATGATGGCCAGCAACGGGCTTGGCACACCGCTACTGGGCGTTGGGTGCCTTGTGGGTATGGGTAGCGTCAGCCGTACCCTGGACAAGTATGGGATGTCCAGTGCCGGACCGCATATCAACCCAACCGGCGCGGCCTATTTTGTGGGCGCTGTCAAAGGGATGATGAAATAAGTTCTCAAATCAGCATGAAAAATCCGGTATTTACAGAAATCGAAAGGTGTGTTCAAAATGATGGAATCCTTTTTTAAGGCTGCGTGGACATGTGTCTTGCTTGCCGTTGGCTGTGTGTATGTATGCCGCCTTCTTTTTGCTCTGCTGAGCCGGATAACGCATGGCGAAGTGAGCAAAGATAATGGCCTTTGGTGCGCAGTCACAGTTATTTCTGTGCTTTCTTTTCTTGTGTGGGCAGGCGGCGGGGAAGGCTGGACGGATTTCTCCGAATATGTTTCCCTGACCGGTAAGATATTCTTTTTCTGTGTCGTCTGCACGCTGATTAAAGGGATTCTCGATCAGCGGGAAGGCTATAGGGGCTTCGATGGCTGTATCGCACACTTTCTGCGGATAACAGACAACTGGAAACGGTTTATAGAAAAGGCGGGCCGGGTGGTTGCCGCGCATGATTCAGCTATATGCGCGGCATCTCTGGGCCTTGTTTTTGGTACCGCTGTTCTGTCAGTCTGCTTTCAGGAAAGCAGGGTCTTTCTGTATATGCTGGCGCTTATTCTTGCATACGGTATGTACCTGGGATGTTCGCTGCACTCCAGCCAACGGCTGGTAGCGTTGTTTTTGCTCATGGCTTTCGTTTTGAACGCTCAGGCGGCGGCACTCTCCAAAGAGCCAGATCAAGCAAAAGCCATGCTGATGCTGGCCGTATTATGGGGAGAGGCAATCGTTCTGTGGAGTGCCGCCATTTTGGCGGCAGACGAGGCTCCGGCCCAGCTCACACTTTTGTGTACAAATACCATTATGACACTGACAGCTCTTGCTGGAATTGCCCTGGCCCCGATGATGCGGGGACAGGAAAGCCATCAGGCTATGACATTCCTTTATGGTGTTGTACTTCCGCTTCTGGCCGCCGGATATGCAGCGCGGCTGGGGAAAAGCATATACGTTTATCTGAAAATCCATGCGCCGGAAAAAGTGTGCGAAGCAGAAAAAGCTCCTTGAGAGAACTACAGTCTTTTGCAAATAAGCATCGAAAATAAGGCGCAGTAACGTCGTAAAACAGTTGTGCCCGTCGGGCACAAAACGCCGTTGAGATCGGGCCCAGCGCCCGGAAAGGAGACCTCATGACAACACAAAAATACCTTTGCCCGCCACGCCTGCAAAAGAAATTTTTGCTGTGGTGGTGGACAGTGCCGGAACTCATTGGCATCGCGCTGGGCGCGGTGCTTGTTTTTTATCTGCGGTCGCCGCAGATATTCACGCTCACCTGTTTTCTGGCGCTTGGTACGGCGCGCTTCGACTTTGAAAACAACTTGTTCGGCGCGCTGAAGATGCGTACCGCATATCAGTTCTTTACCAAGACCTTTTCCCAGAATGCGGCTTCCGGCAAAGACGAAAAGCGCCGCAAAAAGAAGCTGCGCAGGCTTATGAAGTCCAAACTTCCCATGCAGGAACTGCTTCAGTTCCGCTTCGGGGAAAACGGTATCTATGGTGGTAAAGACGGCAAGGAGTTATTCCGTTTCTACCGTTATTACCCGCCCAACACTGACGTCATGACCGATGGCGAGATCGCGGAGGAAATCGAACAGCTCTGCCGCCTGTTCGATTCACTACGTTGCCCCTTCGTTATGTTCGGTACAGACAAGGTCGAGGACATGAGCGCGCTGAAAGCCTATTATCGCAGCCAGCCGCGCCAGTATGACCATATTATCGCGGACGTTATCAACGAAATCGAGAGTACCGAGGCCCGGTCCAGTGCCGTGCAGCGTGCCTACTATTTTATTTACAAGGCACAGAACGAAGATGATGACATCTACACTCTTATTGCGGGCAAGGGTTACAAAGTAGACCGGGTTAAAAATGAGGAGCTGGCTGTCCTGCTGCGCAATTATCTGGTGCGGGAGTTCACCAATGTGGACCTGTACACGATTGCGGAAGAAGTGAAAAACTACCCGGATATGGTCAGGGCCAAACCCGCCGTCTACAACAAAGAGATCATGCGCCGCCTGTGTCCGAACCGTATCGACTTCACCAAAGACCACGCCGAGCAGTCCGGCGTGCTGCGCCGCACCCTGATGATCAAAAACTTCCCATCGCAGATCCCGCCGCGCGCGCTGTACACGGTAGCCAGTATGCGGAACACCTCCTTCACCATGCGGCTGACGCCGCTGCAGAAAGACAGTGCCCGCAAACTTATCAACGAACAGCTGCGCAACAAGGCGGTCATGGCGGGCAAGCATCAGGCCACCGAGCAGATAGACGCCATGCAGGAGGCCAACGACATCCAGAACTTTTACTCGGAGATCACGCGAAATCAAAACACCGTCTACAGCATCAACATCTATATCGAGATCTACGGCAAGACCCTGGACGAGCTGAACGACCTGGAACAGCAGGTGAAGATCGAGCTGGCCGGGGCAGGCATCACCTACGATCAGTTAGCCTACGAGCAGCGGGACGCTTTTTCTTCTGTACAGCCGCTGGGCAGCGACCGTTTCCTGCTGTGTTCCAACAATCTGCCCAGCAAGACAGCGGCGGCGCTGTATCCGTTCAGCTATTCGAGCCTTGTCCATCCCCACGGGATGCCCGTCGGGCGCACCGACCGGGGCGGCCCGGTGTACGTGGATATCTTCCAGCGGGACGACCAGATCACCAACGGCGTTTTCTTCATCTCTGGCTCTGCCGGGCAGGGCAAAAGTTACCTTCAAAAGAAAATCCTTACGTTCCAGGTGGTGCGCGGTGTGCGTTGCTACATCATGGACCCTGAGAACGAGTACAGCGACGTTACGCGCGGCTTGGGCGGCGTCGTTATCGACTGCGCTTCCGGCCACCACAAGATCAATATTTTTGAGGTCCGGCGTATTAAGCTGGAGGACGACGATGAGGACACTGACCTGCCGGAGATTGCCAGCGACAGCCCGATGTTTTTGCAGCATCTATCCTGGCTCAAAGATGAGTTCCGTATCATGATGCCGGAAATTCCCGACACCACGCTGCGGGCACTGATGATCCTGGTGCAGGGGATGTATGCATCGGTAGACATCGACCAGCAGACGGATTTTTCCCGGCTTCGGCACGAGGATTATCCGACCTTCAGCACGCTGTACGCCTATGTGGAAAAGCAGATGAAAAAGAGCGATTATCCTATGCTCACCAAAGAGATGATCGCGGAAGTGCTGCTGTATATCAACGACCCGACTTTTGGCGAGTTGTCCAGCATCTTCAACGGTACGACCACCATCGACGTGACGGGCAACCCGTTGATCTGCTTCAGCATGGGCGCGCTGCTCGAAGGCAGCGAACAGCGCCTGCAGGCCGTGGAGAATAACCTGAACACTTACATCTGGTCCATCGTACTGCAGCGGAAGTTCCAGGTCCTGCTCTCGTTCGACGAGCTGTACCTGTATCTGGAGCAGCCTCTGATGGCAAAGTACATCAGCTACTTTGCCCGCCGCAGCCGCAAGTACAACGCCTGTATCGGCGTGGCCACGCAGCAGCTCGGTGACTGCCTGGACGAATCTGTGCGCAAGTACAGTTCGCCCATTATCAATATGAGCAGCTTTAAGTTCCTGTTTTATAGTGGACAGGTCGATCTGCAGGGGATGCAGGAGGCGCTGAAACTCACTGACGGCGAGGCCGCCTGCATCAGCGTTTCCAACAAGCGCCATTGTCTGCTCAAGGCCGGTAACGGAAAATACTACATGGAGATTGGGACCCTGCCTTTTGAAGCGGAACTGTTCGGAAGCAAGGGCGGTGTATGACCCATGATGGAGAAGCTCATCCTGCTTGTCACACGGGAACTGGCAGACGAAAAGCACCGCCCGCTGGTCATTGGTATTTTGCTGGCTCCATTGTTCCTGATCGCAGTCATCGTCCTTCTTGTGGTGGGAGCTTTTTCCTTTTTCACTGTGACGCTGGGGACGTTTCTCACCGAGGACACGTCCCTGGTGGGCGAGACCGTGGCGGCCATGGACAAGGCCAGGGAGGCTTACGTGGAGGAACAGATGGACCTGTACCGCCAGCGTGTCGATCGAAACGGCAAACCTTACCGTAATGTTGTCCTGCAATGGGAAAACGGTTTCTCCAACAATGATAAAGAGATCCTGACCATTGTGTCCTGCTACTATGAGCAGGACTGGAAGATCGACATGAGCGACCTGGCAAGCTGGGCCGTCCTCAAAAGTATCAGTTTTTCGACCCGTGAGAGGGGGCCATACTCCTGCGGCGGGTGCCGAAGCCGGAAAGTGTGCGACGGCCACCCTGATGGCAACGGGGGAACGTATCACCACAGTGATGACGCCGCCGATTGTGACAACTACCACACCGTTACTTATTGCCCTGGCGACCACTATGACCTGTATGTGACGGCCACCCTGCCCGGCTGCCAGGACTGGCGCGGGGACACGGGGGCCACTGAGCAGACCATAGCCCGGTGGGAGGAGCTGAGTGATTTGTCCTACACCGGCGACAGCGCCGTCATGCAGCAGTATCAACAGGCTGTCAGGATGGCCACGCTCAATGAGGACTGGGAAGGCTGGACGGAACTCAATATAGAATGGAGCAAAGTGCTGTTCCAAACGGATTGGGAGGAACTGTACGGCGTAACGGTCACGCAGGTGGGCATTACCGATTCGGGCAGTTATACGCCCGATGATAGCTTCACCGGCAATCTGCCTGGCAGCGGCAACGGCACCTTCATTCTGCCGCTGGCAAGCTACAGCTACATCTCCTGCCATTTTGGAGAAGCAGATGGGTGGACGGGTGCCCCTCACGGCGGTATGGACTTTGCTGCCGGTTACGGCACCCCCATCTATGCCGCTGCGGACGGCGTCGTTGTGAAAGCCGGATGGCACAACAGCTGGGGCAACTACGTGAAGATCTACCACGGCACGGACGCACAGGGCAACAAGATCTATACGCTGTACGCCCATGCCTCTTCTCTGGCGGCCACAGCCGGGCAGACGGTCACGCAGGGGCAGACAATCGCCTATGTGGGCAGCACCGGCGACAGCACCGGCAACCATCTGCACTTCGAGGTGTATGTCAACAATACCCGCGTTGACCCGGAAAACTGGCTGTAAAGTCTGCAATACAGGGAGCAATACACAATATTACGCCGAAACGATTCTTTTTTCTGTACTGCAATACGCACTGCAAGCAGGCATGAAGAAAAAACAAACGATGACAAGCGAAATATTTTGACGATTTGTTTTTTGAGGTTTGAAAAGACTGCGACAGCAATACAAACAGCAATACAAAATCAGGAAGAAAAACCGCGCTGCGCTGCGGCGCGGTGTGTTGCTGTATTGCACTTGTGCAATACAGCTTTATCCTGCATTTTCCCAACCGCTTTCCAATTTTCATAAAAATGGGGAAAATCGTATCCCCGGAAAGGAGCCACTCAATGGAAAATAAGTCAAAGGGTCGTGTGGCCAGAGCGTATAGGATCAGTGATGAGACGGTAGAAACACTGAAGGCCATAGCTGACAAAGAGAACTGCACAGAAACGGCTGTTATCGAGAACGCCATCCGCTACTATCGGGATTATCTGTATGTGCAGAACGACGGGGCTTTTATTACCGAAAGCGTAAAGCGCACGGTGCTGGCCAGCGTCAACCTGATGGAATCGCGGCTGAACAACCGTACCAACAAGGTGCTGTCGGAGCTGGCAATCCAGCAGGCCATATTGTGCCAGGTCATTGCGCATGAACTGGAGGTCAACCCCCGCGCGCTGGACAACTACCGCCGCGCCGCCGTCGAATACCTCAAGATGAACGACCGGGTATTCCGATTGGAGGACATTGTAGAAGAATGACGCTGCGGCCAGCAAAGAAAACGGGCGTTTTGTGCCCGGTTTCTTTGCAAATAAGCGTCAAAAATAAAACGAAATAGCGTCAGAAAACGGTTGTGCCCGTCGGGCACAAAACGCTGTCAAGAACGGGCACAACGCCCGTTTGGCGCAGCGGAAAGTGAGGTGAAAAAGTGAAGGTCAAGGCGATACTCAACTCCGGCTATTTCGCCAATGCGCGTCATGCGACCAACTACATTGCCTATATCGACCGGCAAAGCCCCATCTTCGACCAGAACGGTACAGAAAAAAGGGTGCTGTCGGCACAGGCAGACGTCGAGGCTCCCGGCAACAGCACGGTCTGGTATCATGTGTATTCGCTCAACGCCAGCGACTGCGAACGGCTGGGGGTAGACCGCAATTACATGAAAAACCTGATTGCGCTGAAAGCCGACGAACTGGCAAAGGCGTATAACATTTCTCCAAACAATTTGCGCATGGTATGTTCCTGGCACAACAAGGACTTCCACCCACACCTGCATTTTCTGGTGTGGTCCACCGACAGCCGGGAAGCGTTCATTCCGCACCGGGAAAAAGAAACGGATAAAAACGCCGCACTGAACGCGGCGACCCTCGCGGTCAAGAGCAGCTTCACCAATGAGATATTTCACGGCGACCTGGCATATCTGAAAGAAGAAAAAAGCGCGCAGCGGGATAAACTCAATGAACAGCTGCGCAGACTGGTGTCCAGCGAATATTTGGTGGACCGGGAGATCACCGACGCGCTGAAAGCGCTGGGGAGGGAGCTGCGGGCCACAAAAGGAAAACACACCTATAAATTTTTGCCGCCGCCCCTCAAGGCACAGGTGGACAACGTGCTGGAACGGGTCACACAGAGGGACCCCGTACTCAGGTCTATGTATGAGGAATATCTAGACAGCCAAAAGGAGTTGGTGCTGACTTACGCTTCCAACCGGGAAACGCTGGACAAAAAATTCGCAGAGATCGAAAACAGTTTCTTTCATCCATACTGCGGCTTCGAGGACCGGCGCGCAGGGCGCGCCGAGGTCACACGGCACAATATCATCATACAGGCTGCCGAGCGGTACGCCGGGCCAACAGTACGGAAAAAACCAGCTTCGCACAGTGCACGCCAAAAGTCAACGTCGGCGCAAGCAGCAGATAGGAATGGTACGGCTTCCGCTCACGCGGCGGCAAACCCGGCCCCGCCGCACAGCGGGCCAGCAGTACAGGAAAAACCAGCTTCGCACGGCGCGCAGGAAAAGTCAACCCCGGAACAGGATCTGGCAATGAATACGCAGCCAGCCGATTCGGATGAAAAAGTGGACGGTTCCGACTACCGTGAGAAAAGCCCCGGCTATGCAGCACAGAATATGCTGTACCGCCTGGCAAAAACGCTGCGTTTTGACCAGCAGCAGGCGCAGATCAGAAACCGGGCGCACCAGGCCGCCAACGGACTGACGGGCGAGAAGCAGAATGTGCGCAGGCTGAAAACCGGCCTTGCAGACGAGCGCAACCTGTCCTCGCTGGAGCGTTGACGGGAATTTTGTGCCCGACGGGCACAACCGCTTTCTGACGTTGATTCGTTTGATTTTTGATGCTTATTTGCAAAAAAATACGCGCATCTTACCGTCGGAAATCGGCAATTATTCAAACTGCCCCTTGACAAAATCATGAGATTAAGCGAAATTGTATGCAGAAACACAACAAAGACACAAACGGAGGTACATTATGAACTTTAATATGCAGCAGTTGGAAGACATGAACGAACTGGACCGCCTGTATTTATTTGAGGATGTTCCCGAAGAAGATCTGAAAGCGCACCTTGAAAGCCTGCCAGAGGATGAACGGGTGGCTCTGCTTGCGCTGATTCCCGAAGAGATCCGCTGCAATATGGGCTATCCTTCGGATCAGCAGAATGCCTTTTTGGAAGTAAGCGAACGCTTTGATAAGCTCTGGCCGAAACTGGAGGACTTTGGCGGGTTCAGCGGCAGATACGGCCAGAAGTATAAGGACTGGCTGGAAGCTTACTGCCCGGAGGAGTTCTG
This sequence comes from Candidatus Gemmiger excrementigallinarum, assembly GCA_019116445.1. Taxonomy (GTDB): domain Bacteria; phylum Bacillota; class Clostridia; order Oscillospirales; family Ruminococcaceae; genus Gemmiger; species Gemmiger excrementigallinarum. The sequence continues at coordinate 14,556 of DXBP01000020.1, forward strand.
GGAACTGGTATTCAAAAAAGAACTGGGCGCAGTCTGCAGGGCCAAAAACGAGGAAGTGGCAAACTTCATTGACGACACGGTAAAGGCGCTGCTCGTGAAGAACCCCGCCCCGGACCAGAACACGCACTTTCTGGAGCACGTAGGCCACATGAACGCCTTGAAGGCGCAGGCAGAGGAAATGGCCGAGCCGCTGATGTTCGGCGGCTGCCAGCGGGGCGAACTGGGGATTCCCAAGCTGGAGCGGCCGGTTGCGACCCGTGGCCGGGGAAAGAACATGTTTTTCAATGGGACGCAGGAGGACTGGGAAGACTGTGGAAAACCTGACGCAATAATCCCGTTTTGAGCAGTTTTGCCGTATGCGCATTTACAAATATATAGACGATTCAAAAGAGCGGACTTCGGTCTGCTTTTTTTATTGTCTGAAATAAAAGCAGGAGGAGTGACGTTTATGCTCAACATAACACAGTATGAACAACTGGAAAAAGCATACGGGAAAACGCTGCGGGAAATTGCCAGTGACAGCGATTCATGGAAAAGGTTTCTGGATTCAGCCGGATACACCTACCGCCAGTCGTTCAAAAATCAGGTTGCAATGTATTCGCAGAAGCCAGGAATGAAAGCGGTTCTCACAGAAAAGCGATGGGAAGATATGAACCGGGCTGTAAAAAGCGGCACAACAGGAGTACGGATTTTTGATGACAAGAGTCCCAACCATATCTCCTATGTGTTCGATTATGCCGACACGGTTCCCGGCTCACCGCCCCCTGGCCCCCGTCCCTGGACGGTACACAAAAACAAAACCGGAATTGCACTGCATAATCTGCTGAAGCGGACCGGGGAAAAGAACCTGGACAGTTATGTTCAAAATCGGGTACGGATGATAGTGGATTCTGAAGTTGATCCCGGCGCGGAACCTGCCGTGCGGGCCGCGCTTCAGCGTTGTCTGGAGCAGAGCGCGATGTATGTCACATGTGTACGGCTGGGCTTACCGACAGAAAGATTAGATACAGGTGCCTTTTCCTTCACGACGAGGTATCGAGACAACGGGAAGGTGATACAGAGAATTGGAACACTCCTCAACCACACGCTGCGGGCATGCCTGGAACCAGTCCGCGATGTGGCCTATTCCATGAACATGACCATGCCCGCGCCGGAGGAAATCGCCGCGCAGGCAAAACAGCCGGAACCTTCTGCTGCCCCGGCGCTGCCGGACCTTGCAAAAGTGCCGGTGCGCCGCGAGGGGGATACCATCACCATCGGCAGCGGCGAAGCTGCGCATGAGATCGACGTCACCGTTTCGGACGAGGACCACGCCGCTATTACGGCACAGCTGCCTGACGAAGCGAGGCGGCCTGTGAGACGCCGTCAGCCTCATGCCGCGCCGGACGCCGGATATGAGCAGCTTTCATTGGCCGCGACGCTGTCCCGAAATGTGCGTGCCGATCTGGAGGACGTCGCCCGCCTGCATGATGGATATGTGCAGCGCATGGAGAACGGCGGTATCCTGTCCCCGGCAGAGGCCGCAGATATGGACGATCTGGAAGATATACAGGGTCGTCTGGAAAAGGAACTGCAACAGGATAAAACGGTGCAAAAAATCGTACAGGAGGCGGAGGCCGCAGCGGCACCCCAGAAAGGCGCGGCGGACTATGCCGTGGAGATCCCGGTGGACGGCGAATGGACGAAGTTCCAAACCGTGCAGGAAGCGGAACATGCCGCGTATCAGGAATGGATCAAAGAAGGTCGCAAAAATGCGGTCAATTACAGCTCCACCGGCGACCGCGACCCGTCCGGCGGCCCCAAGGCCCGGTTCCAGGACAATATCGCTGCTTTGCGGCTGCTGCAGTATCTGGATGCCGACGGCCAGCAGGCCAGCCCGGAACAGCAGCAGGTGCTGGCCCGTTATGTGGGTTGGGGCGGCCTGTCCGACGCCTTCGACGGCAAAAAAGCCGAGTGGGCCGGGGAATACAAAACGCTGAAGGAACTGCTGCCCGTACAGGAATATGAAGCCGCCCGCGCCTCTACCCTGACCTCGTTCTATACGCCGCCGGAGATCATCCGCACCATGTATGAAACGCTGGAGCGCTTCGGCCTGAAGGGCGGCAACATCCTGGAACCGAGCATGGGCGTGGGCGCATTCTTCGCCAACCGCCCGGCGTCCTTCGATACGAACGGCACGATGCTGTACGGCGTGGAACTGGACCCGGTCACGGGGCGCATCGCCCAGCAGCTTTTTCCTAAAGCAAACATCCAGATCACGGGCTATGAAAAGGCGTCGCTGCCGGACAGCTTTTTTGACGCGGTGGTGGGCAACGTGCCTTTCGGACAGTACAAAGTAAACGACCCTGCCTTCAACCGCTACAATTTCCTGATCCACGATTACTTTGCGGCAAAGAATATCGACAAGCTGCGCGTGGGCGGTATCCAGGCCATCATCACCACAAGCGGGACGATGGACAAGAAAAGCGAGGATGTGCGCAGGTACCTGGCCGCCCGCTGCGACCTGATCGGCGCGGTGCGGCTGCCGAATACCGCATTCAAAGCGGCGGCAGGCACCGAAGTGACCGCCGACATTCTGTTTCTGCAGAAGCGGGACGGCGTACTGTCGAACCCGGAAGCCGACTGGCTCCATGTGGGCCAGACCGCAGACGGCATACCGATGAACCAGTATTTTATCGACCACCCGGAAATGATCTGCGGAAAAATGGAAATGGTCAGCGGCCCCTACGGGCCGCGCCCCACCTGCCAGCCTGATACAGATACCAGCCTGGAAGAGCAGCTGCGCACGGCCATGAGCCGCCTGCAGGCCGTCCTGCCGGAACTTGCGCCGCTGGCTATGGACGAAGAAGAAACCACGGCCAAAGCAAACGCCGTTCCCGCCGCCCCGTCTGTGCGCAATTACAGCTATTGTGTGCGGGACGGAAAAATCTATTTCCGGCGTGACTCTCTCATGTGGGAACAGACCCCCAACGCCATGACCCGGCAGCGAATTGAGGGTATGGTGGGACTGCTCTCTGCCACACGGGAACTGATCCAGGCGCAGGTGAACGACTTGCCGGAGGAGGAGATCGCACGTTTGCAGCGGCAGCTTTCCCGGCAATATGACGATTATGTAAGCAAATACGGCCGCTTGTACAGCCGCGCCAACAACGCCGCGTTCCGCGAGGACAGCGGGTACAGCCTGCTGCGCTCTTTGGAAAGAGTGGACGAAGAAGGAAATTTTGCAGGCAAGGCGGATATGTTTACAAAGCGCACCATCCGCCCGACGCGCGTGATCGATCATGTGGATACCGCCGCTGAGGCGCTGGTGGTGTCGCTTGCCGAACACGGCGGCATCGACCTGGCGTATATGCAGCAGCTTTCCGGCAAAACGCAGGAAGAACTGGTGAAGGACCTGTCCGGCCTGATGTTCCGTGTGCCCGGCATGGGAACGGAAGAAGATCCGGTCTACCAGACCGCTGAAGAATACCTGTCGGGCAACGTCCGGCAAAAGCTGGAACAGGCCCGCCAGGCTGCCGCGCTGGACCCGGTGTACCGGGCCAACGCGGACGCCCTGGCCGCTGTACAGCCCAAAGAGCTGACGGCGTCGGAGATCAACGTGCATCTGGGCACCACCTGGATACCTGCCGACGATGTGCGGCAGTTTGTACTGGAGCTGATGCAGCCCAATGCCTGGGTGGCGCAGCACATCCAGGTACATTATGAGCCGGTCACGCCCCGCTGGAGCGTGACCGGCGGCAGGATGGACAGTGTGAACGTCCGCGCCACGACCACCTACGGCACAAAACGCCGGTCCTTTTACGATCTGTTACAAAGCAGCCTGAATATGCAACCCGCGAGGGTAGACGACTATGTGGAAGAACCCGACGGCAAAAAGCGGGCTGTGCCCAACGTGAAGGAAACACGTCTGGCGCAGGATAAACAAAAGCAGATTGAGGCCGCGTTCCGGGATTGGATATTTAAGGACCCGGACCGGCGGCGTCGGCTGGCCGCCTACTACAATGAACACTACAATAACCTACGCCCACGTGAATATGACGGCAGTTTCCTAACTTTCCCCGGTATGAACCCGGAGATCACGCTGCGGCCCCATCAGCGCAACGCGGTGGCTCGCATCCTGTTCGGAGGCAATACGCTGGTAGCCCATGCGGTAGGCGCTGGCAAGACCATCGTCATGGGCGCGGCGGCTATGGAGAAGAAACGCCTGGGCCTGTGCAGCAAGACCATGATCGTCGTGCCCAATCACCTGACCGAACAGATCGGGTCCGAACTGCTGACGCTGTATCCGAACGCCAATATCCTTGTGGCGGCAAAGCGGGATTTTGAAAAGGACCGCCGTAAGCTGTTCTGTTCGCGCATTGCCACCGGCAATTATGATATTGTGATTTTGGGGCACAGCCAGTTCACCCGGCTGCCGCTGTCCGATGAACGGCAGCAGCAGTTCCTGCGCGATGAGATCGAGCAGTTCACGGAGGTCATCAATGCGGCAAAAAAAGAGCGCACCGGGCAGGAATTGTCTGTAAAGCAGCTGGAGCGGGCCAAAAAATCTCTGGAATCGCGGCTGGAAAAGTTGATGGACGCCCCCAAAGACGACGCAGTGACCTTTGAAGAACTGGGCGTCGATTCACTCATGGTGGACGAAGCGCATCAGTTCAAAAATCTGGCCGTGCAGACGAAAATGCAAAATGTGTCGGGGATTACAACCGCTGAGAGCCGGAAAGCCACAGACCTGCTCATGAAGTGCCAATACCTGGACGAGATCACGGGCGGCAAAGGCGTTGTGTTCTGCACCGGCACGCCCATCAGCAACTCGGCTGCGGAACTCTACACCATGATGCGCTATATACAGGCGGATACCCTGCGTGAGCATGGCCTGTACGCCTTCGACGCATGGGCGGCCAACTTTGGCGAAACGGTCAGCGCTATGGAGCTGGCCCCCGAAGGGACCGGCTACCGCATGAAAACGCGGTTTGCCAGGTTCAACAATCTGCCGGAACTCATCAGCATGTGGAAGCTGGCTGCGGATGTACAGACAGCCGACATGCTGAAGCTGGAGGTGCCGGAACTGGAAGGCGGCAAACCGACGGTCATCATGTGCCCGCCCACGGAGCTGCAGAAGCATACCATCCAGGCACTGGGCGAACGGGCCGAGGCGGTGCGCGCGGGCAGCGTGGACCCTCATGTAGACAATATGCTCAAGATCACGACGGACGGCAGGAAGCTGGCACTTGACCAGCGGCTGCTCAACCCGGCCCTGCCGGACGATCCCGGCAGCAAGGCCAACGCCTGTGCGGACAAGGTCTACGAGATTTGGGCGCAGACGCGGGAACAGCGGTCTACACAGCTGATATTTTCCGACCTGGCCACGCCGGGGACCGGCGCGTGGAATGTGTACGACGACATCCGGGATAAGCTGATCGCAAGAGGCGTCCCGAAAGAGGAGATCGCCTATATCCACGACGCGAACACCGACGCGAAAAAGGCGGCGCTGTTCGCCCGTGTGCGCGCTGGCAAAGTGCGCGTGCTGCTGGGCAGTACACAAAAAATGGGAGCCGGAACCAACGTGCAAACCAAATTGATTGCACTCCACCATCTGGATGTGCCCTGGCGGCCCTCGGATATTGAGCAGCGCGAAGGTCGGATTCTGCGCCAGGGCAACGAAAACAAACGCGTGCAGATATTCCGCTACGCCACGGAGGGCAGCTTCGACGCCTACAGCTGGCAGCTCATTGAGAACAAGCAGCGCTATATCAGCCAGATCATGACCAGCAAGACCCCCGCCCGCTCCTGTGAGGACCTGGACGAGGCAACGCTTACTTACGCTGAAGTCAAGGCGCTCTGTGCGGGAAACCCTCTCATCAAGGAAAAAATGGACCTGGACAACGAAGTGGCGCGGCTCAGCACGCTGCGCAGCGCCCACAATGCGCAGATCTATGAATTGCAGGACCTTGTCTCTATCGGGTATCCGGCAGCAATCCGGCGCATCGGCCAGGAATTGGACGCCCTGCGGCAGGACGCCGCATTGTTTCAAAGCAGCCTGCGCAAAGACGATAAGGGGAACGAGATGTTCTCCGCCGTTATCCAGGGAGTGACCTATACCAAACGCGCCGATGCCGACGCCGCGCTGCTGGACGCCTGTAAGGCGGCCGCAGCCGGTGCAGGCGAGAAGAAGATCGGCCGGTATTGCGGGTTTGACATCTGTGTGGGCTACGACCCGAAGATCATTGGATTTGCGGGGTATCTGCAGGGCGAACAGCGCTACAGGATCGAATTGAATCCGAAGCAGAACTTTTCCTCTTTCCGCGCGGTGCTGGAAAACATATCCGCTCAGATCCCGGTAAAAATCGCCGCGCGCGAAGAGATAGAGAAAAACATTGAATCTGCCAAAGAGGCGGCCAAACAGCCATTCGCCTATGAAGAAGAATTTCAGACCAAGCTGGCCCGGCTGAATGAACTGAATATACTGCTGGACCAGGAAAAGCAGGAACCCGTACAGAATAAAAAAGAGAACCCTATGCAGAAAGAAGAATATCAAGATTTAGACGAATTTCTCGACGATGGCAAAATCGTTCCAGCCAACCAGTTACCCGCCGGATGGCAATGGGAAATGTATAACGATGGAAGTGGCTCTTTACATGGACCAAATTCTGAACGTTTCTACAGTTATGATCTTGCTCCGTATGCCACTTCGGGACTAATCGAATATAACGCCACTGGCAAAGGTTATGATACGTTTGAGGGCTCTCTGGACAGATTTCGCGAATGGGCTGAGCAGCAAATCCTGCAGGAATTGAAGAAGGAACCGCTGCAATATCAGGAGTTTTTGGAGCATCAAAGTCATCAGGATGGTGAAATTGAAAAGAACCCATTGGATATGGAGGACGCAGCCCGGCAGGCCGGGCTGACGGTGCAGCGTGACCAGGACAAGCCGGGCGCAGCCTACTTCGACGCAGACCAGAACGTGATCCATGTATCGGACGCCGGTTCCGAGGAAGATGTGCGGCTCAGTGAACTGAAGGGCTACGCGGACGCCGTTATCCAGCGCACAGCGACGGTGGAGCAGCCGGTCCGCGACCTGGAGAGCGCGTCCCTGGCGGTGATGCTGGCGGCACGGTATGACGTTGGGGTAAGTGACCGGCTGTCGCAGCAGCTGGCGTCCGCCCATGCGGAGGCCGTCAAATACCCGACGTTCGACTTGCCGGTCACATTGCAGCGTCTGGACAAAGCCCTGGATTACTGTGACCACTTCCTGGCCCATGAGCAGGAAAGAGCGCTGGAGCAGGAAGCGGAGAATGAGCCGGAGCCGGAACAGGAGACGGAACTGTCGCCTCAAAGCCAGGCGTTCATGATGGACCTGTAAGGAGGAGATGATTTTTTGAAAAGAGGTTTGCGACCGCTGCTGACGATCGTGATCGTATACGCCCTGGCAACGGCCCTGCAGATGGGGGCCGGGTATGCACCGGGCGATGGGCTGCTCGTCCTGGCAAAGCTGCTGGCGGCTCTGCTGGCCGCAGCGCTGGTAGAGATGTACAACCGCGCGCCGCTGGCGGTAAAGGATGTGCAGGCCGGGCACGGCCAGCACGGCGACGCCCACTTCATGGAGCCGGAGGAAGTCAAGCGAGTTTATCAAGAAGTGCAGCAAGGGCATGAGACACAACCGGCCATGCTTGTGGGTGCCTCCAAAAGTACCTGGCTGGTCGATACAAGCGATCAATCTGTATTGATGGTCGCCCCGCCCGGTGCCGGTAAGTCCACCAGCCTGTATATCCCCACGATCACCTACAACGCCCGGGTAAATCTGCGCACGCAAGACGCCCAGGGAATCGGCCAGGGGACCAGCATGGTTCTGGTATCTGTCAAAGATGACCTGTATACGATTACCAGCGCCGAACTGAAAAAGTGCGGCTACCGCGTGCTGAAGCTCGATCTGCGAAACGTGTTTTGCTCCTGCCATTTTAATCTTTTGTACCGCGTCAACATCGAAATCGACGCATGGCGCAAGGAGCAAGACGCCAAGCAGCGGGCCGTGCATTATGCCACGGCAGAACGCTACGCCAAGGTCATTGCCAGCGCGATCATCGGTAATACCGGCTCTGTGAACAGTGGTGACAGCAGCGAGTATTTTAACGAGACTGCCCGTGGCCTGATAACCGGCCTGGTCCTGCTGGTGTCTCAGTATGGCCAGGACGGTGAGCGCCACATCGTCAGTGTTTTTAATCTGATTGTCGAGCTGGCAGGGGCAGACAACCCGGAGAAAGGGAACACCGTCCAGAAAAGCCGCCTGGCTGCCATGCTGGAGGGGGTTACCGACCGGCGAATTAAAGGCTATATCAGCACTACCACAAGCGCGGATATTCGAACCACCCTCAATATCGTTTCTTCGGCGCTGTCCAAACTACTGAAATTCGTCGATGCAGAACTGGAGCAGCTGATCTGCACCCACGACAACGATCTGGATGCCGAACAATTCATCGAACGGCCCACGGCGATCTTCCTGATCGCGCCGGACGAAAACGAAACCAGGCACTTCCTGGCGTCGCTGTTCGTCCGCTTCCTGACCGACGATCTGATTGCTCTGGCTGAGCGCCAGGGCGGGCATTGCCCTCGTCCCTTCTACTATTTTTTGGATGAGTTCGGCAACTTCCCGGCAATTCCCGGTGTCACCAGCCTGTTCTCCGCTATCCGCAGCCGAGGCGGGCGCATCCTGGTCGCAGTGCAAAGCTACAGCCAGTTTTTGCTCAAATACGATAAAAACGTCACCGAGATCATCAAAGACAACTGCCAGATTTTACTCAACACGTTTGTATCGCCGTCGGCCCAGGATACCGCCACCAGCATATCCAAAATGCTGGGTGATGAGACCATTTTGACCGGCTCCTCCTCTCGCTCTGACGGCAAGACCACCAGCAGCCATCAGCTGATGGGCCGCCCTCTGATGTCCCCTGCTCAGATGGTGCGCATCCAGCGTGACACCTGGATTGTCGAGAAAGCCGGGTACACACCCATGAAAACCCACCTTGAGGGCTACTGGAAATACTTGTCCCTTGCTCCCCAGGAGCAGGATGCCACCGGCGAGAACGACTATCTGGAAATCAAGTTACTCAGCACGGAATCTCTGCGTCAGGCGCTGGGAAGTGCCCCGGCACGCCCCCACACGCCCCCGGCAGCAACCAGGGAGCCGCGCCGCAAGCTGGGGGCTTCCCGGCGCGAAGCGGCAGCACTGTACCCCGGAAAATTCAACCCCTAAATAACAACAATGCCCCAGGCAAACGGATTGCCTGGGGCTGATTTTTTGGAAGGAAGAACAACATGTTTGTAAAAATTTATAACAGCCTATTTGAATACGGGCTAAAGCCTAAAGAACTGATGGTTTATTTGTTTTTGTCGTACTGTCAGAACTGCCTGGGCACAGCAACCGTCCGCAACGCCACCATACAGCAGCGGTGCGGTTTGAGCGAGAACACAATCCGCTCCGCCGTGGCCGGTCTGGAACAAAAGGGCCTGCTGGTAGTGTCTGCTCGGCAAGATCGGGAAGGCCGCAGAATCTCCAATCAATACAAGCTCCTGCAGCTGTCCGGCACATGGGGCAAGCTGCCGGTAGAAGCATTCAACCTGGATAAACGGGACTTTGCCGTGTATGCTTACCTCTGCCGTTGCTCCAATGGGCAGCGCAAGGCGTTTCCCTCGTTTTCACACATGGCCACCGTGCTGCACATGGCCATCGGCACAGTGCAAACGGCCATCAAGTCTCTGATGGCCGCTGGGAGGCTCCTCAAAGCCGCTTTCCGTGCCGGG
>DXBP01000021.1 GCA_019116445.1 Candidatus Gemmiger excrementigallinarum
AATAAATGAAATATCGATATATATTTGGCTCGAAAGAATATGGTCACACCAAGCGCTTTAGGTAATAGCGTGGTTGGACGTAGTAGTCTGGTCGGAGAACTGTGACGTACGGGAAAATAGCATGATAAAGCGCCGGAAATTGTGTAGTATGCACAACTTCCGGCGCTGTTTGTGGTGGTTATAAAAGAATGTTGGGACGTAAAAAACGATACACGGAACCGGCTGGGAAGAAGAAGTGGTCAGATGGTGGTCAAACTCTACCTCTCTAGCCACTCTGTTGCCGTCCGATTGGTTTGCTTGGGACAGTGGGGGCACTGGAGTATGGATGTAGTAGAAGAGATAAAAGGAGAGAAAAAACTGCTTTTTACAAGGACCGGCAATTAGTTTGCGATTATTTGACAAAAACTGGATGGATTTTTCGGTTTTCATACATAAAGCGTTTTGGTAAACAGCAAGGTTTTACCAAAGCTTTTCCCGGGCATGGTGGAAAGAAAAGGAACGAGAGTGATAACATTGATTTCGCGCCAAGAACGAAATCATCAAAAAGATACAGGGGCAAACGATGCCCCAAGGGGAAACCGGAATGAAAATAACCATCGAGCATCTGACGAAACAATACGGAGATTTCAAGGCGGTGGACGACCTGAATCTGGAAATTCAGGATGGGGAACTGGTGGGCCTTCTGGGGCCTTCCGGCTGCGGAAAATCCACCACGCTGTTCATGCTTTCGGGCCTGACCGAACCCAGCGGGGGCCGCATCCTGTTCGGGGATAACGACGTGACCACCATCCCCCCGGAGGACCGGGAGATCGGGCTTGTGTTCCAGAACTACGCCCTGTACCCCCACATGACCGTGCTGGAAAACATTATGTTCCCGCTGATCAACCGCAAGGTCCCCAAGGCCGAAGCCCGGGACCGGGCGGAAAAGATGGCCGAGGTGGTCCATCTGGAAGGTCTGCTGCACCGCAAACCCAAAGCCCTTTCCGGCGGGCAGCAGCAGCGTGTGGCCATTGCCCGCGCCCTGGTCAAGCGGCCCAAGGTGCTGCTGCTGGACGAACCCCTTTCCAACCTGGACGCCAAACTGCGGGTGGAGACCCGGGAGGAGATCCGCCGCATCCAGCAGGAAGTGAAGATCACCACCATCTTCGTCACCCATGACCAGGAGGAGGCCATGAGCATCTCCGACCGCATCGCGGTGATGGACAAGGGGGTGCTGCAGCAGTACGAAAAGCCCCAGGAGATGTACCTGAACCCGGTGAACGAGTTCGTGGCCAACTTTTTGGGTATGCCCCAGATCAATATGTTCGAGGGGGACATCACCACCGACGGCGTCTGGCTCAACGGGCACCTGCTGCGCCCCCGCCAGGAGATGGCCGCCGGGCAGGACCTGCCCAACGGGCGGTACCGCATGGGCATCCGGCCGGAAAACTTTGAGCTGACGGAGCAGGGGCTGGCGCAGACCGCCTCCCATGTTCGGATGACCGGCCGCGACCTGCTGGTCTTCTTCCGTATGGACAATACCGAAATGCGGCTGCTGGCCCACTCCGACCGTCAGCTGCAGCGGGGCAGCAACTTTGCCGTGCGGGTCCGTCCCGGGCAGCTGTGCGTGTTCGGGGCCGACGGTAAAACCCTGGCCAAAGTGTGAACGGGGGCGGTACTATGCAACACAACCAGACCGTCCGCCGCCGCCTGCAAAACGGCAAGGGGTATCTGTACCTGGCGCCGTCCCTCATCATTCTGCTGGTCTTTACCATCTACCCGCTCATCAAGGCGTTCATGATGAGCTTCTGCGAAGATTACAGCATCATCAACGGCAGCTTCAAGGGCGTCAACCTGCAGAACTACCAGGACCTGTTTGCCGACGACGTCTTTCTCAAGGCGCTGAGTAACACCAGCATCTATGTGGTGTTCGTGGTGCCGGTTTCCATCCTGCTGTCCCTGGTCATTGCTGTACTTATCCACAACGCCGCCCGGGGCAAGGCCATCTTCCAGACCCTGTACTTCCTGCCCTACGTCACCAGCGTCATCGCCATCGGCATCGTGTGGAGCTGGATCTTCAACAGCAACTACGGCCTGCTGAACTACTTCCTCAGCCTCTTCGGCATCGACGCCATTCCCTGGCTCAACGATCCCCAGTATGCCCTGGCGGCGCTGATCATCTTCAGCATCTGGAAGAGCCTGGCCTTCAACATCCTGATCTTTCTGTCCGGCCTGTCCTCCATTTCCCAGGACATCTACCAGGCTGCCCGGATCGATTCCACCCCCCAGATGCGGGTGTTCTTCAAGATCACGGTGCCCCAGCTGCGGCCCATCATCGTTTACGCCTTCCTCATGGGGCTGATCAACGCCTTCAAGGTCTACAACGAGGTGTTCTCCCTGTTCCAGAGCAAGGCGGGGCCCGCCAACAGTGCCATTACGGTGGTCTACTACATCTACGACAAATTCTACAACAGCGGCGATTACGGCGTGGCTTCGGCGGCGGCCGTGGTGCTGTTCATCATCATTCTGGTGCTGACAATGGTCCAGAAATTCATTGCCAAGGAAAAGGAGGCGGCCTGATGAAATCCCGCAAACCGTCGGCCGTTGCGGCCCGCGTTGCCCAGTATGCGGTGCTGTGCCTGGGCGCGTTCTTTACCCTGCTGCCCTTTCTGTGGATGATCAGTTCCTCTCTCAAGACCCCCGCTGAGATCGTCAGGATCCCGCCGGTGATGATCCCCGAAACGGCACAGTTTTCCAACTATGCCGAAGCCTGGGCGGCGGCGCCTTTCGGCCGGTATCTGATCAACACCGTCATTGTCACCATCCTGACTACTGCCGGGGTGCTGGTCACCTCGGTGCTGTCGGCCTTCGCCTTTTCCCGGCTGAAATTCCCCGGCAAGGACCTGGTGTTCTCCCTCTTCATGGCCACCCTGATGATCCCCGGCGAGATGCTCATCATCACCAACTTCATGACCATCACCAAGCTGAAGTGGATCGATACCTACCAGGCCATGGTCATCCCCTGGATCTCCAACGTCTTTTATATCTACCTGCTGACCCAGTTCTTCATGCAGGTGCCGGATACTCTGTACCTGGCCGCCAAGGTGGATAAATGCAGCGACCTGAAATTCATGCTCAGGATCATGGTGCCCATGAACAAGAGCGCCATCACCACCATTGCCATCCTGAACATCATCGGTTCCTGGAACTCCTTCCTGTGGCCGCTGCTGGTCACCAACAGCCAGGAGATGCGGGTGCTTTCCACCGGCCTGATCCGCTTCCAGACCGAAGCGGGCACCTCCTACGAGCTGATCATGGCGGCGTCCTGCATCCTGGTGCTGCCCATTGTGATCATCTTCCTTTTCCTGCGCAAGTATGTACTCGAAGGCGTGGCGTTTAACGGCGTCAAAGGCTGAGCCGCCCATTCGATTACACATATACAGACTCTCACCATCCAAGATACAAAACGGTAAGGAGAAGAAACAACATGAAACGTAAATCCATCCTCTGTGTCACCCTGGCCGCGGCTCTGGCCGCCGGTTCCCTGGCAGGCTGCGGCACCCCCGCTTCCGAAAGCAGCGCCGCTTCCGCCGATACCACCTCGGCCCAGGCTTCCGCTGAGAACGGCGCCGCCATCCAGCCCTGTGAAGTGACCTTCTGGCATGCCATGACCGGCCAGCAGGAGACTACCCTCACCGAGCTCACCGACCAGTTCAACGCCGAAAACGAATACGGCATCCAGGTGACCCTGGTCAACCAGGGCAGCTACAACGACCTGTCCACCAAGCTGACCGCCAACGCCGCCGCCGACACCCTGCCGGACCTGTCCCAGGCATACAACAGCTGGCTCATCCCTTACCTGGACAAGGTAGTCCATCTGGACGATTTCGTGGCCAACGATTATGATAACTATGAGGATATCATGGAGGGCTACCGGGAAGAGACCAGCCAGTTCGGCTTCATCAACGCCATGCCCTTCAACAAGAGCACCTACGTCTACTTCTACAACAAGACCATGTTCGACGAACTGGGCCTGGAAGCCCCCGAAACCTGGGACGACCTGCTGAACATCGGCAAGACCTTCCAGGAAGAGAAGGGGATGGTCTCCCTGGGCTTTGACGACATGGCCGGTATGCTGGAAGCCACTCTGCGCCAGAACGGCAGCGACTATGTGAACGAGGAAGGCGCCCAGTTCAACACCGAGGCCGGTCAGCAGGCCCTGGATTTCATCATGGAAATGTACAACAACGACTATGCCCGTCTGGTGGGTGAGGACAACTACTTCTCCGGACCCTTCAGCAACCAGCTGATCCCCGCTTACGTGGGTTCTTCCACCGGTGTTTCCTACATCACCCATGAAGGCTGGGAACTGGGTGTGGCACCTCTGCCCGGCAACACCGAAAAGGCTGCCAACACCGCCGGCACCAACATCGTCATGTTCTCCAAGGACGAAAACCAGCAGAAGGCTGCCTGGGAATACCTGAAATTCCTGACCAGCACCGATGCCACCGTGAAATGGGCCATGGACACCGGCTACCTGCCTGTGCGCACCTCCGCCTATGAGTCCGAGACCTACCAGGAATTCATGGCCGGCGACGCCACCGCCACCGCTTCCTACGCCCAGACCGACGCCTTCTTCTCCTCTCCCGCCTTTGACGGCAGCTACGACATCCAGAACGCCGTCAACGCCAAGCTGGAAGAGCTGATCCTGAACAAGGCGGACAGCACCACCGCCATGCAGGAACTGGTGGACGCCGTCAACGGTGCACTGTAAAACAAACTGAAACATCCGATGGAAAAGCGGGGGAGCGCAGCCGCGGGGCGGCCTGCCTCTCCTCTTTTCCTTCACCGAACAATGAGGGGTGCACAATGACAAAAATCACGTTTTATAAGGGGCTGCGGGTGATCGGCGGCACATTTGTGTCGGTGGAGACCGACCGGGCCGTCTGCATGTTCGACTTCGGCTTCACCGTCAGCGACCGGGCGGACGAGTCCATCCGCCTGCGCCCGGACCACATCCCCCAGGACTATGTCCGGGCGGGGATGCTGCCCGCGGCCGACGGCATCTATGAACCCCAGGCGGCCGCCGACCTGGGACTGGTGCCTTACGGCGAGACAGAAAAGCCCCATTTCTTCCTGATTTCCCACATGCACATCGACCACATGGGCGGGCTGGATATGCTGGACCCCCGCATCCCGGTGTACATGACCGAGGAATCTGAAACCCTCTACCGCCGTCTGGCGGCGCAGAGCGACCTGACCTTCCGGGAACATCCCTCCTGCATCGGCGTGCCCGACGGGCAGTCCTTCTCGGTGGAAGACATCACCGTGCAGGTCCTGCTCATCGACCATGACTGCGTGGGGGCCTGCGGCTTCCTCATCCGCACCCCCGACGGCACCATCTGCTATACGGGGGATTACCGCTTCCACGGCTACCACCCCGACCGCACCGCCGCCTTCGGCGAAGCCTGCCGGGGGGCAGATGTGCTCATCACCGAGGGGGTCACCGTCAGCTTCGGGGATGTGGATATGCTGTCCCTGACCGCCCCCGACCCCCATGATCGCACCGAGGCCGACCTGCTGGAAGAGACCGCCGCCTTCTGCGCCGAAGCGCCGGGGCTGGTGGTCGTCAACCCCTACAACCGCAATGTGGAGCGCATCCACAACCTCACCGAACGGCTGGCCCGGCAGAACCGCCGCCTGGTCCTGGATGCGGTGCAGGCCGATTACCTGGCCGCCTTCTACCCCCAGGACCCCATGTGCGTGTATGCCGAAACGGTGTGCGGCCACGCCGTGCCCGAAAGGGCGGTGCTCATCGGCCGGGACGAGCTGCTGCGCCGTCCCGGGGCCTATGTGCTGCAGCTGGATTACCGGGATTTCTACGAGCTGTTTGACCTGAAGCCGGTGGTCAGCGGGTATCTGCATATGGACGGCGCGCCCCTGGGGGCCTATGATCCGTCCTACGGCAAGATGCTGCTGCAGCTGGAAGCCATGGGCATCCCCTTCCGGTCCATGGGCCTGGGCGGCCATGCCCGGCCCTACTACCTCAAGCAGATGGTGGATCTCATCGCCCCTAAGGTGCTGGTGCCGCTGCACAGCCAGCGCCCTGAGCAGGTGGCCTCCCGGTGTGCGGGACGGCGCATCCTGCCGGAGGAAGGCCAGACCCTGATCCTGGAGAAGGGAGAGGTGAAAGCATGAAGATCCTGGTAGCAAACGATGACGGCATCCGCTCCCCCGGGCTGGAACACCTGGTGCGGATGGCCAGGAACCTGGGCGAAGTCTGGGTGGTGGCGCCTTCCGGCCAGTGCAGCGCCATGTCCCAGCGGATCTCGGTGTTCGGCACCCTGGACCTGCAGCCGGTGCCGGATTACCCGGTGGAAGGGGTCCGGGCCTGGACGGTGAGCGGTTCCCCGGCGGACTGCGTCAAGGTGGCCCTGGCCTGTGTCATGCCCGAAAAGCCGGACCTGGTCTTTTCGGGCATCAACCAGGGGTACAATGTGGGCACCGACATTCTGTATTCCGGCACCATCGGGGTGACTATGGAAGCCCTGGCCAACGGTATCCCGGCCATGGCCTTCTCCACCGAAAACGGGGAGGACCTGCGGGTGGCGGACGCCTGGATGCTGCCCCTGGTGCGGGAACTGCTGGAACAGCCCATCCACCCCTGGGAGGTGTGGAACCTGAACTTCCCCTCCTGCGACCCCGACTGCCTGCGGGGGGTGCTGTACGACCGGTTCCCTTCGGCCATGCAGTTTTATCATAACCGCTACACCCCCGAACCCTTGCCCGGGGGCAGCAGCCGCCTAACCCTGTGGAGCGACCGCTGCGCCGAAGCGGAACCCGGCAGCGACATGCAGGCGGTGTTTGACGGTTACATCTCGGTGGGGCGCGTCCGCTGCGCCCTGTTGCAGCAAAACAACCAAGCCTGAATCAAAAAAGTCCGTCCTGTAGTTTCGCAGCAAGGCATACTGTTTCCCGTTCCCGTACCAAACAAAAAATAACGCGTTTCTTTGTGCAATTTGTTGGGGGATATATAAGAAAAAGGCCTCCCCCATACGGAGGAACCGGTGGAACGGGACGTTTATCTTGCATTTCCATTAAAATGGGCGGAACAGCGACAGTAGATTTGTCACAGTTCTTCAAAAAAGAACTTCCCGATATTGAGCTGACGCGCGGAAGAATTTGTTCCATTGGCTGCAAATTCTTGTGGAAAATAGCGATAATTTGTTTGTTTTTTGGCTTGTGGAACTTAGTTGTCCGAAAAATAGTCGGCTATAGTCCAGTTGGACGTAGTAGTCTGGTCGGAGAACTGTGACAGACAGGAAAATAGCATGATACAGCGCCGGAAATTGTGTAGTGTGCACAACTTCCGGCGCTGGTTGTGGTGGTTATAAAAGAATGTGGGAGCGTGAAAACGATAAACAGAACTGGCGGGGAAGAAGGAGTGGTCAGATGGTGGTCAGAAGAAAATCATATTTCTTCCGGAAAAATGGGATACGGTAAAACAACAACTTTCCCCTGTAGGTCATAGACCTGCAGGGACCCGATTCAGCCAGCCCCTTGCAGTTTCAGGACTTCCACTTCCAGTCGAGGATCTCGGGCAGGTCCTGGCCCACTTCGTGGATGTAGTTCTTGTGCGCCACCAGTTTGTCGTTCATCTGCTGGATGAGGTAGGCGCCGCGGTTGCCCAGCTGGGGCAGGTGCTGCACCACATCCTTGACCAGGTGGAAGCGGTCGATCTCGTTCTGCACGCGCATATCAAAGGGCGTGGTGATGGTGCCTTCCTCCTGGTAGCCGTGGACGCTCAGGTTGCGGTTGGCACGGTCGTAGGTCAACTCATGGATGAGGGTGGGATAGCCGTGGAAGGCGAAGATGATGGGCTTATCCTTGGTGAAGAGGGCATCGTAGTCGGCATCGGACAGGCCGTGGGGATGTTTGGTGGCGGGTTCCAGCTTCATCAGATCCACCACGTTGACCACCCGGATCTTCAGTTCGGGCAGGGCCTTGCGCAGGATGCTGACAGCAGCCAGAGTTTCCAGCGTGGGGGTGTCGCCGCAGCAGGCCATGACCACGTCGGGTTCCTGGCCGGCATCATTGGAGGCCCACTCCCAGATGCCCACGCCCTGGGTGCAGTGTTTGACGGCCTGCTCCATGGTCAGCCACTGGGGCCGGGGATGCTTGGAGGTGACCAGCACGTTCACATAGTCCCGGCTGCGGATACAGTGGTCGAAGCAGGAGAGCAGGCAGTTGGCATCCGGCGGCAGGTAGAGCCGCACCACGTCGGCCTTCTTGTTGGCGATGTGGTCCAGGAAGCCGGGGTCCTGATGGGTGTAGCCGTTGTGGTCCTGCTGCCAGACGTTGGAGGAGAGGATCAGGTTCAGCGATGCAATGCTCTGGCGCCAGGGCAGCTGGTTGCAGACCTTGAGCCATTTGGCATGCTGCGCCACCATGGAGTCCACCACGCGGATGAAGCTCTCGTAGGAGGCAAAGAAGCCGTGGCGGCCGGTGAGCAGGTAGCCTTCCAGCCAGCCTTCGCACAGGTGCTCGGACAGCATGGAGTCCATGATGCGGCCATCCTGGGCCAGGAACTCGTCCCCTTCCACGGTGGTGGAGTTCCAGTCGCGGTTGGTAGCCTCGAAGCACTTATACAGACGGTTGGACATAGTCTCGTCCGGTCCGAAGATGCGGAAGTTTTTGGCGTCGGCGTTGAGCTTGAACAGGTCGCGGATGTAGCCGCCCAGTTCGATCATATCCTGTTTTTCCACGCTGCCGGGGGCGGGCAGGCCGACGGCGTAATCCTTGAAATCGGGGGTGCGCAGATCCCGCAGCAGCTTGCCGCCGTTGGCGTGGGGGTTGGCCGCAATGCGGCGGTCGCCGGTGGGGGCCAGTTCCTGCAGTTCGGGGATCAGGGAGCCGTTTTCGTCAAACAGCTCCTCGGGATGGTAGCTGCGCAGCCATTCCTCGATCTGTTTCAGGTGTTCTTCCTGATGGGGGGTGCCCAGGGTGATATCAATGGGCACCTGATGGGCGCGGAAGGTGCCCTCGATGGGCTTGCCGTCCACCACCTTGGGGCCGGTCCATCCCTTGGGGGTACGCAGCACGATCATGGGCCACTGGATATGGCCCATCTCTTCCCCGGCGCGGGCGCGGCGCTGGATGTCGTGGATCTCCTCAATGACGGTATCCAGGGTTTCGGCCATCTTGGCGTGCATGGTCATGGGGTCGTCGCCCTCGACAAAGTAGGGCTTCCAGGAGCAGCCCAGGAAGAAATGTTCCATCTCCTCGTGGGTCATGCGGCCGAACACTGTGGGGTTGGAGATCTTGTAGCCGTTCAGGTGCAGAATGGGCAGCACGGCGCCGTCGCCCTTGGGGTTCAGGAACTTGTTGGACTGCCAGCTGGTGGCCAGGGGGCCGGTCTCGGCTTCGCCGTCGCCCACCGTCACAGCGCAGATGAGGTCGGGGTTATCGAACACAGCGCCGAAGGCATGGGCAATGGAATAGCCCAGCTCGCCGCCCTCGTTGATGGAGCCCGGAGTTTCGGGCGCCACATGGCTGGAGATGCCGCCGGGGAAGCTGAACTGCTTGAACAGCCGTTTCATGCCTTCCTCGTCCCGGCTGATGTTGGGGTACACCTCGCTGTAGGTGCCGTCCAGGTAGGCGTTGGCCACAAAGAAGTTGCCGCCATGGCCCGGGCCGGAGATGAGGATCATATCCTGATCGTACTTCTTGATGACACGGTTCAGGTGCACATACACGAAGTTCTGGCCGGGCACGGTGCCCCAGTGGCCCACGATCTTCTTTTTCACGTCGTCCCGGGTCAGGGGACGGCGCAGCAGGGGGTTATCCAGCAGATAGAGCTGGCCCGCCGCCAGATAGTTGGATGCCCGCCAGTAGGCGTCGATCTTTTGCAGGTCGGTGGTGTTCATATTCTTCTGTCCTTCCTTATCGTAATGGTACAGGCGTCAATGGTACAGGGTGCGGCGCACGGCGTCCTGCCAGCCCCCGTATAGCGCACGGCGTTCCGCTTCTTCCATGCGGGGCTGGTAACGGGTATAGGCCGGGCGGCCGAAGTCCTTGCA
Organism: Candidatus Gemmiger excrementigallinarum; assembly: GCA_019116445.1. Taxonomy (GTDB): domain Bacteria; phylum Bacillota; class Clostridia; order Oscillospirales; family Ruminococcaceae; genus Gemmiger; species Gemmiger excrementigallinarum. The sequence goes on from DXBP01000021.1 coordinate 10,059, forward strand.
GGCGCAGAGTCCCGCCCCCTGGGCCGCCGCACGAGCTGCCCCCAGGGCCGAAAGTTCCTGCACCGCAGGCACGGCCAGGGGCAGGCAGGCCAGGTCGCTCTGGCGCTGCATCAGGTAACGGTTGGCCGTGGGGCCGCCGTCCACCCGCAGTTCCGCCAGGGGCAGGGCGGCATCCCGGCCCATACATTCCAGCAGATCGGTGATCTGGTAGGCGATGGAATCCAGGCAGGCGCGGACGATCTCGGCTTTGCCGGTGGTGCGGGTGATACCGGTGAGCAGGCCGGTGGCCTCACTGTCCCAGTAGGGGGCGCCCAGCCCGGTGAAGGCCGGCACAAAGTAGGTGCGGTCCCCCGGGTGAGCCTGCCGGGCCAGCTGCTCGCTCTCGGCGTCGGTCCGCAGCAGGCCCACATCCTTTTTCAGCCAGCTGATGACCGCCCCGGTATAGTTGAGGTTGCCTTCCAGCACATAGTTTACCCGGCCGGAAAGTCCCCAGGCCAGGCTGGTGACCAGCCCGCCGGTGCTCTCGATGCAGGCATCGCCGGTCTGCATCATAACGCTGGACCCGGTACCGTAGGTAGCTTTGGCGGTGCCGGGGGCAAAACAGCCCTGGCCCAGCAGGGCGCCGTGGCTGTCCCCCAGTACACCGCAGATGGGTACTGCCCGCCCCAGGAAGCCCCCCAGGTCGGTGGTGCCGAACACCCCGTCCGACATATAGACCTGGGGCAGCGCCTGCACCGGCACCCCGTACAGGGCGCAGAGCTCCTCGTCCCAGCGCAGGGTATGGATGTTGAACAGCCCGGTGCGGCTGGCGTTGGAATAGTCGGTGCGGTGTACCCGCTCCCGGGTCAGGTTCCAGAGCAGCCAACTGTCCACCGTGCCGCAGCACAGGGTCCCGGCGTCGGCTGCCTGCCGTACCGCCGGGATATGTTCCAGCATCCAGGCCAGTTTGGGGGCGCTGAAATAAGGCGAAAGAGGCAGCCCGGTCTTTTGCCGGACCATCGGGGCGGCATCGGCCAGCCGGGCGCAGAGGTCTTTGGCCCGGCCGCACTGCCAGACAATGGCGTTGTACAGGGGCTGGCCGGTGGTTTTATCCCAGGCCAGCACCGTTTCCCGCTGGTTGGAGATGCCCACCGCCGCCAGGTCCGCCGGGTCCACCCCGGCTTTTTCCAGGGCGGCGCGGGCCACCGCCAGGGTGTTTTGCAATATTTCCCGGGGATCGTGTTCCACCCAGCCGTTGGCGTCGATCTTCTGGGCATGGGGGCGGTCCGCCCGGGCCAGCAGGGTGCCTTCGCCGTCAAAAACCACGCCCTTGGTGCCCTGGGTACTCTGGTCAATGGCCAGAATGTACGGTTTCATCGGACCAGCTCCCGGGCGGCGGCGGCAATGCCCGCCGCATCCAGGCCGTAATAGGCAAAGACCTCCTTGCTGGTGCCGGTGATGACCGGCGCGTCGGGCAGGGTCAGGTTCTTCACCTTGCGGGGGCAGTTTTCGGCCACCACCTGGGCCACCATGCTGCCCAGGCCGCCGTAGGGGGCGTGTTCTTCCACCGTCAGCACCGCTTTGGCCTTTTGGGCGGCGCGCAGCACCGCTTCTTTATCCAGCGGTTTGACGCAGTACATATCCAGCACGGTGGCGGTAATGCCCTCCGCCGCCAGGGCTTCGGCGGCGTCCAGGGCGGGGCGCACCATCTCGCCGCAGGCAATGATGGCCACATCCTCCCCTTCCCGCAGCCAGGTAGCTTTATCCATGGCAAAGGGGCAGGCGTCCTCGGTGTAAACGTCCTCCACCGCGTTGCGGCCCACCCGCAGGTAGGCGGGCTTTTCGTCCTGCAGCAGGGCTTCCACCAGCTTGGCGGTCTGGAAACGGTCGCTGGGCAGGTAGACCCGCATGTTGGGCAGTGCCGACATGGCGGCGATATCCTGGGCGCTGTGGTGGCTCATGCCCAAAGCACCGTAGCTGACGCCCCCCGAAATGCCGATAAGGGTAACGTTGGTGTTGGAGTAGGCGCAGTCCACCTTGGCCTGTTCATAGCTGCGGGTGGACAGGAAGCAGGCGGGCGACGCCGCAAAGGCCTTTTTGCCGCAGCGGGCCAGCCCCGCCGCGATGGAAACCAGGTCCTGCTCGGCAATGCCCACTTCCACAAACTGGTCGGGGAAGGTATCGGCAAAGCGGCTCAGGGACGCGGACCCCCGGGAGTCGCTGCAAAGAACCACGATATCCTTATCCTGGGCGGCGCGGGCCAGCAGGGTATCGCAGATGGCCTGGCGGTTGGGAATGGTATTAGCCATGGCAGACAGCCTCCTTTCGCCGGGCAAAATCCCGGATGATCTGCTGGTATTCCTGGGCGTTGGGCAGGTGATGGTGCCAGTCGGCCTTGTTTTCCATCAGCGCGGAACCGTAGCCCTTGGTGGTGTTGGCAATGATGACGGTGGGTTTGCCCTTGTGGTGTTTGGCGGCGGTGAAGGCGGCGTCCAGCGCTTCGATGCTGTTGCCGTCCACGCTGATGACGTTCCAGCCGAAGGCCGCCCAGCGCTGTTCCTGGCTGTCCTGCTTCATCACGTCCTCGGTATTGCCGGAGATCTGCAGCCGGTTGCGGTCCACCACGGCGCAGAGGTTGTCCAGCCCGTAGTTGGCGGCGGCCATGGCCCCCTCCCAGACGGAACCTTCGGCCAGTTCGCCGTCCCCCATGATGGTGTAGACCCGGTAGCTGCGGCCGTCCATACGGCCCGCCAGGGCCATGCCCACACAGACCGGCAGGCCGTGGCCCAGGGAGCCGGAGTTCATCTCGATGCCCGGCAGCTTGTTGTTGGGGTGGCCGATGTAGGGCGAGCCGAACTTGGAGAACCGGGCCTTGACGTCCTCCAGGTCCAGAAAGCCGCAGTCCGCCAGCACGGCGTAGTAGCTCTCCATGGCGTGGCCTTTGCTGAGCACAAAGCGGTCCCGGTCGGGGTCATCCACCGTGGCTGGCGTGATGTGCAGGTGGTTTTTGTAGAGCACCAGCAGGGCGTTGAGCACGCTCATATCGCCGCCGATGTGGCCCCCGCCGCCGGCCATGATGATGTCGGCGACATCGGCGCGGAGTTTCCAGCTGAGCGATTCCAGTTCTTGCGTTGTCATTCTGTTTCCCCTCTCCAATAGGCTTTGATCTGTTCCTCCACGGGGTCATACAGGTCGGGCTGCACACCGATGTACTTGCAGGCTTCGTACAATACGGGCACCACATCCTTGTGGATGCCCACACAGTGGTGAATGTAGGGGCCTTCCACCAGCTTGGCTTCCAGCCGTTTGATGTTGTCCACCTTGACCCAGAGGTAGGTGCCCATGCCCTTGGGTCCGTCCACCCCTTCGGCGTTGCCCAGCAGCAGGCTGTACTGGCCGTTATCGCCGTCAAAGCGGGCCAGGGTCACCTGGCCGTGCTTGGCCTCGGCGGTCAGCGAACCCGGGCAGTCGAAGGCCAGCGGGTAGGTGATCCGGGGTCGGCACCCCGCCACCGACAGCGGCCAGGGGCCGCAGTGCTGCAGCAGCTCGCCGTTGGGCTCGTCGGGATGGCGGATGGTCCAGTCCGCAAAGAAGCTGCGGGTGTCATCGTTGGCGGCGGCCTCCACCAGCAGCGCCGTGATGGCGCCGTGGATGTCCGTCTCGCAGACGATGGGGATGCCCTCGTCGTTGAGCAGGGCGTTGGCGGCACAGGGCATGATGCCCAGTTCCCCCTGCAGGGCGTTCCAGCACTGGATGGCGCCCGCCTGGCAGTGGTATTTGGCAATGAGCCGCCGCATGGCCACCGCCAGCCCGGCGATGTTGCGCAGCTGGTCGTCGGTGACTTCCACCACCATCTTTTCCCGGCAGTAGGCCATCGTTTCTTCCACCTCGGTGCCGTCGGCGATGGCCTTTTTCACCTCGGCGGTCAATTCAGGCAGCGGCACCGGGGCCAATTCCACACCGAACCGCTCCAGCAGCTCCCCTTCGTTGCAGATGGTGGACCAGAAATCAAAGGGCCGGGGGCCGATCTGCAGAATGCGGATCTTTTTAAAGGTACGCACCACATTGCACACCGCCAGGAAATCTTTGATTCCCCGGGCAAAGACCGGGTCGGTCAGGCGGCAGTTGGTCAGGTAGGTAAAGGGCACGCCGAACCGACGCAGTACCTTGCCGGTGGCAAACAGGCCGCACTGGGTGTCCCGCAGGCGGGTGCCGTCCGGTTCGGGGCGCTCGTCCAGGGGGCCCCACAGCAGCACCGGCACTCCCAAGTCCTTGGCCAGCCGGGCGCAAAGGTACTCGGTGCCGAAGTTGCAGTGGGCCAGCAGCAGGCCGTCCACGCCGGCGGCGCGGAATTTTGCCAGCATTTTCAGCCGGTCCTCCTCGCTGTAGAGCAGGCCCTCCTCGTTGATATCGTCAATGTCCACGAAGTCCACCCCCAGCTCCCGCAGGCGCTGGGCGGTGAGGTTGCGGTATTTTACGGCGTCGGGCGCCGAAAAGATGCTGCGCCGGGTGGGGGCGTAGGCCAGTTTGATGGGTCTCATCCGTTGTTTCTCCTTCTTTTACAGTTGCGCAACGATCAGAATGTCCTCGGCAAAGGGGCACATCTCGATGCGGGTGATACCGTCCCCATACCGTACCGCCGGGTGGGCGGTGCGGCGGGTGGCCAGGTCCACCACCGTAATGCGGGCGCCGGTCCAGTCCCCTTTCAGCTGCACGCAGGTATTGAAGGGGGCATACAGCAGGCTCAGGCGGCCGTCCGGGGTGGAGGCCATGCGGATCTCGGTGTTGGGAGAGGTGGTGGGTTCCAGCATATCCCGCCCGTCGGGGGCCTTTACATGGCGCACCCCCTTGATGACGTTGGCCACCCGGTCGTCGGGCAGCAGCGCCGTAACGCCGTGGTCCTCCAGCAGCTGTTTGAGCCAGCCGTAGTCCCAGGCGCCGGGGAACTGCATGGCCTCGGTCCAGGGTTTTGCGGCGTCGAAGCCTTCGCCCCCCACGGGGTTGGCCGGCATGCCGGGCTTGACCCAGTTCCAGACGCCGTGAGCTCCGTAGGTAACGCCCGCACAGGCGCCGGAGAGCACACTCATCCAGGCGGCACGGCGCACTTCCCGGGCGGAGAAACGGCCGTATTTGTTGCCGCTGTAGCCCATCTGCTCATAACAGGGTTCGCTGTTCAGGATAGGTTTTTGAGGGTAGGCGGCCAGCATCTCGCCGGGCATGGTATAGCATTTTTCGGGGTAGCCCGCGTTATGGCCGGACTGGTAGAGGTAAAAGTCCACTCCCTGGGCCAGGGTGTTGGGCAGGTAGGTGTACCGCCCGCGGATGTGCAGGGTCAGCAGCGCGTCGGGGCAAAGACCGCGCATGGTGTACAGCACTTTCTCGTAGCAGGCTGCGCTTTCCGGGGTGTCCAGATCGGTATCGCCACTCAGAATATACACCGGGTCAAACCGGGCAAAGGTTTCGGCCACCTTGCGGCAGTAAGGTTCCACCAGTGCCTCGGGCAGGATGTTGCCCGATACCATCCCCGAAGCCCAGGTGCCCGGCACATAGTTGCTCCACAGCACCACCAGCGCCGGAGTAAAACCATAGGCGGTGATCTTTTCACACATGTGGGCGGCATGGTCAAAATAGTCCTGGTTCATGGGGGCGCTGTAATCAAACATACCGTCCGCCTTGCAAGGCCAGGGCATGCATGGTGCCGGGGTCCAGCAGCGGTCCCACTGGGGCAGAATGTTGATCTGCAGCACGTTGAACCCCTGCTGGCGGCGCAGGATGAGGTAACTTTCCAGTTCCTCGTCGGTCATGTTGGTGAAGGCGCTCCACAGGGTATCGGCCAGCCAGAAGAAGGGCTTGCCGTCCCGCTGCAGGCAGCGGCGGTCATCGGCTACGGTCAGTTTCATACAGAACCTCCTTGCAGGTTTTGCGCAAACAAATTGCCGCCCCGAAAGGGGCGGCACACGCCCCCACAGCCCGGGACCGGGCGGGAAATCAGGCGTTATCGATCATGGAATCGTCAAAGCCGAACAGATAGGTGCAGATCATGGTGCCGAAGAAGGCGATGGCGCAGGCAATGAGGAAGCCCGCAAAGCCCACACCGGCATAGGCGGGCAGCGTCAGCAGCGCGGTGCCCACCAGCGCAGAGGCACCGGCCCCCACCGTTGCGGTGATGCAGCCCGCAATGGCGGAGAAGAACATGACAAAATAGAACGGACGCTTGTACTTCAGGTTGACGCCGTACATGGCAGGTTCGGTGATACCGGCAATCAGTGCGGAGAAAGCCGCCTGACCGGAGATCTCTTTCAGTTCGGGATTGCGGGTCTTGAGGAATACACCGGCAGTGGCACCGGCCTGGGCCATGTTGCAGACGCCGGTGATGGTGAACAGGGTGTCACGCCCGTAAACCGCAATATTGTTGATGACGATGGGCACAAAGCCATAATGTACACCAGCCATGACGCAGAGGGGCCAGATACCGGCCACAATGAATCCGGCCACCGGCGGGCAGAAGCTGACCAATGCCGTGTAGGCAGCCGCCAACGTGTTGCCCACCGTGTTGGTGACGGGGCCGATAATCAGGAAGGTCGCCGGAACAATGATGGCCAAAGATGCCAACGGGGTAAGCAGATTGCGGATCATGGAAGGCAGCACCTTTTTCAGCAGGGCTTCCAGTTTGGACTGGGCAAACACCGCACAGATGATGGGCAGCACCGAGGAGGTGTAGCTCATCAGATTGACGGGAATGCCCAGGAAGGTCAGGGCGTCCCCGGCGTTATAGGCCGCGGTCATATCGGGGTAGACCAGCGCACAACCGATAGCCACCGACACAAAGGTATTGGCGCCGAACTTTTTGGCCGCCGTGAAAGCCAGCAGAATGGGCAGGAAGGAGAACAGCGCATCCGCTGCCGCGTAGAGGATACGGTAGGTGCCGCTGTCAGTTGCCAGAAGATTAAAGGTGGTCAGCAGAATCAGGATGCCCTTGAGCATACCGGCACCGGCCATGGCGCCGATGATCGGCGTAAAAATACCGGTGATGGTGGTCAGGAAGCGGTTGACCAGGTTCTGCTTTTCCGCCTTTTCGCCGCCCTTGTTTTGCTCTGCCTCCGCATCGGTCATGCCCAATGCCTTGAGCACAAAGGGATAGACATCCGCCACATGGTTGCCGATGACCACCTGGAACTGGCCGCCGCTTTCCACCAGCGAGATGACCCCCTGGATCTTCTTGACGCCTTCCCGGTCTGCCTTATCGGCTGCATTCAGGGTAAACCGCAACCGGGTGGCACAGTGGGTAACCCCCGACACGTTCTCTTTGCCGCCCACACAGCGGACAATCTGTTCCGCCAGCTGGGTATAGTCTTTGCTTGCCATTTGGTATTCCTCCTCCATTGGGTGCTGGTCTTTTTCGGCCAGCATGAACAGTGCAGCAGTGGTTGGGAGCGCGGCCGGCCTGCGTCCCTTTTCGAGTTTCAGTATATCGATCCGTTCACTAAATTTCAACATTTTGTTCAGTAGTATTTACTTAACATTTAGCTTAATCTGTTGCACTGTTTTCTGAACCGGTTTATAATGAGGGCAAATCCACGAAGGAGAGGCGAAAATCATGTCGGTCACGGCCCGAGACATTGCCCGGGAGTTGGGGCTTTCCCCCGCTGCGGTTTCCATGGCACTGAACAATCGCCCCGGCGTCAGCGCCGCCACCCGCAAGCTGGTTTACGATACTGCCGAAAAGCTGGGCTATGATCTGAGCCGCCATCTGACCCAGACCAGCGGTACCGGCAGCATTTACTTTATCTGTGTGCAGACTTCCTCGGCCATCTTTTCTTATGCACCCATTTTTGACGAGATTCTGCGCGGCGCCGTGCAGGAATGTCAGGCAACCCCTTACCGCATGAAGGTGCAGCAGTTCTACGCCCAGCAGGACACGCTGGAACAGCAGATCAGCGACCTGCGGGTGTCCGACTGTGCGGGCATCATCCTGCTGGGCACCGAGATGAGCCAGGAGGTGGCCACGGCCTTTCTCTCGCTGCGGGTGCCAGTGATTGTGGTGGACTCCAACGTGGAGCCGCTGGACTGCAGCTGCGTGGTCATCAGCAATACCCAGGGCGCCTACCTGGCCACCGATTACCTCATCAGCCGCCGGCTGACCCAGCCGGGCTACCTGAAATCCTTTGTGCCGCTGCGCAACTTCGATGAACGGTGGGAAGGCTTCCAGAAGGCGCTGCGCGCCAACGGCATGCACGCCGCCCACAGCATCGTACACACGCTGGCCCCCACCATCGAGGGGGCCATGACCGAAATGCTGGAGGTCCTGGACCGGGGGGACCCGCTGGCCAACTGCTATTTTGCCGAGAACGACCTGATTGCCATCGGCGCCATGAAAGCCTTCAAACAGCGGGGCTACCGTATCCCCGAGGACATTGCCATTGTGGGGTTCGACAACATTTCCGAAGGGCAGGTCATGGAACCGGCCCTGACCACCGTGAACATTCCCCGCACGTATATGGGCCGGGTGGCGGTTCGCTGCCTGATCAACGCCATCCAGGATGGGGTGCCCCATCATATCAAGGTGGAGGTTTCCACCGATCTTGTCATCCGCTCTTCGGTGGTGCGGTCTTCCCATACCCCCTGACCGCCCCTGCCGTTTATTTTGTTTGCAACCATTGGAAAGGAGAAAACCAACCTATGAAAACCGTGTTCCCCAAAGACTTTTTATGGGGCGGCGCCTGTGCCGCCAACCAATTTGAGGGCGCCTGGGATGTGGACGGCAAAGGTCCCAGCATCCCGGATATGTGTACCAACGGTACCCACACCAGCCCGAAACTGCTTACCCCCACCATCGAGCCGGACAAGTTCTATCCCAGCCATGAGGCCATCGACTTCTACCACCATTACGAGGAGGACATCGCCCTCTTTGCCGAGATGGGGTTCAAGACCTTCCGCACTTCCATCAACTGGGCGCGCATCTTCCCTACCGGCGAGGACGCCGAGCCCAACGAGGCAGGCCTTGCCTTCTATGACCGGGTGTTCGACTGCTGTAAAAAGCACGGCATCGAGCCGCTTGTCACGATCAGCCACTATGAACTGCCCTACGCCCTGGTGGAAAAGTACAATGGCTGGGCCGACCGCAAGCTGGTGGACTTCTACATGAACTACTGCAAGACCATCTTTGCCCGGTACGAGGGAAAGGTTAAATACTGGCTGACCTTTAACGAGATCAACGCCGGTATGATGCCGTTTGGCGCCGTCATGTCGCTGGGCACCTGCAAGGACTACCGCGGCCCCGCCGTGGCCATGCCCGACGACCCGCAGGTCCGTCTGCAGGCGCTGCACCATCAGTTCATCGCCAGCGCCCTGGCCGTGAAGTACGCTCATGACAACTACCCCGAATACAAGATGGGCAACATGGACTGCTTCATCACCAGCTATCCCTACACCTGCGACCCGGCCGACATCCTGGCCAACCAGCAGGCCATGCGTAAAACCAACTGGTACTGCTCCGACGTGCAGGTCCGGGGCGAGTATCCCGCCTTTGCCAAGCGGCTGTGGGAGGACCTTGGCGTAACCATCCATATGGAGCCCGGCGATGCCGAGATCCTGAAAAACGGTACGGTGGATTTCTACACGCTGAGCTACTATATGTCCAACTGCGTCACCACCCACAAGGACGCCGTCAAGACGGACGGCAATGTGTCCGCCGGTTTCAAGAACCCCTACCTGAAAGCCTCCGACTGGGGCTGGCAGATTGACCCCCAGGGGCTGCGCTACTCGCTCAACGAGATCTACGACCGCTACCGCATCCCGGTGATGGTTGTCGAGAACGGTCTCGGCGCCAAGGACACACTGGAACCGGACGGCACCGTGCATGACAGCTACCGCATCGACTACCTGCGCCAGCATATCGAGCAGATGGCCGAGGCGGTCAAGGACGGCGTCGACCTGATGGGCTACACGCCCTGGGGCTGTATCGACCTGGTCTCCGCCTCCACCGGAGAGATGGCCAAGCGCTACGGCTTCATCTACGTCAACAAGTACGATGACGGCACCGGCGACTACAGCCGGCTGCGCAAGGATTCCTTCTACTGGTACAAGAAGGTCATCGCCTCCGATGGAGCCGACCTGAGCTGAAAAAAGCAGATTTTTCCTACTGATATGCGGAAAGCGCTGCTTAGGCTTAGCGTGTAGAGCTTTTCCTCTTTTCATTTAGAATCTTATATCTGGTGACGCAGCTTTGCTGCGTCACCAGTGTTTTATCTTAGTGGCTTTCCGGCAAAATAGTATGGTTTTCTTTTGTCTTTGCAAAAACTTTCATAGAATGGATCAATACTTTGCCAACCCTCATTTTGGCTGCAGACTTCTGCCTCATTGTATGGCAGTGAATCTTAATAAGATTCACTTTTTTCCTGAAACAGGCAGGTATGAATCTTATTAAGATTCATACGGGCTCACTATTTTTTGGAAAAAGTGAATCATGCTATGATTCACTTTTTCTGAGTGAACAGGAAATGTCGGCAGAGAGTGAATCATAGCATGATTCACTCTCCCAGCCGGTTTTCCCACCGACTGGGACGAAAGAGGGGCCCAAAAGCTCCCCACCTGCTGGCAGATGGTTTTGCTAGCATAGCGTTTGGATATCCAAACGCAAATTTTGGGGGCTCTCCCCAAACCCCTGTCTTCTGTTTCCAAACACATCGCCACAGCAATCGTACCTTGCAGTCCTCCCAGGCTGAGTCCTTACGGATAACGTTTACTACTGTAACGGCAAAGGCAGCGTTATAAACCTTTATTTTTGCAAATCAGTTGACTGACGGTCGGTGTACCGATATACTGGATGATAGAAGGAGGAAAATCGTATGGATCTGCAAGGCTATCTGGATAGCAAAAACATTACCAAATATCGCTTGTCAAAAATCAGTGGTGTTCCCAAAACAACCATTATAGATATTTGCTCCGGTAAGAGTTCCCTGCAGAAATGTTCTGCCCGGACCGTGCAGCAGCTTGCAAAGGCATTGGGGTGCACCATGGAATTCATCCTGTCTTTGGATGCGGTGCAAGGCTATGACAGAGAAAACGGTTTGCCGAAACGTAAGAACTACCTTGAACGCGGTTTGCCTGCCTATCTTCAATCTTCCTTGGAAAATATGATCGCTTCCTGGAAACTTGTGGACAATGGAAAGAAGGATTACCATTGGGATCTGAATTGGAGCGAACTGAATGCGGATATCAATTCGGCGGAGGTGGAACAGGAAATCTCTTCGGAACAGGCTTGGTATCTGCGTGAAAAGTATTTAAGGATGAAACGAGGTGATTGACCTGTGATTGATTTTACAAACCTACCTGTACGGAACAAGACGTATGCAGGTGCAAATGGCAGCAAAATTTCCGTGCTATACAACAACGAACTGTATATGTTAAAGTTTCCTGCCGCACCTTCCATCAATAAAAACATGAGCTATGCCAATGGGTGTATCTCAGAATATCTTGGTTCCCATATTTTTGCAATCGTCGGTATTCCCGTACAGGAAACATTACTGGGAACGTATACCAAAAACGGAAAAGAAAAAATTGTCGTTGCCTGTAAGGACTTTACCTCGGGCGGCCTTGTATTGCAGGATTTTGCCTCCCTGAAAAATACGATTATCGACTCTGTCCATAACGGCTACGGCACAGAGCTCAGCGATATTATCAAGACCTTAGAAGAACAGCGCGCAATGGACCCCCAACAACTCAAGGATCGGTTCTGGGATATGTTTATTGTCGATGCCCTCATTGGCAACTGGGACAGACATAATGGTAACTGGGGATTTCTGTACGACAGCAGAACCGACGAAATATCGCTTGCGCCGGTTTACGACTGTGGAAGCTGTCTGTTTCCACAAGCAGACGAAGAGATCATGAAAAGAACATTGGAAGATCCTGCAGAGTTGGAATTACGTATCTTTGAAAGACCTCTTTCGGGTATCAAAGAAAACGGCCAGAAAATCCAATATTTCAAGTTCATTTCCTCCCTGAAAAATCCGGACTGCAACAAAGCCTTGAAGCGAATCGTTCCCAGAATCAATATGAACCAAATTTATGGTCTGATTGAAACGACCCCGTTCCTATCGGAGCTGCAAAGGAATTTCTACAGAACCATGCTCCGTGCGAGAAAAGAACGAATCCTGGATTTTTCTCTCCAAAAACTTCGCAAACGGGAACGCCTTCGGGAGCAGAGTCGTTGATTCATAGAAAAAGCCAAAATTTTGCGTAAAGCCAACGCAGAAAATTTCATATTTGCCGTGTATAGTAAAAAGTAATTTCGGGACCTTGAAAATTGAATAACCAGCACGATCGGTACGTTCCACGGAAAGAGAGCGAGAGATGTTGGCGCCAGGATGGCCGCTATGGCCGGAGCGATTCCACAACGATCCAAGGGAAATCCCATCAGCCACCGGGATTTCTCCGCCAGGACCTTTCGAGTGGTGACAATGATACACAGGTTTCCCCACACGTCAGATGGGGCTGCACGTTTCAGGTTGCAATCCTTAGACCTCCAATGTTGGCAAGTGAACGGGCGGTGGCGCCCTGCCGATCGTGTTCCTCCAGTCCGGGGGCGAGCGGCAAACAGGACTGACACTTTTCTTTTATTGAATAGAAAACTTGCTTGCGCAAGTGATTTTTATTAAAGCGCATATTGGCGCGTGTTTTTTGATTTTTGAAAAGATACAGGGGGAAAGTGTACCCTTTTTTCAATCTATCACACATACAAAGCACCCGGTGCCTTTGACAGAAATGTCGAAGGCACCGGGTGCTTTTTTTGTTTTTCAAGAAAGGAAATGTCCTATGTTGAATGAACTCAATACCTATACGCTCCAGGAACTCTACAAACAGCCTATCGAACCCATCCCTTGGGTGGTGGAAGATCTGCTGGCACCAGGCCTGTACTTTCTGGGCGGTTCGCCAAAAGTGGGAAAAAGCTGGCTGGCACTGCAGCTCTGCCTGGCCGTCTGCCGTGGAGAGCCCTTTCTGGGGTTCAAGACCAAGCGGAACGAAGTTCTTTACATCTCTTTGGAGGACGGCCCTCGGCGGCTGCATATCCGCGCATTGCGACTGACCGAGGAAGCTCCCGCCGGTCTGCACCTTTGCAGCCACGCGCACTTGATTGGGCATGGGCTGGAACAGCAACTGGATCAGATGCTGGCTGAACACCCGGCCATCAAGCTGGTCATCATTGACACGCTGCAAAAAATCCGGGAGGCAACCGGTGCCAGCCCCTCCTACAGCATCGACTACCGGGATGCCTCTGCTTTGAAAGCGGTGGCCGACCGGAACGATATCTGTATGGTGGTTGTACACCATCTGCGCAAGCAGGAGGACAAGGATCCTTTCAAGCAGCTATCGGGAACGAACGGGCTGAACGGTGCCGCCGACGGATCAATCGTTCTCGACCGCCAAAAACGCCAGGAAGGGACGGCTACGATGTCAGCCACCGGACGGGATATCGAAGATATGGAACTGACGCTGGACTTTTCCGACTGCCGCTGGAGCCGAGGCTGCTCACCGGAGCAGCTGCAGATGCTTCAACTCCTGCCCGCTCTGCAGCGTTTGTTGGCCGACAAGCCGTTTTCCGGTACTGCCACCGAACTGGCGGCTAAGTTGGAAAATGAGGGAAGCTTATGGGGGCCTGCCCAGCTGTCCCGATACCTGCAGAGCCATGAAGAGGAGCTGGCAAGGTATGGTATTTTGCTGAGTACCCGGCGTACCAGCAAACAGCGGCTTCTGCAGCTTTGCTGCCGTCCGCATGACGAGAATGACGGTTGTGACGCTTCTGACACGGGATTTGAAATACCGGATGTTTCGTCACAACCGTCATCACCGTCATTATCGTCACAGGTGTCATAATGCAGGAGGAATGCACATGGCTTATATTCAACAACGCGGAGAAAGAAAATATAAAATTACAGTTTGTAATGGATACACCACAACAGGGAAAAAACGGATGCAGGCACGCACCATTGATGTTCCCAAGGAAATTCCAAAGCGCGGTATCAAACAATATGTCTATGCAGAGGCTGAGCGACTGGAAAAACGATTCCGTACAGGCATCGACGAAAGCGAAAACACCAAGTTTGAAACCTATGCGGAGCATTGGCTGGACCGGGTAGCCAAGCGATACAAAGCCAGCACACTGGCCGGTTACCGAAAAATGCTGGAGGTAGCATACCCAACCATTGGCGGTTTGCCGCTCTGCAAAATCCGGCCCATGGTCCTGGAGGAATTTGCAGAGGAGCTGCGCAAGCGGCCCGGGCGAGGCGGTAAGCCTCTGAGTGAAAACACCGTACATAAATATCTGGATGCCGTTTCCGCTGTGCTGCAGGACGCCGCGAAAAATGACATCCTGCTCTATAATCCCGCCCACCGGGTGGAAAAAGTCCGGGTGGAAAAGGTACAGCAGCGTATTCCCCAACAATGGGAGATGCAAAAGCTCCTGCAGTGCATTTTGCAGGAGCCGCTGCTTTATAGGGTGTACTACCTGATGGCCCTCTCCACTGGCCTGCGCCGCGGTGAGCTGTGCGCCCTTCGGTGGAGCGACCTGCACGGCGGCAATCAGGTGAAAATTCAGCATTCCCGCAGCACTGTGGTGGGGCAGGGCGTGCTGGAAAGCGACACTAAGAATCACCGCACCCGCATCGTGGTCATGCCTCAGATCGTCTTCGACGATCTGGGAGAACTGTTCACTGAGCAGGCCCTGGAAAACAACGGGGCCGACTGGAACGGGTTGATTTTCCAGCGAAAAGGCAAGCCAGTACACCCCAATACTTTCAGTCACCATCTGCGGCGGCTGTATGACCGGAACGGTTTTCCCGAGGAATACCACCTGCACACCATGCGGCATTTCTTCGCCACCTATCTGCTGGAACATGGCACCAGCAAGCAGGTAGCAGCCGACCTGCTGGGACACGCAGATACCGC
>DXBP01000022.1 GCA_019116445.1 Candidatus Gemmiger excrementigallinarum
CTTTCCACTGGGTTGTTGGCACTTTCCAGTGTACAGGATTTAAAAGAGCATCGGTAGTGGCTTTATCTTTTCCGACTAAATTTGGTCTCGAACGCCCGACACTTGAAGGTTAGTTTCTCCCGACCCGAATAATGTTCAAAAAATGTACGGGAATTTACAGGCGTTTTCTGGTATAATGGCACTATATAAAGTGTATAAAATACAGGAGATCAAGATATGGCCAACACAGAAACCGGGCACCAGCCCTTTGTCGTGTTCGACAATGTCTGCAAATATTATCAGATGGGCGATACCCGTATTGCCGCATCGGATCACGTGAGTTTTTCCATCGAGAAAGGGGAATTCTGCGTCATTCTCGGCCCTTCGGGAGCGGGCAAAACCACGGTGCTCAATATGCTGGGCGGTATGGATACCTGCGATGAGGGAACGATCCTGCTGGATGGGGAACGGGTCAGCAACTTCAGCCAGAAGCGGTTGACGACCTACCGCCGGTATGATGTGGGCTTTGTATTTCAGTTTTACAACCTGGTCCAGAATCTGACGGCCCGGGAAAATGTGGAACTGGCGGCGGAAATCTGCCGGGACCCGTTGGATGCCGATACCGTGCTGGAGGAAGTGGGATTGTCGGAGCGGCGAAATAACTTCCCGGCACAGCTTTCGGGTGGTGAGCAGCAGCGTGTATCCATTGCGCGGGCGATCGCCAAAAATCCCAAAATTTTGTTGTGCGACGAACCGACCGGTGCGTTGGACTACAAAACCGGCAAACAGGTGCTGGCCCTTTTGCAGGACACCTGCCGCCAGAAAGGCCGCACAGTGATCGTAATCACCCACAACAGTGCGCTGGCAGCCATGGCTGACCGGGTGATCCGGATCAACAGTGGTCGTGTGATCGAAGAAACGATCAATCTCCATCCCACTCCCGTGGAAAGGATCGAATGGTAAATGACGCGAACCTACCGAAAAAATATTCTGCGTACCTTTAAAAGTGCACGCAGCCGCTTTGTGGCAATTTTTTCCATTGTTGCCCTCGGCGTCGGTTTTTTGGCGGGTCTGAACGCTACGCCCATCGACATGAAGGAGTCGATGGAGCAGTATCTGGATGACGGAAACTTCTATGACCTGCGCGTGGTATCGACAATGGGTCTGACCGACGACGATGTAGAAGCCCTGCGCCAGGTGGATGGCATCCAGACGGTGCAGCCTGCATATTCGGCCGATCTGCTGGTGGAAGCAGGGGACGATGTGGTGGTGTCCCGGCTGCACAGCCTGCCGCCGGACAGTGATGACGCCATCAACAAACTGACACTGGCCGAAGGCCGTATGCCGGAAACCTCCGGGGAATGTGTTGTGGAAGCCAGTGCCAGCCTGACGGGCGGGAGCTATCCCATTGGTACCACGCTGACCGTCAGCGACAGCGACAACGAAGAACTGGACACCAAACTGTCCTGCACGGAGTATACTGTAGTCGGAATTGTACATAACACCAACTATTTCAGCTTTGAGCGGGAACCTGCCAGTGTCGGCAACGGCACGGTAGAACTGGTCATGTACCTGCTGCCGGAAGATTTTGCCTACGAAACCTATACGGAAATTTATGTGACGGCGGAAGGTGCTCTGGCACAGGATAGTATGGCGGATGCCTATGACGCTACTGTGGAAGCGGTGCAGGACAACGTGGAGGCCATCCAGGATGCCCGCTGCCAGGCGCGGTATGAGGAGATCCGCTCCGAGGCGCAGGCTGAGATCGATGATGCCTGGGCGGAATACTACGATGCCGAAGCCGAAGCACAGCAGGAATTGGCGGATGCAGCCCAGGAACTGGAGGATGGACGGCAAGAACTGGCCGACGGTGAACAGGAATACCTGGACGGCGAGCGGGAATACGCCGACGGTGTGCAGGAACTGGCCGATAATGAAGCCAAGGTCAATGACGGTGCAGTGCAGTTGGAGGAAGGCCGCCAGGAATTGCTGGATAACCAGGCCAAGGTGGAAGAAGGAGAAGGCGAACTGGCTGCCAACGAGCCGAAGTTGGCTGAGGCCCGCAAGAAGCTGGAAGACGGCCAGGCAGAATACGAAGCCGGGCTGAAACAATATCAGGATGCCCTGGCGCAGATTGAGGACGGCGAACAACAGCTGGCGGACGGCAAAACCCTTCTGGACCAGCAAGAAGCCGAGTATGCGGCGGGACTGGAAGAGATGGCCGCGGAAATCACGGCAAAACTCCAGGAAAGCAACCCGGAACTGCCGGTCACGGTGACAGCACAGGATATTCAGAACTTTGTGGATTGGCTGGGTCAGAATGGCTATGATGCCCCGCAGAGTTATGATGAACTGCTGGATGTTCTGGATGTCTATTTGCAGTCTTATCATCTGACGGCCGAAGAAGTTGGTCTGACTTCGGCAGCCCGTGAAGTACAGAAAAACGCACAGCAGATGCTGGATGCTCTGACGGCGCTGCCCCCGGGACAGGGCGAGGGAGAAGGAACAACCCCTGAGGAAACAGAGGACGTGGAAACGCCGGAATCGCTGACCGCAGCGGAAACGGAAGCCGCCGCCCCGGAAGAAGCGGCAGAAGAAACGCCGGCAGCGGAAGGGGAGGAAACGGAGCCCTCCGTGACGCCGCCGGAACAGGCGGAAGAAGAATCCACCGAAACGGTCCTTCCCCCGGAAGAAGGGGAAGAAGCCGCTGCTACGGACGAGGACGGCTCGCAGACAGAGGAGGAACCTGCCGCGACGACACTTCCTTCCGAAGAGGAACCCGAGGTTTCCGACGAAACGGTTCTCCGGACGGAATCGGAAGCAACAGACCTTGCCGATGCTGCACCCAATGTTCTGACGCAGCCGCAGGAGAACACCGAACGCACGGAACTTGCTTCCAAATCCAAGGCCCCGTTGACCGACGGACAGGACGCCCCGACGGGAACACAGTCCACACCGGAACAGATGGCGGAATTGATTGCCCAGCTGACGGCGATCGTGCAGGCTGACCGCTCCGATATGGAAAAAACGCTGACAGAGGCCCAGGAGTGGGTCCGGCGGCAGGAAGAACAGCCCATGGAGGTGGTGCTCTTCGGACAGTTGGTGGACGGTGGTCTGGAAGGGCTGGCGCTGGAAAAAGAAACCATGGGAGATGCCGTCAGTGGATTTGCCCTGATGGTGACCGGCCGCCGCGCACTGGATGCCGGCTGGGCGGAATATGAAGCCAACAAACAGAAACTGGCGGCAGGTCGCCAACAGCTGGAAGCCAGTGTTCCCCAGCTGGAAAGCGCCAAGAAGCAGCTGGATGAAGGCTGGAAAGAGTATAACGACGGTGTGGCCGAGTACGAAGCCGGCAAGAAAGAACTGGCTGATGGCCGGGCACAGCTGACGGAAGGCTGGGCCACCCTGACCGACAAGCAGCTGGAACTGGAGGATGCCCGCCGCCAGATCAATGATGCCAAGGCAGAACTGGCTGACGCCCGCGCCGAACTGGACGATGCCCGGGCAACCATTGCCGAGAATGCGCAGAAACTCCGGGACGGCGAGATCGAATACGAGGATGCCAAAGCGGAGGCAGAACAGGAATTGGCCGACGCCCGTGCCGAGATCGAGGACGGACAGAAAGAACTGGACGACATCGAGATGCCGGAATGGTATGTCTGGGATCGCGGCAACAATGTCAGCTATGCATCCTTTACCGGCAACGTGGATAAGCTGACGGCCATTACCACCATCTTCCCGGTATTTTTCTTCCTGGTGGCGGCACTGGTGGTTTCCACCACCATGACCCGCATGGTGGAAGAAGAACGCCTGCAGATCGGTACGCTCAAAGCCCTGGGATACACCCGCGGTGAGATCATGCAGAAATATCTGTGGTACTCCTTCGCGGCGGCCGTCTGTGGTACGGCGGTGGGTCTGACCATCGGTTTCCGGGTTTTCCCGTCTATCATCTGGTCGGCCTACGCCATGATGTACTATATGCCTGCGATCTATACCCCGTGGCGTGCGCTGCAGGCCGTCTTTGCAGGCGGAACGCTGACGGCGCTTTCGGTAGGGGTCACGGCGCTGGCCTGCCGCGCCTCGCTGCGGGAGGTACCCGCAACGCTGATGCTGCCCCGGGCCCCCAAAGCCGGCAAACGGATCCTTCTGGAACGCATCACCCCCCTGTGGCGGCGCTTCCCCTTTACCTGGAAGGTTACCTGCCGCAACCTGCTGCGCTATAAAAAGCGCTTCTGGATGACCGTTATCGGCGTGGCGGGCTGTATGTCGCTGCTGGTATCGGGTTTTGGCATCTCGGATTCCCTCAATGCCATCATCACCAAGCAATTTGGTGAGATTTCCCACTATGACCTCATGACCGTCGTCACCAAGGAGGAAGCCCTGGAACAGGGCGATGTGTATGAGTACCTCTTCCAGAGTGATGCCTTCGATGAGTCGCTGACGGTATCCGTGGAAACCACCCGCCAGCCCATTGCCGATGGCGAAGCGGATGTTTACCTGATGATCCCCCAGGATGTGGAACAGTTCGCGGACTTCCTTGACCTTCACGAGCGTGTCAGCGGTACGCCCACCCCCCTGGAAGAGGAGGGCGTAGTCCTGACGGAAAAACTGGCCAAGCTGTTGAATGTCAAGGCAGGGGATACCGTCACACTGGAGAACGGCGACGGCGAAACGGGCACCTTCACAGTCACAGGCGTCTGCGAGCACTATGTAAGCAACTACGTGTATATGAGCGCTGCCACCTATGCGGAGGGCTTTGGTCAGCCCGTCAGCTACAATGCGGTCATCAGCAGAATGACTGATAACAGCGATGCGGCCCACGATGCGATTTCCTCCACACTGCTGGAGATGGATGATGTGGCCAGCCTGACTTTCACCAGGGACAGTGTGACCCAGGTGCTGAATATGCTCAACTCCATCGATGCTGTGGTGGTGCTGATCATTGTGTGTGCCGCCTGCCTGGCCTTTGTGGTGCTGTACAATCTTTCCAACATCAACATTGCCGAGCGCATCAAGGAAATTGCCACCATCAAGGTGCTGGGCTTCTATGACCGCGAGGTGTTTGCCTACGTCAACCGCGAGAGCGTGACCCTGACACTGATCGGCACTTTGTTCGGTGTGTTCGGCGGCATCGCGCTGCACCGGTTCATCATCGTTACGGTAGAGGTGGATGCGGTCATGTTTGGCCGCGACATCCAACCCCTGAGTTTTGTGTACGCGATTGCGCTTACACTTTTGTTCAGTACATTGGTGAACCTTGTGATGGGACGTATGCTGAAGAAGATCTCCATGGTGGAAAGCATGAAAGCCCCCGAATAAAAATCTTCTGCCGGGATACCTTTTTATGGAGGTATCCCGGCTTTTTGTTTGGCAGAAAAAGCCGGATTTTTTTACGTTCTTTTCTATTGACAATTGGCATTGCCGTGTTATACTGGTTAGGTACGTCATCAAACAGTTAGAAAGTGAACTGTTTGATAACTAACAAAAAGAAGGGGCAGGTGACGAACACGAAGACACAACAGCCTTGCTGCATGACCGGCGGCTGCGGCGATGAGCATTTCGGCGCACTGGTGGGCCAGGCGTTCCGCGTGATCCGCCGCGCGATGGATACCCGCATCGCGGCAGACGTAACGCCGGAACTCACCGGTGTACGGGGTATGCTGCTGGGAGAAATTGTGCGCGCCAACAAGGAAAACCGTGACGTCTATCAAAAGGATGTAGAACACTGGATGCAGATTCGGCGTTCCAGCGTGACGGCGGTCTTGCAGGCGATGGAACAGGATGGATTCATCACGCGCTGTTCCGTAGAAAAGGACGCCCGCCTCAAGCGGTTGGTAGCCACGCCCAAAGGGGTGGCTTACCATGAGCGCATCCGCCTCAGCATCGACAATTTTGAGCGGGAACTGCAGCGCGGTGTCGCACCGGAGCGGCAGGCCGTCGCCCGGGCGGTGCTGGAACAGGTCCTGGCCAATGCACAGGTCATGGCAGGCGAAACACGGTCCACCCCGGACGGGGGAACCATTGACAACGGCTGACGCGGGCGCAAGCCCGCTTTTTCCCGGCAGGGAAGGGCAGTATGTAAAGGAAAGAAAGGAGCAATCAATCTTGTTCAAGACACTTGGACGTGAGACCAGAGGCATACGGCTGGTCTCGATCCTTACGCCGATTTGTATGATCGGCGAAGTGATCATGGAAATGATCATCCCCAAACTGATGGCAACCATCGTGGATGACGGTGTTACCGCCGGCAACATGGACGTCATCTATTCAGTCGGCGCCAAAATGCTGGTCGCCGCGCTGATCGGTTTGCTGGTAGGCATCCTGGGCGCCATGTTCGGCTCCCATGCAGCAACGGGTTTTGCGCGCAATCTGCGCCGTGGCATGTTCCGTAACATCCAGACCTTCAGCTTTGCCAACATTGATAAGTACTCCACGGCCGGTCTGGTCACCCGTATGACCACCGACGTGACCAACATCCAGAACGCCTACCAGATGATGCTGCGCATGGCCATCCGTGCCCCTGCCAGCATGATCGTGGCGCTGGTCATGTCGTTTACCATCAACGCCGAACTTGCCAGTGTGTACCTGGTAGCGGTCATTTTGCTGGGCTGTGCGCTGATGTTCATTATGACCCGCGCGACCAGATACTTCACCGGCGCCTTCCGCAAGTACGATGACCTGAACGAGAGCGTGCAGGAGAACGTCTCCGCCATTCGCGTCGTCAAGGCCTATGTGCGGGAAAAATTTGAAGGTGAAAAATTCCGTAAGGCCAGCGAAAATGTGCGCCAGCTGCTGATGCGTGCAGAACTGATCCTCTCCTGGAACGCACCGCTGATGACCTTGTCCGTGTACAGCTGCATTCTGATCATCTCCTGGTTGGGTGCACGCCTCATTGTGCTCTCCGGTGCTACCAGCTTCACCACCGGTGACCTGATGAGCATGCTGAGCTACTGCATGAACATCCTCATGAGCCTGATGATGCTCTCCATGGTGTTTGTCATGATCACCATGTCTGCAGCTTCCGCCAAGCGTGTGGCCGAAGTCCTGGACGAAAAATCCGACCTGGCCAACGGGGAAAACCCGGTCATGGAAGTCAAGGATGGTGCCGTCAAGTTCAACAATGTCAGCTTTGCCTACAAAAAAGACGGCGAAAAGGCACTGGAAAACATCAATCTGGATATCAAATCCGGTGAAACCATCGGTATCATCGGCGGCACCGGTTCGGCCAAGTCCAGCCTGGTGCAGCTGCTGCCCCGCCTGTACGATGTGACCGAGGGCAGCGTCGAAGTCGGCGGCGTGGATGTGCGCGATTACGACCTGGAAACCCTGCGCAACAGCGTGGCCATGGTGCTGCAGAAGAACGAGCTGTTCAGCGGTACCATTGCCGAGAACCTGCGCTGGGGCAACCCCAACGCCACCGATGCTGAAATCGAGGAAGCCTGCAAACAGGCCTGCGCCGATGAGTTCATCGAGCGCTTCCCCGATAAGTACGAAACCTACATCGAACAGGGCGGCAGCAACGTGTCCGGCGGTCAGAAGCAGCGTCTGTGCATCGCCCGCGCGTTGTTGAAGAAGCCCAAGATCCTGATTCTGGACGACTCCACCTCTGCGGTGGATACGGCCACCGACGCCAAGATCCGCCACAGCTTTGCCGAGAAGATTCCCGGTACCACGGTCTTCATCATTGCCCAGCGTATCTCCAGCGTCGAGAATGCCGACCATGTGCTGGTGCTGGACAATGGCCGCATCAGCGGTTTCGACACGCCGGAAAATCTGCTGAAGAATAACGCCATCTACCAGGAAGTATACAACAGCCAGACCAAAGGCTCCGGCGACTTTGACGAGAAAGGGGGCGAGGCGTAATGGCACAGCAACCCAAAGTTGTGAACGTTGGCCCCGGCCGCGGCCGCGGTCCGCGCCCCAAAGTGGAAAACCCCGGCAAGATCCTCAAGCGCATCCTTGCCTATGTCATGCACCTGTATAAGTTCCCGGTCATTGCGGTGCTGTGCTGCATCTTCATCAGCGTCTTTGCCCAGGTACAGGGTACCTTGTTCATGCAGACCCTGATCGACGGCTACATCACCCCCATGCTGCTGGAAAAGAGCAGCGACTTCACTGGTCTGATCCATGCCATTACCCGTGTGGCGCTGTTCTACGCGGTGGGTATTCTGGCCATCTTCCTGCAGAACCGTATGATGGCCCGCATTACCCAGGGCACCCTGAAGAATCTGCGGGATGAGATGTTCACCCACATGCAGACGCTGCCCATCAAGTATTTCGACACCCATGCCCATGGCGATATCATGTCGATCTACACCAACGATACCGATACCCTGCGTCAGATGATCAGCCAGAGTCTGCCTCAGCTGGTCAACACCTGCATCACCGTGGTCAGCGTGCTGATCTCGATGCTGGTCCTCAGCCCGGCTCTGACTGTGGTTGCATTGCTCATGGTTGGTGTCATGCTGCTGTGCACCAAGTTCCTCACCGGGCGTTCCGGCAAATACTTCGTGGATCAGCAGCGGGAACTGGGCCGCGTCAACGGCTACATCGAAGAGATGATGAACGGCCAGAAGGTCGTCAAGGTGTTCTGCCACGAGGAAGCAGCCATCGAGCGTTTTGATGAACTGAACGATGAACTGTTCCACAGTGCCGACAAGGCCAACGCCTTCTCTCTGGTGGCTATGCCTGTGAACGGCCAGCTGGGCAACCTGAGTTATGTGCTGTGCGCCATCATCGGCGGTGCCCTGGCCATCCACAACTTCGGTGGTCTGACCCTGGGCAAGCTGGCCAGCTTCCTGGTCCTGACCCGTAACTTCAACCAGCCCATCACCCAGATCTCCATGCAGCTGAACTCTGTTGTCATGGCATTGGCCGGCGGCCAGCGTATCTTCGCGCTGCTGGACGAAAAGCCGGAAGTCAATGAGGGCGACATTACCCTGGTCCATGCCAAGTATCTGCCGGACAACACCGTCACCGAGGCGGATCAGCCCACCGGCACCTGGGCCTGGAAAAAGACCGACGCCAACGGCCAGAGCACCTATACCGAGCTCAAAGGCGATATCGTGTTCAAGGACGTGGACTTCGGCTATGATCCGGGCAAGATCGTTCTGCACGACATCAACCTGTATGGCCGTCCGGGCCAGAAGATCGCTTTCGTCGGTTCCACCGGTGCCGGCAAGACGACGATCACCAACCTGATCAACCGCTTCTACGATATCCAGAAGGGCCAGATCCTCTACGATGGACACGACATTGCCTCCATCGAGAAGAACGCACTGCGTTCCTCTCTGGGCATCGTGCTGCAGGATACCCACCTGTTTACCGGCACGGTCATGGATAACATCCGCTATGGCCGCCTGACTGCCACCGATGAAGAGTGCATTGCAGCGGCCAAGCTGGCCAATGCAGACGGCTTCATCAAGCATCTGCCTGACGGGTACAACACCATGCTGACCGGCGACGGCACCAACCTGAGCCAGGGCCAGCGTCAGCTGTTGGCTATTGCCCGTGCCGCTGTGGCCGATCCTCCGGTGCTGATCCTGGACGAGGCTACCTCCTCCATCGATACCCGCACCGAAAAACTGGTGCAGGATGGCATGGACGGCCTGATGTATGGCCGCACCACCTTTGTCATTGCCCACCGTTTGTCCACGGTGCGCAACTCCGACTGCATCATGGTTCTGGAGCAGGGCCGCATCATCGAGCGCGGTACCCACGATGAACTGATCGCCCAGAAGGGCCGGTATTATCGCCTGTACACCGGCAATTTTGCCGAGAACTCGTAAAAGAACGGTAAAATTTTGCTCTGAATCAATCAAAATTGCCGGGATGGCTTTGTGCCATTCCGGCTTTTTTGTGCAAAATGCCGCAACAGCGACAAAAAGTTGACGGATTGGAAAAAAGTGGCTATAATAGAGAACGTAGCCACGCAAATTTGCTGTGGAACTTTTTGCGGCCCGAGGGACAGAATCGATATGTGAGGCCGCACAACGTATTAGGAGGAATTCCGATATGGCACCCAAAAAGAAAGTTGCCCAGACCGTACTTACCGACGGTAAGTTTTATACCATCAGCGCTGCCAACGGCAAGGTCGTGGAAGTTGCTGATTATAACATCGATAACGGCGCCAAGATCCAGCTGTGGGACAATGTGAATGCCGAATGGCAGCAGTGGAACTTTGTTGCTGCAGGCGACGGCGTCTACCGCATCCAGAACCGCTTCACCGGCAAAATGCTGGACCTGGACTGCGGCGGCGTCAGCGACGGCACCCGCGTCCATCAGTGGGAGGGCGCCCCGGCGTCCAGCCAGCTGTGGGTGGTGGAGCCTTCCAACGATGGCACCGTCAAAATCAAGTCCAACCTGGCCGGCAAGCTGCTGGACGTGGTGGGCATGAACACCGACAACGGTGCAGCCCTGCAGATCTGGCGTGACGAGAACGGTACCACCCAGTACTGGACCATCAGTGAAGTGACCCGCAAGCCGAAGGCCAGCGCCAAGGCCAGCGCCGCCAAGGCGAAGGCGGAACTGACCGCCGTTGCCGAGAATGTGGTGGATGCTGCTGCCGATGCCGCCGAAGAGATGGTGAAAGCCGTCAAGAAGGCCAGCACCAAGCCCGCCGCCAAGAAGGCTGTCAAGGCTGTGAACGATACCGTCAAGGCTGTGACCGAAACCGTGAAGCCTGCCGCCGATGAGGCTGTGAAGGCTGCGAAGCCCGTGGTGGAGGAAGCCGTCAAGGCCGCCAAACCCGTTGTGGAAGAAGCTGTCAAGGCTGTGAGTGAGGCTGTGAAGCCCGCTGCCAAAAAGCCGGCGCCTGCCAAGAAACCTGCCGCTAAGAAGACTGCTGCCAAGAAGTCCGGCAAGTAATCTGCCGTCCGGCCGGACTAACCCTTTCGCGATTTTTGTGTTGGAACGAGTGACCCC
Organism: Candidatus Gemmiger excrementigallinarum; assembly: GCA_019116445.1. GTDB lineage: Bacteria > Bacillota > Clostridia > Oscillospirales > Ruminococcaceae > Gemmiger > Gemmiger excrementigallinarum. Next base: position 10,903 of record DXBP01000022.1, read on the forward strand.
CCGTGCCCTATGGCACGGGGGTCTTTTTGTGCGCTGCGGCGCGATTCTCGTTCTGTGTCGTGGCGTAGAGAACGTATTTGTGGTAAGATACGGGAAACTAAAGGAGATGAAAGGGTATGAATCAGGAGAAAATTGGCGCTTTTTTAAAGCAGCTGCGCACAGACAGTGGCAAGACTCAGGAACAGCTGGCGGAACGGCTTGGAGTGAACCACCGTACTGTCAGCCGTTGGGAAACCGGTCGGACCATGCCGGATTTCACCCTGCTCATCGAGCTGGGGCGCTTGTACGGTGTTACGGTGGACGAACTGCTGGAAGGGGAGCGAAAAGAGGCTACAGCATCGGAAAAGGAGGAAAAAGCAATGGAAAAAAAAATGGTGGAAAAAATTGCCGACTACACGGAAAAGGAGAAGCAGATGTTGACCCGACGCCTGAATCGGCTGCTTTGTTTGGGTACAGCACTGCTGGCACTTTCGGCGCTTTTGCAGTACATGGAATGGGAAAGCCCTTTATGGAACGCTGTGGAGGGTTTTGGGCAGGGAGTGGCTTTCGGACTGTTAGTGCTGGGAGTGCTGATGACCAGTCGGTTGGGACCGAAACTTCTGGCTGCCAAACGGGGAATTTTCAAAAATATCCGTAGAAGATAAACAAACCGGGCGGTGCCCCTGCACAGGGGGCACCGCCCGGTTGTATACGGTAAAAGAAATTACAGCGTCTGCATAGCGGCCTGGATATCGGCCTCACTGGTGCGCATGGCCTGCAGGGTGCGGTCCAGCAGCGTGTCCAGCTCCCAGCCCAGGCGCTCGGCGCCCTGGCGGATCACATCCCGGGAGCAGCCGGCGGCGAACTTTTTATCCTTGAACTTCTTTTTCAGGCTGGACAGTTCCATGTCGGTGCAGCTTTTGCTGGGGCGCATCTTAGCGGCGGCACCAATGAGCCCGGTGAGTTCATCGGCGGCAAACAGCACCTTTTCCATTTCGTGCTCCGGCTTCACGTCGCTGCACAGGCCATACCCGTGGCTGCACACCGCATGGGTCAGCGCCTTGCTGGCGCCGGCGGCGGGCAGAAGTTCGGCGGCCTTGACGCAGTGCTGGTCAGGCCAGCGCTCAAAGTCCACGTCGTGCAAAAGACCGCACAACGCCCAGAAATCGGCGTCCTCACCGTAGCCCAACTCGTTGGCATACCAGCGCATGACAGCTTCCACCGTCAGTGCGTGCTGCAGATGGAACGGTTCCTGGTTGTATTCCCGCAGCAGGCTCCAGGCCTGTTCCCGTGTCATTCCTGCTTCCATGGTAGATCGCTCCTTTGCAAAGTGCAGGTTCAGCCCAGCGCCTGGATGGACTCCTGAATCTTGGCAGCCTTCTCCTGGGCGGCGGCCAGCTTGGCGCGGGTCTCCTCCACCAGTTTGGCGGGGGCCTTCTCTACGAATTTCGGGTTGTTCAGCTGGTTCTGGAACATGGCCATCTCTTTTTCGGCCTTGGTCAGCTCTTTGTTCAGGCGGGCCAGCTCCTTCTCCCGGTCGATCAGTTCCATCATGGGGATGTAACCCTTGGCGGCGGGGGTGGCCACCGTCACCATACCTTCGGTGGTGCCGTCATACTTGGCGGTCAGTGTCACGTCGGTGGCAAAGGCAAAGCGGGCCAGGTAGGCGCCGCCCTTTTCAAAGGCAGCGGGGGCGGAAGTTTCAATGACCATGGTGGTCTTTTTGGCGGGGTGGACGTTCATCTCGCTGCGCATGGCGCGGACGGCCTTGATGTAGTCCATCAGCTTCTCGAAGTCGGCGCACTCATCCTCCCAGACAGGCATCTCCAGGTTGCCGGGCCAGGTCTGCAGCATAATGGTTTCTTCGCTGCCGGGCAGGGCCTGGTAAATCTCCTCGGTAATGAAGGGCATGAAGGGATGCAGCAGCTTCAGCGCTTTGTCCAGCACGTAAACCAGCACCTTGCGGGCGGTGTCGGCCTGGGTGGCATCGTCGCTGTTCAGGCGGGACTTGCAGATCTCGATATACCAGTCGCAGTACACTTCCCAGATGAAGTTCTCCACCTTCTCGGCAGCCAGGCCCAGTTCGTACTTGTCCAGGTTGGCGGTGGCCTCGGCGGCTACCTTGGCCAGTTCAGACAACACCCACTTGTCGCTCATGTCCAGCAGAGATTCTTCCGGCATACCCGGCTGGAAATCCTCCGGCAGGTTCATCAGCACAAAGCGGGCAGCGTTCCACAGTTTGTTGGCAAAGTTGCGGCTGGCGGTGACTTTCTCGTCGCTGTAGCGCATATCGTTGCCGGCAGTGGAACCCACGATCAGCATCATGCGCAGAGCGTCGGCACCATACTGTTCGATGACTTCCAACGGGTCGATGCCGTTGCCCAGGCTCTTGGACATCTTGCGGCCCTGGCTGTCCCGGACGATGCCGTGGATCAGCACGGTGTCGAACGGTGCCTTGCCGGTGTACGCCAGGCCGGAGAAAATCATGCGGGAAACCCAGAACCCGATGATGTCGTAGCCGGTGACCAGCGTGTTGGTGGGGTAGAAGTAGTTGTAATCTTCGGCGTTCTCGTTGGGCCAGCCCAAGGTGGAGAAAGGCCACAGAGCCGAGCTGAACCAGGTGTCCAGGGTGTCGGGGTCCTGGGTCAGGTGCGCACCGCCGCACTTGGGGCAGACGGAGGGAGCTTCCTTGGCAACCACGGTTTCGCCGCAGTCGTCGCAGTACCAGGCGGGGATCTGATGGCCCCACCACAGCTGACGGCTGATGCACCAGTCGCGGCCGCCCTTCATCCAGTTGATGTAGTTCTTGGTGAAGCGCTCGGGCACAAACTTGATGTCGCCCTTTTCCACGGCCTCGATAGCCGGACCGGCCAGGGGCTCCATCTTCACGAACCACTGCTTGGACACCATGGGTTCAATGACCGAATGGCAGCGGTAGCAGGTGCCCACATCGTGGGTGATGCTCTCGGTTTCTTTCAAGGCGCCGCAGGCTTCCAGATCGGCCAGAATGGCCTTGCGGGCTTCTAGGGCGGTCATGCCGGCGTACTTGCCGCAGTCCAGCACATCGGGTTCGTCGGCAGCTGCGCGGCCGGCGGCTTTCTCGGCATCCACGGCGGCCTTATCGGCAGCGCCGGTCATGTGACCGTCGTAGGTCAGTACCCGGATCATGGGCAGGTCGTGGCGCTTGCCCACCTCAAAGTCGTTGGGGTCGTGGGCGGGGGTGATCTTCACCACGCCGGTGCCCTTTTCCATGTCGGCGTGTTCGTCGCAGACGATGGGGATTTCCCGGTCCAGCAGCGGCAGGATCACATGGCAGCCGTGCAGATGAGCGTAGCGCGGGTCCTCGGGGTTGATGGCCACGGCGGTATCGCCCAGCATGGTTTCGGGGCGGGTGGTGGCCAGTTCCAGTGTTTCGCCGGTTTCCTTTACCTTATAGAGCAGGTGCCAGAAGCTGCCCTCCTTGGCCTCGTACTCCACCTCAGCGTCGGAAATGGAGGTGTTGCAGTGGGGGCACCAGTTGACCATGCGGTTGCCCCGGTAGATGAGCCCCTTGTCATACAGGCGGACGAACACTTCCTTGACGGCGTCGGAGCAGCCTTCATCCATGGTGAAGCGCTCCCGCTCCCAGTCACAGGAGCAGCCCAGCTTTTTCAGCTGGCTGACGATGCGGTTGCCGTAGGTGTTTTTCCAGTCCCAGGCGCGCTCCAAAAAGCCGTCGCGGCCCACCATCTCTTTGGTCAGGCCCTCTTCCCGCATCTTGGCAACAACTTTTGCCTCGGTGGCGATGGAAGCGTGGTCGGTGCCCGGTACCCACAGGGCGGCATATCCCTGCATCCGCTTGTAGCGGGTCAGAATATCCTGCCAGGTTTCGTCCATGGCGTGGCCCATGTGCAGCTGGCCGGTAACATTCGGCGGCGGCATCACGATGGTAAAGGGCTTTTTGCTGCGGTCGATCTGGGTATGGAAATACCCTTTGTCGCACCAGTTCTGGTAGATGCGGTCTTCGGCGCCCTGGGGCGCGTACTGTTTGGCGAGTTCTTTCGGCATAAAAAACCTCCTGGTCTGTGTTGCGGGGCTGCTTTTTGCAAAGAAAAAAGGCCGCCCCATGAACGATCATGGGACGGCCTGAAGCATTTCAGGTCGCGGTACCACCCAAGTTGCCTTTTTGCAAAGGCCGCTTTGCGGCAGAAAATGTTTCTGCCTGCCCGGATAACGGAGGCAACCCCGTGCGCGGCTAGCCTTGCGGTTCACCGCGCCTGCTCAAAAGTGACAGCAGCTTTGTCAGCTTTGCCGGACTTGCACCCGACGCCGGCTCTCTGCAAAAGCGGAACAAAGCGCACTCTTTCTCATTGCATTTATATAATATGTATCCTACCGCAGCTGTCCCCGGTTGTCAAGTGCAAATCCTGCAAAGACCCGGCTGTAAAACGGGGTTTTTCGGCGTGGTGGCTTGCCGTAACGGCAGGGGGGTGCTATAATATCCAGTTACAGAGGAAGTATTCTGCTGTATTTATAAAAAAGGAGAACTATGCAAACACAAAAAACAAATCCATGGCTGATTGCCTTCCGGGTCATCTTCACGATTGCGCTGCTGGCCTGTATTGCCTATATTTTCCGCAATTCGCTGCAAACGGGGGCGGAATCCTCCCTTCGCAGCCAGGCGGTTATGATGAAAGTGAACGAAACACTGGGACGGGTCCATCTGGGGCCGCTGTCGGAACATCTGATCCGGAAAATTGCCCACTTCCTGGAATTCGCCATGGAAGGATTTCTTTTGATGCTCTGCCTGCGGGTGTACACCGCTCATTTTGTGCGGCACATGAGCTGGCCGTTGCTGATCGGTATGGGCACCGCACTGATGGATGAAACCATCCAGTTGTTTATCCCCAACCGAACTTCCATGGTCACCGATGTCTGGATCGATATGCTGGGGGTCGTGGCCGGTCTGCTGGTCGCGCTCATTATTCTGCTTATTGTCCGTGTGGTGATGGCCTTTGCCCGCATCAAACGGGAGAACCGTGCTCTGCGGGAAGAACGGGAACAGCTGCGCCGTGCACAGATGGAACAGGAACACGAGCGGCTGGCACGCCGTGCGGCACACCGGGCCCATGAAGCACAGCTGGGCCATGATGAAATGCCCGCCGATGAAAACTGGGAAGAAAAAGAGGAGGAACAGGCGGAATGACGACCCAACAAGCAATGGAAGCCCTGCATGGGCTGCCGCGCCTGGGCAGCGGCAAACCGGGGCTGGAACGGATGAAGAATCTGCTGGACCATCTGGGAAATCCCGAAAAGGACCTGCAATGTGTGCACATTGCGGGCACCAACGGCAAGGGGAGCCTGGCTGCCATGACGGCCTCCATCCTGACGGCGGCCGGGTATAAAACCGGTCTGACCATCAGCCCCTATGTGGTGGATTTCCGGGAGCGTTTTCAGATCGACGGAGAGATGATCCCGCCGCGCACACTGGCGTCCCTGACCCAGAAAGTACTGGAAGCCATTGCGGCGATTCAGCAGGAGGGCGGGGAGGCCCCCGTGCAGTTTGAAGCAGTCACGGCGCTGGCGCTGCTTTGGTTCGCCCGCGAAAAGTGCGACCTTGTGGTGCTGGAAACCGGCCTTGGCGGTCGGTATGATGCCACCAATGTGGTGCCCCATACGCTGGTGGCGGCGATCACCAAGATCGGTTATGACCACATGGAATTGCTGGGGGATACCCTGGATAAAATTGCCGCCGAAAAAGCCGGCATCATCAAGGAAGGCTGCGCGGTGGTCTGCTATCCCGATCAGCCGGTCGAAGCGATGGGCCCCATCCTGACGGCGGCGGCCGAAGCACATACCAGTATTATCACCCCGGAACGGGAGGATATCCGTCAGCTGCCGGGCAAGCGGTTGGAAAACCGCATCGATTACGGCGGATACCAGGCGTCCCTGGGATTCCCCGGGGCGCACCAGGCCAACCATGCGGCCATGGCGGTGGAAATTGCCCTGGCGCTGTGGCGGGAATACGGCTATGAAATTTCCGACGATGCCATTCTTCAGGGGCTGGCTGCGGCCCGGATGCCTGCCCGCATCGAGGTACTGCGCCGCCATCCGCTTCTGCTGCTGGACGGCTGCCATAATCCCGACGGCACCCGCGCCCTGGCGGAAACGCTGCAGAAAGCCAAATATGAAGAGAACCTGGTGGGTGTGCTGGGGATGCTGGCGGATAAAGACTATAAAAAGATGCTGGAGATTCTCTCTCCCTGCTTTGCCAAAGTCTACACCGTCACGCCCAACTGCCCGCGGGCGCTCAGCGCCGAGGATCTCCAGCGTGAAGCGCGGTTCCATACCGATGCAGAGGCGGCCGGCAGTGTGACGGAAGCGCTGCGTGCAGCTGTGCGTTATGCCGAGGAGAACAATCTGGCGGGCGTGGTGGTCTGTGGTTCGCTGTATCTGGCAGCGGAAGCACGTCCCTGGCTGCTCCGGGAAGCGGAAAAATAATCCGGAAGCGCCCTCTTCCAACAAAATATTTGCAGTAAAGCCTGTATCGTAAAGATACAGGCTTATTTATTTGGCTGCCTGTTTACAGCAGCACTTTCCGGTGCTGCCCAATCCGAGAATGAAAAGGGGACAACCTTATGGCGAAGGTGTGTTTTGTGCCGGGCAGCGGTACATTGGCTGCCTATCTCAGCGGCGAGATCGACCATCATGCCGCACAGTCACTCCGGCGCGAAATTGACGCCCAGGTGGATGATCGCCTGCCGGAACTGCTTACGCTGGATTTTTCCGGCGTTACCTTTATGGATTCTTCCGGTGTGGGACTGATTTTGGGGCGGGATCGACACGTTTCATCCCTGGGAGGACGTCTGACGGTACAGAATCCTCCGCCCGCGGTGCGCCGGATGCTGGACCTGGCCCGTATTACATATGCCTGAGGGGAAATCACCATGAAAATGCTCAATCAGATAAAGATCACGTTTGCAAGCCGTTCTGTCAACGAGGGATTCGCCCGGGCGGCGCTGGCTGCCTTTCTGGTACAGCTGGACCCTACGGTGCCGCAGCTGGCCGACCTGAAAACGGCGGTGTCTGAAGCTGTTACCAACTGCATTGTCCATGCCTACCCGGATGCTATTGGACCTATCACAATGACGGCCGGACTCTATGAGGGGGGATTGGTGCGCATCACCATCAGCGACCGTGGCGTTGGAATCGACGATATTTCCAAGGCCATGGAACCCATGTATACCACCGGGGACCCTTCCGAACGGGCGGGGCTGGGGTTTGCAGTGATGCAAAGTTTTATGGACAAGGTCCGGGTTTCCTCCACACCGGGCAAAGGCACCCGTGTCACGCTGACCAAACGCCTGGAAGCACGCGAGTGACCCTTACATATTTAGTAAAGGGGGAACCGCTATGCCCGCACAAAGCATTGAACTTCTGCCGCGCGCGGAATTTATCGAGAAAAACCTGGGGCTGGTCCACGCCTGCGCCGGACGTTTCAAAGGACGGGGAATTGAATATGAAGAACTGTATGCCGCCGGATGTCTGGGTCTGGTGAAAGCCTGTGATGGGTTTGATACCGGAAGAGGCGTTTGTTTTTCTACCTATGCCGTGCCGGTCATTCTGGGAGAGATCAAAAAGTTGTTCCGGGATGGTGGTACGGTCAAGGTCAGCCGTTCTTTGAAAGAACTGAGTCTAAAGATCAACGCGGAGCGGGAACGGTGCCTGAAAAAGACAGGCCAGGAACCGGGCGTGACCCAACTGGCAGAAATCTTGCAGACCACACCGGAACAGATCGCTCTTGCCATCCGTGCTTCGCTGCCGGCTATTTCGCTGACACCTACCGACGAAGAGGACGGACAACGGGAATGGGATGTGCCGGTGGATTCCCCGGAAGAAAGCTTGTCGGATCGGATCGGTCTGGAGGAAGTTATGGACAAACTCGCTCCGGAGGATCGCCAGATGATCCGGTTGCGCTTCTTCGGCGGCCGAACCCAGAGCGAAACGGCCAAGGTATTGGGCACCACCCAGGTACAGGTCTCCCGGCGGGAACGAAAAATCCTGAAATGGATGCGGGCGGAACTGCTGGGGGAAAGTCTGCCGGCGTTATAACACAACAAACTTGCGTGCAGGAAGGACCTACCTTCGTCAAATTGCACGCTTTTTTCTTTTTGGATTGTGCGTGTTACCAAAAGTGAGACTTTTGTATTGACAGAAAATATAGGCATATGGTATGATACGCCTACCATCGAGAGAAACGACGATGTATCGTGCATGAGGAAATGCAACGAAAAATTTGTCAAAAAATCTGAAAAAAGGTGTTGACAAAGTGGGTTCCCGGTGGTATTATAGTCAAGCTGTCCGGCGCGAGAGCGACCACGACAGCCGCTGAAAACCGCATAACAACAGCCTTTGAGGGCTTTTCGAGAGCTTCGGCTCCTGAAAAAACTTCAAAAAAATCTCAAAAAAGTTCTTGACAAACAAAAACTTCTGAGATATAATAAATAGGCTGTCACGCGAGATGCGAACAGCGAAGCAGGACCTTGAAAATTGAACAAAACTGAAACTTGTGGA
>DXBP01000023.1 GCA_019116445.1 Candidatus Gemmiger excrementigallinarum
TTTACGGGCAGCAAGTAACAGTCCTTCGCGGCTGGCAGACCGTACCAACGCGACGTGACGCGTGCGCTAGTATTCCAGGGTTTTACCCGTCTATGAAAAACCCCCGGCTTTGCCGGGGGATATTTATTGTCAGGCGGCGGCAAAGGCTTCCGCAAAACGTGGCGCCAGCCGGTCAAAATTCTGGGTGCCGTCGGCATCGATCCACAGCACGGACATGACACGGCTACCCTGCACCAGAATCAGCTGCCGGGAAACGCCCTCCTTCCCGCTGTAACCATAGGCGGAATCCGTTCCCGGCAGGTCCGGCAGCGGTTGCGGCTCATCGGCCAATAGGGACTGGTTTTCATGCAAATCGTTCACCAGAAGTCGTGCCAGCCAGGGGGAGTGGGTGTCATAATACCGGACGGTCAGCGATGTGTCCAGTACGACTTTTCCGTTTTGCAATATTTTGCCGCTTTCTTCATAGTCCAGTATGGTGGGGGCCAGCAGGGAATGACGCACCTCCAAAGTGTTGAAGGTCGAATCATCCCGGACCAGCGTTCCGTCAGACAGGTCCTGCAAAGTGGCAAAGGGGAGAGGTGACGGATACTCTGTCAGGGGCTGGCGGGTGCCGGACTGGGCCAGAAAGCACACACCGCCCAAAATCAACAGAAGAAGGGCCCCCATGGTGACTCCCTGCCCGATCCAATGAATCCGGGCGGCGGTACGCCAGTCTTTCCGATGGTCCGGTGCATAGCCTTGGCGCAGGCGGCGGCTCAGCTTCAGGATGTTGTACAGGTCCCGGGAAGCCAGAAACAAGGCTCCGAAAAAGTACAGGTAGATGCAGATGGAAAGCAGCGGAGCTTCCACAAGAAGCTGCACCACCCGGCCGTGACCATTCAATGCAAACTGCGCCACAAGAACGATGACCGCACCGAAAAACTCCCACCAGGCGGAGCGCCGGGCCATCTTGAGGCTCAAGGCCTGCACGGCAGGGTCGGTGTGCGGTTCGGGGGCACAGGGGTCTTCGCAGGCGTACAGAAAGAATTCCTGCTGTGCACAGACAAAATACCAGCCGGATTCGGCGTAGAGCGCTTTCTCCGTAGAGAGCGGCTCTGACGGAACGACATCCAGCCAGCCGCCTTTCAGGCGGGCGGCGGTCAGCCGATAGCGTACGGAACAGGGGGTGCCGCGGCGAAACCGGGCCAAGCGGATGCCCAGTTTCTCCACAAACAGCCCTTGGGCGGCCATGTGGGACAGCCAGCTTTCACAGGCTTCCACATCATAACACGGGCTGGGCACCGGACGGTAAGCAATCTCCGGGTTGAGCAGTTTCATGCCGGTCAACTCCTTTCGTCAGGCGGGCGGGGGCGGTGATCTCGGCTTGGGCGGCATCCTCCAGACACCGCTGCAGACGGGCACGCTCGCCTTCATAGGCGGCTTTCCCGGCGGCGGTCAGGCGGTAGTACCGTTTGCAGCCTACAGAACCGGCATCGGTCAAAAATCCCTCTTTTTCAAACCGGGCCAGCAGGGTATACAGGGTGGCCGGGCCCAGCCGCACAGCACCGCCGGAGATCTGTGCAGCATAGGCGGTGATCTCCGCCCCGCAGGCATCGCCCTGCTGCAGGGCCATCAAAACATAAAACATGGATTCGGTCAGATTTTCCATTGCCTGTTTGGGCATCGGCAACACCTCGCATGACGATATCGTTTAATGATATTGTATAACGATATCATGCCGCTGTCAATCTTATGGAACCCTTTTAAACAAAAAATGTCCTGCGAAGGCTGTTTTGTGGTGGCTTTTTCTGCGGTGGGGGTTGCAATTTGTGCGGGGGTGTGGTATATTTTTACTGTTCGATGATGATTTTATTGGAAAGTGGGCCGTCAAGGTCCGCTTTCTTTTTATGATAGGGAAGATTTTTAAGGAGCGTTTGCATGGCAAAACAGCAGAACAGCGGCGGAGCGGCCAAGACGGTCGAAACGCTGGTGCGCCCCACGGTGGAAGGCATGGGCCTGCGCCTGTGGGATGTCCGTTTTGAAAAGGAAGGTCCCGACTGGTTCCTGCGGGTACTGATCGACCGGGACGAACCGCTGGATACCGATACCTGTGAGGCGGTCTCCCGCGCTATTGACCCGATTCTGGATGAGGCCGACCCCATCGACCAGAGCTATTATCTGGAAGTGGGCAGCCCCGGTCTGGGCCGCCGCCTGACCCGCCCCGAACACTATGAAGCCCTGCGCGGTCAGAAGTGTGCGGCACATCTGATTCGCCCTGATGAAGCGGGCCGCCGGGATCTGGCGGGCATTCTGCAGGGGTTGGATGCCGACGGCAACGTGACCCTGACCGACGGGGAGGAAACCTACACCTTCCCGGTGAAGTCGGCCGGCTATGTAAAGCTGTGCGATGATGAAGATCTCTTCGGCTGAGGCCGATATTCTTGTATACTGTGCGAACTTGAAACCTATATTGGGAGGAAACCGTAAAAATGGCTACTGCGAATAACGAATTCTTTGATGCTCTGGCTGCTCTGGAAAAGGAGCGCGGCCTGCCGGCAGATTACCTGATCGACAAGATCAAGGCAGCCATCGTGATTGCCGTGAAAAAGGACTACGAGGTCGAGGACGATAACGTGGTCGTGGACATCGATCCCCAGATCGGCGCCTTCCGCGCCAGCCTGCTGCGCGACATCGTGGAGGAAGTGGAAAATCCCCACACCCAGGTCAGCCTGGAGGATGCCCAGAAGGTCCGCAAGAGCTACAAGGTGGGCCAGCGCATGGTCACCCAGCTGAAGACCAAGGAATTCGGCCGCATTGCTGCGCAGACCGCCAAGCACGTGATCCGTCAGGGCCTGCGGGAAGGCGAGCGCAACCTGCAGTGCAGCGAGATGCAGTCCCGCGCCCATGAGCTCATCACCGCCACCGTGGTTTCCGTGGACCCCGAGCGCGGCAACATCGTGCTGGATCTGGGCAAGGGCGGCAGCGCTGTGCTGCCCCGCAACGAGCAGGTCCCCGGCGAAACTTTCCATGAAGGCGAAACCGTGCAGGTCTACGTGGTGGATGTGCTGGCCACCGATCGCGGTCCCCGCGTGACCATCAGCCGCACCCATCCCGGCCTGGTCAAGCGGATGTTTGAACTGGAAGTGCCCGAAATCTACGACGGCACCGTGGAAATCAAAGCCATCGCCCGGGAAGCCGGCGCCCGCACCAAGCTGGCCGTCTGGAGCAAGAACCCCGATGTAGACCCCGTTGGCGCCTGCATCGGTGCCCGCGGCGCCCGTGTGGAAAAGATCGTGCAGGAACTGGGCGGCGAGAAGATCGACGTCATCCGCTGGAGCGAGGACATCACTGAGTTCATCTCGGCGGCGCTGTCCCCGGCCAAGGTGGTCAAGGTGGAACTGCTCCCCGGTGAAACCAAGAGCTGCCGCGTCACGGTGCCCGATCACCAGCTGAGCCTGGCCATCGGCAACAAGGGACAGAATGTACGCCTGTGCGCGCACCTGACCGGTTACAATATTGATATCCGCCCTGAATCCGGTTACTACGGCGAGGACGAGGAATAATCACAAAAGACAATGACCCGGGTGCCCTGGCCCCGGATTCCAAGGGAAAAGAGGTCGGCTACTTGCAGCAGCAAAAGCAAAAAAAGATCCCGGTGCGCCGTTGCGTGGGCTGTAATGCCCAGCGCCCCAAGCGTGAACTGGTGCGCGTTGTGCGCAGTCCGGAAGGCGAGATCAGCATTGATCTGCGCGGCAAGGCACCGGGGCGGGGGGCGTATCTTTGCCCGTCCGCCGCATGCCTGGCAAAGGCACGTAAGGCCAAACGGCTGGAGCGCACGTTTGAGGTCCCCATCCCCGGGGAAATCTACGATCGCCTGACCGAGGAGATCCAATGCGCGGAACAAAGTGCAAAGGAGGCGGCAGAACATGGCGAATGACCAACATCCGTTGCTGGGCGCGCTGGGGCTTTGCCGCAAAGCTGGTAAGCTGCTGCATGGTTACGACCGTGTGCAGGAAAATGCCCTGCGCGGTAAGGTGGCGCTGGTTCTGCTTGCCGCAGACGCCAGCGACCGCACCGTGACCCATATGCGCAGTGCCTGTGAGGGAATCGTGGCTTGTGAACAGATGCCGCTGACCACCGCCGACCTGGCGATGCTCACCCCCAAGCCTGCCGCTGTGTTCGGCATAACGGACGAACACCTTGCGCAGCTGTGCGCAAAACATCTTACCTGATGCAGAGGAGGACCACACTTTATGGATTTTAAATACAAGATTGCTGATGTTGCCAAGGAGTTCGACGTGCCCGCCAAGAAGGTCATCGAAACGGTTTCCCCCATTACCGGTGAAACCTACAAGACCGGCGGCACCTTTGGCGAGAAGGAACTGGATTTCCTGCTGGAGAAGCTGACCCGGGAAAATGCCGAGGAAAGCCTGGACGCCTACCTGGCCAGTGGCGCCAAGACGGAACCCAAGCCCCAGCCCAAGGCTGAAAAGAAGCCGGAAGCCAAGAAACCCGAGGCCAAAAAGCAGGAGAATAAGCGCGAGAACCGCAAGCCCGAAAAGCCGGCGGAAAAGCGCAACGAGAAGCGCGTCACCCTGCAGGAACTGGCGGCCGATACCGGCATCAAGAAGCCGGTGGCCGCCACCGAGCAGGTGCAGGTCAACCGTGCCCAGGTGTCTGTGGATACCCGCACGGTGGACGTGAACGTGGATAAGTTCAACGCCCGCTACGACGACCTGGCCGACAGCCGCAATATGCCCAACAAGCGTAAGAACCAGCCCACCAACAAGAAGGAAAAGTTCAACAACCGCAACAACCGCCGCGGCCAGCAGTTTGGCCGCCGTCGTGAAACCGAGGCCGAGCGTCTGCAGCGCATCCAGCTGGAGAAGGCCCGCAATGCGCAGCTGAAGATCTCCATTCCCGACGAGATCACCGTCGGCGAACTGGCCAGCCGCCTGAAGCAGACCGCTGCCAAGGTCGTGGCCAAGTTCATGCAGATGGGTGAGATGCACGCCGTGTCCGATGTCGTCGACTTCGACACCGCCGCCCTCATCGCCGAAGAATTCCACGCCAAGGTGGAGCATGAGGTCCATGTTTCCATCGAGGAGCGTCTGTTTGTGCAGGAAGAGGATAACGCCGCCGACCTCGTGGAGCGTCCGCCGGTCGTGGTGGTCATGGGCCACGTCGACCACGGCAAGACCTCCATCCTGGATGCTATCCGCAAGACCAACGTGACCGCGGGCGAAGCCGGCGGCATCACCCAGGCCATCGGTGCCTATCAGGTCAAGAGCGGCGACAGCATCATCACCTTCCTGGATACCCCGGGCCATGAGGCGTTCACCGCCATGCGTGCCCGTGGTGCCAACATGACCGATATCGCCGTGCTGGTGGTGGCCGCGGACGACGGCATCATGCCCCAGACCATCGAGTCCATCAACCATGCCAAGGCTGCAGGCGTCAAGCTGATCGTGGCCGTGAACAAGATGGATAAACCCACCGCCAACCCCGAGCGCGTAAAGGAACAGCTGACCCAGTACGAGATCGTGCCCGAGGACTGGGGCGGCGACGTGGCCTGCATCCCGGTGTCGGCCCTGACCGGCATGGGCATCTCCGACCTGCTGGAGCGTATCGTGCTGGAAGCCGAAGTCATGGAACTGAAGGCCAACCCCAACCGCCGCGGCAAGGGTGCCGTGGTGGAAGCCCGTCTGGACAAAGGCCAGGGCCCCGTGGCTACGCTGCTGGTGCAGAACGGTACCCTGCATAAGGGCGACTGCCTGATCGCCGGCACCGCCGTGGGCCGTGTGCGTACCATGCGGGATGACAAGGGCCGCGAGATCACCGAGGCCGGTCCTTCCACGCCTGTGGAGATCACCGGTCTGACCGAAGTGCCGGAAGCCGGCGAGCTGTTCGAGGCCGTCGAGGACGAAAAGCTGGCCCGCGAACTGGCCGACAAGCGTATGACCGAGGCCAAGGAGCGCCAGTTTGCCGCGTACACCAAGGTCACCCTGGATAACCTCTTCGACCAGATGGCTGCCAACGATATGAAGGAACTGCCCATCGTCGTCAAGGCTGACGTGCAGGGTTCTGCCGAGGCCGTCAAGCAGAGCCTGGAGAAGATCTCCAACGAGGAAGTCCGCGTCCGTGTCATCCATGCGGGCGTCGGTGCCATTTCCAAGTCCGACGTTTCTCTGGCAGACGCTTCCAACGCCATCATCATCGGCTTCAACGTCCGTCCCGACGCGGTTGCCAAGGCGGAAGCCGAGCAGACCGGTGTGGAAATGCGTATGTACCGCGTGATCTATGACGCCATCAACGATGTTTCCGACGCTATGAAGGGTATGCTGGCGCCCAAGATCCGTGAAGTCGCTCTGGGCGAAGCACAGGTCCGCCAGGTCTATAAGATCTCCAGCGTCGGCACTGTCGCCGGCTGCCGCGTTACCGACGGTAAGATCACCCGTGATGCCCAGCTGCGTCTGGTGCGTGACGGCATCGTTATCTGCGAGGATGCTATCGCCAGCCTGAAGCGTTTCAAGGATGACGCCAAGGAAGTGGCCGAAGGCTTCGAGTGCGGCATTACCCTGGAGAAGTTCGCCGACATCAAAGAGGGCGATATCTTCGAGTGCTTCAAACTCGAGGAGTATCGCGACTGATATTACCCCAAGCAGAAAAGCCTGCCGGTACAAAGTCCGGCCGGCCGGACTGCTGCAAACTGAGGATAGAAAACCATGCCAAGTAAAAATCACGGCCGTATGGCACAGGATATGAAGCGGGAACTCATCGCCATCATCGGCGAAATGAAGGACCCGCGCGTGACCGGCGGTTTTCTGACGGTCACGCGGCTGGATGTGACCCCCGACCTGGATCAGGCCAAGGTCTACATCAGCGTGATGGGGCGTGAAGGCGGGCCGGAGCCTGTGGTCAAGGCGCTGAACAAGGCGTCGG
This sequence comes from Candidatus Gemmiger excrementigallinarum, assembly GCA_019116445.1. Lineage (GTDB taxonomy): Bacteria > Bacillota > Clostridia > Oscillospirales > Ruminococcaceae > Gemmiger > Gemmiger excrementigallinarum. The sequence goes on from DXBP01000023.1 coordinate 6,922, forward strand.
GCCATGTCCGTACCGAAATCAGCCGCCGTATGCATATCCGCAAAGCACCGCGCTTTGTGTTCGTGGCTGATGAGGGCGCTGCCTATGCCGCCCGCATCAACAAGCTGCTGGGCGAACTGGCAGCCGAAGCTGAGCCCGCCGCGCAAGACGGCGACGCCGACAGCGACAGCGAATGATCGGGGCAGGGAACACCCTCCGCCAGGGGGCGGTGTTCCGCCGACCACCGCAGAAAAGAGGAACTGTATGACGCAATCCGTGGATCATGAGACCGTTGTCTCTCGCCTGCTGAGCGCGGACGAGATCCTGATACTATGCCATAAAAACCCGGACGGTGACACCATCGGGTCAGGTGCGGCGCTTTGCCTGGCGCTGCAGCGGTTGGGCAAAACCGCTGCGGTGCTGTGCAGCGATCCCATCCCGGCTATGTATGCCTTCTTGCCCATCACGGTGTTTGACGGCAGCTATACGCCGCGCTTTGTAGTGGCTGTCGATGTGGCCGGTATCCAGCTGTTCGGAGATCGCAACAATATGCCGCAGTATGCAGCGCACGTGGACCTGTGCATCGACCACCACGGCTCCAACAACGGGTATGCCTACGAAACCATGCTGGACGACAACGCCGCCGCCACGGCAGAATTGTTGACCGCCCTGATCCCTGAATTGGGAGTGGAAATTACTCCGGATATTGCAGCCTGCCTGTATACCGGCATTGCCACCGATACCGGATGCTTCCGCTTTACCAATACCACGGCTGCCACCCACCGTGCGGCAGCGGCTTTGATCGAAGCGGGCGCCGACGTGGAGAATCTCAACGAGCGCCTGTTTGAGTGCCGCTCCCATGCGCGGATGGCTGCCGAGCGCATGGCGCTGGAAAGTCTGGAATTCTATTTCGATAACCGCTGCGCCCTCATCTGCCTGACCTGGGACCAGATCCAGGCAGCCGGGGTGGCGGGCGCCGAACTGGAAGACCTGACCAGCCTGCCGCGCTCCATTGAAGGGGTGGAAGTGGGCCTGACCCTGCGCCAGCAGAAGGACGGCAGCTACAAGATCAGCGTGCGCACCGGCCACGATACCAACGCCTGCAACATTGCCCGGCGTCTGGGCGGCGGGGGACATCCCCGTGCGGCCGGCTGCGAGATCAGCGGCAACCTGGACAACGCGAAGAACGCCATCCTGGATGAAGTAAAAAAGGAATTGGACCGCAGCGATTCCCTGCATGCTGCGGAAACTGAATCCTGACCAAACAAACAGAAAAGGAACTCCCCACTATGCAAACGCCAAACGGCATTCTGCCCGTGGATAAGCCCGCCGGCTGGACCAGTTTTGATGTGCTGGCCAAGCTGCGCGGAGCATTGGGCACACGCAAGCTGGGGCACTCGGGCACACTGGACCCTATGGCGACCGGTGTGCTCGCCGTGTTTATCGGCAAGGCAACTTCTGCCGCCGATCGCCAGCTGGATCACGATAAAACCTACGAAGCAACGCTGCGCCTTGGTATGCGTACCGATACCGGTGACGTGACCGGCACCGTGTTGGAAACAGCTCCCGTAACCGTGGGGGCGGAGGAACTGCGCGAGGTACTGCCCCGTTTTACCGGCCCGCTGATGCAGCTGCCGCCCATGTACAGTGCGGTGAAAATCAACGGTCAGCCGCTGTATAAGGCGGCGCGCAAGGGCCAGACGGTGGAACGCACCCCGCGGCCCATCACGGTGTACAGCATCGAGTACCTGGGGAACCCGGCACCGGATGAATATACTCTGCGGGTGTCCTGCTCCAAGGGCACCTACATCCGCGTTCTGGCCGAGGACATCGGCACCGCGCTGGGGGTACCTGCCACGCTGGCTGCGCTGCGCCGCACCCGGGCCGGAGTCTTCGACATCAACCAGTGCCACACGCTGCCGGAAATTCTGGAAGCGGCGCAGAGCGGCGCCCTGGAAACCAACGACTGGATTCTGCCGGTGGAAGCGGTCTTTGCACCGCTCCCAGCCCTGACCGTCAATCCGGGTGTCCGGGCGCATCTGTTCAACGGGTGCCCCACCAGCCATTATGCGGCGGCCGATGGCCGTTACCGGGTCTATGATGAAACCGGCGCCTTTTTGGGCCTGGCCGCGGTGGAGGGCGGTGTGCTCCGCGTGGAAAAACTCTTTTGCGAAAGGAATTGAGGGCCGATGCAGATTTACCATACCATGACCCCGGTATCCGGCGCGAAAAGCTGCGCTGTGGCACTGGGCTACTTTGACGGTGTGCACTGCGGCCACCGGATGGTGCTGGGCAGCGCTGTTCGCTATGCCTCCGAAAACGGCCTGGCACCCGCAGCCTTCACCTTTGAACTGCCCGGCAATCAGACGCTGAAAGGCGGCCGGATTCTTTCTCCGGTGCAAAAACACGCCCGCATCCAAAGTCTGGGCGTTGAACAGTATCTGGAACCGCCTTTTGAAGCGTTCCGGGAACTCTCCCCGGAGGATTTTGTGCAGAAAGTGCTGGTGGAATGCTTCCGTGCCAAGGCAGTGTTCTGCGGCAACAACTTTACTTTCGGGGCGCGGGCGGCCGGCAATGTGGAAATGCTGCATACCCTGTGTGAGCCGCTGGGAATCTCGGTGCATATCGTGCCGATGGCCCAGTATGGTGCTCAGGCAGTTTCTTCCACCCGCATCCGGGCGGCGCTGGAGGAAGGCCGTCTGGATGATGCCAACGCCATGCTGGGGGCTCCCTATGCCATCGACTGGCCTGTGACCCACGGCAAAGGGATCGGGACCAGCCGACTGGGCACCCCCACCGTGAACCAGAACTATCCCCCCGACGCGCTGCAGCCCTGTGCCGGTGTTTATCTCACCCGCATCCGCATTCAGGACCGCTGGTGGCCCGCAGCCACCGGCATCGGGCGCCGCCCTACGGTGGATGCCAGCGCCAATGCGGCGGTTACCTGTGAAACCTATGTGCCGGATTTTGCGGGGGATTTGTACGGCACCGCACCGGTGCTGGAATTTCACCGGTACCTGTGCCCGGTCCGCAAGTTCCGCACGTTGGAGGAACTCTCTGCGCTGATCCGCCGTGCCGCGGAGGAAAGCAAAGCCTATTTTGCAGCCCAGACGGTAAAATAAATGCAAAAAACAGCGCGCCGTGGCCTTGTAATCGCGGCGCGTTTGTGATATACTATTGTCTGCTACCGTGGCCCGGTAGGGGGCGTATGCCTCAAACCTGCAGTTACCCCGTACTGCGCCATCGGCAAATAATTACTTGAAAGAGGTATGTATCATGAGCCAGAAATCTGCTATCGAAAAGCAGCCCATCATCGCGAAGGCCGCCCTGCACGAGGGCGACACCGGTTCTCCGGAGGTCCAGGTTGCGCTGCTCACCGCGCGCATCAACCACCTGACCGAGCATCTCAAGACTAACAAGCATGACAACCACAGCCGCCGCGGCCTGTTCAAGATGGTCGGCCGCCGCCGCAATCTGCTGGCCTATCTGCAAAAGAAGGACATCAACCGTTATCGTGCCCTGATCGCTGAGCTGGGTCTGCGCAAGTAATTTTCGCA
>DXBP01000024.1 GCA_019116445.1 Candidatus Gemmiger excrementigallinarum
TCCCTTTGCTTGGCTTGTGCAGTTGGCAGACCGCATTTCCATTATAGCAAAGGGAGTTTTTCTTTCTGCAGCATCGACTATAGTCTTCTTTTGAACCACTCGCCTAGCGAGTGGTTTTCGTTATACAAAAACACCCCGGACGGGCAATCCGTCCGGGGTTGATCCTTTTATGCAATCAGAAGGCCCACTCGCCGTTGGTAAAGATGGTAACCTCTTCACCGGACTTGGTCACACCGGTCACGTGGGTATCCGGGGCACCGATCATCACGTCCTCATGAATGGCGGAATCGTTGAGGCCCTTTTCCATCAGCTGCGCGCGGGTCGTGGAAGCACCGCCGCGGATGTTGGTGGGATAGCCGGCGCCAAAGGCGATGTGGCAGGCGGCGTTTTCGTCAAACAGCGTGTTGAAGAAGAGCACGCCGCTGCGGTTAATGGGGCTGGAAGCCGGCACCAGTGCGATCTCGCCGATACGGTTGGCGTTTTCGTCGGTGGAGAGCAGTTCCGCCAGTAAATTGGCGTTCTTCTCGGCACCGTGCTCGATGACCTGGCCGTCCTTGAAGGTCACATGCCAGCCCTCAATGAGCTGGCCGTTGTAGACATAGGGTTTGGTTCCATAGACAACACCGTCCACACGGTTGCGGTCCGGTGCACAAAACACTTCCTCGGTAGGCACGTTGGCAATGAATTCAATCCCCCGCTCCGACTTGCTGGAAGCGCCTTCCCAGGTAGCATCCTGAGCAATACCCACCGTCAGGTCGGTGCCGTTGCCACTGGTGATGTGCACACGGTCCAGGTCCCAGGCATTGAGCTGGTCCCGCCGGGCCGCCGTCTTGGCTACATGCTCCCGCCAGGCCGTGACCGGGTCCCCGGTGGAAACGCGGCAGACATCAAAGATGACCTCCCACAGCTTTTCCACGGCTTCGTCCACCGGCAGGTCCGGGAACACCTTGGCCGCCCAGCCGGGTGCCGGGACCGCCACCACACACCACTGAACACGGTCGTTCATGGTATATTCCTGCCAGGACTTCATGAAGGTGCGGCGTGCCAGATTGACACGGTTGATTTTGGCTGCGTCCAGTCCGGCCAGCGCTTCGGGGTCCTCGGCATGGATGGCCAGCGTGCAGCATCCGTCCGGGTCCTCGGCATAATCAAGGTAGCTGCGCAGTTCGTAGGGTTTCAGTTCGCACAGGTCCTCTTCCTTGGCCAGTTCCATATTCAGGCGGGTGAGCTTATCATCCTCCCAGCGAACGACCACATGCTTGGCCCCCGCCTCATAACCGGCGCGAACGCAGGCATGGGCAAACTCCGGCATCGTGACCGGGCAGCGAACGATAAAATTCTGGCGCGGGCGCACATTGACGCCCACCTTTACGACGAAATCAGCATACAACTGCAGATAGTGCTGGTTCATAGTTTGGTTCTCCTTTGTTGATTTTGTTTTTTAGTATACACCATTTCACGGCAAATGTGTAGAGATTCAAAGAAAAAGCAGGCTGCCCGGCGGGCAGCCTGCTTTTGTTTTTCTGTGGAATTACCGGCCCACCATCATGTCGGCCGCTTTATACAGATCGCCGCAGCTCATGCAGACCACAAGGTCACCCTTGCCTGCATTCTGCTTGACCCAGTCGGCAGCGCCTTCCAGGCCATCCACCACCACGGTGCCGGGGATCTTGGCTGCCAGCTGCTCCGCCTTGACGGTGCCGTCATCCTCTTCCCGGCCGCCCATGATGGGCAGCAGCACGACCTGATCTGCCTGACGCAGCACCTCAGCGAAATCATCCATCAGCATCTTGGTACGGCTGTAGGTGAACGGCTGATGCACCGCGATCACACGCTGATACCCCAGACCCTTGGCCGTCTTCATCGTGGCAGCCAGCTCGGTGGGATGATGGGCGTAATCGTCCACGATCACCGCACCGTTGCATTCGCCTTTGATCTCAAAGCGGCGGCCCGTACCATGGAAGGCCTCCGCCGCACGGGCGGCATCCTCCGGCTTCAGGCCCAGCGGACGGACGCAGCAGCACATGGCCAGCGCATTGTAAATGTTGTGGTACCCCGGCACGCCCAGGCGGATGTGTGCAAAGAACTCGCCCAGTTCGATGACATCGAACTCATAGAAGCCGGGTTTATACTCGGCAATGTTCACTGCACGGAAACGCGCTTCCTCCGAAATGCCGAAGCTCAGCACGGGACGGTCAATGGTGTTCATGACGTCCACGGTATTGTGGTCATCCATATTGAATACCACGTTGCGGGACAGCAGCGCAAACTTCTGGAACGCCAGTTTGAGCTTGCCCATCGTGCCGTAGTATTCCAGGTGATCGTTATCGATGTTCAGGATAACGCCCACCGCACAGGTCAGGTTGAGGAAAGTTTCATGGTATTCGCAGGCCTCAATAACGGCGCTCTGCCCGCTGCCGGCCTTGCCGTAACCGTCGATGAGCGGCAGCTTGCCGCCGATGACCGCGGCAGGGTCCCGTCCGGCCAGTTCCAGCATGGTAGTGATCATGCCGGTGGTCGTGGTTTTGCCATGGGTACCGGCCACACCCACCGTCTGGGAATGCATACGGCTGACATAGCCCAGCAGCACGCTGCGTTCCACGGCCTTGATACCGCGGGCACGGGCAGCCTGCAGTTCCGGGTTATCATCATGGATCGCCGCACTGTACACCACCAGATCGGCATCGCCAACATTGGCGGCGTCGTGACCGATCATCACCTTGACGCCCAGCGCACGCTCCGCCTCGGTATTCTTGGTTTCTTCCACATCCGAACCGGTGATGGCAAAGCCCCGGCTGTGCAGGATCTGGATCAGCGGATAGGTGCCGGAACCGCCGCAGCCGATAAAATGAACGGTTTTTACGCCTTCCAGCAGTTTCGGGTCGAACATATTATATACCATGGGTCGTCACCTCAAAAAAAATAACCGTGCCCCGCGGGCGTGGTCTGCTCTAGTACAACTTTGCTTATAATTATAATATTTTTTTGCAGCGAAATAAACACTTTTCCGAAATTTTTGGTATAATGGCAGAAAAGATTTCCACAATTCTGGTATTTTGCCCATGAGGAGACCGAAAAGATGGCAAGATTTGTATGGAGTTTGAATCCTTTAGCAATTTTTCACATGCGCGTTCCGGAAGGAAAAAGCCCCCTTTCTTCCTCGGAACTTGCCTGTCTGGGCATCCCGAAGCACAAAATCCCCCGCGTGGAAGCCGAACTGGCCCGGCTCAATTCCCAGGCTGAGCTGGACCGCGCCCTTTTGCCCGATCTGGCGCGTCAGATTGCCCGCCAGCTGCTGTAACAGCCCAAGGCAGATTTTTTGCAATCGGCTTGTGCGCGCCTGTTGCCTATGCTATAATACCGGTATTGCGCCCGATTGGTGCGGCGCAGGAAATCACTTTGTGTGGCAGCCAGCCATGCGGAAGGAGTATAACAAATGAAGAACAGTGAAAAGACCCTGGACATGATCGTCAACCTGTGCAAAAACCGCGGTTTCATCTACCCCGGCAGCGAGATCTACGGCGGCCTGGCCAACAGCTGGGACTACGGCCCCCTGGGCGTTGAGTTCAAAAACAACGTCAAAAAAGCCTGGTTGAAGAAGTTCGTGCAGGAAAGCCCCTACAACGTGGGCCTGGATGCCGCCATCCTGATGAACCCGCAGACCTGGGTGACCACCGGCCATGTGGCCAGCTTCTCGGACCCGCTGCTGGACTGCCGCGCCTGCAAGAGCCGCCATCGTGCCGATAAACTGATCGCCGACTGCGAGCAGGGCCAGAATGTGGATGTGGACGCCATGACCTTTGACGAGATGGACGCCTTCATCGCCAGCCACGAGGAAGTGGTCTGCCCCGTGTGCGGCAAGCATGATTTCACCCCCATCCGCAAATTCAACCTGATGTTCAAGACCGCCATCGGCGTGACCGAGGATTCCTCCTCCACCTGCTATCTGCGTCCCGAAACTGCCCAGGGCATCTTTGTGAACTTTGCCAACATCCAGCGCACCACCCGCCGCAAGCTGCCCTTCGGCGTCTGCCAGGTGGGCAAAGCGTTCCGCAATGAGATCACCCCGGGCAACTTCACCTTCCGTACCCGCGAGTTCGAGCAGATGGAGTGCGAGTTCTTCTGCAAGCCTGATACCGACCTGGAGTGGTTTGCCTACTGGAAAGACTACTGCAAGAACTGGCTGCTGAGCCTGGGCATCAAGGAAGAGAACCTGCGTCTGCGTGACCATGAGGCCGCCGAGCTGGCTTTCTACTCCCGTGCCACCACCGACATCGAGTACGCCTTCCCCTTCACCGACTGGGGCGAGCTGTGGGGCATTGCCGACCGTACCAATTACGACCTGAGCCGTCACCAGGAGGCTTCCGGCAAGAGCCTGGAGTACTTCGACCCCGAAACCAACGAGCACTACATCCCCTACGTCATTGAGCCTTCTCTGGGCTGCGACCGTGTGGCTCTGGCCTTCCTGTGCGAAGCCTACGACGAGGAGCACCTGGTGGATTCCAAGGGCAAAGAGGATGTGCGCACCGTGCTGCATCTGCATCCGTTCCTGGCGCCCTTCAAGTGCGCCGTGCTGCCCCTCTCCAAGAAGCTGGGCGACAAGGCCATGGAGATCCGCAACGAGCTGGCCAAAGACTTTATGGTGGATTACGACGACGCCGGTTCCATCGGCAAGCGCTACCGCCGCCAGGACGAGATCGGCACCCCGCTGTGCATCACCGTGGACTTCCAGACCGTGGGCGACGACAAGGTGGAAGCCGACAACTGCGTCACCGTTCGTGACCGCGATACCATGGAGCAGATCCGCCTGCCTATCAGCGAGCTGAAAGATTACATCGCCAAGAAAGTGGCGTTCTGATTTTTCCGCTGGTTTTTCCAAAAAAGCAATCCCTCCGGGTCAACATCCCAGAGGGATTTTTTCATCTCAAAAGTACCCGCCGTCATCATGGGTATTCTGACTTTCCAGTCCCATGGAAACGCCCAGGGCCTCGTCCACACGGCGCATATCATCGGGCGGGATACGCCCGGCCCGCTCCCGCAGACGGCGTTTGTCCAGGGTGCGGATCTGCTCGGTGAGCACAATGCTGTCCTTGGAAAGGCCGCACCGGTCCGCCCGCACGCTGATATGGGTGGGCAGGCGGTTTTTGTCCTGACGGCTGGTGATGGCCGCCGCAATGACGGTGGGGCTGTGCCGGTTCCCGATCTCATTCTGGATGATAAGTACCGGCCGGACGCCCCCCTGCTCCGAGCCAACCACCGGGCTCAGATCGGCGTAAAACACTTCCCCTCTGTGTACTTCCATGGAAAAGACCTCCTCTCGTCTTATACCCTTAGTATAAGCGGGAGGAGGTCTTTTTAATCACAGCGTTGGATTTTGGCCGCCAGCACATCGCCTTTTTCGCAAATCATACGGAAAGGGCGGCTGTTCTGCAGCGGGTCCATGAGCAACCGGGTGCGCAGAGCATCCACAAGGGCACACCCCGCAAAGGTAGCCACGACCACAAACAATGCATACGCTACCGAACCATGGTGGGCCTGGGCCTGAAAGATACCGTTCCACAGAAAATCGCGGAACGCCGGCACCTGATGGAGGATATACACCCCCAGGGTCGTGCCCGCCACCGCGTTGATCCAGCGGCGTCTGCCGAGGTTCAGGTTCTGAAACAGGGTAAACAGCGCCAGCGCCGCCAACAGATTGGGCAGCGCCCCCAGACCGGTGCGGTAGTAGGCAATGTACTGGAACGCCTTGCCATCGGTCTGACCCTGCCATTCCAGCCAGGCTCGGGCCACCGTGTTCAGCAGCGGCAAACCGATGCCCAGCAACAGCGCCAGCGCCCGGCGGCGCAGCAGACGGCTCAGGCGGTTATCCGGGTAGCGGCGCAGATAGGCCGCCAGCAGATATTCATACAGGAACATCCAGGCCAGGTCGCTGACGATGCCATCCTCGCCAAAAAGGGTAGGATATGCAATCAGCGGTACCGCCAGCACCAGCAGCAGTGCCCGGTGTGCCGAACGGGGCAGGCCGTGCAGTATCCGGTCCAGCAGCGGCGCACAGATCAGCAGTACCAGATAGTCCGAAATGAACCACAGCTGCCGGGTGGAAGCCGGGAAAGCCGCCCACCGCAGGGAACCGAAGGAAACCGGCAATCCCCCCAGTGCGCAAAGAAGTGTGACCGGCACCGTATACAACCACAGCGACAGCCACAGCGACAGGGGCCGCCGGGTACGGAAGGGTTGCTCGCAGAGGAACCAGCTGCCGATGAGGACAAAGACACTGCAGGCGATGCGGGAACCGCAGCCAATCAGGCAAAAGGCAAAGGAGGACGGCAGTGAACCGTAGTCCGCGATGCCTCCCTGCCCGGTGAGATGGTCCCCAATAATGAGCAACATACAGAGGATGCGCAGCAACTCCAGATTGCTGGCACGAGGTGTTTTGGCAGCCATCGGTCACTCCCCTTTTGGGCGGTGCTCTTCCAACACCACAATGGCGTTGGCCAGACCGTTCTCATGGGTCAGGCTGACGTGCACCGTCAAACCGCGCTGGGAAGCCCATGCCGCAGCCCGGCCCTGCAGTTCAAAATACGGAGCGCCGTTTTCTGCCCGCAGCAGCGCCAGTTCATTAAGGGCAAATCCCCCCAGCCCGGTCCCCGCTGCCTTCAGGAAAGCCTCTTTGGCGGCAAAGTTGGCCGCCGCCGTTTCGGCACGGCGCTTACCGGAAAGTCCCTCCAGAAGCGTCCGCTCCGCCGGGGCATAGACATACTCACAGAAAGAGGTCTTTTCCAGGCTTTTTTCGATGCGGTGGGCATCACACAGATCAATTCCGATTCCGAGGATCATACATTCACCACATAATCAGCCTTGCGCGGAGCAGCCGGTTTGATGCCGCCGGGGGCCGGGTAGCCCAGGATGCAGTTGCCCACACCACGGTATTTTTCCGGGTCCAGGCCCCACTTGCGCAGCAGTTCCTTGCCCTCTTCGGTTTCAAAAGTTTCTTTGGCACGGTGAATCCAGCAGGAACCCAGCCCGACGCTGGATGCCGCCAGCAGCAAATCTCCCATCACCAGGGAGCCATCCTCCACACAGGTGTGAACGCTGCGGTCCGCCAGGACCACCAGCACGGTGGGCGCGCCGTAGAACGGGTCGCCATCACGCCCCATAATGGACGCATTGATGGCCGAAAGCCGGTCGCGGGTCGCTTGATCCTGCACCGCCGCGATCACCGGGCTTTGGCGGTTCATACCGGTAGGCGCCCAGGTGCCGGCCGTAACCACAGCCTGCAGTTCTTCCGGTTTGATCTGTTCCGGCAGATAGGCACGGCAGCTGCGCCGCGCCGCAATGGCAGACAATACTTCATTCTGGATCATGGCAAAAACCTCCCTGTATCCTGCATCTGTTTTATGGTTCGCGCTGCAGGCGTCTGGCCTCCTGCAGCAATGCTTCCCGCTCGTTGGGGACGCGCCCTTCCATAACGGACCCCAGCAGCGCATTCAGCAGACGCCCCACTGCGGGGCCTGCCGGCAGACCGTCTGCCATCAGATCGGCCCCATTGACCGCCAACTGCCGTATCGTGTAGCAGCCCGTCCTGGAAAGTTCCATCATCCGGGTTTCAAACGCCGTAACGTCCTGGCGGCGGCAAGCCACCTCCGGCGTGCGGGCGTGGGCATCCAGATCGGCATATTTGAGGGCACACAACCGCCGCAGAAAAACGGCGCCATAGCGATTCAGACATTTCAGAATCGCCGCATCCCCTGTGGGCAGCGGCGCATCGTGAATGGCGATGAGCCCCACTGCGCCCTCGATCAGGTAACTGGGGGCCTTAAGCCGGCGCAGGATCGTGCGGGCAACCACCGCCCCGCGCTGGTTATGCCCCTTAAAGTGTGCCGCGCCGTCCGGGCCGACACTGCGGCACAGCGGTTTGGCAATATCATGTAAAAACGTAGCCCAGCAAAGCACACGGGCACCCCGGGTATCCTGTCCGCGCAGGTCCAGTTCCCTGACAGCCGCGGCCGTATGCTGCCACACGTCATAGCAGTGCCAGCGCCCCGGCTGCGTACAGCCGATACAAGCCCCCACTTCCGGCACAGCCCCGGCCAGTATGGCGCCATACTGTGCCAGAGTCCGGCCCGCATGGGGCGCCATCAGCAATCCGTCCACTTCGGCGTAAATGCGTTCGGCACTGACCGTTTGCAGGCTGTCCCGGGCTGCCAGCGCTTGTGCGGCAGTTGTTTCCTCCAGGGTAAAACCCAGCCGCGCCGCAAAGCGCAGCGCCCGCAGAATCCGGAGTGCATCCTCCGCAAAACGAGAGGCCGGGTCCCCCACGCAGCGCACGATGCCTGCCGCCAGATCCTTGCGGCCGCCGTACAGATCGATCACACCCTCGCCGGGGGCATAGGCCATGGCGTTGATGGTAAAATCCCGCCGGGCCAAATCTTCCGTCAGGTTCCCCACAAAGCGCACTTCGTCCGGGTGGCGGTGGTCACGGTAGGTACCATCCAGCCGATAGGTAGTGATCTCGTAGGGTGTTCCGTGCAGCACGACTCCCACCGTTCCATGCTTTTCGCCAGTGAGAATCAGCTGCTGATCGGCAAACAACTGCCGCATCTGTTCCGGGCGGGCCGATGTACAGATATCCCAGTCCCCGGGCCGCCGGCCCAGCAGACTATCACGCACACAGCCGCCTACCACATAGGCACTGTACCCGGCGCCGCGCAGCGTCTGCAGCAACCACATGGCATCCCGCGGCAAACGAATGGTTTCCTGCTTCATCGGTTCCCCCCTTGTATTATAGAGTAGTAGTTATTAGAGCCCCTCTCCAAGGGCTATGTGCTACACTGTAAGGGATGCTGTGGATTGGTGAACACCCCCTACCACAAGATGGTTCAGGAAAGGTTCCAACCACAGCCCCTTACAATTTTGTTAATCAGTTAAATACCGCCAGACGGTTTATGTGGAACAAGGCTACAAAAGTAAGGTGCACTGTGGATGCAGCATCACATATTTATCGTTGGAGGTATCTGTTATGGTGGTTTCTGTTGGCATCGATGTCTCGAAAGATAAGCACGATTGCTTCATCGTCAACTCCGATGGCGAAGTTCTGGCAGATGTGTTCACAATTCCCAATACTTTGGATGGGTTCCACTGCCTGTTGCAGCGAATCCAGGATTGTACCGCACCGCAGGACAAAATAAAAGTAGGGCTTGAGGCTACCGGACATTACAGTTACAATCTGCTCGGGTTTCTCCTTAACAACGGTCTCCCAACCTATGTCTTGAACCCCTTGCGCACAAATCTTTACCGAAAGAGCCTCAGCCTGCGAAAAACCAAGACTGACCGGGTGGATGCGCGAACAATTGCTTCTATGCTGTTATCCGATGCGGGCCTCAAACCCTACACGAACACAGCATACCACAACGAGGAGTTAAAGTCACTGACCAGATACCGTTTTGATAAGGTGAAAGAGCGTACCAAACTGAAAAGTTCCATTGCACGGCTTGTCTGTATTCTGTTCCCAGAACTGGAAAAGCTGGTTCCTTCTCTGCACATTACCTCTGTCTACGCCTTGCTGGGGGAGTTCCCCGGCGCCAAACAGATTGCCGCAGTCCATTTAACGAGACTGAAAGCACTGCTCGAAACCGCCTCTAAAGGCCGCTACAAACGGGACATGGCTCTTGAAATCCGTGAGGCTGCCAGAACCTCTATTGCTTCTCCGATGCCTGCCAAGTCCCTTGAATTGCAGCACACTATCCGGCTCATACGTGAACTGGATCGTGAAATTGACGAAATCGAAGAACAAATCCAATCCATTATGGATGAGCTTCATTCTCCCCTTACCACCATCCCAGGGTTGGGGTTCCGTATGGCAGCCATGATCCTGGCCGAGGTCGGCGACTTCACCCGGTTTGACTCCCCGGACAAGCTGTTGGCTTATGCCGGGATGTCTCCCTCCACTTACCAGTCCGGACAGCTCAAGAATTGCTACCCGCACATGGAAAAGCGTGGTTCTCGATACTTACGCTACGCACTTTACAATGCAACCAAGTATGTCTGTCACTGGGACCCAGCTTTTGCTGATTATCTCGCCAAAAAGCGGGCGGAGGGAAAACACTACAATATTGCCATCTCTCACGCTGCTAAGAAATTGGTACGTTTAATTTTTGCTATGGAGAAATCCAGACAGCCATATTGCTCAGCAGCTTAAGTGCAGTTACTTGAATAGCCAGCAGGGGTCTGTCAAGACCTCAGCTTTGCTATGCCTTTTTTGAACTGTCTCTTTTTTCACCACCACCATTCATTTTGGGGGTTGACTTTTAATAGTTAATCTTTCCTATGGACCGGCCGGCTCACGCTTCCCGGTGCCACTCCTGCTTCAGATCCACCACGCAGGCCAGGCTGCCTTCCTCGCCCTGCAAAGAAGCCACCTTGGCTTCCGCCTTCTCCGCATCGGCCATCCAGGTCAGAATGAAGAAATTCTCGGCCGGGACTTCGTAGTACACCCACATGCCGTCGGCACGCAGCAGATCCGGCAGATGGTCCAGTTCCGCATCCAGCAGACCCTGGCCTTCCTCGCCATAAATCATCTCCGGGCCCACCTGCAGCGAATCGATCACATTGATGCTGCTGTTGATATAGGTATCGCGGTCCACATGCTTGTCACTGTGCTCCCAGGCACTGGCAAAGGCTTTGACCAGCAGTTCCCGCACTTCCAGTTTGTCGTCTCCCAACTGATACATTGTTTTTCCCTCTTTGTTATTGAAATATAAGAACAGTATAGCACAAAACCATAGGCTATGGTATGATTATTTTCAAAAAAGGCTTGACCTTCCAGCGACTGCAGGGTGTACCCTGAAGAAAAAAGGAGGGAGATCCATGAATATCAAACAGGCTTCCCAGGCGTCCGGGATTTCCAGCCGGAACATCCGTTACTATGAGCAGGCCGGACTGCTGCACCCGGACCGGGACCCCCAAAACGATTACCGCATCTATTCCGAAAAGGACATCCGCACCCTGAAGCTGATCCGTGTGCTGCGGATGCTGGATATGCCTGTGGAGGAGATCCGGGCCGTACTGCAGGGCACAGTTCCCCTGCCCAGGGCGGCGCAGCAGCAGACCCGGCGTTTGCAGCAACAGGCCCGGGCGTTGGAATCCGCCATACAATTCTGCACCGATCTGGAACAGGGCTGCATCGAGGCTGACGCTTTGGACGTGGACGCCTGTCTGGCCCGTATGCAGACCGCCCCCGCCGGTGGCTGGTTCAACGGCTGGGTACAGGATTACCGTGCCATGGCCCGGGCGGAGCATCGGCGCAGTTTCACCTTTACGCCGGACACCCCGGTGACGACCCCCGCCCAATTTACCGATGCACTGTTTGCCTATGCCAAAGAGCAAAAGCTGAATCTGGTCGTTACCCGGGAGAGCATGACGCCCCACTTCACCATTGACGGCGTGGAATACCGTGCCCAGCGCCGGTATTATCCTGTGCGGGGCATCCCCACGGCGCGCATCCGCTGTGTGCTGTGCGACCCGGACTTTGCCGAAGAAGATGTAACTCCCTGCCGGCAGCGGATTCTGCGCCTGGTACACTATGCCATGCCCGCCCTGGCAGTGACAGCCCTGGCGCTGCTGTTTCTGGTGCCCCGAGGGCTGTTGTCCACCTGGTGGGGCGTGCTGTTCCTGGTGGCCTGCATCGCCGCGGGGGTCAGTTCCGCCTGGTACAATGCCCATCTCTTTTACAACGACAAGGATAACCAGCCCCATTACCGCTGAACGCACCACGCCCCCGCACCGGAAGTTCCGGCGCGGGGGCGTATTTTTCTATCAACTGTTCAGCAACAGGCGGCGCAAGTCCTCTACCGTATCTGCCAGTGCGCAGGCACCAGCCTCCGAAAGTTCCCGGGCCGTACCGTATCCGTAGACGGCACCAATGCAGGGCAGGCCGTTACGGGCGGCGCCCTTCACATCGTGCTCCCGGTCACCGACCATGACCGCGTTGCGCAGATCGGTGATTCCCGCCGTATGCAGGGCGTAGGCAATGACCTCCCCTTTGTCGGTACGGGTTTCATCCATTGTGGCGCCGTAGATCCCATCGAAACAAGTTTCCAGCGAGAAATGCGCCATGATGCGTTTGGCAAATTCTTCCGGTTTGCTGGTCGCCATCAGCACCGTTTTACCCGCCGCCTTAAGATTCTTCAGCAGCGCCGGGATTCCTGCATAGACTTCATTTTCAAAAATACCTTTATCGGGATAATATTCCCGGAAAGCCGCCACCGCACGGGCGATGTCAGCCTCTTCCAGATGCAGGTAATCCCGGAACGACGCCGGCAGCGGCGGCCCCAGGAATTTTTGCAACGTTCCTTCGTCCGGCAGCTCCAGCTGCAGCTGGCGGCAAGCGTGCCGTACCGAGTTAAGGATACCGGGGGCCGAATCAGTCAGCGTGCCGTCAAGGTCAAAAAGAATGATCTGGTATTGCTGCATAACCTTCCCCGATCAATTGAATTTAAAAAGTTTTTGGGCGATGCGGTAGCCGCCGATGCTGATTTTGCAGCCCAGCCAGCCGGGCAGATTGCAGGCCTGCGCCACCGAATGACGGCAGCGGCGATACAGCCGCTCATCGTAGGCTTTAAGGTCGGCCCACAACTGTTTGCGCTTGGCCAGGGCTTCCTGACTGCCGTCCAATGCCAGGAAAATGCTGGAAATCGCCATCATCATGGAGAAGTAGTTGAGCATATAAGCGCGCAGCTTTGCCTGTTCTGGCGGCAGGGCAAATACATCCACCGCCTGCATCATCAGCCGGGTGACCCGCAGCTGCTGATCCACACGCTTGATCATATTCTTTTCGTTGACGCTCTGATCGTCGCGCCCGATGAAATAGCGGTAGAGATCCAGATTGAGATAGTAGATGCTCTTGACCTGAGGCAGCGGCTGATAGACAAACAGATTGTCCACATAGAAGGTATGCTTGGGCAGTTCCATGCCGCTGGCACGCAGTACCTCGGTGCGGTAGATGACACTGTGCATCAGGATATTTTTATCCGGCGGGAACTTGCCGATCTCGTTCCAGTGGAAAACGCGGTTTTCCGGCAGGATGCCGGTATAATCCACCACGTTGCGGGTGTTGTCGGCTACATGCTCATAGACATAGTTGGCCATCAGCAGGTCCAGCGGGGTTTCGGCGTTGACATAGCGGCGCAGCACTTCCATCACCTTGGCCAGTGCCTCGGTGTCCAGCCAGTCGTCCGAGTCCACCACCTTGAAGAACAGGCCGGTGGCGTTGCGGATGCCCTGGTTGACGCCCTCGCCATGACCGCCGTTTTCCTGGTGAATGACGCGCACAATATCGGGATATTTTGCGGCATAGGCGTCTGCCACCTTGCCGGTGTCATCGGTGGAACCGTCATCCACAAGGATGATCTCGGCTTCCTCCCCCGCCGGAAGCAGCGTTTCGATGCAGCGATCCATATAAGCGGCCGAGTTGTAACACGGCACAGTGAATGTAATCAGTTTCATGCGGATACTCCTTCTCACAGGTCGGCGCAGGCGCGCCGGATTGATACAGTAATAGAATACCCTCTTTGCCGGAAAAATACAAGCAAAAAATGCCCCGTGCCGATGCGGAAGCGGCATCGGCACGGGACATTGCTTGCTTGGGTCAAATGGGTTTTAGAAAAGTACGTCGTGATTATAACTGTGCAGGCCCGACGGGATCACGTCATTGTACACTTCCTCCGGCAAACCATACGGACGTTCCGGGTCCAGGAAACCGTGCATCCACTCGGCCAAGGTATGCAGCTTCAGCATGCAACCCCATCTCCTTTCCGTTTTCTTGTCTTTATTATATGCGAAAAGTCCGTCTTTTGCAAGCCGCATTTTGTACAATCTTACAAAAATTATTTGTATATTTTCAACTATTTCGGCGTATTGTACATAATAGCGTGGCGTTTGTACGCATCACGCGTACAGTTCCTCCCACGCTTCCTGCATGGTGTCTGCCGAGAAGAGAAACTCTCCCCACTCCGAATATACCTCGATGTGTCCGCCGACATATTTGAACTGCTGGGTCATGGTTGGATACCGCCTTTCCTGATCTGATGCTATCAGTATACAGGAAGAGCGGTACCAAAATTGGTACTTCAAGACTTTGCGGCTGCTTTTTGAGTCCTATAAACAGGATTGATTTTGAGCTTTCCGGCTGCACGCAGTACCACCAGGACCCAACCGCACAACAAAAACCAGTAAAAGCTGTAACGCGGGCAGATCAGACCTGCCACATTGCCCCACTCGTTGCTGTAGTCCCACACAGCAATGTGCAAAAAGTTCCGGCACAACAGGCCAACAACCACTTCAAGGCCACTGACCCCGGCAGCACCGATACCGGCTGCCGCCGGCAGCGCGATCTTGCGGGCTGCCAACCGCTGCAGCAGGCACAGGCAGGCTCCGCCCGCCAGGAACATTGTCCAATGGCTGGTCCCCCGCCAAGCCAGTTCCACGGCCAGGTATCCCCCTCCGCCCAACATAAACAAGCTGATCCGTTCCAACATACAAAACCTCCCGCGCACACCGGTGTATTGCCACTAGTATGCGCGGGAGGTCCCGTTTGTAACCCTATTGTAATGAATTATTTGGACAGTTTTTTCAGCAGCCCATTGCGGGTATCCCACAGCTTCTGGCTCAGGTCCACGTAATAGCGGTGGGGGTTTTCAAAACGCTTGACTTCATCCCACAGCGTGTTGACCTGTGCTTTGCAGAACTTTTTGATATCGTTGAGGCTAGGGCTCTCGTAGACCCGCTTGCCGTTCTCGTAGATGGGGGTGGACAGGCAGCGCGCCGTGCAGTTGACATAGGTGCACTCCTTCCAGGTTTCGATGGGATCAAAGAGCGTGATGCCATGCTGGGTTTCCACCTGTTCATCTGCCATGGTGATGAGGTCCGCCATGGCCTTGCCGTCCTCGTCATAGATACGCCAGACCTTTTTCAGGCAGGGAATCGTCATCTTTTCTGCCGATTCGGACAGCTTCATCTTGGGCGTATAGCTGCCGTCCTCTTCCTTGACGGCTGCCAGCTTATAGACGCCGCCGAACACCGGATCACTCTTGGCGGTGATCATGTTTTCGCCAATGCCGAAGCTGTCCACCCGGGCGCCCTGCAGAATCAGGTCCCGGACCAGGTATTCATCCAGGCTGTTGGAAGCGCAGATCGTGCAGTCGGGATAGCCGGCAGCGTCCAGCATCTTGCGGGCCTTCTTGGATAGGTAGGCAATATCGCCGGAGTCAATGCGGATGCCTTTGGGCCGCTTGCCCATGGGCTTGAGCACTTCGTCAAATACCTTGATGGCATCGGGTACGCCGTGGCGCAGCACATTGTAAGTATCCACCAGAAGCACGCAGGCATCGGGATACATCTCGGCATACTTTTTGAAGGCTTCGTACTCACTGGGGAACATCTGCACCCAGCTGTGAGCCATCGTACCGGATGCCGGGATGCCGAAATCACGGGCCGCCATCACGCAGGAAGTGGAACCGCAGCCGCCGATATAGGAGGCACGGGCACCGTAATAGGCCGCATCATATCCCTGGGCGCGGCGAGCACCAAACTCCATCACCGGACGACCGGCCGCCGAACGAACAATGCGGTTGGCCTTGGTGGCGATCAGGCACTGATGGTTGAAGGTCACCAGCAGCAGGGTTTCCAGCAGCTGACATTCAATGGCCGGACCTTCCACCGTGACAATGGGTTCCTGGGGGAAAATGGGAATTCCTTCCTCAATGGCCCAGATATTGCAGTGCAGCTGGAAGTGAGCAAGATAGTCCAGGAATTTTTCGTCAAAGGTGCCGGTGGAACGCAGATAGGCCACGTCCTCATCGGTGAATTTCAGGTTGTCCACCGCCTCGATGAACTGCTGCAATCCGGCCATGATGGCGTAACCGCCGCCGTCAGGCACGCGGCGGAAGAACATATCAAACACCGCGATCTTATCCTGATACCCCTCATCAAAATATCCGGCGGACATCGTCAGCTCGTAAAAGTCCGTCATCGTCGTCAAATTGCGTTTCACGTCCAGCATGGTTATACCCTCCTGATGGATTCCTCCAGTATCATTTATCTTCGCTTTCCCGGCTCCATACGCCCAGAATGGACAGCACCCACACAAATGCGTAGACGGCAATAACCGCCATCGTCAGCATGATGACTACTTTAAAATAGGTGCTGGAGAAGAACTCGCCTACACGGGAAATTGTATACAGCATCTGGTTGCGTTCCACATCACTGCCCGCGATCAGATCCACGGTGCCGATGCTCTCCCCTTCGATGGTAAGCGTCACGGTGCCCACCACATCCCCCTGTTTGAGGGGAGCCGTCAGGTGATCGGGCAGGTTGAACACCTGCTCGGTCAGTGCAGCGCCGCCGTCCCGGGGCAGCAGTGTCATCATATCATCCGCCGGATAGAGCATGACCGTATCGGTCTGGGTGGAGTAAACGATGCGGCTTTCGGTAATGGGTTGGGTGGTGTCCAGCGCCGGTGCAATGGTATAGGTGGCATAAACCCAGTCCATCAGCGTGCCGGTTTCCAGCAGGGCCGGACGGCCGCCCTCTTCATCGGTGGCGTTGGGTACGTTGAGCACCACACTGATATAGTTTTCACCGTCCTGGCTGTGCCAGCCGGCAAAATTCTGCCATTCGCCCAGGCTGCCGGTTTTGCCGCCTTTGGTGTAGGCCCGGTAGTAGCTGGTATTGCAGACCATCTTGTTGGTGTTCTGGATGATATAGGTACCGGGGGTGGGATAGTTATCGTTGGTGCCCATATCATAACTGGGCGTAGCCATAACGGTAGCCACCACATCGTAGGCCGTCAGGGCGCGCAGGATCAGGTAAGCATCCCTGGCCGTGGTAACATTGCCTTCATCCAGACCGCAAGGGTCCGTGAAGGTCGTGCCGGTACATCCGATGGCCGCCGCCTCATCGTTCATCATGGCAACAAAGTTGTCAATGCTGCCGCCGCCCATGTAATCGGCCACAATATAGGCGGCTTCGTTGGCGCTGGGCAGCAGCATGGCGTACAGCAGATTGCGCAGCGTCTGGGTATCGCCCCGGCGGATGTCCGCGGTGGATGCGTTGGTGGTTTTTTCCCAGATCAGGTCATAGATATAGCTGGGCGCCGTGACCGTGATGGTGTCCAGCTGATCCTGGTACTGTTCCAGCATCAGCAGGCAGGTCATCATCTTGGTCAGGCTGGCCGCCTGCAGCTGGGTTTCGCTGTTTTTGTCATACACTACAATGTTGGTGTCCAGATTGACAACATAGGCAGCCGGCGCCGTAAGTTCCGGCGCGTCGGCGGACAGCGCACTGCTCTCCCCTTCCGCCGCCACCGGCAGCACCAGTACAAAAGTCAGCACAAACGTACACAACAGTGCACAGATTTTTTTCATAGGCATGTGGTTCCTCTGTTCCGGAGTGGGTTCTTCGTTTTATCTTTTAGTATAGCAAACTTTCCCCGGAATTAAAAGAGATTTATGGATTTAATTCATGGCACCGGCAGTGGCAAACAGGCGTTCCACTTCGTCGGAAAGCGCCCGGTGCGCCGGGTCCGTCAGGTTGGGATCGGCGGCCAGCAAGGCTTTGGCCTCATCCTGGGCTACCCGCAGTGTACGGGTATCCTGCACCAGATCCGCCACCTGCAGCGTGGGCAGACCGTGCTGCGCCTCCCCGAAAAAGTCACCGGGGCCACGGGTTTCCAGGTCATATTTTGCCACGGCAAAACCGTCGGAAGTATGGCACAAAAAGCGCAGCCGCTCCCGCACCGAATCATTCTCGTTATCCGAAATCAAGATGCAGCAGGAATCCGCGGCGCCGCGTCCCACACGTCCCCGCAGCTGATGCAGGGCCGACAGCCCGAACCGCTCGGCGTTTTCAATGACCATGGCTGTGGCATTGGGCACATCCACACCCACTTCGATGACGGTGGTGGAAACCAGCACATCCAGCTCCCCGGCCTTGAACCGCTGCATGACCTCGTCCTTTTCCCTGGGCTTCATTTTTCCATGGAGCAGGCCAATACGGCGGTGGGGCAGCATGGCGCAAGCCACCTCGGTATAGTATGTATTGACTGCCTGCATACCGGAATCCAGTTCGTTTTCCTCGATAGCCGGGCAGACGATATAGACCTGGTGCCCGGCTTCGATCTGCTTGTCCAGAAAGCCGTACATATCCCGGCGCTTTTTACCGTTGATGAACCAGGTTTTGATGGGCTTGCGGCCGGGCGGCAGTTCATCCAGCACCGAAATATCCAAATCGCCATACATCAAAAGTCCCAGGGTGCGCGGAATAGGCGTGGCACTCATGACCAGCAGATGCGGACTTTGCGCTTTCCCCGCCAGCAGGCCGCGCTGCCGCACGCCAAAGCGGTGCTGTTCGTCCACGATGGCCAGACCCAGATTTTTGAATACTACCGAATCGGTGAGTACCGCATGGGTCCCCACCACAAGACCTGCCCGGCCGTCGGCAATCGCCGCCAGGGCGATGCGCTTTTCGCTGGCTTTCATACCGCCTACCAGCAGCGTCACATTGATACCGAAAGGCTCCAGGCGGTCCGCCAGCGTAGCAGCGTGCTGCCGGGCCAAAATCTCGGTAGGCGCCAGCATGGCGCTCTGCCAGCCGTTCTGGGCTGCAAACCAGATGGCTGCCGCCGCCACCAGCGTTTTACCGCTGCCCACATCCCCCTGCAGCAACCGATTCATGGGCACTTCAGCGCAGAGGTCATGGGTGATTTCCTCCGTAGCCCGGCGCTGGGCACCGGTGGGTGCATAGGGCAAACTGCCCCAGAAAGGTGCCAGATTCAACGGGCGCATGGGGGCGCTGGTTTCCCGACGGCCATGGCTGCGCAGCAGAAAAATACCGATTTGCAGAAGATACAGTTCCTCAAAGATCAGGCGGCGGCGCGCAGCGGCCAGTTCCCCATGGTTGCGAGGGGCATGTATCGCCCGCACCGCCTGCGCCTTGGTGGGCATCTTGTACCGCGTCAGCAGTTCCGGCGGCAGCGGGTCCTGCAGTTCCTTCACATAGGCCAAGGCCGCCTGAGCGCAGCTTGCCTGGCGGGAAGCGGGCAATCCTTCGGTGCTGCGATACACCGGCACAAACGGGCAGTCTTCCACCTGAGCTTCGGTACGCACCAGCGGGTGCAGCAATTCCCGATGGGTCAGCGTTCCACCGACACGTCCCTCAAAATAGTAGGTCTGGTCCACCACCAGTTTATCCGCCGCGTAGGAGGCATTGAACCAGGAAAGGGTCAGCACACCGGAATCGTCGGCAGCCAGTACCCGGTTCAGCACCCGCCCGCCCTTGATACGGCGGGGCGGTTCTTTTTGCAATACGGTTGCTTTGACGCAGCAGTCCACATCATAGGGCGCGGAAGCTACGGTATAAGGCTGTGTGTAGTCAATATATTTGCGAGGATAGCAGAGCAGCAGGTCCCGGATGGTTGCGATGCCCAGCTTTTCAAACTTTTTGGCGAAGGCGGGGCCTACGCCCTTGAGATATTGGATGGAACTGTCGATGGTTGCCATGGGGACCTCCTTTCATTGCAGAATGTATAAAGGAAAAAGGCGAACTCGGAACTTCCCCAAATTCGCCTTTTTTGTCACTTTTGCGTGCGGTTTACTCCACAGAAATCATGTAGTAGTACACCGGCTGGCCGCCGCTGATATGGCTGACCTCGATGTTGCCGCCGCACTTGGTGCGTACCAGTTCGGTGGTGTGTTCGGCTTCCTCGTCGCTGACATCGCAGCCGGAAATCACCGTGATGAACTGGGTATCCTTTTTGCGCATGGAACGGGCCAGACGGTAAGTGACCTTGACGATGTCGGTACCGGTGGCCACGATCTTGCCGTTCTCCAGCGCCATGATTTCGCCCTTCTTGATGGGCTTGCCGTCGAACTCACTGTCGCGGGCGGCATAGGTTACCAGGCCGGTGCTCACATGGTCCGCAGCCTGCATCATATTGACGGCGTTTTCGTCAGGTTTGGCATCCGGATCAAAGTTCAGCATCGCCGTCATGCCCTGGGGCACGGTGCGGGTGGGCAGCACAATGACTTTGCGGTCTGCCAGCTTCTGTGCCTGTTCAGAGGCCATGATGATATTCTTGTTGTTGGGCAGCACCAGAACCGTCTTGGCCGGAACACTCTGGATGGCAGCCAGGATATCCTCGGTGGAGGGGTTCATGGTCTGACCGCCGCTGACAACGGCATCCACGCCCAGATCGGTAAAGACGTTTTTCAGGCCTTCACCGGCAGCCACGGCCACAAAGCCGTACTCGCGCTCGGGGTCCACAGCGGCGTAGATAAACTCGCTTTCCTTCTTTTCCTCGGCCTGGGCTTGCTTTTCAAGGCCCTTGCCCTGCTTCTGGCGGGCCAGGAACTGCTCGTGCATATTCTCGATCTTGAAGTCGGTCAGGTAACCGTACTTGATGGCCTCGGACAGCATCATACCGGGGTCCGAAGTATGCACATGGCAGTTGGCTACATCGTCGTCCTCGATGACCACAACGGAGTCGCCGTTGGATTCCAGGAAGGCGCGCAGACGGGTCACGCTGGCGTCAGCGTTCTTATGCAGCAGGAACTGGGTGCAGTACCCATTCTTGATGTCCTCAACCTTCATCAGGTCATCCGTAAAGACACCCTTGCCGGCAGACTCACTGGACACTTTGGGCTTGGCCGCCACTTCGGCGCTGGCGATGATCTCGCCGCCGTCAAAGACCTGCTTCATGCCCTCAAACACCAGCAGAATGCCCTGACCGCCCGCGTCCACAACGCCAGCCTTTTTCAGCACCGGCAGCAGGTTCGGGGTGTCGTCCAGAGCCGCCTGGGCAGCTTCCAGCGTAGCATCCCACATGGCGGGGATTTCCATTTCGGTGCACTGGGCCGCCTTCTCTGCTGCCAGACGGGTGACAGTCAGGATGGTGCCTTCCGTGGGCTTCATGACGGCCTTGTAGGCAGCCTCCACGCCCATCTGCAGGGCATTGGCCAAATCCGCGGCACTGGCTTCAGTCTTGTCCTTCAGCGCTTTGGAGAATCCACGGAACAAAAGACTGGTGATAACACCGGAGTTGCCGCGGGCGCCGCGCAGCATGGCGGAAGCCGCAGTCTTGCTGGCTTCGGCGACGGTGCAGCTGTCCGGCAGAGCTTCCAGCTCGCGGGTGGCAGCGCCAACGGTCATGCTCATGTTGGTGCCGGTGTCACCGTCGGGAACGGGGAAAACGTTCAGCTCATCCACGCGGGTGCGCTGATTCGCAATGTTGTTGGCGCCGGAAAGAATGGCGTCACGCAGGATCTGGCCAGTAATCATCGTTATGTTACACCTCATGTCTTAATCTGCCAAAATATCGTCCACATACACATCAATGCGCGCGACCTTCAGGCCGGTGGCATGCTCCACCTCGTCCTTGACACGGTGGGTGATGCTTTGCGTGATGGTAGAGATATTGAGCCCATACCCCACTTTAATATGCAATGCGATGACCAGACGCCCGCCCTCCTGCGTGACGGTAACGCCCTTGGGCGGCAGGCTTCCGGTGCGCAGCGCACTGCGCACAACACTTTCCGCAGGGGACTGCCCCATGGCGGCAATGCCATAACACTGCTTGGCAGCCTGCTCCACCAAGCCGGAGAAATAGTCGTTGGTCAAAGAGATATGTCCGTAAGGATTCACCTTGGTGATCATCTGCAATCCTCCTTTGTTGGGCTTAATTAGGTTTATTATACACCACTTTTCCCCGTTTGAACAGTCTTTTTTCAATAAAAATCTGAGTGGTTGTTTTTTAACAATCCATTCACAAAGTTTACAGGCCGAACGTATATACTTGTTATAGAGGCAACACCACCACCAAAAGGAGTGCACAACCGCATGAATCTTTTGTTCTTTTTGACGCCCAAACAGGACGTATTGTACATTTACGAGGATTTTACCCTGCGCCAGACCCTGGAAAAATGGGCCAATCAGCGCTTAGCCACCATCCCCGTTCTGAAGCGAAACGGCGAATATGTAGGCACCATCACCGAAGGCGACATCCTGTGGGGCATGAAAAACCTCCACGGTCTGGATCTGGAAGCCAGCGAGGATGTGCCCATTGCCAGTTTCCCCCGCCGCCGCGATTACAAAGCCGTAACTGTGACCACCGATATGCCCAGCCTGCTACGGGCTGCCATCGACCAGAACTTTGTGCCGGTGGTGGATGACCGCAACGTTTTTATCGGCATGGTACGCCGCACTGTTCTTTTGAAAGAAATGTACGGCAAATATGCCGGGCTGCCCCAGGACAAACGCCCCCGCAGCGCCCCCCAGCGGCAGCACAGTTCCCCCACTTTCTGACATTCTCTATCCCGTTTT
This sequence comes from Candidatus Gemmiger excrementigallinarum, assembly GCA_019116445.1. GTDB lineage: Bacteria > Bacillota > Clostridia > Oscillospirales > Ruminococcaceae > Gemmiger > Gemmiger excrementigallinarum. The sequence goes on from DXBP01000024.1 coordinate 22,372, forward strand.
TCCCCAGCAGCGCGATGCCGCAAGGCATCGCGTCTTTTTGTGCCGCAAAGCAAAAAAACACCGCATGGCGGTGAAACCATGCGGTGTTTATAACAGCTTGGAAACTGAATTACTTCAGCTCGACCTTGGCGCCGACTTCTTCCAGCTTCTTCTGGATCTCTTCGGCATCGGCCTTGGAAGCCTGCTCCTTCAGCTTGGCATCGGGAGTCTCGACGAGCTTCTTGGCCTCCATCAGGGAAGCACCGGTCAGCTCCTTGACGGTCTTGATGACCTGCATCTTGTTGGCGCCGACGTCCTTCAGGATGACGTCGAACTCGGTCTTCTCTTCCTCAGCGGGAGCGGCAGCAGCGCCGGCGGCAGCGGGAGCGGCAGCGGCAACAGCGGAAACGCCGAACTCCTCGCAGATGGTGTCAACGAGCTCTTTGAGCTCCAGAACAGTCATAGTCTTGACAGACTCGACAATGGCAGTGATCTTCTCAGAAGCCATGGTAGTTACCTCCATTTAAAATTGAGTTTGTTAGGCGGCGCACAGATTTGGCGAGCATTGCGCCGGGATGCTCATGCAGCTTGCTCTACAATCAGGCAGCGGGCTCTTCCTGCTTGTCGGCAACAGCCTGCAGGGCCACAGCCAGACCGCCGATGATCCCGTTGATGGAGCCGGCCAGCATGGAAAGCAGGCCTTCGCGGTTGGGCATGGTGGACAGGCCCTTGACGCCGGCGGCGTCCATAACCTGACCATCGCAGAAGCCGCCCTTGACGACGAAGCGCTTGGACTTGTCGGCATCAGCAAACTTGCACAGGATGCGAGCAGCAGCAGCCGGGTCCTCCGGAGACAGAGCGATGGCGGTGTCACCCTTGAAGCAGTCGGCCAGAGCCTCGTACTGGGTGTCCTTGACAGCCAGACGCAGCATGGTGTTCTTGACGACCATGTAGTGCACGCCGGCCTCACGCAGTTCCTTACGCAGCTTGGTGTCGTCGGCCACGCTGATGCCGTTGTAAGCAACGACAACACCAGCCAGAGAAGAAGAGATCTCCTCGTTCAGGGCCTTGACAAGAGCCTTCTTGGATTCCAGAATCTTTGCACTGGGCATTTGAATTTCACCTCGTTCCACTTACAGTTTGGTAACGGTAAGCGGCTTTTCGTGTAACAAGAAAAGCCCCTTTCCCGTCGCCGGGAAAAGGGCTTGAAAGCACAGCAATCAAACGCACGTTTCTCGGCAGGTTGGGTTTCCCCATTATGCCTTGCGGCACCTGCTGTCTTAAAAACAGCTTAGATAGTATAGCACGCAAACGTGCGTTTGTCAAGTACTTTTATGAATCAGCCTGTTGCTGAGATCAGACACCGTACTTGTTGGTAGCAACGCGGACGCCGGGGCCCATGGTGGTGGCAACGGTCGCGCTCTTGAAGTACTGGCCCTTGGCCGCAGCGGGCTTCGCCTTGGCAATGGCCTCCAGGACGGTGTCCAGGTTGGTCATGAGCTTCTCGGCGCCGAAAGAGGCCTTGCCGATGGGCACATGGATGATGTTCTGCTTGTCCAGGCGGTACTCGATCTTACCGGCCTTGGCATCGGTAACAGCCTTGCCGACGTCGGGGGTAACGGTGCCGGCCTTGGGGTTGGGCATCAAGCCACGGGGGCCAAGGATCTTACCCAGACGGCCAACGCGGCCCATCATGTCAGGGGTGGTAACCAGGACGTCGAAGTCCAGGTAACCGCCCTGGATCTTGGCGATCAGATCGTCGTCACCGACCTCCTGCGCACCGGCAGCCTCGGCAGCCTTGGCAGCATCGCCCTTGGCGATGGCGATAACGCGAACGTTCTTGCCGGTACCGTTGGGCAGAACAACGGCGCCGCGGACCTGCTGGTCAGCATGGCGGCTGTCAACGCCCAGACGGACGTGCAGCTCGACAGTTTCGTCGAACTTGGCGGTCGCGGTCTTGCAGCACAGCTCCAGAGCCTCGGCCGGATCGTAAGTCTTGCTGCTTTCGATCAGTTTGGCAGCATCGGTATATTTCTTGCCGTGTTTCATTGCTTATTCCCCTCCTGTTCAACCCTCAACGGTAACGCCCATGCTGCGGGCGGTGCCCTTGATCATGCTGACGGCAGCCTCCAGAGAGGCGGCGTTCAGGTCGGGCATCTTGGTCTTGGCGATCTCCTCGGCCTGAGCCAGGGTGATGGAGCCGACCTTGTTCTTGTTCGGCGCACCGGAAGCGGTGTCGATGCCGGCAGCCTTCTTGATCAGAACGGGCGCCGGGGGGGTCTTGGTAATGAAGCTGAAGGAGCGGTCAGCGTACACGGTGATGACGACGGGAATGATCATACCCATCTGGTTCTTGGTACGCTCGTTGAACTCCTTGGTGAAGGACATGATGTTGACGCCCTTCTGGCCCAGAGCGGGACCAACAGGGGGGGCCGGAGTCGCCTTGCCGGCGGGAATTTGCAGCTTGATGTAGCCAGTGATTTTCTGTGCCATAATACTTGCACCTCCAAATTTTGTGGTGAGTTGCGGCCCGCGGTGCAGGCCTCCCACGGGTATGCGACCACCGCATACCCTATAAAAACCGTACCCCGGGACATTGCCCGTTCGCGGTCCTTACCGGAAATTGCTGGGGTCCTGAGAAGTTTCTCAGAACAGTTTGACCTGATGGAGCTCCAGCTCTGCGGGCAGCTCGCGGCCAAACATTGTGATTTTTACGCGCACCTTGCGCGCAGGGATGTCGATTTCCTCCACGGTGCCGACAGAACCTTCCATCGGGCCAGCGGTGATTTCGACGGTATCGCCGACTTTGTAGTCGACCTGCAGTTCGGCTGTGGTCTCGACGCCCATCTTGGCAACTTCTGCCTCGGTCAGCGGCTCGGGTTTGGACTCCGGGCCCACAAAGCCGGTGCAGCCGCGCGTGTTGCGCACAATGTACCAGGTGTTGTCGTTCATGACCATTTTGACAAAGACATAACCGGGGTAAAGCTTACGCTGAACTTCCTTTTCACCGGTCTTGTTGCCGGTCTTGTCCAGCACTTCCTCGATCACAGTCTCGGTCGGGACCTTGACATCGCAGATCAGGTCCTGCAGACGGCGGTTTTCCACCATCGTCATCAGGTCCTGTGCGACCTTGTTTTCATAGCCGGAATAGGTATGCACAACATACCAGTTTGCCTGTTCAGCCATTGGTCATTGCCTCCGCTCAAGCGCTCAGGCGCCGACCACTAGGTGGATCGCGCCGCCGAAGATAAGGTCCAGCACAATCAGAACGATCGCCGCGATCAGTACGACCGCAATGACCGTGATGGTGTTGGTCTTGACGTCCTTTTTGCTGGGCCAAACGACCTTTTTCAGCTCGCTCTTGGTATCTTTGAAATACTTTGCGATGCCCTTGAAAAAGTTCTTGACCTTGCCAAAAAACGAGGTCTTTTTCTTTTTGTCGCTTTGAGCCTGGGCTGCGGTATTCGCAGCTTTCTTGTCCGCCATCTCTAAGCTCCTATCCTCACTTGGTTTCGCGGTGAAGGGTATGCTTTTTGCAGAAACGGCAATACTTCTTCATCTCAAGACGATCCGGAGAGTTCTTCTTGTTCTTCTCCTTGTTGTAGTTGCGCTGCTTGCACTCAGTGCAGGCCAGGGTGATCTTGACAGTCATTGTTCGGCACCTCCATTATCGGTTAATAAGCCTCCCTCGCGCTTACGGGCTGCCCCGGAAAAAGGGCATAAAAAATAAACCCGCAAAAGAGGTGCTATCATAATAGCACAACCGCGGGTTTAAGTCAAGGCATCCTGCCGCATTTTTTGCAGGTTTTCTTGGCGGCAGAACGTTCCTTATCCTTCCCGGAGGGGAATGTCGATCTCCTGCTGCAGCGCAAAGCTGTAGATCGTCAGCTTGGTGACCGGTACCCCCAGGCGCAGCGCAAAGGCATGGCGGTAGAGCTGCAGCTGCGCGGCATATTCTTTTTTATAAAAGTCCGGGTCTTTGCTGGCATCGGTTTTGTAGTCGCAAATCTCCGCATGGTCATCGTAGACCAGCACCAGGTCGGCAATCCCCTGTACCAGCACTTCGGCGTCACGGTCCCCTGCCTCCGGCGTAACACGGGAAGCGGGCAGGGCTGTGATGAAGGGTTCTTCCCGCAGCACCTTGCGCGCCGCCCGGATGCGCCGCCAGACGCCGCTCTCAAAGAAGGGCCGCACCCGTTCCAGGTCCAGCTTGTCGGCCAGATCGGCGTCCAGCAGCTTCAGGTCCTTCTGGCGCTGCACCTCCGCCCGCAGATCCGGCGTCGGACCGTCAAAGGGCACACTCTGCATGAAAGCATGGATGGCCGTGCCGCGCTCAGCCCCGGTCATGCCGCTTTTTTGCAGGAAGGCGGGGCGTTCCAGTGCCACCGGGCGTGCCGCATGGGCCACCGCACTGACGCTGACCTTGGCGGGAATCTTCTGCAGGGCGGCCCGGGGATTCTGCCAGGCAAAGGTTTCTTCCAGTGCCCGGCGAAGTTCTTCGTCTGGCTGCGCCTGCACCGGAGCCGGTTGTTCCGGGGCGGACTCCGGTGCCGTGAGCAGGCGCACCGTCAACGGCACCCGGGTGGGCAGATGGTGCGGCAGTAGCGCCGTATGGGCCCACAGGGCATCGCTGTCCGGGTGCAGCAGCACGGCTGTCAGCAGCCAGCCCGCCCAGCTGTTCATCCCCTGCATGGCTTCTGGACCGGTAGCTTCCGCCGCCGCGCAAAGAGCCGGGGTCTTGAGGGAACTGTCGGTCTTTTTGAGGGGGATCGTCACAATGAGCGCATCCTGGGCGCGGGTCAGCGCTACATATAATACACGCATCTCCTCACTGAGGGTTTCGGTGCGGATGGCCTGTGCCAGAGCCGCATAGGGCAGCGTTTTGTACCGCTTGGCCGCCTGCCCTGCCCGCAGCATAACGCCCACACCCAACCGGCTGTGGGTGAGCACCGGGCGGATGGTATCACTCTGGTTGAACTGATGGGCGGTATTGGCCACGAATACCACCGGGAATTCCAACCCCTTGGAGCGGTGCACCGTCATGATACTGACACACCCTGGACGGGTCTGACCACCGCCGCTTTGGCTCAGACCGCCATTGGCCGCCGCAGAGTCCATCGCACGCACAAGGGCGGAAAGACCCCCACGCCCGGCACCTCCGGCCCAGGCCACGAAGGTCTGCAAATCTTCCCGGCAGCGGGCGCCGTCTGGCATGGCGCTGACGGCCGCCAGATACCCTGTGCGGGCCAGCAACTCTTCCAGCAGGCGATCCACCGGCAGAGTCCGGGCCAGACGGCGATATTCCGTCAGCGCTTCGGTGAAGGCGGTAAAACGGGGCTGGCCGCCATACAGCACCGCGCCGTACAGACTGCCCTGGGGGCAGGCGCGGCGCAAAGCCACCAGATCGTCCGGCGTGTACGGAAACATGGGGCTGAGCAGCACGGCCGCCAGCGGAATATCCTGTGCCGGATTGTCGATGACCCGCAGCAGCGCCGCAAAGGGACGGATATGGGGTGCATCCAGCAAATCGGCAGCCGTATCGGCAAAGACCGGGATGTCCGCCCCGCGCAGCGCCTCCTCATAGACCGAGAAATCGGCGCGGCCGCGCAGCAGGATGCAGAAATCATCATACTGACAGGGACGCGGACCTTCCTTGCCCCGCACCAGAAAGCCTTCCGAAACCATATCCGCAATGCGCCGGGCAATGGAAGCCGCATCCCCCGCGGCGTCGGCACCGTCGATGACATCCACCTCACACAGACCGGGGTAGGCGTCATCGGGTTTGCCCACCACCAGACGCTGGCCGTCCCCGTAGGTCACACCGCCCAGCCCCTCCGAGAAGAACACCGAGAACAGATAGTTGATGCCCTCGATGACCCGGGGTGCGCTGCGGAAGTTGGCATCCAGCGCCAGTGTGGCGGGCTCCGGTGCCGGCTGGGGATAGGGCCGCCACCGCTGTTGTTTGCCCAGAAACACCGACGGATCGGCCTGGCGGAATCGGTAGATGCTCTGTTTGATGTCGCCCACGAAGAAGAGATTGTCACCTTGGGGCGAAGCCAGCGCAAAATAGATGGCATCCTGCAGGGCGTTGGTGTCCTGGTATTCGTCCACCAGCACGGCGGAATACCGCTCGCTGACCGTGCGGCAAAGGGGGGTGCGACTGCCATCCGGCGCCACCAGAAGGTCCAGCGTCAGATGTTCAAAATCCGCGTAGTCCAGCAGTTTTTCCTCGCATTTGGCCGAGAAGCAGGCACCGGCAAAACGTTGTGTCACACGCACCAGTGCCGCCACCAGGGGCGCCGCACGGCGGCGGTCCTCCTGGTATTCCTGGGCCGTGCAGAGCAGAAAATCGGTGCGCAGCGCCGTGATCTGCTTTTTGGCGCGGTCGCGCAGTTCACTGGCTGCGAAGGCCGCCGGGTTGGAATCCTTGCCGCCCTTGATGCGGCCCGCCTTGCGCCAGCTGCCGCCCAGTTCTTCCAGCGCTGCCACGGCGGCATCCCAGTCACCCTGTTCCAGCTTCTGGCAAAGCCACTCCACACGGGAAGCATCGTCCTGCAGCACCGCTGTATAAGCGGCATCGGCCGCCTCGTCCCGGGCCGCCGTGCGGGCACCCGCTTCCAGCAGGGACTTGGCCCCGCGGGCACGGCCCAGCGCAATGCGCAGCAGATCCTGCCCCCAGGGGGTATCCTGAGGGGGCGCGCCACATTGCCACTGATCGGCGAAGGATTGCAGCGCCTGGGCCGGGTGCGGCAGCGAACAGCTGAAATGATACAGTTCCAGCACTGCATTGCCTGCCGTCTGGTCGGTGCGGCCCCGGTCATACAAATCGGCAAAGGCGCGGAAATCCGCGTCCTCGTATGCTTGTTCCAGCACATCCGCCAGCGTTTCCTGCTCGATGCGGGCCAGGTCCGCTTCCTCCGCCGTTTCAAAGTCCGGCGGCACATCCAGCGCGGCAAAATGCTGCTGCACAAAATGCAGGCAGAAAGCATCTACCGTGCCGATGGACGCCCGCTGCAAAAGCAGTTGCTGACGGCGCAGCCGCACATTGCCGGGGTGGGCACGGACTTCGTCCGCCAACCGGGTGGAAATATCGGCGCGCAGCTTGGCCGCCGCCGCGTTGGTGAAGGTCATGATGAGCAGGCTGTCCGCTTCCACCGGGTGTTCCGGGTCGGTGATGAGCCCCACTACACGCTCCACCAGCACGCGGGTCTTGCCGGAACCGGCTGCCGCCGAAACCAGCAGACTGCCGCCCCGCGCGCTGATGGCCGCCGCCTGCGCAGGAGTAAATTGAATTTTGGGGGTATCCGGCATAATGTTCTCCTTTTATTCTTCGGCAAACGGGTCCGCGGCTGCTTCCACCTTGCGCTCGTTCTCCCCGTCCCGATGGGCACAGGCAATGCGGAAATCACAGTAAGCGCAGGGGCTGCGCCCGCCATTGCACAGCGGCCGGGCGTCGATCTTGCCCGCATAAAGATTTTTCGACATCTGTTTCAGCAGCCCGTCCAGGTGTTCCCGGATGCGGGCCAGCTTTTTTTCATCCGCCAGACGGCTTTTGCCGTTGGTGACTTTTCCGGTTTTGGCGCTGAAATTCAGCGGCACAAAGTTGCCGGTGCAGCGGCGGTCCATGGCGTGGTAGACGCTCTCCTCATCCAGCAGCAGACCGTTGAGGGGGTAATTGTTTTCCGCCGGTTCCTCGCCCGTAGCGGCTTCGGCGCGGGGCACACTTTCGGGAGCGGGGTCCGCCAGAAGATATTCTACCCCCGCCGCCGTGGCACCCGGGAATTCTTTCCCGGCGTTGCGCTCCAGCGTGAACAGATACAAAAGCATCTGGCAGTCCAGACCACAGTACACCTCTTTGAGCTGGAAGTCCTTGCCGCCGGTCTTATAGTCCACTACCCGCAGATAGGTGCGCTCCCCCAGCGGCATGGCATCCACACGGTCCACCGTGCCCACAATGCGCACGGTATGCCCGGCACCATCCTCCAGTTCGACGGGCTCAATGCGAGGGGCGTCCGGGTCCTCGCCGGGGCGGTCGTCGATGCGCAGCTCAAAGGCCACCGGCTGGAATCCGGACTGGCGCAGGTCCCGCTGGATAAAGCCCAAAAGCCCCACCAGATTGCGGCGGATGCGCTGGATCAGATACTGCATCCGCACCGTTATGCCGGGTAGGTTGGCCTGGGTGTATTCGTCCACCAGGGAATCCACCAGCGCCTGCAGTTCCTCCCCTGTCAGATCTTTAAATCGGTCTTTCTCGCGGCGGAGCGCGTTTTCCAGCACCCAGTGCGTCAGGGTGCCACTGATGTTGGGAGCCAGCTCCGCTTTCTGGCGCGGTGCAGCCCGCAGCACAAACTGCATGAAATATCCGAAAGGACAGGTCTGGTATTTTTCAAACCGGGTTGGGCTGACCCGCAGCCCGGGGCCCAGCAGTTTTTCCAATTCCCCGGTGTTTTGGACGACGGCTTCCTCATTCTGCCGCGCACGGCGCACCGATTCATACCCAGACGCCGCATGGGGCGTGTTTTCCGCTGCGTCCAGGGCGGCACGCAGCGCTTCGCCCTCCCCTTCCCGGCCAGGTTCCTGGCTGACAATGCCCAGAATATCCAGTGCAGCTGCCGGGGATGCCCCCAGTTCCGCCGTCGTCGGCTCCGCAAAGGGGACCTGCAGCAGACTGCGCACCGGGGCCAGTGCCGCGCTGGCTGTGGTATCGTCCCGGGCATGGGCGGCGCCGGGCCAGCTCAGCCACAGAAATTTCCGCGCCGCCGTCAGCGCCTTATAAAAGCAGACGCCCTCCCGCAGGACCTTGTTTTCAAAACAGTCCGGCAGCTCCGCCCCCTGGCGGATCATCGCATCCCGGTCGGCGTGGGTCAGAAGCCCCTGGTCCCCGGGTGTTTTGGGAAACTCCCCCTCCGTCAGGCCGACCACAAACACTGCATCGGTTTCGGGCAGGCGCATACGGCCCGCCGTTGTCAGAATGACACTGTCCAGGCTCTGGGGGATATGCCCCATATCGGTGGTGCGCAGCAGCAGCGTGAACAGCTCTGCATAGTCCGCGGGGGGCAGAATCTCATCCCCCAACAGCTGAGCCAGCTGATTGAGCAGCCCCATAACGACGTTCCATTCCCGCAGGACCTCGTCGGCTTCCGGAAGGCGACCCTGGCTGCGCAGCGTTTCCGCCAGCGCGTTGAGGGTATCCTCCGCCCCCAGGGATTGCAAGAACAGGTAAATTTGTTTGGTCAAAGCCGCCGCCCCTGCGTTTTTGGTGCGGGGCAGGAATTTCTGGATGCGCTCTGCCAGAAAGGCACGGGCAGCTTCGGCATCCTCCCGGGTGCGCACATCCTCCGCCCGTTCGACGTCTGCGTAGCCGGCCGCACTGCGGGTAAAGGGCGTGCGCCAGTCCGCCGCCTTGAGCGACCAGGTATAGGCATAGTTTTCCAGCGCCGTCTGCTGACGCTCCGGCAGATTCACCAGCCCCGTCTTGAGCAGACGCAGCACTGTGCGGCTGGAAATGCCGCCGCGCGCCAGGTCCAGCGCTGCATGAACAGCCCGGGCCGGGGCGGTGTTTTCCGGGGTAGTGGCTTCGTCACAGAACAGCGGGATATTCTGCAAACGGAATTCGTACCGCAGCGGTCCCAGGTATTGCTCGGCGTCCCGGCAGATAACCGCCATGCGGTGGTAGGGCATCCCGGCCCGGGCGCGGGCGGCGATCTCCGCCGCCACCGCCTTGGCTTCTGCCTGGCGGCTGGCTGCCCCGTGGCAGACAATGGCCGGGTGTTCCGGGTCCACCGTGCAATCGGGGGTATACGTGGGGTCCGCCAGCAGCAGATTCAGTTCCGCCAGCACCGGGGCCTCGCCGTGGCGGCGGTCCTCGGTCAGGGTTTCGGTATGTACCGGCACACCGGCATCCGAGGCCATCCGACGCAGGCTGTTGGCCACCGCCTTGGCACCGCTGAACAGTCCCATCCCGCCGTCACGGTCCTCGGGGCCGTCGCAGCACAGGCAGACCGTCACATCGGCCACCGGCAGCATGGCCGCCAGCAATGCCCGTTTGGGGGCGTTGAAGGTATCGAACTCATCGATATAGACCGCACGACCGGCGAAAAACGCTGCATCCAGGTACTGCGCCGCCAGCTGCTGGCGGTCACCGGGGTCCATGGCACTCTCGGAGAGCAGTCCTTCGTAGGCGCCGTAGATCAGCGAAAGTTCCTGCAGCTTGTCCCGGTCCGCCCCCGGGGCACAGGCATAGTCCGCCAGCGCCTGGGGCGTGACGCCCGCGCTTTTCAGTTCTTCGATGGTCTGGGCCGCCTTCTCGCAAAAAGCCGCCGATCGCCGCTGCCGGTTATAATACACCACCTGGTCCAGCAGCGAATCCACCGCCCGGCGCACCAGCAAGGCACGGCCGGCCTCGTCCAGCGTCTGCACCGCTGCGCCGCCGTAATGGCGCAGCAGTGTTTCTGCCAGCGAAGTGAAGGAATAGCTTTCCACATACGCTGAAAGGGTGTCCCCCAGCGTATGGTACAGCTGCCCCTCGGTGGAGGAGGTGAACTGTTCCGGCACAATGAGCAGGCTGCGCTCGCCCCGCTCGGCGCGGGCGCGCAGTTCCGCCAGCATACGGCGGGATTTGCCACTGCCGGAAGGCCCCAGAAGTAAATGCAGCATAAAAGAGAAATCCTTTCCCGTTGTACAGAAAAAAGAGGGAAACCGAGAAACCCTTGGGTTCCTTTTCCCTCTTGGCGGCGCTTTACCGGCCTTTCAGGGCGTCCAGCAGTGCAAAGCGCACTTCGTATTGACCGAATACCAGGGCGTTTTCAGCCTGGGTGGGGTATTCGGCGGTTGCCCCCGACACACACAGCGCCGGGTACAGCACACAAAACCAGTTATGTCCCCGGGCTGCCCCCACTTCCACGCGCAGCGCGGTATAGGTGCCGCCGGGCAGTGCAAAACTGCCGTAGTCCCGGGCATCAAAGGCGAAGTTTTCCAGACGGACCGTCGCCGTCTGGCCGCTGTGTGCCTGCAGCAGCGCCTGGTTGGCCGCAGCCCGCAGCGCAGGCAAGGCATTCTGCAGCGCTTGGGTCGCCTGCGCGGGTGTTTCGGCCGCAGTCACTGTGGCGGGCAGTGCCGCCAGGATGGCATCCCGGACTTCCAGTTTGAGCAGCTGGTCCTCGATCGTATCACTGTTGGCCAGCACGTGCAGACGGATGGTATCCGCCCGCACCTGTGCCGCCACCCTTTGCCGCCAGCCCATGGCCAGCGTAAGTACCACAGTCAGCAGGAATCCGAGCCCTACACCCAGTTCCAGTACCCATCGTTTGCGGTTCATCTTCATCGCTCCCTTCACCGGGAGTATGGACGGCGAAGAGGTTTCGCAAACACGCGGGCATTATTTTTTCATAGGACGGCGCACGGTGACCCGCGGCCCGCCGTGGGTAGGACGGCAAAGGTACGATTGTTTATAGCCGGGTTTGAGGGCAGCCAGCGCTTCGCGGGCTTTTTCCTCGTCGTCAAAGACGCCGAACACCGCCGCGCCGCTGCCGGTCATCTGGGCCGTCAGTGCCCCGTGCTCCCGCAAAACGTTGCAGATGGCCGGTGTTTCCTCGGCACCGGAGCAGTGTTCCAGCGCGTTTCCGGCTGCGGCGCAGACAGCGGCCAGATCACCGGCCCGCACCGCCTGTTCCTGGGCTTCGCAGTCGGGATGCACCGGGCTGCCCATGGTATCGTAGCGGGCAAAGGCTTCCGGTGTGGAAACCCCCACACTGGGCATCGCCACCACAAACCAGCAATCCGGGCAGGGCGGCAGCGCCTTCATCAGATCGCCCACGCCGCGCACACGGCAGGTACCGCCCAGCAGCGCAAAGGGCACGTCGGCGCCGATGCCTGCACCGATGGCGCAGAGTTCACTCATGGAAAGTCTGGCATCATACAGGTCGTTGAGCCCCACCAGCACGCCGGCTGCGTCGGCACTGCCGCCGGCCATACCGGCACGCACCGGCACCCGCTTGTAGATGGTCATATCCACACCAGCCAGCAGGCCGGTATACTGGAAAAAAGCCACTGCGGCCTTGATGGCGGTGTTTTTATCGTTCACTGGCACAAAGCTGCCGGGCAGTGTAAGACTCAGACCCTCGCTGCGGCGCAGTGTGATTTTTTCATAGAGGTCGATGGTCTGCATGACCATATCGAGATCATGGTAGCCGTTGGGCAGCGTGCCGACCACATCCAGCGAGAGATTCAGCTTGGCCGGAGCCAGCACCGTTACGGATTTTTTGAGCATACGGGTCCCTTTCCTGTTTGTCGTCATGGACTTATTCGGTCTTGAGCCAACCGTTCTCCTGCAGGAATGCGCGGATACGGTACATTGCCGTCTGCAGATGGTCCACGCTGTAGGCGTAGCTGATCCGGGCATAGCCCTCGCCCGAAGCGCCGAACGCATCGCCGGGAATGATGGCCACTTCCTTATCCCGCAGCAGCCGCTCGCAGAATTCCTCGCTGCTCAGGCCGCTGACCTGGATGGACGGGAACACATAGAACGCTCCCCGCGGTTCAAAGCAGGTCAGGCCCATCTCGTTGAGGGCTTTGACCACATAACGGCGGCGGCGGTTGTACTCATCGCGCATCATTTCGATCTGGTCGTCGCACTGGCGCAGCGCGGTGATGGCCGCATACTGGCTGGTGGTGGGCGCACTCATGATGCAGCTCTGGTGGATCTTGGTCATGATCTGAATGATCGGTTCCGGTCCGGCCGCATAACCCAGGCGCCAGCCCGTCATGGCATAGGACTTGGAAAATCCGTTGACCACAATGGTGCGCTCCGCCATACCGGGAAGCGAGGCAAAGGATACATGGCGGTCCAGGCCATAGGTCAGTTCGGAGTAAATCTCATCCGACAGCACCATGATGTTGGTATCACGCAGCACGGCGGCAATTTCTTCCAGGTCCTGGGCGCTCATCACGGCGCCGGTGGGGTTGTTGGGGTACGGGAAAATCACCAGCTTGGTGCGCGGGGTGATCGCCGCCTTGAGCTGTTCAGCCGTAAGGCGGAACTCGTCCTCGGCCCGGGTGGCAATATGCACCGGCACACCGCCCGTAAGCTGGGTGATGGGTTCATAGCAGACAAAGCAAGGTTCCGGGATAATGACTTCATCCCCGGGTTTGACAAGCGCCCGGATGGCCAGGTCAATGGCTTCGCTGCCGCCCACCGTAACAAGAATCTGCGGCACATCGTATTTCAGGTCAAACCGGCGTTCCAGATAGCGGCAGATTTCGGCCCGCAGTTCTTTCAGACCTGCGTTGGCCGTGTACTTGGTTCGCCCCTGTTCCAGACTGCGGATGCCGGCATCCCGGACGCTCCAGGGCGTCTTGAAATCCGGTTCGCCCACACCCAGCGAAATGCAGTGGGGCATATCGCTGGCCAGATCAAAGAACTTGCGGATGCCGGATGGCCGCATTGCCTTGGCGGCAGGCGCAAGCAGTTCGTTGTAATTCATCACAGCATCGTCCACTCTCTTTCGTCGGTCTCCTCGGCCTGGTACAGGCGGCCGCCCCGCTTATACGCACGCAGCACAAAACTTGTTGCCGTGGAAATCACGTCGTCCAGCGGCGACAGGCGCTTGGCAACAAAGAGAGCGATCTCCTGGAAGCTGCGGCCTTTGATGATGACCTGCAGGTCATAGCTGCCGCTCATCAGCAGCACGGTGTCCACCTCATCGAACCCTGCAATGATGGTGCCGATATCATCAAAGCCCCGGGATTTGTGGGGGGTGACCTTCAGCTCGATCACCGCTTCCACCAGGTTGACGCCGGCCTGTTCCCAGTCCACCAGCGTTTCGTAACCGCGGATATATCCCTTGGCGGCAGCCTCGTCCATCATGGCCGCCACTTCTTCCGGCGTTTTATCCAGCATCGCCGCAATGTCCTCAATGGACATACGGGCATTCTTTTCCAGGATGCGCAGCAATTCTTCCATAGTGATACACCTCTTTAATGTATATATGGTTTGATTATATCATACTTGCTTTTGGATTGCATCTGTTTTTTACACAAAAAACGTCCCCGCACCGTCGTGCGGGGACGTTCTTATTCGGGATCAGCCCACGGCATCCGTGGAATCCTGTGTATCGCTTTCAGCTTCCGGGGCCGAGTCCGTAGACTCCGCCGCGGTGCTGTCGGTGGATTCCGCAGAACTGTCGGTGGATTCCGCGGGTTCCTCGGTGGTTTCTTCCGATGCCGCAGGTTCGGCAGGTTCTTCCTCTGCCGTGCTGTCGGCCACATCGGTCATGGCGGCATTGAGCTGGCTTTCCACCATGGACTGGGCATCCTGCGTTACCTCCGCCGTGGGCGACGGTTCCGGTGTAGCCTCCACCTTCATCTCACTCTCCTGCAGAGCGGTGAGGTACCACTGACGGTTTTCGCCGCGGGTGAACACATAGTCCATATACTTCACGGGTTCCGTCGGGGCAGTCAGCGCAAGTTCACCGCTGGCGCTGTTGCTGGTGGTGGGGATATACCCCACCGTCACATACATTTTGCCGCTGGAGGTGGAAATTTTCTCCACTTCCGGTGTATACTGCGCCACAGAACTGGTAACAGGCACCAGATAGCACTGCTTTTCTTCGTTGTACTGATACACGAATTCATCGGTGCTGAAGCTGCCATCGGTGATGGGATAGTCCGGTCCCAGCAGGTTGGCAATGTAGGTGTCGATTTCCAGCTTGGGGATCATGGCCGAACCGGTATCGGGATCGCGCTCGTACTGGTCCAGGCTGCCGCCGTCTTTCTGAATCTCATAAACGGTGCCCCAGATCGCAGCCTGTTTGAATACGCCGGGGTCCACATCGTTCACGTCATCGAAGGGCAGCGGGTCCAGCATCACCATGCCGTACAGCAGGTCCGCGTAAGAAGCGCGGCGGCCGGAATCATCCAGCGCACTGCGCAGCGCGCTGATGACCCACCCCAGCACGGTAAACAACCCGATCAGTGCCAGCAGCAGCGACACAGCCCCCAAAACCTGACGGGCCAGACGGCGGCTGTTGCGGATTTGTTCTTCTCTGTAATTTGCCATTGTGGATTATGAAGCTCCTAAAAGATCTGCGGGCCAACAGCCCGGAACGTTCTGCACAGAACAGATAAATTACTTATTCTTGTACATCTGCTCGTAGTACTTCTGGTAGTCACCGCTGGTGACGTGGCTCATCCACTCCGGGTGGGCCAGATACCAGTCGATGGTCAGCACAATGCCCTTTTCAAACGGCGTTTCGGGATACCAGCCCAGATCTTCCTTGATCTTGGTGGGATCAATGCCGTAGCGGCGGTCATGACCCAGGCGGTCCGCCACATGGGTGATGAGTTCTTCGCTGATGCCTTCGTCCTTCAGGCGGTCATGCAGCTGGGCGATGACGGTCTTGACAATGAAGATGTTCGGGCGCTCGTTGTGGCCGCCCACGTTGTAGACTTCGCCGTCCTTGCCGCCGTTGGCGACCATATCGATGGCCTTGCAGTGGTCCATGACGTACAGCCAGTCACGGATCTGCATACCGTCACCGTACACAGGCAGCTGCTTGTGCTGCTTGGCATTGTTGATGAGCAGCGGGATCAGCTTCTCGGGGAACTGGTAGGGACCATAGTTGTTGGAGCAGCGGGTGATGTTCATGGGCATACCATAGGTATCATGGAATGCCTTGACGAACATATCGGCGCTGGCCTTGCTGGCAGAATACGGGCTGTGGGGGCACAGCGGCGTGGTTTCCATGAAATAGCCTTCGGCGCCCAGGGCTCCGTAGACCTCATCGGTGGAAACCTGCAGGTACTTTTTGCCCTCTTTCCAGGTCTTGGCCTCGGCATCGTACCAGGCATCCTTGCAGCACTGCAGCAGGTTGACAGTACCCAGCACGTTGCTCTCCACGAAGATTTCGGGGTTCTTGATGCTGCGGTCCACGTGGCTTTCTGCCGCAAAGTTGATGACATAGTCGGGATTGTATTTGGCGATCAGGTCGGTGACCAGGGCCTTGTCGCAGATATCGCCCTGTACAAAGATATGACGAGCATCATCCTCGATGTCCTGCAGGTTTTCCAGGTTGCCGGCATAGGTCAGCTTGTCCAGGTTGATCAGGCGGATGTCCTCATACTTGTCCAGCATGTAATGGACAAAGTTGGAGCCGATAAAACCGGCGCAGCCGGTGACGAGATAGGTTTTCATAAAATGATCATTCTCCGTTCCAGTTTGCAAAAAAGTCCTTGAGCGCATCCTGCCAGTCCCGCATTTCATCGCCGACGGTGCAGCGCAGCATACGGTTGTCCAGCGCGCTCCAGGCGGGGCGGTTGGCGCTCTCCGGGTGGGCAGCGGCATACTCGGCGCTGGTGCAGGGAATGACCTTGCAGTTGAGCCCGGCGCCCTTCATAATGGCAGAGGCAAAGTCCGCCCAGCTGCAGATGCCGTTGCCGGTGCAGTGGTAGATGCCGTAATCATGGCTGACCACCAGCTTGAGGATATGGTAGGCAAGATCCACCGCGTTGGTGGGATTGCCCAGCTGGTCGTTGACCACAGTGATCTTCTCATGGGTTTTGCCCAGGTTGACCATGGTTTTTACGAAGTTTTTGCCGTAGTAGCTATAGAGCCAGGCCGTGCGCACAATGATGTGGCGGCGGCAGAACCGCTCTACGTACTGCTCACCCAGCAGTTTGGTCTGGCCATAGGCCGAAATCGGCGCGGGCAGCACACATTCATCCAGCGCAACGCCGCCGGTGGGTGCTCCCGAAAACACATAGTCGGTGGAAACATGGATCAGGCGGGCATTGACCTTATCACAGGCCAGCGCCAGGTTGCGCGGGCCGATGGCATTGACGGTGAACGCCGCATCCCGGGAAGTTTCGCAGCCGTTGACGTTGGTGAACGCCGCACAGTTGATCACGGTATCCGGCTGGTGACGGCGGATGTAGTTGATCGTTGCCTCACGGTCGGTGATGTCCAGTTCGTCCACATCCACAGGGAGGACTGTGGCCTTGCGCAGCCGCTCCGGCAGGGGGCCCAGGACGCAGCCTTCCTCTGCCAGCTGATGCTGCAGTTCGGTGCCCAGCTGACCGCGGCACCCGGTAATCAAAATTTTCATCGTATATCCTCTCAGTACAGCAGCTTATCGTCGGCAACATTCTTCAGATGCTGGCCGTAGGGAGATTTGCCGTACCGCTCGGCGCTTTCCAGCAGTTTTTCCTTGCTGATCCAGCCGTATTTGTAGGCGATCTCCTCCGGGGCCGAGATCTTGATGCCCTGGCGCTGCTCCACCGTCTGTACAAAGGTGGCGGCTTCCACCAGAGAGTCCATCGTGCCGGTATCCAGCCAGGCATACCCGCGGCCCAGCAGCTGTACATCCAGCTTGCCTTCGGCCAGGTACATGGCGTTGAGCGTGGTGATCTCCAGCTCCCCGCGGGCGCTGGGTTTGACCTGCTTGGCCATCTTTACCACATCTTTATTGTAGAAGTACAGACCCGTGACGGCATAATTGCTCTTGGGATGCGCGGGCTTTTCCTCAATGGAGGTGGCGCGGCCCTCTTTATCAAAAGAAACAACGCCGAAGCGTTCGGGGTCATTGACATAGTAACCGAACACCGTGCTGCGCCCGGCTTCCGCATTGGCAGCCGCCGCCTTCAGGCGCTTGGAGAAACCGGCGCCGTAGAAGATGTTGTCGCCAAGGACCATGGCACAGCAATCGCCGTCGATGAATTCTTCCCCCAGCAGGAACGCCTGGGCGAGGCCGTCCGGGCTGGGCTGGACCTTGTACTGCAGATGCAGACCATACTGACTGCCGTCGCCGAGCAGTGCTTCAAAGCGCGGTGTGTCAGTGGGGGTAGAGATGATCAAAATATCCTGA
This sequence comes from Candidatus Gemmiger excrementigallinarum, assembly GCA_019116445.1. GTDB lineage: Bacteria > Bacillota > Clostridia > Oscillospirales > Ruminococcaceae > Gemmiger > Gemmiger excrementigallinarum. The sequence continues at coordinate 40,209 of DXBP01000024.1, forward strand.
ATGCCCGCCAGCATCAGCGTCGAAAGCGGATAATAGATCATCGGCTTATCATACACAGGCAGCAGCTGTTTGGAGGTGACCATCGTCAACGGGTAGAGTCTTGTGCCGGCACCACCGGCAAGGATAATCCCTTTCATCGTTACAACTCCTTATGCTGAATTTGACAGTGCGCGCCGCCCATCCCACGGGTGGTTCCCTTTGGGGCATAATCTCACACAATATTGAAGATATTATACCGCATTTATCCCCCCAGCGCAAGGGGAAAATCCGGCCCGCGGCAGTCCGCTGCCCGCCGGGAATTGTTTCCAGTTTGTTACCATTTGTTTACGAACGCTTGACGCCGCCGACATCATATGATACAATATACGCAATGTAAATGTCGACGGGTGCGTACACCGTCTTGTAATATTGAACTTTGAACCATAAATTAAGGAGGCGTTTTCGCGTTGAAACGCTTTTTATGTGCGGCCTTTTTTATCGCACTTGTGGCTTTACTGGCTGCCTGCGGTGTGTTGAACAACGGACGTTCGGCGGCACAGGCTACCGCTACCCCCACCAGTTCCACCTCTCGCACGCAGCAGACCAGCGGGAGCGTGAAGGTCAATGAAACGGTCGCCAAAGTAGATGTCGTTACCGCCCAGAGCAGCCAGACGCCTTCTTCCACCGCACAGCCCGTAACGGCAGACACCCCCGCCACCGGGGATTTCCCCGTTTTGTATCTGGCCGGGATCGTTGGTTTGATCCTGATTTGTTCAGCCGGCCTGCTGATGCTTCGTAAGATATGATTGCAACGCCCTGCGGGGCGTTTTTTTATTTCCCGCATAATTTGCCGAAAGGAGTCATTGTCCATGGCCAAACGTTACCGCAGGCTGCGCGGCGACACAGCGTATTACCCCTTTGCCGCCCGCACCGGACTGCGCGCCCGCCAGCGCCGCCATGCCCGGTGGCTTCGCTTCGGCGGAGTGGCTGCCCTGGCTCTGGCTGCGGCTCTGCTGATCCGCCAGACGGTGTTCAACGGCGGGCAGCCCGCTCCCCCTGCCCCGGACTCCGGAACTGCGGTTTTGACGGCTACTGCCGAGTCCGGCCGTGTGACGGTAGCACCGCTGGCGGCTACCCGCGACGCCCTGGCCCAAACCGATGCAGCGGACGCGGCCGCCCGCCAAACGCCGGAAACCGCCGCTACCCCGGCGCCGGGACAAACCGACGGGGTCCTGCCGCAATACCGTGCCCTGTATGAGCAGAATCCTGACATAGTGGGCTGGTTGCGCATCGACGGCACCGACATTGATCTGCCTGTGGTGCAAACTCCCGGGGACAACGAATATTATCTGCGGCGCGGCTTTGACGGGCTGTACGCCACCGGCGGCACCCTGTTTTTGGATGAAAGATGCTCTCTTTCCCAAGACTCGCCCACCGACAACTGGCTGATCTACGGCCATAATATGGCCGACGGTTCCATGTTCGGCCAACTGACCCGGTATCGCGAAAAGGATTTCTGGCAGGAACATCCCACCTTTACTTTTGATACTCTCTACGAAACCGGTACCTGGCAGGTCGTAGCCGCGGTAGATACCGTCCTCGGGGCTGACAGCCTGCCCTACTATACCTTTTTCGATGCCGGCACCAAGCTGGAATGGCAGCAGCGGGTAGATGCCATCACAGAACTGTCGCTGTACGATACCGGCGTCACGCCGGAATACGACCAGCAGCTTCTGACCCTTTCCACCTGCGGTGACACATCCGTTGCCACCGATACCCGCTTTGCATTACTGGCCGTCCGTGTGGAGGACTGAATCGATGCCCGTACAGTTTGGTCTTGCATTTTGGCCGGGAATCAGCTATGATGTTGCAAGACATTATTATGAGAGGAGCCTGTGAAGTATGGCAGAATTTACCTATGAAATTACCGAGCGCATCGCGGTGCTCTCGACCAACGCCCGCGGCTGGGAGCGCCAGCTGAACATGATCAGCTGGAACGGCAACGCGCCGAAATATGATATTCGCGACTGGTCCCCCGACGGCAGCCGCATGGCCAAAGGCATCAGCCTGACAGCCGAGGAACTGAAATCCCTGCGGGACATTCTGAACGACATGGAACTGTGAGGTCTTTATGGAAGACTACCATGCTCAATTTGTGGAGATCTACAACCAGAACATCACCCGTCCCGGCGCCGACCGACTGCTGAACTGGCTGGAAACCACCGACTTTTTTACCGCACCGGCTTCCACACGGTTTCACGGTGCCTGTGAATGCGGCCTTGTGATGCACAGCATCAACGTATATCAGGCGATGATGCAGCATTTCTTCACGGAGGGAGAAAACGCCGAAAGTTATGCGATCTGTGCGCTGCTCCACGACCTGTGCAAAGCCAATTTCTACAAGGTCAGCACCCGCAACGTAAAAAACGACGCCACCGGCCAGTGGGAGAAAGTTCCCTATTATCAGGTAGCTGACCAGCTGCCCTACGGCCACGGCGAAAAGAGCGTATACCTCATTGAGCACTTCATGCGGCTGAAAACCGCCGAGGCCGTTGCCATCCGCTGGCACATGGGCGGCTTTGATGACGCAGTGCGCGGCGGCAGCTTTGCTGTAAGCGATGCCTACAACAGCTATCCCCTTGCCGTTAAACTGCACATTGCCGACCTGACTGCCACCTATCTAATGGAACAGGGCACCAGCAACGTGGAAAACGGTCATCCGAAATCCAACTGACATACAACAATCCCCGACGGTTTGCTCCGTCGGGGATTGTTTTTTACGGAAGTGTCACAGTCCACTCGGCCAGGATGGCTTCCTCCGCAGTGTTTTTATCCAGCAGCTGAACGCGCAGTTCGGTAACGCCCTCTGGCACCGCATCAAAATAATCTGTATAAACCGTGCAGGACTGCGCATCATCCTGACGCTTTTTTCCGGCTGCCGGCTGCAGTTTGGTCCACTCGCCGTCCACTACCGCATACACCCGCAGAGCAGGCGTCGCATCCACCGGCCACGATTCGGTCACCACATATTCTGTCTGCGTTTCGCCAGGGGTAACTTTTACGCTGGACAAGCGCACTCCATTCTGTTCGCCGCCTTCGACCTGCCCCACACGGGTCATCGAGGTATCTGCCGAAACCGTAAAGTTCAGCCCATAAGAGCCTTCCAGCGGTGTTTGCTCCTCGGACCCCACGGCGCCGTCCCCCGCAGTCACGCCCACCAGGTAAGAGAGGGTCAGGGACGCTTGCATATCCTGTGTGCTGCCGGTATAGTCTGCCAGACTGTAGTCCATCTCGCAGAAGAACGTATGATCATCCTGCTTGCGGAAATATGGCAGCAGATCGCTGCCCACAGACTCACCGTTCAGCGTCACCCCACCATACAGAGCGTTGGCTTCCGCCTCGGTAGTATCCTCATACAGCAGGGGCGGGTCGATGGTAATTGCCTCGAACCCCGCCAGGCTGTCGTCCGACGCTGTGAGCACCAGACCCACCCGCAGGTACAGTTCATCACAGTAAACCTGGCTGAGAGTAAGTGTGTAGGGTTGTTCCGCCACAGCATCCTGCCGGGCCGCAGCAACCTTGGGCACCCCGTCCGCCACCGCTTCGGGGCCGGATTCCGCCTGCAGCTGGGCCGGCTGGGCATACTCCGTCAGCTGTTCACTCCGCAGCGGTGTCTTGGACAGGCCATTGATATAAGCGAACACATCCCCCAAAAACGGCACTCCTTCAGCAAAGGCCGGATTGATTCCGTTCATTCCCACCAGGAGCACCGCACAGGCTGCGCCGCTCACCAGGACCCGGCTCCAGATAAGCCGGGCACGACTGCTTTTTCGCTTTCGGCTCGCCTTTTTCAGCCCTGTGCGCTTCAGGACCGTCTGCGTCAGGCGTTCCAATTCTGCTTCCGTCAGTGATTCATCGTCCGTGCACAGATGGTTCAGATAGCGCATCAGATCGTCTTTGTTACGCATGGGTGATTCCTCCTTCACGCAATTGTTGACGCAGCCGTTCCCGACCGCGGGACAGACGGGTGTTGACGTTGGCTATACTGAGCCCAAGAGCCGCTGCGATTTCCCGGCCGGATTGCAACAGGTAATATTTCCGCAGAAAAATTTCCCGGTCCGGCGGTTCCATAGCGGCCACCAACGCCCCCACCAGCTCAGCGGCATCGCTTTCCGGATCGGCAGGCAGATCCGTCAGGGTCTGCAGCAGTTCTTCCGTCAGGGGCAATTCATCCCGCCGCTGCAACGCACGATACCGATTGATCCCAGTATTGCGCGCCGTCACGATCAGCCACGCGCGAACCGGAATGTTGCTGTCTTGCAGTGCTGGGGCATTGCGCCACAGCGCCACAAAGACATCCGCCATACATTCTTCCACATCCCGCTCCTTTCCGGGCAGGACACGGCGCAAAATTCCGCGCACCAGCGCCGCATAATCCCGCATAGCCCAGCGCAAACCCGTTTCCGGATCAGCCAGAATCGCCCCCGCCAGGCTGGGTGTGCCGGTGTTTTCCATTCCATTTCCTCCTTTGTGCGTCCCTTCACCTTGATATACAAACTACGATAAAGAATTCTTACGTCGCAGCCGGTTTTTCTGCAAAATTGCAATAAATATCCCCCGGCAAAGCCGGGGGTTTTTCACAGACGGGCGAAGCCCTGGAATACTAGCGCACGCGTCACGTCGCGTTGGTACGGTCTGCCAGCCGCGAGAGTTTGTTACTTGCCGCCCGTAAACGGGCTTATTAGAAGTTTCCCATTGTCAGTTGTTCTCCTGCCTGGTCCTCTTCAAGCTGGCGTCGGATGTATTCTTCGATTTTCTTTGCATTTTTACCCGCTGTATCTACGTAATACCCTCTGCACCAAAACTCTCT
>DXBP01000025.1 GCA_019116445.1 Candidatus Gemmiger excrementigallinarum
CTGCGCTTGGATATCGGGCTCATAAATTCTTTCTAAAAGTGGTTTCAAGTTAGGGTATCGGCGCTTGGATACCGCAGCAATGAATGTCGGCGTAATAGACTTTTGATTTGTCTTCAAATATTCGTCCTGAACAGCAATATACAGAGATACGGTCTGGTCAATAATACCTTTGGTTTCCTCATAAAAGGCATCAACTAATTTATCTGTAAGCTCTATTGGCTCATCGAACCAAACCGAATAACCGAAAAAATTTTTCTGGCGAATTTTCAAAAAAATGAACTTTATGAGCAAGTAAACCAAAAAACAATTTCATCTTAAAGTTCAAAATCATGAATAGAACAGGGGCTGTTGCCCACCGCGAGGTGAGCAGCAGCTTCTGTTTTTGTAGAAAAACATCCGGAACGAGGATACTGTTCAGTCCCTATTGGGCACTGTTTAGGACTGCCACAAAGTCCTGGTATGTTGCCAGCTCCAAACAGTGAATACATACAAGGGCAGTTCCAATGATTGAGTAGCATTGCTCCCTTTTGTTCCTGCGTGGAAACGGAAAAATGATTTTCCTTTTATAATCTCAGCATGATATACTGAGAATACGTCCAACAAAGGGAGGTGCGTCTGTGGCCCGCTATGTTCTCATGAACAAAAACACACCGGTGCAAGATTTCTGCACGCGGCGCGATGAATTTGGTGATATAGAAATCGTCGCAGGCAAACAACATGCCCCAAAAATGTCTCTTGGGTTTGTGAACTTGCAGGCTTTTCTGGAAGGACGTATGGCCCCCAGACACAGAAAGCACGTCAGCGAAATTCTGGAACGCTTTCAGTGCGAGGATTTGGAAGGCCTTTTCCGCGTTTCCCATGCAGCTTCCTTGAACGACACCTACTGGGTGCGGTCGGAAGCAGAATCCCTGGCGTGGGAAGATGTGTCGCTCTATACCAACGAGTTCAACGACTGGATTGCCCGTGCGGCTTTTGATGGGAATTTTTCCGGCACCTCGCCGTCCTCCCCTTCCCCGGAATTTGGGACAGACGGCCGCTTTGCCAAATGCTGGGTTCGTGATGCAGACGGCATCCGGCTCTACAAAGCAGGCAGCGACACCTTCGGAACGGAACCCATATCGGAATATCTTGCAAGCCAGCTGGCTATAGCGTTCTGCAAGGACGCCGTCCACTATGACCTGACTTTCTATCACGGCAAACCGGCTTCCACCTGTGCGCTGTTTACGTCCGAAGAGATTGGCCTGGTAAAGTGCCACGCCCTCTTGCATGGAATGGTCCAGAAATCTCAGACCATTCTGGTAAAAGACGTCCTGAACCTTTACGAGCGTTATGGCTTTGGTGATTTTTGCCGGAGAATGTTCATCTTCGATGCTCTTTGCCTGAACATCGACCGCCATCCGGGCAACTTTGGTATGTTGTTCGATACCGATACACTGCAAATCTGTGCCCCGGCTCCTCTATACGATAACAACCGCAGCCTGCTTTTTGACCTTGATGACGACCAACTGGAACGGGCAGACTGGTTTATCCAAAAAGCAAAACCTCGCATCGGAAAGTCGTTTCTTTCGGTGGGCAAAGGTATGTTGACAGACTCCCTCCGCAAAGACTTGAAAAAACTGCAGGGATTCCGATTTGAGAATCACAGCCGTGTTTTCATCAGTGACGAACGCTTGCAGATTCTTTCCCGGATTGTCAATCGACAGATTGCAGCACTTTTGGAAAAATAGAAATCCGGTAGCCAAACCAAATACAAACCCGCTTATTGTTCAGCCTACTGGCTGGCTAATACAAAAAACGAAAGGTATACTACCTGCGGAACCCAATCCAGAAATGTATGACGCTGAGGTTCAAGAGCCGGTTCGCCGTCTGGCTGCAGAGAAGGATTTTATAAAGTTGTTGCTGAAAAAACAAAGGGAAGGGGAAGCTGTCGAGAAGGAATCTTCTGCAGAAGAAACCATCGCCGCCATGCGTGCCATTGCAAACAATACGCAACCGCCTGAAATCTTTGACTGAATGGTATAGCATTTTCGACCATCGTGCATCCATTTCATTTTCCACAAAATGTCACGGTATCTTTTTATCGCATACAGAGTTGGCTCTGCTTTCTTTTTGATGTTTTGCCCCCTGATCCCATCTATAGTCGTACCTTACATCTGGCAAATTTTCAAGGCGATGAGCGGACCACATCGCCCGTATGCCGAAAAGATGTCACTTTCATAAAAATTGTGCTATACTTTGTAAAAAGCGGAAAATTGAGATTGGATATGAAGCGGTGAAGTTTTATGAAAGAAAAGGTTTTTGTGTTTGTCTTTACAGTGGTATACTTTCTTATCTTTTGCTTTTTTATTGATTTGATTTTCAGGAATACGCTGAACATCCTCAGTGACCTTTTGGCAATCGCTTGTTGGGCAATTGCATTTATCATAAGTGTTGCGTTGGCTGAGTACACCGTGAAAAAGCTCCTGCGTTGAATGTGCGGGTTATGAGTAGCAGCCGCCCAAAATTGCACAGTTGTGCGATGGCTCGTCACTTTTTACAGTTTTCAAAAAATGTTTACCTAAAATTTTACTTGACATCTTGGGTTGTTTTGTCTTATCCTTAACAATAGCGTTCACTGTGGGAAAGGATGAGAGAAATGAACGTATTCAAGAAGATTTTTTGCCGCGTCTTTCAAACCGGTATGCGCATTGCGCTGCCTTTTTTGCCTTATCGTGAGCCCAAACTGATCGAAGGTGTGGGCGGCGTTCCCAAAGTTTTGCGGGAACACCATATCGACTGCGTCATGCTGGTGACGGATGCCGGCGTCCACGGGCTGGGCCTGACCGCCCATCTGGAAGAAGAACTCAAAGCTGCCAACATCCGCTGCATCGTCTACGACGGCACGGTGGCCAACCCCACCGTAGCCAATGTGGAGCAGGCCCGTATGCTCTACCTGGAAAACGGTTGCCAGGGCCTGATCGCTTTTGGCGGCGGCTCCAGCATGGACTGCGCCAAAGCTGTGGGTGCCCGCATTGTGCGGCCCAAAAAGCCCCTGGCCAAGATGGAAGGGCTGCTGCACGTCATGCACCGGCTGCCGCTGCTGATTGCCGTGCCCACCACCGCCGGCACCGGCAGCGAAACCACCCTGGCTGCCGTGATTACCGATGAAAAGATCCACCACAAGTACCCTATCAACGATTTTTCGCTGATCCCCCACTATGCGGTGCTGGACCCTGACGTGACCCTCAACCTGCCCCGTCAGCTTACCGCCACCACCGGTATGGATGCGCTGACCCACGCGGTGGAAGCCTACATCGGCCGTTCCACCACCAAAGGGACCCGCGCCGCTGCCATTGAGGCTGTGCAGCTGATTTTTGCCAACCTGCCGGAGGCCTACTACAACGGCCATAACCGGGAAGCCCGCGCCAATATGCTGCGCGCCGCCTATCTTGCCGGCACCGCCTTCACCAAGAGCTACGTGGGCTATGTCCACGCCGTAGCCCACAGTCTGGGCGGCCGGTACGGCATTGCTCACGGCCTGGCCAACAGCGTGCTGCTGCCCATCGTGCTGAAAGCCTACGGCAGTGCCGCCTGGAAAAAGCTGGCCGAGCTGGCCCGGGCCACCGGTGTCAGCGATTCCGCCAGTGACGAAGCAGCCGCCAAGGAATTTATCGCCTACATTGATGCCATGAATGCCGCCATGGATATTCCCGAAACGCTGCCCGGCATCCGCACCGAGGATATCCCCCAGCTGGCCCGCTATGCCGACCACGAGGCCAATCCCCTTTACCCAGTACCGGTCCTGTGGGGCCCCGACCAGCTGGAAAATATGTACAAAGAAGTTCAGGAGGTTTCCACCCATGACGGAAATGGAAATTCAAGCCATTCTCAAACGGCAGCGTGAGTATTTCGCTGCCGGGCATACACTGTCCGCCCAGTCCCGCCTGACTGCCCTGAAAAAACTCAAAGCAGCTCTGCAGAACCATGAAGCCGGCCTGGCCGCGGCACTGAAACAGGACCTGGGCAAATCCGCCACCGAAAGCTATATGTGCGAAACCGGACTGACGATGTCCGAGGCTTCCTGGATGATCCGCCATCTGCGCCGTCTGATGCGGGAGCGCACCGTGCCCACGCCGCTGTCCCAGTTTGCTGCCCGCAGCTTCCGTTCCCCTTCCCCTTATGGCAACGTACTCATCATGAGTCCCTGGAACTACCCCGTGCTGCTGACGCTGGACCCGCTGATCGATGCCATTGCCGCCGGCAACACCGCCATCGTAAAGCCCAGTGCTTACGCCCCCGCCACCGCTGCGGTGCTCAAACAGATTCTGGAGGAATGCTTCCCGCCGGAATACGTCTGTGTTATCACCGGCGGCCGGGCCGAAAACCAGGCCCTGCTGCGCCAGAAGTTTGACATGATCTTCTTCACTGGCAGCAAGGCCGTGGGCAAGGAGGTACTGCGCTGCGCCGCGGAACATCTGACCCCCGCCGTGCTGGAACTGGGCGGCAAGAGCCCCTGCATCGTGGAAAAGTCCGCCAAAATCGGTCTGGCTGCCAAGCGCATCGTCTTTGGCAAGTACCTCAACTGCGGCCAGACCTGTGTAGCACCCGACTATATCCTGTGTGACGAAAGCATCCGGGACGAACTGATCGCGGCCATTCAGAAAGAGATCACCGCCCAGTTCGGTGCCGACCCGATGGCCAACGAAAACTACGGCAAAATCATCAACGAAAAGCACTACCACCGCCTGATGGGCCTGATTGATCCGTCCAAGGTGGTCTGCGGCGGCACCGGCGATGAAACGGCCCAACGCATTGCTCCCACCGTCATGAAGGATGTAACCTGGGATGACGCCGTCATGGGCGAGGAAATTTTCGGGCCCATTCTGCCGGTGCTGACCTACACCGACCTGAACGCTGCGATTGCCGAGATCGAAGCCCGCCCCCATCCGCTGGCCCTCTACCTCTTCAGCGAGGACAAGGCCGTGCAGCGCCGGGTGCTGGACCGCTGCCACTTCGGCGGCGGCTGCCTGAACGATACCATCATCCACCTGGCCACCAGCGCCATGCCCTTCGGCGGCGTAGGCGAAAGCGGCATGGGTGGCTACCACGGTCAGGCCGGATTTGAAGCCTTCAGCCACCTGCGCAGTATCGTGGATAAAAAGACCTGGCTGGATATGCCGGTGCGCTACCAGCCTTACGGCAGCCTGAAAGATAAGCTGCTGCGGGTATTTTTAAAGTAAACGTAAAATAAATAGGTGGATGCGGTTCTCGCCGCATCCACCTTTTGGCAGAAACAAGGAGGCGGACGCCGTACGGCGTCCGCCTCCTTGCTATGGGAGAGAAAAGCTGACCCAGCGATCAGTTTTCCTTCTTCTTTTTGTAGACCATCAGGCCGCCCAGCGCGCTGCCGGAGACCGCCAGCAGGACGACCCACAGCATCGGGTTGCTGGCATCGCCCGTCTGAGGGATGCCGGTAGCAACCGCCGCGGCAGCCGTACCAGCCGCGGGAGCTGCCGCAGCCGTTTTGGCGCTGCTTGCCGGGGCGGAAGCGGTGGAGGTCTCGGTCACTTTGTAACCGCAGACGCTGCACACCTGCACGCCGTCCTTCCACTGGAAGGTATGGGCGCCGTTGCTGACCACCTGGCCGCAGTCGGTGCAGTACTGCCAGTGCTCATCGGGGCTGCCCTGCCAGACGTAGCTGTGCTCGTGGGAGGAACCGGAGCTTTCCTCCTCATTATAATCGACATCGACAATATAATAGTTATCATCCGGCCACTGGGAGAGGGCAGGCGCAACAACGGTAACATTGGCTTTTTCCTCATCCGTCATGGGTTTATCTTCACTATTTTTGCCATACTTGATAACCTTGAAAGTGTAAGGTTCTTCATTGTTCACTACAGAAATCTTGGCTCCAGTTAAATCAACTTTCATCCCGTCGGCATTTGCACCATTGTCAATGACGATGCCTTCGTTATTCTGACCAGCCTTGTCAAAGATAACGGTCGTCACACCGTCCACCACCTCGAGAGTGGAAGCTACCGCCGGTTCATCTTTGCTGTCCAGATTCACTGCATACCAAGAGTTGGGGCCTTGCACAAATCGCACCCAACCCGCCAGCGTCACATCGGATGCTCCCAATACCAGCGGTGCACCTTCAATACCTGCCGCAGAACCATCTAACGTAACACCGTCCAACCGCACGCCGTGTGCATTCCAGAGGTTCAGTGTATGATTGTTGTTTTCGCCTGCCTGCAAAGTACCCGCAATAAGCGAAACATTATCTGCCCGAATGTCGACCAAGTGGTTGTTGTTATTGTTATCCTGCTTTTTAAAGTTTTCCGATGCCTTAATTGTTTTTCCTGCCAGATTGATGGTCAGATCATCACGGTCAATGACCAGCATTTCATCCAGTTCTACATCCTCGTACAGAATGATGTAGGGATTCACAGCATCCGGGTTGTCATTCACATACGCAAAGGCGTCCTCGAAGCTGTTGAAGCCCGTGGTCGTGAGGTTATCGCCGTCACCGACTGTCAAGGTCACGCCAAAGCCGCAATCCGAAATATCGAAGCCGTTATTAGTATTGAAGTTCAGCGTGGCATTTGCAATCTGCTTACCCGTACCGTCAACAGCATATTGGACAGGGACAAATCCCTCTGCCTCGCCTGTAATCGCTGGATCACCTTGGAAATTCAAGGCAATCCCATCACCAGCAGAGTTTTCAACATAGATGCCAGCAGTCTTGGGACCAGTCACCGTAACATTGGCGCTGTCCAGCGTAAGAGATGCGCCCGTATCAGTGCCGCTCACATTACGGCTGTCGACATTCATGCCATACCACGAGTTTTCACCCGTCTTGAGTGCAATATCGCCCTTCAGGGTCACGTTGGAGGCACCCACGATCAGCGGTGCGCCGCCCATACCAGCAGCAGAACCATCCAGCGTAACGTTTTCCAGCGTGACACCGTCTGCGTTCCAAATATTCAGGGTATGGTTATTCAACGTGCCAGCTTTCAGGGTGCCACCGGTAATGGTCACGCCGTCAGCGGTGACGTCAATCAAATGATTATCATTGCTCGTAGCGTCTTGACTACCTGTCGGAGTAGGGTCAACGAAGTCAACAGATGCGCTGATGGTATACCCATTCAAGTCCAGCTTCACGTCAGCTTTGTCGAGGGTCAGCATTTCGCCCAGGTAGACATCTTCAAGTAAAGTGATAGTACTACCGCTTCCGGCTTCCCCAACTGCCGCTTCTAACGTGGTATAAGTCTTTTCACCAATCTTGGCTACTGGTGTATCCTCATCCACCTTAAAGGTGCCATCCGCTTGCTCTTTCAAGGCAACATTTTCAGCCAAATACTCAGCAGGGAAGCTATTCTCAAATGTACCGCCGGAAATTTGAATGCCCACACCATTGATGCTGGATTCGGACGTTTTGATTCCAACAAAGTTACCATTGCCTTTAATTGTCAAAGTGCCCTTTGCTTCGTCAGTACTATCATATACAATAGTACCACCAATCTTACCACTATAATCGTTTTCAAAAGTCACATACGTACCATCATCATAGCCACCGCTTTGCCAATAGCAAACGTCAAAAGCGATAGCCTCCGGGTCGGTAGTATAGATACTCGTATTACCTTTGAAAATAATATTGCCATTATTAAAGCTCAGAACATAATCTTCGTTGCCATACTGGTGTTCTGCATAAATTTGCATACCTTCCAGCGTAAGGTCCGCATAGTTCTGGATCACACGCATAATGGGTTTACCCTCACCAATTCCGTTTTCCTCCGAAATACGGATGGTACCATTTCTAAATGTGATCGTAGAATCCTTAAGGAGCTGGAAACCGTTGGTTTCGGTACCTGTTGAACCCGCCCCCGGATTCTTCAACGTATAGGTATGACCGCCAAAATCAAGCGTAAAATTTTTCCCAGAAGGAACAGAAACACCCGGTGCGTCATCCAAATCTCGCTTCAGCGTGATGATTCCACCCGGGGACACTTTCTCCACGGCATCTGCCAGCGTTGGATAAGTGGTTCCGCCAGTTTCAAACGGGTCTTCTGTTCTTGTTTCGGCCATCGTGGCGATGCCGTTATTGGCAGTCTGGTCCTCGGTCACTTCCGGGGTCGTGACCGGGGGAACCACGACGGTTTCCTCGTCGGGGTCGGCTTCTTCGGAAGCCGGTTTCTCGACATCCTCGGTCTTTTCCTCCGTCTCATCGGCGGGGGTCTCGGGTTCTTTGGTTTCTTCCTCGGTCTCCTCGGTCACGGTCTTGTCCTCTTCGGACTCGTTCGTGCCCTTGTCGGCCTCGCCGGTGGCCGTGGTATCATCGGTCACGTTCGGCTGCTCGCCCTCTTCCGTGCCCGGGGTTTCTTCCTCGGGCACCTCGGTAGAGGTCTGCGATGTAGGCGCCGTAGTATCCAGTTCGGTGCTGTCCGCGTCAGCAAACACCGTGGAGGGGAACATCGCTGCCACCATCGAGATCGCTACCAGAAGGGAGATCCACTTCTTGCGTAACATACAATTCCTCCTGCTACAAAATTTTCCCGGAACAACAGACTTTTCGGCAAAACGACGGGAAATCGTCCGGCCGCACAGTGTGATCCTACTAAAATCACTGTATCCAAAAGTATACCCCCCCCCCCCTGAAATTGTCAAGTCATTTTACACTCATTTTACGAAATTCGGCAATTTACTGAATTTCATTTGCCTCGGCCCATGGAAGGGCGTTCTGAGCAAGATGGGGGCGGGTGCTCCGCAGCGTAAGGGCTTCCGCTTTCAGGGGGCGGCAGTTTCCGTCTCCCCTGATTTTCCCCCGCTTCTGGGCCTGCGAAGAAGCGTCTTTAAAAGGTGTTCTACCGCCCTTCCCGGCGGCCCTTTATTGACATTGCCGCGCCCCCGTGCTACACTTTTTTCGGTTGAATTTTTTATTTTTCGGACTGCGAAAGGCAGCCGGGAGGTCGGGAAGTATATGACATTAGCGGAATTGAAGATCGGGCAGGACGCCCTGATCCAGGCGGTGGGCGGCGCCGGGGAATTGCGCCACCACCTGCTGGATATGGGGCTTACCCCCGGTACCGAAGTGACCCTGCGCAAGGTGGCCCCCATGGGCGACCCCATTGAGGTGGAACTGCGCGGCTATGAATTGACCCTGCGGCTGGATGATGCCGCCAAGATCACCGTGGAGAATGTCCACGAAACCGACCGCGCCGCCCGCACCGAGGAGCGGCACGCACCGATCCCCCACCCCGGTGTGGGCGAACTGGGCAAAGCGGCCAGTTACCGAAGCCGCAAGGCCGGTGCCCCCATCCCCAAAGGTGCACCGTTGACCTTCGCTTTGGCCGGCAACCAGAACTGCGGCAAAACCACCCTGTTCAATCAGCTGACCGGCTCCAACCAGCACGTGGGCAACTTTCCCGGCGTGACGGTGGACCGCAAGGACGGCGTGATCCGCGGTCACAGTGAAGCCACTGTCACCGACCTGCCGGGCATTTACTCCCTGTCCCCCTACTCCAACGAGGAGATCGTTACCCGGGACTTCATTCTGCAGCAGAAACCCAACGGCATCATCAACATCGTGGATGCCTCCAACATCGAGCGCAACCTGTACTTAACCATGCAGCTGATGGAACTGCAGATTCCCATGGTGCTGGCGCTGAACATGATGGACGAGGTCCGGGCCAACGGCGGCACCATCCTTGTCAACGAGCTGGAAAACGCCCTGGGCATTCCGGTGGTGCCCATCTCGGCTGCCAAGAACGAAGGCATCGACGAACTGATCGAGCACGCCCTGCACGTAGCCCGTCACCGGGAATTACCGGGACGCATCGACTTCTGTACGGCGGGCGCTGACGCCCACGACCCCCGGGGTGCAGTACACCGCTGCATCCATGCGGTAGCCCATCTGATCGAAGACCACGCGGCCGCCGCCGGGTTACCCCTGCGCTTCGCTTCCACCAAGCTGGTGGAGGGCGATGGCCCCATCCTGGAAGCGTTGCAGCTGGACCAGAACGAAAAAGAACTGCTGGACCATACGATCACCGAGTTGGAAAGCGAAACGGGGCTGGACCGGGAAGCCGCTCTGGCCGATATGCGCTTTACCTTTATAGAAAAGCTCTGCGCCGAAACCGTTGTAAAACCCGGTGAGAGCCGGGAACACAAGCGCAGCGTAGCCATTGACCGGGTGCTTACCGGCAAATACACCGCCCTGCCCTGCTTTATCGGTATCATGGCACTGGTATTCTGGCTGACCTTTGGCGTCATCGGCGCGGTGCTTTCGGACTGGATGACGCTGGCCATAGACGCCCTCACGGGGGTGGTAGACGGCGCCCTGACTGCCTACGGCATCAACCCGGTGGTCCATTCCCTGGTCATCGACGGCATCTTTGCCGGCGTAGGCAGCGTGCTGAGTTTCCTGCCCACCATCGTGACCCTGTTCTTCTTCCTTTCCATTCTGGAGGATACCGGTTACATGGCCCGGGTGGCCTTCGTGATGGACAAACTTCTGCGGCGCATCGGTCTTTCGGGCCGCAGCTTTGTGCCCATGCTCATCGGTTTCGGCTGCTCGGTGCCCGCCATCATGGCCACCCGCACTCTGTCCAGTGACCGCGACCGGCGTATGACCATCCTGCTGACCCCCTTCATGAGCTGTTCGGCCAAGCTGCCCATCTACGCCCTGTTTACCGCTGCCTTCTTTGCGCCGGTATGGCGTGCCCCGGTAATGATTTTCCTGTATCTGTTCGGCATCCTGTGCGGCGTGCTTTACGCCCTGATCCTGAAGCATACCAAATTCCACGGCGAGCCGGTGCCCTTTGTTATGGAGCTGCCCAACTATCGCCTGCCCAGCGCCCGCAGCGTGGGGCAGCTGATCTGGGAAAAGGCCCGGGACTTTGTGGAACGCGCCTTCACCATCATCTTTGTGGCGACGGTCATCATCTGGTTCCTGCAGACCTTTGATGCCCGCCTGAACGCGGCCGCCTCCGCCGACAGCAGCCTGCTGGCCCTGATCGGTTCCTGGATTGCCCCGATTTTCGCTCCGCTGGGCTTCGCGGACTGGCGGGTTTCCACGGCGCTCATCACCGGCTTTACCGCCAAGGAGAGTGTGGTTTCCACCCTGACTGTCCTGCTGGGCGGCAGCACCGGCGCGCTGTCCTCCCTGTTCACGCCGTTCACGGCGATGGTGTTCCTGGTCTTTACGCTGCTGTACACCCCCTGCGTGGCCGCAATCGCCGCGGTACGCCGTGAGATGGGCAGCGCCAAAGCTGCCGCCGGTGTCGTAATCGCCCAGTGTGTTATTGCCTGGGTGGTGGCGTTCCTGGTCCGCTGTGTGGGACTGCTGTTCGGGCTGGTCTGATTTCTTTATACAACATACAATAAATATCCCCCGGCAAAGCCGGGGGTTTTTCATAGACGGGTAAAACCCTGGAATACTAGCGCACGCGTCACGTCGCGTTGGTACGGTCTGCCAGCCGCGAAGGACTGTTACTTGCTGCCCGTAAACGG
>DXBP01000026.1 GCA_019116445.1 Candidatus Gemmiger excrementigallinarum
TGACCTCCCTTTGCTTGGTTGTGCAGTTGGCAGACCGCACTTCTATTTTAGCAAAGGGAGTTTTTTGTTTCCATAATCGGCACAAGCCTTCTTTTGAACCACTCGCCTAGCGAGTGGTTTTCGGCATACAAGAAAAACCTCCGCAGCCCTATAAAGGGCGCGGAGGTTTTTCTATGGGGCTAGTAACAGGACTCGAACCTGCAACCTGCTGATTACAAATTGTGCCTCCCTGCTTTTGTGACGTGTAGTGTCATTCAGTTTTATTCTATATATCGTCATTTTTAATTCATTGTCATTCAGTAGTATATTGCATTTTTTAGTATAATAGTTGACCAAAAGTTGACCACGATGGCAGGTTGACAAAGCATTTCCCCGGCTGGCCGTGTCCGATGTTGGCACATTCCCGCCGGGGATTTTTCAGCCTGTTTCAGTTTGTAGGATGCGGGCAAATGCCTCCCCCAGAGCGTCGGCAGCCCTGGCGTCGGAAGAGCGGATAAACCCGGCATAGATGTTTGTAGTAGTGCTGACCTGTGCATGGCCCAGCCGTCCGGCCACCGTTGTGACCGGCACATGGGCGGCGATCAGCAGCGCAGCGTTTGAATGGCGCAGGCTATGGAACCGTACCGGCGGCAAATCATGCTCCCGCAGGAAGCGCGGGAACCAGCTTGTCACGCTGTTGGGGTCTATGGGCTGACCGTCCCACTTGGTAAACAACAGGTCGTTGTCTACCGTCTTTCCCAAAATGCGCACCTTTCGCGCCCACTTGGAGCCGATGCGCAGCCGCTCCCGCAACTGCCACTGTTGATAGTCCCGCAAGAGCTGTACCGCGTTTTCATCCAGCTTTATGACACGGCAGCTTTTCTTTGTTTTGGGGGTGGAGAACAGCAGCCCTTTGCCATCCACCGGCTCCAATGTCCGATTGACGGCCAGCAGCCCTGCGGGCAAGTCTATGTCAGACCACCGCAGGCCGCACAGTTCGCCCCGGCGGCACCCGGTAAACAAAGCGAGCTGCACAAGCACGCTGTATTGCGTTGGAGCGTCCGGCAGCGCCGCAAGCAGCTTTGCAATGCCGGATTCGTCCAGGTATTGCACCTCCGGCGTCTCCACTTTGGGCGGATCCACACGGGCGCAGGGGTTTTCCTGCAGCAGTTGCCACCGTACCGCCGTATTAAACACGCTGGACAACAACCGGTGATAATGCCGGGCGCTGTTGCCGGACAGTTTTTCATTCCTTGACACGTTTTCAAAGGCTTTGGAGAACGGCACCCTGGCAGCCTGTGCGAGCTTTTGAGCCGTTTGCAGACTGGTGCACTCCCCTGCCCATATCCGCGCTACGGTGCGCTCTGCGACGCCCGCAGCGTCCACCAGGGCCTTGCGCTTGCCCTTCGGATACACAGACACAAAGCCAGGCTTTGCCTGGTATTTGCCATCTAGGCGGATACCGGGCTTTTGCAGTTGGGTGTAAAACTGCATGATATGACCCGGGCGCAGCTTGCTCAACTTGATATGCCCCAGGGCGGCAGAGATGCGGGGCACCAACTTTCTGTAGTCATTGACCGTGTGGGGCTTCAGTTGCGGCTCTGCGTATTCCTTGAACCACTTTGCAAGCAATTCGTCCACCGTCATGGAATCAGCCACAAGCCCGCCTTGCTGCACCTGGCGTTCAAAATCCATTGCCGCCTTTTGCACAGCCTTTTCGATCTGGCGGGCCGTCATTCCTTCCGTCGGGCAATAGGTGGTGCTTTTCATGACCTTTTTGCCGTCCTGGGCCTCACCGGCATAAACCCGGATGCGGTAGGAGGTCTTGCCGTCTTTAGTTGTCCGTTTCTGGATGTTCGCCATCTTTATTCTCCTCAACGGCCTTCAATGCAGAAATCATTATATCGGCAAATTCATCCAAACTTAGCGCCCTGTGAGTATCGACTAATTGTTGCAGTGACGCCTTTTCAAGAGCAGCTTCACATAGTTCCAAATCCGTTTGTATAAAATCATTCACAAAATTGTCTGCCGCTTCTTTTGCATCGTATTTTCGCATTCGGCAAATAGTGTTTAATTCGGTTATTTTCTGAATCAGTTGCCCAAAATCCAGTGCGCTCATTTCTAACATAGCATCCCTGGAAACATCTTTCAAAAGTTCTTGTAAACGACTCGCAGCATTTTTGTACAACGCAAGACTTTCTGATATTTTTGCAGCGCATCCACTTTCGATGATGCGTGACGTGACAGTTCGCACTTCATTGTAAAACTCTGAAACGTTTTGGCAAATTTCCAGCAGCTCACCTATAGAACTTGTTGCAGGCAATAGCGCTTTTTCGTTCTGACCTGCCAATCGTTTTACGGCCCCTTCAGTAAGTCCTGTGTATCTGCATACAGACTCTAACGTTGCGTTCACTTGCTTTGGCGCACTTTCTAGCAAAAGCCAATCTATAGATACGTTAAATTCTCTTGCTATTTTTAACAGAGCAACCGCGTCCGGCGCACTTTTGCCGCTGCACCAGTTTCCAACAGTTTGCCGAGTCGCACCGACAATCTCTGCAATTTTTTCTTGTGTAATTCCTTTTGTTTCGTCAATCAGTCCCCGGAATCTCCGGGGAAAAGTGTCGTTGTATTCAAACTTTTTATTTTTTCTCGGCACAGCAATCACCTCTCCACTTTGTTAAATCTATTTGAAAACTTGCGTTATAATAAAATCAGAAAATAAATTTTGCATTTTTGTATTTAGCTTGTTTTATTTTGCTTTTCATAGTACAATGATAGCACAATACAGCACAGTTTTCAAGAGAAAGGAAAGGGCGTTTATATGGAAAAATTAAGCCAAGAGGCCATTACCCTCCGCCGTAAATATCTGCGCAGCTGGCGGGCAAAAAACCGCGATAAGGTGCGCGAATACAACGCACGTTATTGGGAAAAGCGTCTTGAACGTGAAGCCAGTGCCGCAGAGCAAGCGGCCCAGAAGCAGAAAGAAGGTGATACAAACAATGGGTGAAGCCGTCCTATTCCCCCGCATGGGCACCATCAAAGAAGCCGCCGACGCCTCCGGCCTTGCCGTCTATCGTGTGCGCCGTCTGGTGGCCTCTGGCCGTATTCGCTACGTCAAAGCTGGTCGCCGTATCCTGGTAAACTTGGACAGCCTGGCCCGCTATCTGAATACGGGAGATCAGCCGGATTCGGTCACTTGTGGCGGTATGCAGAGGATTCCCGAATGAGCACGCAAAAGAAAAAAGCCGCCCCGGATGCTGCAACATCCAGAACGGCCCGGCGGTGGGAAAATGCACGCTATCGCAATTTCACCGCCCCTATTCTACCACACAGAAAGGGGTAACGCAATGATTGAAGTATCCAGTTTTTTGAAACACGGACGTGAAAACGCCATATCTGCCGCAGACCTGTGTAAAGCCACCGGGGCCACACCCCGCGCTCTGCGCCATTGCATAGCTGCAGAACGAGCCGCCGGGGTGGAAATCCTTTATTCACCTGACGGGCAGAGCGGGTACTTCCTGCCCAATCTTGACCCGGTAAAAGCCAAAATGGAGCGTCAAGCCTTTTACCATGTGATGAAGGCGCGGGCGGTCTGCACCTGCACCGCTCTGCGTCCTGTTGCCCGCGCTTTAGGCGTCCCGGCGGTGCAAGTGTCCCCCGTTGAAAGCGAGGCGTAAGCATGGCGGTTTTGAGAAACCCAAACCGGGGCAAGTTTACGGTGATAGACAACTATGCCTTGCAAGATGAAGGCCTTTCTTTGAAAGCCCGGGGCCTTCTTGTGACAATGCTTTCCCTTCCCGACAACTGGCAATTCTCGGAAAACGGCCTTTGCGCCATATTCCAGAAAGACGGCCAGGCATCTATCCGCAGCGGCTTGAAAGAGTTGGAAGAAGGCGGATATTTGATCAGAAAGCGGACGCGGGACGGCTTTGGCAGGGTGTCGAATGTCGAATGGACAATATGCGATTATCCACACTTGGAAAATCCAAGTGTGGTAAATCCAAACTTGGATTTTCGACCCCAATTAAATACTAAACAATCTAATACTGAAATAATTAAAGAACTAAATAATAGACCCCCTGTTTCCCCCGAAAGGGGAACAACCGCCCCCGAAAAGAGAAAACGCTTTGCGCCTCCCACTGTCGATGAAGTCCGCGCCTATTGCACAGAGCGCGGAAACCGCGTTGACCCGCAACGGTTTGTAGACTTCTACACCGCCAACGGCTGGACGCAGGGGCACGGGAAGAAAATAAAAGACTGGCGGGCTGCTATCCGCACATGGGAGGGCCGGGAAACGCAACGTGTACCGGCACAGACTGCAAAACCGATTCCTGCGGCGGAGGACTACGACCTGGACAAGTTTTTCGGAGGTGCATAAATGAGCGACTGGAACGACCGACTGGGCAACCCTCTGCAACCGAGCGACTACATAGACGCCAAAAGCGGCCTGGTTGTTTGCGGTACGTGCGGCGAGCCGAAACAGCACGTCATTGAGCTGGCAGGCGTCAAGACGATTGTGCCGTGCGCCTGCCGGTGTACCAGAGAGCAGGACGCAGCCCGGCGGGAGGAAGTGGAACGCCAGCGCGCAGAGTATGAGCGTTCCCGCCGTCGAACCGAGTGTTTCGGGGACGATCTGAAAAAGGCCGGATACACCTTTGCAGCGGATGACCGGCGCAATGCGCAGGTGTCAGACGCCGCCTGGGGCTATACAAAGGACTTTGCGCAGCAGCGCAAGGACGGCAAGGGTCTTTTGTTCCTGGGCACAGTCGGAACCGGGAAAACCTTTTACGCCTGTTGCATCGCAAACGCCGTCATAGATGCAGGGTACAGCGCAATCGTGACGAACTTTGCACAGATTGCAAGCGATCTGCAAGGCGCGTTTGATAAACGATCAGTACACAATCGGCTGCTACGGGCGGACTTGATTGTGCTGGACGATCTGGCCGCAGAGCGTGACACCTCATTCATGCAGGAAGTTGTTTTCCAGGTGGTAGAGGAACTCAGCGGGGCAGGCAAGCCCATGATCCTGACGAGCAACCTGTCCCCGCAAGAGTTCCTGCACCCGGCGGAGTTATCCCGCTCCCGCGTATTTTCCAGAGTGGCGGAGGTCTGCACCATCATTTCCGTGACCGGCGCAGACAGACGCATGGAACGGCGCAAGGCGGAGCAGAAAGACGACAGACAACGGCTGATTGACGCAGCAAGCAGCTAACGCCGCGCCACACCGCGAGAATGGGGCCGTTTCTGACTTCAGAAGCAAAAAGGGGGCTTTATGGAATCTGCAAAAAACACCGGGCAGCAGGAAACAAACGCAGCCCTTGCCGCGCTGGCCGCCACCGGCAACGCCTTTGCCCTGGGCCAGCTTTGGGAGATCAACAAAGGACTGCTGCACTCTATGTTCTGGAAGTGGTACTCCGGCCACCGGGAACAGGCAGACGCGCATGGTATGACTGTGGACGATTTCGAGCAAGAGGGCTTTTTTGCGGTGCAGTACGCCGCCGAGCACTACGACCCCGGCAAAGGCATTGCGTTCTCCACATGGCTTGCATACGCCATGAAACGGCAGATTGACCAGGCTTTGACCAACGGCCACCGGCGCAACATCACAGGCACAGACGGAAAGATTCACACGATCAGCGCCGACCCTCTAAACCACTGCACAAGCCTGGATGCCCCGGCGGGCACCGACGGCGAAAGCGACACGACGTTTGGAGAACTTCTCCCCGACCAGACGGCGGCCAGAGAGATGCAGGGCGTGGAAGATAGGCTTTATCATGAGCAGATGCACGACGCTGTAGAGAACGCCCTTGAAAAACTGCCGCCGGATGAATTGGAGGTTTTGCGCTGTCATTTCTACCAGGATAAAACCTACAAGGAAACCGCCTCCGTCGTTGGCAAAGACCTTTCGACGGTTCGCGCAATAGAGGGACGCGCACTTCGCAACTTGCGCGCAGACCCGAAGCTGCGGCGCTGGCACGATGATTTCATCACGACCAGGGCATGGAGCAACGCCGGATTCTTTGCATGGCAGAATAGCGGCAGCATTGAGGAACGCACCATAGAATCGTTAGAAAATCGAAACCTGCTTAACGTGTGCCCCTGAAACGATCACAGCAAAAGGGAGACGCCAACGGAGGGCGTAATGTCAAAACATCTTACAGACAAAGAGAGAAAACAAGTTATCGCAGACTTTGTGGTGCTAGGAACTTATGCGGCAGTTTCAAGAAAGCATAAAATCTCCCCTCACACAGTGCGAAACATCGTTGCGGCAGACCCCCATATTACCGAAAAATGCCGCTGTAAAAAAGAACAAAATACAGCGGACATTTTAGCGTATATGGACGGACAGAAGGAAACGGTGTGTGCCATTATCGGCTTGCTTCTTCAGGCATTACAAGACCCCGAAAAGCTGAACCGAGCAAGTATACAGAGCGTTGCCGTTTCTTTGGGAATCATCATTGATAAATTCACCTCCGCCGGGGCAACCGTCGAAGAACAGCGCCTGCGCATTGCCATGCTGAAGGAAAAGACCGGCCAGGGCGAGCGCGACCTGTCGCAGTTTGAGGAAATCGTAAAGGCAAACGGTGGGCGTTTTCTTCTCTCATAAAACAATCAGGATTACTTGGAAGTATATTCAACCTCATAGAACCAGACAAAACCTGACATTTTCGCCTGTATGGGCAGAAAGGGTATTACATGAGATTCTACTCCATGACAACCAACCGGGCCGCCATTGACAGCCGGTCATTCCATGACGCCGTGACCATCGGCGGAGGTATTCACGAGATCCGCCTGCGCTTTGGGAAAGCGGCCCCAGCCTTCTGGAAAATCTGGAAAGCCATAGAAACCGGCACGCAAGAAGATCAGAAAGCAGCATACAACAGCCTGTCCGCGCTGCTGTTCGGTGAAGATGCCGCCGAGATTGCTGCAGCAGAGGGTGAGGCAGTCTTTTTTGTATGGCTGTACCACTACACCAAAACCCGCGTCTTGCCCTTCATGCTGGCCTGTTCTGCGGCACTGAAGTTTGCTTATATGCGCGCGACTGTTTACACCCGCCCGCCCATGACCCGGGCCTTCTATTCTGTGTATCTGCGGCTGCGCATGGCCGCCGAAATCGCAAAAGCCCGGAAATACCAGTGAAGGGAGGCAGAACCATGCACATCATCGAACACAAAGACCGCGCCGCCGCAAAACCGTACAAGGACACCGTAATATTCAAGCGTGGCGGCCAAAAGCTGCGCCTCCGGGTGCACGCAGACCCGTTTGCCGCTCTGTTTCAGATGGACGCGGCTCTGGACACTATGCGCAAAGCAGAAAGCAAAATCAAGGCAAACCCAGCGGACGCCGAAGTGCAGGAAGCATACGGCGGGGCCGTTCTGGACTTCTTTGCCGCCGTGTTCGGGGAAGATCAGACGCTTGCCATTGTCGATTTTTACAAGGGCCTCCCGGGCTTTATGCTGCGGGACGTGAAGCGGTACATCATCGGCACCGCTTTGCCGAAAATAAAGAAACTGGCGGCCAAACAGAGCCGCCGGGCGTGATAGGTAGGTGATTTAATGGCAGATGTTGGTGAAGTTCGATACAAAGTTACCGTTGACGATTCCGGCATCGAGAACGACCAGAAGAAAGTCGAGGATAAACTAGGGAAAGGCGGCAAGAGTGCCGGAGCACAGTTTGCCGAAGGTTTCAAGGCAGGCATAGACCCCACAAAGGCCACCAATAGCAAAGTGGCCGACGCAGTAACCGACAAATGGAAAACGGCATCCGCCGTTGTTGGTGCGTCCTTTGCCGCCATGACCGCCGGGGCCGTCGCCTTTGGCGTGAAGTCGATAGGCCTTGCGTCCGATCTGAACGAGGTGCAAAACGTCGTTGACACCACCTTTGGGGACAGTGCCGATCAGGTCAACAAGTGGGCGGAATCCGCTGGAGAGGCGTTTGGTTTGTCGGAACTGTCGGCCAAACAGTACACATCCACGCTGGGGGCTATGCTGAAAAGTATGGGCATGAGTGAGGACGCTACAACCGAAATGTCCATCGCGCTTGCCGGCCTTGCTGGTGATATGGCCAGTTTCTACAACCTTGACCCGGCGGAAGCGTTTGAAAAACTGCGCAGCGGCATTTCCGGCGAGACTGAACCGCTCAAACAGTTGGGCATTAACATGAGCGTCGCCAATTTGGAGGCATTTGCTCTTGAAAACGGCTTACTGGATGTTGCCGAAGGCAGCAACGAGTTAAAACAGGCCCAGGAAGAACTCTCCATAAAGCAAATGAAGCTGAATGAGCTGCAAGAAAAGGGCACCGCGTCCGCAAGCCAGATTGCAAGCGCACAGCTTGCGGTTGAAAAGGCCCAGGACAAGGTAAACGACAGCATGACGGCCAGTTTTGACAGCCTGGACGCAGCGACGCAAGCAGAAATTCGCTATCAGTACATCATGCAAGCCACCGCCGACGCGCAGGGTGATTTTTCCAAAACATCGGACAGCCTTGCCAACCAGCAGCGAATTTTGCAAATGGAGGTGGAAACACTTTCCGCCGACCTGGGCCAGGCGCTTCTCCCTGCCGCTCTAAGTGTCGTGGAAGGGCTGCGCAGCCTTGTGGAATGGGCAAGCCAAAACCAAACGGCGCTCACCGTTTTGGCGGTCGCCTTTGCCGGTATAACCGCCGCAATTATCGCCTATTCCGCAAGCCTGACCCTTGCCGCCTCCGGCATGACGATAGCGACAGCCGCCGGGGCTGCTTTCGGTGCCGTCGTGGGCTTCCTGACAAGCCCCATCACGTTGGTGATTGCGGCCATAACGGCCCTGGTTGCCGCTGGGGTGCTCCTATACCAAAACTGGGACACCGTTTCCGCATGGGCTGCAAGCGCCTGGGAAAGTATCAAGCAAAGCATTTCAAGCGCAATAGAGGCCGTGTCCGCCTTCATATCGAACCTTGCGGCCTCTGCATCCGCCAAAATGAGCGGAGTTCGGGACGCCATCGTGAACGGTTTCAACAGCGCGGTGGAGTTTATAACCTCCCTGCCCGCAAAAGCCAAACAATGGGGGTCTGACTTTGTACAGGGCCTTATTGACGGTATCACCTCTATGGCCCGCAATGTTGCGGACGCGGCAAAGGGACTTGCCGATAAAATTGCCGGGTTTCTCCACTTCTCCCGCCCCGACGTTGGCCCGCTGCGCGAGTATGAAACGTGGATGCCCGACATGGTGCGCGGCCTTGCTGCTGGCATCCGGGCGAATGAGCCGGAGCTGGAAAGCGCCGCCGATTCTATGGCCGGGAAGGTTTCCGGCAAGATCAAACGGGGCATTGCCAGCGCTGCGCAATGGGCAGACTTTGCAAGCGGCATAAACATTCCCGGCCCGCTTTCCCCTGGCCTTTCCTGGTCCTCTCTAACCGGCAGACTTGACGCGGCGGGAGTTTTCTCACACGATAGCACGCGCATGGAAGGGCTACGGCAGGCGCTCACGATCACGCCAACAATAGCCAAACCCGGCGGGGCCTTCATCGAAGTACCCGTGTCCATTGATGGCCGGGAAGTGGCCCGCGCTACTGCATGGTACATGGGTGAGCAACTTGCATGGGAGGAAAGATAAAGTGAAGGCGTTTAGAATTGGTTTACCCTCCACCGTTTCCTACTGCGGCAAGGAATATAGGCTGCGCCCCGCGTGGCCCAACGTGCTGACCGCTGCGGACGTTTTGAGCGACCCCGCATTGCCGGACGGTATCAAGATCAGCGCCGCCCTTGACCTGGTAATTGCATCACAGCACCCGGCGGACGTTAAGCTGCTGGAGGCTGCTTTTTCAACGCTGAACCCCGACGCAAAGACCGGCGGCAAAAAGCTGCTTGATTTTAACCAGGATTGGGAATACATCGTTTCGGGCATCCTGCAGGCATACGGCATTGACCTGTACGCCGCCCCGCGCCTGCACTGGATGCGGTTGCGCTCCATGCTGGAAAGCATCCCGAACAATACCCGCATTGCGGAAATTATGGCAATCCGGGGCATGGAAATGCCCAAACCGACAAAGTACAACGGGGAGGAACGGGCGCGAATTGCCCGGCTAAAGGCCCAGTTTGCCATCAAGGCCGCCCCCTCTGGCCTGTCTGAAGGTCTGAACGGCTTGTTCAATGCGCTGGCCGCCCAGGCAAGGCAGAAATAACCAACAAACAAAGCAAGCCGTCCGGCAAAGGTCACACGACCCGCCGGGCGGCTTTTTTTCTGTTCTGAATGAGTTTAATGACACGATAACGCGCGCGAAATTCGCCCAGTTTGCGGACACGATACGCGCGCGTAGCCTCTGCGGTCCCTGCTCGCCCCGCTGTGCGCTTTTCACACCCATCAAAGGGTAATTTCCCGCCTTAGTTCCAAAAGCCACGCAGGGGGCGTTTCTGTGGCTGTCGCGATTTCCCCGTTGCGGTAAAACGCAACGACCCGGAAACCGTTGTTGTTATCGTAGAAGGTCGCCTCATTGCACAGGGGCAGCAGTTTGGCGAGATCACGGAACCGCCGGGCAAAGCGGCGCTCCACATCCTGCGCCGCAATATTGTGGCCGCCGTGCGCCACCCGGTTTGCAATGCGCTGTATGGATTCCTGTGCCGTGTCCAGCCCCACATAGTACAGCCGCACAGTATAGCCCGCATCACGGGCCGCACGCGCCATCTTGCGGGAAAAGCTGCCCGAAAGGGTGCTTTCCTCTGTGAAGTCTATACGCTGCTCCAGGCAGCTTTGCAGCTTTTCGATAGCTGCTTGACCACCTGCGTATTCATCGCCACCCAGTTGGGCAGTCAGTTTGTCGGGGTCAACGATCACGCCCAGATCATCCAGGCAATCTTTGAGGACGCCGGACAGGCTGCTTTTGCCTGCGCCGTTGACACCGCCCACAATGGTAAACATCGGCATTATTCGTCTACCTCCCCGGAGGCTTCCCGCTCCATGCGTTGCTTGACTGCCCCCACAATATAGCCGTTGAGGCTCTCCCCTGCTGCATCGGCAGCGGCTTGCACTTCTGCACGTTGGCCCTTTGGCAGCCTCACAAGAACCTTATCGTATTTGGCCGCTTCGTATTTTGTGGTTGCTTTAATTTGTGCTTTGCTTACCGTCATAGTATCACCTCGATACTATTATACCACAATATTATAGCGATAGCGATATACAAAATAGATAGCGCTAGCGTTATATCTTTGTGCAATCCGTCAATTGATATAACGATAGCGATATAGTATAATGATAATGTCGAAAGGGACAAGGCACGGTGAAAACCTCTGGGGAACACCGGTAAGCGCCAGATAACAGACTGCGCAACGGACTTGCAAAGCAAGGGTTAAACAAGCATTGGGCACTGGCCGCCTGCAACCGAGTAGACAAAAAGAAAAGGCACCGCGACAGCCGACCAAAGCAAACGCGATGCCAAACCCAACAAGGGGCAGCCCCATTATAGCACGGGCCGCCCTCCATATCAAGGAGGTTACACCATGAGTAGTATTGAACTTCTTTCCCTTGTAGAACAGTACAAGGAAGCACAGCAGCTTATTGAAGCTGCACAGGCGGAGATGGACACCATCAAGGCCACCATTTCGGCGGAAATGGCCCGCCGGGACGTTGACCGCATGGACGTGGGCACCCACAAAGTCACGCTGAAAACCGTGACTACCAGCCGCCTGGACGGCAAGGCCATCAAGGCCGCCGCGCCCGACCTGGCCGCCCGCTTCATCAAGACCACCACGACCACGCGCTTTTGCGTGGCGTAAACCACAAAGCTGTGCTATCTGGCTATACGGGCTTTCAAGGGAGGATGCAACCATGAAGAAACCGCAAGATGCGAACACCGCCGCCGATCAGCAGCCGGCCGGCAAGACCTTCACCTTCACCGACCCCGAGATCATCAAAATTGCGGAGGCTCTTTCCGACGCGCGGCTTGCCGGACGCATTCACGGGGGCGACACTATCACCGCAGATGTAAAGGCAATGCTGAAAGAAGATGCCGCCTTTATCAACCTGTTCGGCTTCACCAACCGGGACGCTATGGAGACAGCATACATCATCCGGCGCAGCCTCGACAACCCGCTGGCAGTGCACAGGATTATGAAGTGGGCTTTCGCTGTGGAAGAAGTCCAAAGAAAAAAGGCCCGGCAAACCGGCGAGGAATGAGGGGGACAAGATCATGGACAAGACGTTCACATTTTCGGAGCCGGACGCGATCAGCGCCGCATACATCATCCAAAGCGCCCAGGGCAACCCCAGGTTGCTCCATGAAATTCTGATTCATGCGCGGGCCTTTGAGGAGGTCTACCGGCGCAAGGCTGAACAGACCGACAAAGAGTGATTAGAGGGGGCAAGATCATGGACAAAGACAAACTCATTGCACAGCTGTTTGCGCTGCTGAAGGACGCAAGCGCAGTACAGTGCGACCTTGTGCTGACTTCTGTGGAGCACACGACCGGCAAGGCAAGGGACGATAAGGCCAGCGGCAAGACCTTCACCCTCACCGCGCCGGACGCTATCGAAATAGCGTACATCGTCCAGCGCTCGCAAGACAACCCACAGCTGATGCACAAGCTGCTGCTCTACTGCAAGGCATTTGAAAAAGCATATTCTGATGATGATCAGAAGTAGCTTCCGCCCCGGTTAATCCCCGGGGCTTTTTTGTTTGATTGCGACCAGTATTAAAACCAGTCGCAAAACGCACGCAATCGCACGGTGTGCGTTTCTTTTGCTTATCTTTTCAAAATCGTGCGATTTTCGAAAGATAAACGCATGGCGGCGTGTTCTGATCGTGCGCCGTGCATTCCACCATTTCCGCAGGGTCACGAAAATGGCCCGCCGGGCGGCCTGTGCTACCTGGGAAAACCTGGGGTTTTTCTTATATAGGCCCCCGTAGTGTTTTCATCCTTTTTTGTGTCGTTTTTTGTACGGTTTCGGGGACGGTGCCGGAGGCGGAAAACCTGCAAAAACCTGTATTTTTCCCTGTATAGCAAAAGCTATTTGCCATATAGCAAATATGCCAAAACCTAAGAAAACCCAATATTTCCGCCTATATCGCCGAGCGCCTGGAAGCTAACAAAAGCTAACGTTTCCGCCCATATTGCCCCCGCAGGCTGGAACCTACGGAAACCTACGATTTCTGTCTATATAGTCCCGAGCGCGTCCCCCCGATCAGTGGACCGGCAAACGCGCAGTTTTTTGAGGAAAGTTGACCAAAAGTTGACCATTCCCGGAAAATCAGGCCCCGTCTGGGCATAAAAAAGAACCGCCGTGCTTGCGATTTTGTACGCAGATACGGCGGTTTTCTTATGGGGCTAGTAACAGGACTCGAACCTGCAACCTGCTGATTACAAATCAGCTGCACTACCAATTGTGCTATACTAGCGGAACTAGTTTAGTGTAACACATTTGGCAGGCCGTTGTCAATGCTGAAACAGCGCATTTTGCAACGCGGCATAATCCTGCAGCGTCAGCTGTTCCGGACGTGCGCGCTGATCCAGGCCCGCAGCCTCTAAAGCTGCCAGCACCTGCGCCTTGGACAGTTTCAGTCCGTTGGCAATCGCATTGGCGGCTGTTTTGCGACGCTGGGAAAATGCAGCGCGGATCAGGGCAAAATAAGCCGATTCCTGCTCAGCAGGCAACGTTACCGGCGGCTGCTGGCGAACATCCAAGCGGATCACGGCGCTGGTCACGTTGGGAGCTGGGTAAAAACTGCCAGGCTGTACGCTGAACAACAGCTTAGGCTGGGCATAGTACGCCACAGCATAACTGATGGCACCGGCTTCCCGCGTGCCAGGGGCCGCACAAAGGCGCTGTGCAGCTTCTTTCTGTACCATGACTGTGATATTGCGGATGGGAAGTTTTTCTTCCAGAAGGCGCATCAGAATAGGGCTGGTGATGTAGTATGGTAGATTGGCGCAAACGGCCACCGGTTTATCGCCAAATTCTTCGGCCAGAAGGGATTTCAAATCCACTTTGAGCACATCGTTGAGAACCAACTTGAAGTTATCGAATCCAGCCATGGTTTCAGCCAGCAGCGGCGGCAAACGCTTATCCACCTCAATGGAAACCACTTTATCGGCGCGGCGGCAAAGCTGTTCCGTCAGAACGCCAATGCCTGGGCCGATCTCCAGCACACCCCAGCCGGGGCCAATTTCCGCTGCCTCTGCAATACGCGGGCAGATGCCGGGGTTGATGATAAAATTTTGCCCGAAGCCTTTGGAAAGTGCAAAATCATACCGCGCACACAAATCGCGGATGGTGGAAAGGTCGGTCAGATTGGGCACGATATTCTTCCTTTCCCTACTCAGTTCTGCCCTGTCAGCGACATGGCCGTGTTGACAGCCTTGTTGATCTGCGGGTCGGTATCAATGGTGAAGTCGTAATATGCCGTCTGCTCGTCGGCGCTCAGAGAAGCATCTACATCCGGTGTCAAACCGGTATCGTTCCAGGACTTTCCTTCATTATCCAGCAGCAGGCCCACGGTGATATAGGCGGCAGAACCATCGGAGAAACTCTGCGCATCGCTCATCACAACGCCCTTGCCCATGGTGGTCGTTCCAACCAGCGTGGCCCCACCCATTTTGCGCAGAGCATTGGCAAAGAGTTCTGCGCCGCCTGCGGTGCTGCCGTTAACAAGGCAGACCATCGGCAGAGTGATTTCGTTTTCATCGGACATACGCAGGTCGGTTATAGTACCGTCCTTATTTTCCTGCTGTGCAATCAGGCCGGAAGGCAAACAGTAATCCGCCGAAACCAGTGCGGCGTTGAGATTTTCCCCGGTGTTGTCGCGCAGATCGAATACATAGCAGGTGGCGCCCTGTTCTTTGAGGCTGTCTACCGCAGTCTTGAACTCGTTGGCAGTGCTTGTGCCGAAAGAATCTATACGGATATAGCCGCAGGTGCCCGCCGTCAGCTGATAGGAAACCGTAGGCGTATTGTAATTGGTATGCACCAGGTCCAGTGTCTGCTCCTGGCGATCCGGCGTCAGATAGGTGATCGTGGTGGTGGTGCCTTCCTCCCCCAGCAGTGCCGAGGTGATCGTTGCGGTATCCATCATCGTTTTGGTGGAAGTCCCGTTGATGGCGGTAATAAAGCCACGGACCTGCAGGCCGTTTTCACTGGCGGGAGAATTATCATATACCCGGATGATGCGGGCGTAGCCGGAAGAAGTATCATTGACGACCGCCACACCGATACCGGTGAGTTTGCCGGAAGCCACGGCCTGCATCTCACTGTAGGCTTTGGCACTGTAGTATTTGGCATACTTATCGTTGATGCCCAGAACATAGCCGGCGGCAATGGTATCGTTGAGGGTGTCTTCGTTGATGGTAAAATATTCGTTGGCGCGCACAAAACGGTCCAGCTCCGAAAGTTTGTTGTACTGCCGCTCCTTGTTTTTGACGCTGGAAACGGTAGAATTGAACATATTCATGGAGATGACCATGGTAAGTGAAAAGGTGACCGCCATGGCGATCAGCGCAATGGTAGCGGCAACGCCCAGACTGATTTTTTTGCTCATGGATCAGATGGCTCCTTATGGTTTGTTGGCCGCATCAGGCGGCGTAAGACAAAGAAAAGATCACGGTGCTGAACAGGCTCAACACCATCATGGCTGCAAATACCAGGCAGAAAATGCGCACAGCGGTTTTATGTTTCTGCGGTTTCATGGACGGTTTCCTCCCCTCAAAATCAGTGCGGAATCCAGTTGGCTGCGTTTACCAGCACGCCGTTGATCTTCATTTCCAGATGCAGATGGTTGCCGGTGGAATAGCCGGTGGAACCGACATAGCCAATGATCTGGCCCTTGGTTACATTCTGACCGGCGCTGACAGCCGGAGCGCTGATCATATGCGCATACAGTGTGGAGTACGTATTGCCTTCATCGTCTTTGCCGTGATAAATCTGCACATAGTTGCCCCAGCTGTAATGGTAGGTGGCATCGGTAACGATACCATCGGCCACCGCGTAGATGGCAGTACCACCGGGCGCGGCAAAGTCAGTGCCGCGGTGCCCGCCAGTGCCAAAGACGCAGGAAATATACTTGTAAGTTGCCAGGGCCGGGCCGAAGTTCAGCGAACAGGTCAATGCTGCATCACTGTACTTATCCACCTGGGAGTTCAGGTAGGCATCCAACTGTGCCGCAGCCTGGTCCAGATTCTTACGGGCCTGCTCCTCTTCAACGGCCAGAGCCTCAGCCTGGGCGTCCGCGGCCGAGATGGTAGCATCCTGCTGCTGGATGCTGCTCTGCAGCTCCGCTTTCTTGCTGTCCAGCTGGCTGTTCTGGTTCTGCAGTTCAGCCTGCTGGGCTTCCAGCTCGGCTTTTGCGTTTTCCAGTTCGGTGCGCTGGGCTTCCAGTTCCAGGCGCTCGTTCTCAATCTGCTGGCAGATCTCCTCATCCTTGGTGGAAATCTGTTCCAGTGCCTCCGCAAAGGTCAGCAGCTGATACAGATTGCTGGCACTGGAAAGCAGTGCAATGGACCCGCCGTCGTTCAGCATCTGCATTGCGCCCAGACGGTCCTTGAAACCTTCCCAACGCTCATCATACTCGGCCTGCTTGACATCTACTTCCGCTTGCTTTTCTTCAATTTCCAGCTGCTTGCTGTTGATGTCTTCCTCAACCTGAGCAATGGATTGCTGCAGCAATCCGATCTGTGTGGTGATTACCTCGGTCTGCTGCTCGTACTGCTCCTTGAGTTCTTCAGCGTTGGCTTTATTGGCTTCGTTATCCTTGATTTTTTGCTGGATCTCTTCCAGCTGCTGCTGGGCGGCGTCCTTCTGTGCCTGCAGTTCGGATTTTTTGTCATCCGCAAGTGTCATGGTGTTGGTGGAAACCGTCAGGGTGATGACCATCGAAACCGCCAGCGCCATAGACACCGCCTTTTTAAAAAGCGGAGAAATTTTCATTTTCGTTTTCCTTGTTCTGTTTGGATCAGACGTTCAGATGTTTGCGGATACTGGTTGCCGTACCGATACCGCACAGGACAAAGCCCAGCACGGCGAAACCGCCGACAATATAGTACCATACATCCGTCAGCGGTACGAGCTGCCCGCCGAACATCTGGGAAAGATTGGTCGGATTTTCGGCATACCAGCGGCAAAGGGCATAGTAAGCGCCGCATACCACGCCGGAAGCGATAGCAGCTGCAATCAAACCGGAGGTGACGCCTTCCACAAAGAACGGGAAACGGATAAAGCCGTTGGTGGCACCCACCAGTTTCATGATGCCGATCTCTTTACGGCGGTTAAAGACGGTAATTTTGATGGTGTTGTTGATGACCACAATGCTGACGACGGCCAGCACGGCCACGATCGCGTAACAGGCATAGCTGATGGTTTTCTGCAAAGAAACAAAGATATTGGAAAGCTCCAGCGGTGCATTGACCCGGTACACACCGTCGAT
Source organism: Candidatus Gemmiger excrementigallinarum (assembly GCA_019116445.1). Lineage (GTDB taxonomy): Bacteria > Bacillota > Clostridia > Oscillospirales > Ruminococcaceae > Gemmiger > Gemmiger excrementigallinarum. The sequence goes on from DXBP01000026.1 coordinate 17,362, forward strand.
TTGCTCCAGCTGCTGCTTCACAGCAGAGATGTTATCCGGGCTGTCCACCACGACGCGGTAGTTGGGATAGAACGGGTTGTCGTTGGCGAAGGCTTCCTCCAGATTGATGTAATCAGACAATGCGTCGTTATAGATGGTAAGGACTTCCTGCGGTGAAACATAGGTCACGCCCACCACATGTTCGGTGCTGCGGATGGTTGCGTCAGCTGCGGCAATCTGCTCCTCTGAGGCATCAATATTCATATAGACGACCGTTTCGTTCTGATCGCCGATGTACTCAACCATGGCGTCGATGTTGACACCCAGCAGATAAGCGGCACCGATCAGCAGCATACAGACCGTCAGTACGCCCATGGAGGCAAAAGTCATCAGTCGGTTGGCCCGCAGATTGTGCAGACCCTGCCCGACCAGATAGGTAAAACTGGAAAAGCGCATGATGTTCCCCTCTTGGTTATGTATCCGTTATTCGTCGTCATACTCCTCGCGGCTGCGGGCTGCCACCTTGGCGGCATACCGGCGCGCGACTTCCGGATGTGCAGTATCCGATGCAACCATGCCGTCGGCCAGCGTAATCACACGGTTGTTATATTTGGCTGCCAGCTTGTGCACAAGCTCATGCTCGTGAGTGACAACGACAACCGTGATATTGACCTTGTTGATGGCCTCAAACAGCTGCATGATGTCCATGGACATTTCGGGGTCAATGTTACCGGTGGGCTCGTCCGCAATGATGATCTTGGGGCCATGGGCCAAAGCACGGGCTACGGCCACACGCTGCTGCTCACCACCGGAAAGTTCATCCGGCAGGCGGTCCATTTTATCTTCCAGACCGACCAGCGAAAGGGCAAACGGTACACGCGCCTTGATCTTCTTGCTGGAAATGTTGGTTACCCGCATGGCAAATGCAACATTTTCATATACAGTCATGGTAGGGATTAGGCGGAAATCCTGGAAGACAACCCCCATCTGACGCCGCAGATAGGGCACCTTGCGGCGCTTGAGCTTGGTCAGGTCCTGGCCGTTGATGAAGACGCGGCCTTCGGTGGGCTTTTCTTCCATCTGGATCAGCTTCAAAAACGTGGATTTGCCCGCGCCGGAATGGCCCAGGATAAACACAAATTCCCCTTCGTCAATATGGATATTGATATCCTCAAGCGCAACATTTTCATCGTTGTGCGTTTCGTATGTCTTGGAAACATGCTCAAATTCGATCATTGGTAAACTCCTGTTGACTTGCTACGTCCAAGTAATGGTTACAGTCATACATTTATAAGAATACCATGCCGGGCACTTCCGGTCAAGGGGGCGTTCCCGGGCAAAAGAGTGAAAATTATGCGAAGGTCCGCTCTATAAGGAAAAACAACCGCGACCGGAAAATTCTTACAAAACCGGTCGCGGTATTTTTTGGCTATGTTGTCAGCCCAGGTTGCGCAGCCCCTTGGGATAGTGATTTTTGATGCGGCCGCCGCTTACTTTGCCGCCCCCCAGAGGGAAGCCATCCACACAGACGGCACACCAGCCGTTTTGTGCAGTGCGGGCGTCGATTTCCTCCCCGCGCAGCCAGGCTGCAGTGCGGGGATCGTCCCGGGTGAGTTCTTCCCGGTTGGTGCATTGCGCACCGTAGGCCATGAACAGCGCATGGGCCGGCTGAAAGCGTTTTTTTATCACACTGCCGGCCAGCACGCCGCTGCGCAGCAAGCGAATTTTCCCCATAGGCAGCTGGGCACTTTCGGTGGGCGGCAAAAGCACCCACTCCCCTGCCAGTGTCACCGGATGCTGTGCCAGTTGAGGAAAACAGGATTCCGCAAAGGCATACCATTCCGGCGGGACCTTGGCCGGACGAACCGGTTTGCTGCGGCCCGGCTGTGGTGCCTCGGCGTCCGCCGCTTTCTGCAGTTTGGCCATAAAATGCCCTTCCCCGCCGTCAGCCGGCCAGATGCGGCGGCAGCGTTCGGCAGGAAAACCTTCCGGTGCACGGTTGGGCTCGCCGGGACGGCCAAAGCCGCAGTCCGACAGATCACAAAGAGAAAACTCCGGGTGCCGGTCCAGGAAAGATGCGATCTGCGCTTCATCCTCCTGCGGTGCAAAGGTACAGGTAGAATAAACCAGCACACCTCCCGGTGCCAGCAGTGTGGCGGCATTTTCCAGAATTTCGGCGCCCAGTTCGGCGCAGTGGTCCACCAGGGCTGCATCGTGCTGGGTCGCTGCGGCGGCCTCCTTGCGGAACATCCCCTCCCCGGAGCAAGGGGCATCTACCAGCACACGGTCAAACCGGCCCGGCCAGGTTGCCGCCAGGCGGGCAGTGTCGGCGTTGGTGACCAGGGCGTTGGTGACCCCCATGCGCTCTAGATTCTGGCGCAGAATCTCGGCGCGGCTTGCCACAAATTCATTGGCTACCAGCAGGCCCTTCCCCTGCAGCGCGGCAGCCAGCTGACTGGTCTTGCCGCCGGGCGCGGCACACAAATCGGCCACCCGCATGCCGGGGCGCACATCCAGCAAGGCGGCCGGTGCGCTGGCGCTGGGTTCCTGGGCGTAAAAAACGCCGGCATGATGCCAGGGATGCCGACCGGGGCGCCAGTCCGGGGCGGTGGTAAATGCCGAAGCGCAGAACGGTGAAGCTGTAACGGAAAAGTCCGCCTGTTCTGCCACCCAGGATGCGGGGCAGCGCAGCGTATTGACCGTGATACCACGTGCCGGTTCCGGCGTGGCGTAGGTGTAAAGTTCCGCAAAGCGCTCCCCTAACAGAGCACGCTCCCGCGCAAGAAAGTCGGCGGGGAATTCCATCTTGTATCCTCCCTTGCATAAACAGGCCATGACCGGGCAAACTACCAGTGCGGCAGAAAACCGCAGATCGTTTTTTACTTGCGAAAGGAGTAACCTCTCATGGCAAAGAATCAGACGAACAACATGAACAACCGCAGCACCAACACCACCAGCAGCACCCAGAAAAAGACCACCAACGGTACCCAGCAGCGCAGCACCAACCGCACCACCAGCACGACCGAGAGCAAGAACAGCAAGTGATTCCGGCCCGCGGATTTGCCGCGGCATAGAAAAGGCTCCGGCCCCCGCAAAGGGGCCGGGGCTTTTTCTTATTCGGGTTGGTAACCGGCCCAGAGTGCGTCGAACAACTCCTGCACACGGGCGGTGTTCCCCTGCAGATAGAGCCAGCCGAGCAGGCACTCAAACCCGGTAGAGGCCCGGTATTCCTGCACAGTGGCGTGTTTTGCCACGCTGGCCTTGCTGGCGTTTTTGCCGCGCCGCAGGACATCGGCTTCCGCTTCGGTCAAAAGCGGTTCCAGAATTTCCAGTTCACGGCTTTGGGCATGGGCACTTACATAATGGGTAGCCACGGTGTGCAGCCGGTTGGGCTGCAGGCGGGTGGTACCTACCAGTCTGGCGCGCACAAGCAGTTCCAGCACTGCATCCCCCACAAAGGCCAGGGCCAAGGGGGACATTTCATGAATGTCCACTTCGGATTTTGCTTCAAACAACATACTCAATACAGATAATCAAACTCGTATTCGCCGATCTTGATGGTGTCGTCTTCCTCAACACCTTCCGCCACCAGCTTGTCCAGAATACCGGAGTCACCCAGCTGGGTCTGGAAATACTGCAGGCTCTCGTAGTCTTCCACATTGGTGCCGGCCAGAATACGCTCCAGCCAGGGAGCATCGATGGTGAACTCGTGGTCGCCGGTACGGGTGACGGTAAAGGGCCGGGTGGGTTCCAGACTCTTGTCGGGACGCTTGTACTCCGCCTCATACACTTTGATGGGCGGCAGGTCTTTCAGGCGGTTATACACCAGCGCCGGCAGACCGTCCACCCCCTGGCGGGTTGCCGCCGAGATGGGCAGGAAGGTCAGGCCTTTGCCTTCCACATAGTTTTTGAACTCTTCGATCTGCTCCGGAGTGGCGATATCGCACTTGTTACCCAGCACGATCTGGGGGCGCTGGGACAGTTCCGCACTGAAGCCCGCCAGTTCATGGTTGATCTGCTCAAAATCCGCCTTGGGATCACGACCCTCACAGCCGGAAACATCCACCACATGCAGCAGAAGACGGCAGCGCTCCACGTGGCGCAGGAAGTCATGGCCCAGGCCAACACCTTCGGCGGCACCTTCGATGAGGCCGGGAATATCGGCACAGACAAAACTCTGTTCCGGACCAACCCGCACGACCCCCAGCACCGGGGTCAGTGTCGTAAAGTGATAATTGGCGATCTTGGGCTTGGCAGCCGAAATGATGCTGATGAGGGTGGACTTGCCCACATTGGGGAAGCCGATCAGGCCCACGTCCGCAATCACCTTGAGCTCCAGCTGCACGTGCAGGTCTTCCCCGGGCAGACCGGGCTTGGCAAATTTGGGAATCTGGCGGGTGGGAGTAGCAAAATGGGAGTTGCCCCAGCCGCCGCGGCCGCCCCGGGCAATGACCACCGGCTCGGAGCCGGAAAGGTCAGCAATGACCAGGCCGGATTCCGCTTCTTTGAGGACGGTGCCGCGGGGCACACGGATCACAAGATCATCGGCATCGGCGCCGCTCTGGCGCTTGGCGCGGCCATTCTCGCCGTCCGGGGCCGTATACTTGCGCTTGTAGCGGAAATCCATCAGGGTGGAAAGGTTGTCGTCGGCCACAAAAATGATGTCGCCGCCGCGGCCACCGTCACCGCCGTCAGGACCGCCCGCCGCCACAAATTTTTCGCGGTGGAAGGTCACGGCGCCGTCGCCGCCTTTGCCGGCGTGCAGCCAGATGGTCGCGGTATCAATAAAATTACTGGTTGCCATAGTTTACCTCGCGCGGTGCCGGGCACCGTTTGTAATAAAAATCGGGCAGGCCGTGCCGGCCCGCCCGTCTGGTTTTTTTACTGCTTGACCGTGCAGCGCTTGCGGTCGCGGCCCATGCGCTCGAAATGAACGCGGCCATCGACGAGCGCGAACAGCGTGTCGTCGCTGCCGATGCCGACGCCCTCACCCGGATGGATGTGGGTGCCGCGCTGGCGGACCAGAATGTTGCCGGCCAGAACGTACTGACCGTCGCCGCGCTTGACGCCGAGGCGCTTGGACTCGGAATCACGGCCGTTCTTGGTAGAACCTACGCCTTTTTTATGTGCCATTGTGCTGTACCTCCTTAGCCGTTAATCGCGGTGATTTCCACCTTGGTGTAGGGCTGACGATGGCCTTTGCGGACCATGCTGCCCTTCTTGGGACGATAGGTGAGAATGTTGAGCTTCTTGCCCTTGCCATTCTTGACGACCTTGGCGGTGACAGAAGCGCCCTCAACAACGGGAGCGCCAACCTTGACAGCGCCCTCCTCGCCAACGGCCAGGACCTGATCGAAGGTGACTTCGCTGTCAGCCTCAGCGTTCAGCTTCTCGACGAAGACAACATCGCCGACCTTAACGCTGTACTGCTTGCCACCAGTTTTGATAACTGCGTACATTCGGATAACCTCTTTCAATAAGTCTCGCTGGACAGTAGGGCGTTGCGGCAAAACCGCACACTTTTCGGGCCCATACCAAGCGGCTCTAAAACTATAGCATAGATTTTGCGGCTTGTCAAGGAATTTTTGGCAAAACAAAACCGCTGCAGCGTCTTTTTATTCCTTGACTGTGCGGCGTGCTGCTTCAAGGGTGTTGCGCAGAAGCGTGGCGCGGGTCATGAGCCCCACACCGCCCGGGACCGGCGTGATCCAGGAGGCTTTTTGCGAGGCTGCGGCAAAGTCCACGTCCCCGCGGAGCTTGCCGTCAGCACCGCGGTTGATGCCCACATCAATGACCACAGCGCCGGGTTTGATCATGTCGCCGGTAACAAAACCGGCGCGGCCTACGGCCACCACCAGAATATCCGCGGAAGCGCAGATCTCTTTCAGGTTCCGCGTCTTGGAGTGGCAGATCGTGACCGTTGCGTCTTTCTGCACCAGCAGCATGGCCACCGGTTTGCCCACAATGTTGGAGCGCCCCAGCACCACCGCGTGCTTGCCGGCAATTTCGGTGCCGGTGGCTTCAATCATGCGGATGCAGGCAGCCGGCGTGCAAGGAACAAAGCAGGGTTCCCCAATCTGCATCCGACCGATGTTGACGGGAGAGAAACCATCCACGTCTTTCTCCGGAGGGATAGCGTCGATGATTGCCTTGGTGTCGATATGTGCAGGCAGCGGCAGCTGCACCAGAATACCATGTACAGCCTTATTCGCCGCCAGTTCCTTTACTTTTGCCAGCAATTCTTCCTGGGTGGTTTCGGCCGGCAGCCGGATGTTCATACTTCCGATTCCGCACATGGTACAGTCCCGGATTTTGCCGCGCACATAAACCTCACTGGCCGGGTTATCCCCTACCAGCACAACGGCCAGGCAGGGGTACACATTTCTGGCTTTCAGCCATTCGCTTTGCCAGGCGGCCTGTTCCTTTTCGTCTTCTGCCAGCAGCTTGCCGTCAATGATCTTCGCTTCCATAGGGAGCTCCTCTCTTTACTCTTTTTCCTCATCCGCCGAAGCCGGTACTTCCGGCGCTACCGCCGGGGCCGCCTCATCCGAAGCCGGTTCCCCTTGTTCGGAATCCTGTTCCTCCACGGCCGGCGCGTTCTCTTCCGGTTCCGGGTCTTCCAGTTCCTCGATGTCCAGAGCGTCCAGATCCAGACCGGCCAGACGATCATTCATGGCTTCAGTGGCAGCGACAAACTCTGCGTGAGAGGCGCTGGCCGGCAGTTCATCCGGCGAGAAACGGTCCGCCGCCTGCGCCTCTTTCTGAATGTCCCGCACCGCCAGGGTCACCATCAGGGTCTTGCCTTTGGCGCGGCGCAACCCGGCTACCAGCAAGGCGAAAGCCACCAGTGCCGAAAGGTAAGCCACCAGCTGGCTGGCGCGCAAGCTGGTGTTGCCGATGAGCAGCGAGTCAGTGCGGAGTCCTTCGATCCAGCCACGGCCCAGGCCGTACCAGATGGCATAAAGCAGAAAGATCTGCCCGTGGAATTTACGATGCTTTACATACAATGCCAAAGCCACAAAGCCGACCAGGCACCAGATGCTTTCGTAGAGGAACGTGGGGTGTACCGGCATATTGGGGTCTACGGTCATGCCGGCCGGCAGCGTGACCTGCACCGACTGCAGGTAGGCTTTGGTCCCCTCGCTGTACATACCCCAGGGCAGCGTGGTGTTGGTGCCGAAGGCTTCCTGATTTACAAAGTTGCCCCAGCGGCCAATGCCCTGGCCGATCAGAAAGCCCAGAGCCACCAGATCAAACAGCGGCAGCAGCGGCACTTTTCGCCATTTGGCAGCAAGGCCGCCGAACACAAAGGCACCGATGACTGCTCCATAAATGGCAATGCCGCCCAGGCGAATGTCAATCATTTCCCAGACACTCTGATACTCAAACGGAGCCATTGCCACATAATAAATGCGGGCGCAGACAATGGCCATCACGGTGCCGATGGCAATAACATCCACCAGACGGTCGGAGTCGATACCGAAATCCGGTGCATAGCGGAAGGCATACAGCAGCGCCAACAGCATACCGACGGCAATGATGACGCCATACCAATAAATATTGAATCCACCGATGGACAGCGCCACGCGGTTGATGGTAAACTCCAGCCCCAGTCCCGGGAATTGAACATGGTAGACCATAGGTATACTTCCTCGTTTTCTTGTAGTGTATCCCTTCTTCGGGAATCTTACTGCGGGTCGATCTGCACGTAAGCGCGATTTTCTTCCCGCAGTGCCGTTTTCATCAGGGCGTTGGCATCTTCCACCGTCAGTTCGGCCAGAGCGGCAATCTCGTCCGCCAGTGTGCGGCCCTTCAGGCAGGCTGCTGCGGCTTCCTCGGCGGCATCGTCCACGGTTTCCACATCCCCCAGCAGTTCGCCGTACATCTGGTTTTTCACCAGCAGGAACAGTTCGGGGTCAATGCCCTCCGTACGCAGACGTTCGATCTCCGCCTGCAGCATATCGGTTACCTGGCGGGGCGTATCACTCTCGCCGGTGAAAGCCACCGCACAGGCACCCCGCACCGCGATAAAGTCCCCGGAAAACTCGGGATTGACCAGAGCCTCATCGTACAGCTTGCGGTAGAGTTTTGTCAGCCCGCCGACTACCAGATCCCCCAGCATATCCAGCAGCAGTTCCCGTTTGAGATCCCCGGGCACCAGCGGCGGTTCGCGATAGGCCACGCCAAAGCAAGGCTTGTTCACCGGCATGGTGAACCGGACTTCTTTGCGGGGAATGGGGCCTTCCTCGATAGGAATGTCCCACTGCACGTCATGGGCAGCGCGGGCACGGTACAGACCGTTGCGCTTACAGGCCTCCACCGCCTGCTCCAGTGTGATCTTGCCCGCTACCGAAAGCACCATATTGGACGGCGCATAAAACGCTTTGGTGCAGCTATACAACAGCTGCGGTGTCAGCGTAGCGATGCTGTCTACCGTGCCGGCAATGTCGTCGCGCAGCGGGTGTTCATGATACAAGCAGCGGAACAGGGCGTTGAGCAGCCGCCAGTCGGGGCTGTCATCGTACATTTTGATTTCCTGGCCGATGATCCCCTGCTCCTTGGCAATGGTGGCCTTGGTAAACCAGGGCTTGCCCACCAATCCCAGAAGAATGTCGAGGTTTTCGTCGATTTTTTGGGTCGCCGAGAAAATATAGCAGGTACGGTCATAGCTGGTAAATGCATTGGCCGACGCGCCGGTTTTTGCATAGAAACTGAAAGAATCGCCCTTGGGCGTTTCACACATTTTGTGTTCCAGAAAATGGGCAGTGCCCGCAGGCAAGGTGACCGGTTTCCCGTCCAGCAGGAACTGGCGGTGAATGGAGCCAAACGCCGTGGCATAGATGGCATGCACGCTGCTGTATCCCGGCATGGTGCGGCAAAGCACCGTCAGGCCGCTGGGCAGCACCGCCTTCTGGCAGCTGACGGCGGCCGCAGCGCGGGTCTGGGCTGCGGCAAACTGTTCGTTATTGGACATCGGCAGCGCCCCCTTTCCCCTGCGTACCGGGCTTGGCCGTGACGGCATAGCACACCGAGTAGCTGTATTCCTGAAGAGTCTGGCGCACTTCCTCCAGCGTTACCGCACTGGTAAGAACTTTGCCGTATTCCGGCGGATACAGCGGTTCGCCGCGGGTGATCTGACCGTAATACCAGTTTTCCAACGCAGCCAGACTATCCCCCAGCGCATCCATGCCGGAGAGCAGCCCGCGGCGGCAGTCATCCACTTCCTCCTGGGTGATGGGGCCGTTTTTCAGGGCTTCCCACTCAGCCAGAATCGCCGCCTCGGCCTGCTCTTCTTTGCCGGGTTCCACACCGGAATCGATCATCATAACGCCGGTGGCCCGCTGGGCGGCCGAGCCGCAGTAATAGCACAAAGACTGCTTTTCCCGCACATTGCGGAACAGGCGGCTGGTGGCAGAGCCACCCAGCACGCTCATAGCCACCCGCAGGATGCTGACGCTGGGCGGGTTGGCATTTTCGCCAGCCGTGAACAGCATACACAGCTTGGCCTGGGTCAATCCGGGAATCTCTTCCCTGAAATGGCGCGGCGGCGCAGGCGGCATTCCCATGGGAGCCGCAAAAGGATGCGGTGTACGGGGCAGATTCTGCAGTTTTTGCAGCAGCAGGTCGGCGACCCGTTCTTCGTCCGCTCCCTGCACCATGACATCGATGGTGGCGGTGGCGAGGATCCGGTCGTATTCCGCTTTCAGGCTGGCAGGCGTGACGTTGACAAGTTCCCCGGGATAGCCCCCCAGCTCAATGCCAGCGGGAGAGTCACCGAAAAATTTGCGCCGTGCCTGCCGCACACAGTACAGCCGCTTGGAGTTGAATTCCGCTTCCAGGCGGCGGGCCTGAGTTTCAGTTTCAATGCGGACGGCCTCGGCATCAAAAACGCCATCCACCAGATAAGGGTCAAAAATCGTGCCGAACACGATATCGGCATAGGCATCGGTCAGATTTTCGCCGTTGAGGGCGTAGCGGTCCTTGATGCCGCAGATGTCAGCGGAAAGAATCCGGTCGGTTCCGGCGTTGGAAAGATCCACGCCGAGGTCCGCCCCATACAGTTCCGCCAGGCGACGGGACAGTGCCGTCATATCCGGGCAGGCCGCATACCCGCGTTCCAGCACAAGGGCCAGCACAGCGGCGTCCGTGGCAGATTCCCGCCGGGCGGGAAAACGCAGATGGATCGCGATGCGGCAGCGATTGAATTTTGCAGCGTCCAATGTGGTGATAAACACCCCGGGCGCGAGTTGTTTCCGTTCCAAATCGTTATTCCTTTCAACAGATAGATACCGGTATTATACCGCTAACACCCGCAAAAGTAAACAAAGGGGACAAAAAACCTGCCAAAGATCGGGTACCGGTACAGAAAAAATGGATTTTTTTGCACAAACCCATTAACGAGGGCCGGGGCGTGTGCGGTATTATAGTAGGTACGGAGGGAAGAATCAACCGCAGGTTCCACCGGACACCAAACCATTCGTGTTCGCTTTGCGTGGAACCAAGGAGCACAACACATGGAGAAAAATCTGACCACGGGCAGCGTATTGCACAATGTACTGTACTTTTCGCTGCCTTATCTTTTGTCCTATTTTCTGCAGACGCTGTACGGGATGGCCGATTTGTTCATCATCGGCCAGTTCGAGGGAGCGGCCAGCACTACGGCGGTTTCGGTAGGCAGCCAGGTCATGCACATGATCACCGTCATGATCGTGGGGCTGGCCATGGGTTCCACTGTCGGCATCGGCCGGGCCATCGGCGCCGGGGAGCACAAACGCGTTACCGCCATCATCGGCAACACCGTTTCCTTGTTTATGGTGGTATCCGTTGCCCTGATGGGAGTGCTGCTCCTGCTGGTACGCCCCATTGTTGCCATTATGTCTACCCCGGAAGAAGCCGTCGCCGGAACCGTTGCTTATCTGACCATCTGCTTTATCGGAATTCCCTGTATCACTGCATACAACATCATCAGTTCGATTTTCCGCGGACTGGGGGATTCCAAAAGCCCCATGTATTTCATTGCCGTGGCGTGTGCGGCCAACATAGCCCTGGATTATCTGTTTATCGGTGCCATGGGGCTGGGACCTGCCGGTGCAGCACTGGGGACTACCCTCTCTCAGGCAATCAGTGTGGTGGTTTCTCTGGCGGTCATTCTCAAACGCCAGACCGGCATCAACCTGCGTAAAGAAGATCTGAAGCTCCGGCGCCCGGTTCTGCGCCAGATCCTGAAAATCGGTCTGCCGGTGGCCCTCCAGGACGGTTTTATCCAGATCGCCTTCATTGTGATTACCATTATTGCCAACCGGCGCGGTCTGAGCGATGCCGCAGCGGTGGGCATTGTGGAAAAGGTCATCAGTTTCCTGTTCCTGGTACCGTCGTCCATGCTTTCCACTGTGTCGGCACTGGGGGCACAAAATATCGGTGCCGGAAAGCACGAGCGTGCCGCACTCACCCTGCGCTATGCCATCTTTATTGCAGCCGGATTCGGGCTGTGCATCAGTATCGTGATGCAGTGGATCGCCGAACCGGTGGTGGGCCTTTTCACCACCGATGCCGTTGTGATTCTGGCCGGCGGGCAATACATCCGCGGATACATCTGGGATTGCCTGTTTGCGGGAATTCATTTCAGTTTCAGCGGTTATTTCTGTGCCTATGGCCGTTCAGAGATCTCTTTCCTGCACAATATTGCAGCCATTCTGCTGATCCGGATTCCCGGTGTGTACCTGATGTCCAACGGGTTCCCGGATTCCCTGTTCCCCATGGGACTGGCTACTGTGGGCGGTTCGCTGCTCTCCATCAGCATCTGCGTGGTGGCATTTGTATACCTGAAACGGCGCGGCTATTTTGACAGCGTTGCGGTGCAGGCATAAAAAACTTTATCAGGATACAACAAAGCCCCCGCACACCATAAGGTGTGCGGGGGCTTACCCTTTCCCCTCTATCGGTCCGGAAACCCTTAGTTGATGAAAGCGTCGTGGATGGCGGCCACAGCCTTGTCGGCATCCTGCTCATCGATGATGACGCTGATCTTGATCTCACTGGTGGAGATCATCTTGATGTTGATGTTCTGGTTGAAGAGGGCTTCAAACATGGTGGAAGCAACGCCGGAATGGCTCTGCATACCGGCACCGACGATGGATACTTTGGCGGAGTTCTTGTCGACGCTGATTTCGCCGCCGCCGAAGCGGGACGCAGCACTGTTCAGGGCCGAAACGGCAGCCTCGGCATCACCCAGCGGCACCGTGAAGCTCAGATCCTTCTTGCCCTCGCTACCGGAACTCTGCAGAATGATGTCGACGTTGATGTTCTTCTGAGCCAGCAGGCTGAACACCTTAAAGGACATACCCGGCACATCCGGAACATTTTTGATAGAAATAACGGCGACGTCGTTGTCCTTCGCCACACCTTTGATCAACATACCTTCCACGTTGGCTTCCTCCTTCACGATGGTGCCGGGCACCGGGTTGATGCTGGAGATAACTTCCAGCTCGACATTATACTTTTTGGCCAGTTCGACGCTGCGGTTGTTGAGCACCTGCGCACCCAGAGAGGCGAGTTCCAGCATCTCGTCAAACGTGATCTCTTTCAGCTTGGTTGCCTTGGGAATCTTGCGGGGATCGGCGGTGTACACGCCTTCCACGTCGGTGTAGATCTGGCAACGGTCGGCATGCAGTGCCGCCGCCAGAGCCACCGCAGAGGTATCGCTGCCGCCGCGGCCCAGGGTGGTGATATCATCAGAGCGGTTAAGCCCCTGGAAACCTGCGACCACGACCACACGGTTGCGGGCCAGTTCGCTCTCCACGCGTTCGGTATCCAGGCGCTTGATGCGGGCCTTGGAATAGGAACGGTCGGTGTTGAAACCGGCCTGCCAGCCGGTCAGGCTGATGGCCGAAACGCCCAGTTCCTGCAGGGCCATCGTCAGCAGCGCAATGGAAATTTGCTCGCCGGTAGCCAGCAACATATCCATCTCGCGATGGGACGGGTCCGAGGTGATCTCGGCCGCCTTAGCAATCAGGTCATCGGTGGTATCGCCCTGAGCGGACACTACCACGACAACGTCATTGCCGGCGTTGCGCGTATTCATGACGATGCGCGCCACGTTGAAGATGCGGCTGCGGTCTTTTACCGACGTGCCGCCGAATTTTTGCACGATCAAAGCCATAGGTATCGTCTTCCTCCTCTATCTATGCACAGGCGCCTTACTCGACCACCGCGCCGGCGTTATCCGCCAGCAGACGATGCACAGTAAAGTGCCGGAGCAGCTCACTTTGCTGCAGTGCCGCTGCAGCCCGGTCAAAAAAGGCGGTATCGTCCTTGTGAACCACCGCCATGATGGTGGGACCGGCGCCGGAGATATAAACTGCTAGCGCGCCGAGGTCCAGCGCCAGTTCAAATATCTCGTCGCCGCCCTGGATCAGGGGCAACCGGTATTGCTGGTGAAGCGAATCTTTTGTTGCTACACCGAGCAATGCGTAGTCACCATCGCAGAATGCGGCCGTAGCCAACGCTGCGCGGGACAGATTATACACCGCATCTTTATGGCTGACCATCTGGGGCAGCGCGGCGCGTGCCTTGGAAGTCAGCAGGCGGAAATCCGGCACAAAGGCCGCAAAAGCCAGTTCCGGGTCGATATCCTTTTTGACACTGTATACCTGGCCCTCATCAATAACGCTGGTGACAAAGCCGCCCAGCATAGCGGGGGCCACGTTATCGGGATGGCCTTCAATGGCCGTTGCCAGCGTCAGCATCTGCCGCTTGGTGAGTTTATCTCCCAGCAACGCATTGGCACCCAGAATTCCGGCCACGATGCAAGCCGAGCTGGAACCCAGGCCACGGGCCATGGGAATATCGTTGCGCTGGGTGATGCGCAGGCCCCGCAGGGGAATGCCCAACTGATCGTAAACCACCCGCGCCGAACGATACACAAGGTTGTTGGAACCGGCCGGGACATGGGTGCCATCCACAGAAGAAATCTGGATGCCGGTACATTCCTCGAAAGTAAAGACGTTATGCATGGAAACCGCCAGGCCCAGGGAGTCGAATCCGGCACCCACATTGGCACTGGTGGCAGGAACCGTTACCTGTATCATATGAAAGGCCCCTCTCTTTTGTGAGTCGTAGTTCAGTCAGCCAGCTGCTTGAGGACCAGCGCTACTTCCCCGCCCAGAACGCCGACCTTGTTGCAGATCTCCTGGATCTGGGTGGTCGTTGCCGCATCAATGCGGTAGGCGGCTTCGCCGTTTTCCTCCAGAACGGTATGCCCGGCACCCGCCACATTGGGCAGCAGCGCCGCCGCAACACCGCGCACGCGGATGTACCACGCATACGTACCGGGATCCTGTACCAGCCCTTCCTGTTTGGGAGCCGGTTTCCAGAACAGGCTGTCATGGACCTTGGCGCCTTCCTTGAGAGCGTCGATCACGTCAGCCACTACGGCGCTGGCGGTGGGCAGTTTTCCGGCACCCTTGCCGTAGAAAACCACGTCGCCCAGCATATCCCCCTGCATCAGTACGGCGTTGAATACATCATCCACGCCGGCCAGCTGGTTGGAATTGGGAACCAGCATCGGTTCCACGCCTACGGCCATCTGGCCGTTCTTGCCCTCGTCATACCAGGCAATCAGCTTGATGGCGGAATCCAGCTTTTCGGCTGCCTTGATGTCGGTTACGGTAATATCGCGAATACCACGGGTGGGAATATTATCGGGGTATACATGATGCCCGCAGGCCAGACTGGCCAGAATGGCAATTTTGCGGCAGGCATCCCGACCATCCACATCATCACCGGGGTCCTTGGTTTCGGCATAGCCCAGCTGCTGCGCGATCTTGAGTGCTTCTGCAAAACTCATGTTCTCCCGTTTCATCTTGGTGAGCATGAAGTTGGTGGTGCCGTTGACAATGCCCTGAATCCGGCTGATATGATTCGCTGCCAGGCACTGGTGCATTGGTGTGATGATAGGGGTACCGCCGCCAACGCTTGCCTCAAAGAGGAACGCCGCACCGTGCTCGCGGGCCAGGGCCAGCAATTCAGCACCGTGGGTGGCGACCATCTCCTTGTTGGAGGTACAGACGCTGCGGCCGCTCTCCAGGCACTGCCGCACATACGGGTAGGCAAACTTGGTGCCGCCGATGGTTTCGACCACGACTTTGACCTCGGGGTCCTGCAGAATGGTATCAATGGACTTGGTGAACAGCGCAGCATCCGGTGAATCGGAAAAATCCCGCACGTCCAGGATGTACTTGACCTCTACCGGTTCCCCGGCGCGGCGCGCGATGGATGCCGCATTGCGGCGGCAGACTTCCAGTACACCACTGCCCACCGTGCCAAAGCCCATGATTGCGATTTTTGCCATGAATGGTTCCCCCTTACTTGGTTATGCGGGACCTTCCCTTTCCATCAGTCCCCCGTACAGGCTTTTGCCCGCACCTGCTTTGCGCTCAGGCGCCGCGGTGAATCTCCACCACACAGGGCTGATGGGAAAGCCGCGTGAGCATCTCTTCCACCGGCATCTGCATCGTACCGGTGCGCACCGTAACTTCCACCTGTGCGGCACCGTTTTCCGGCCGGGACTGGGTGATCGTTACAATGGACGCACCCGCCGCCGATATGCCCGAAAGCAATGCCTGCAACGCCCCGGTTTTATCCAGCAGGGTTGCCACAACGGTAATGGACTCGCGGCCGGCTTCGGCATCAAAGACGGTATCTTTATATTTATAGAAGGCGCTGCGGGATATGCCCGCCTGGCGGGCCGCCGTGGAAATATTGGTCACCGCACCGGAAGCCAACAGTTCTTTTGCCTGCAGCACTTTGAGAAATACTTCCGGCAGGACGTCCGCATCTACCAGCAGGAATCGGCGATCCGGCATATTGTCCCCTCCTTGCGTACAGTTGTAGTTTCGACAAGCAACATCATACCACCGAAAAAGCCGCTTGGCAAGTATTTTTGCTGGATTTTCGCTCGTTTTTGGCATTTTGCACAGCGTTCCTCCACTTTAAAGGCTGTTTTTCTACGGCGGTTACCTGTGCGCGGCAGAAAAACAAATGCCCACTCCGGTGCAAGTACCAGAGTGGGCACAAGTGTATAAAAGAGAGAAGAATCAGGCTGCCGGCGTTGTGGTATCCGTTGTCTGTGCGCCTTCAGCTGCCTGCTGCGCCAAAGCGGCGTAGGGATCTTCCTCCGGCGTCGTGTAACTTGCGTCGGGGAGGTTATCCTCGGTATAGTAGCCGGTCGCACCGCCACCGGAAACAATTGCACCGGTGGAAGTATCAAACTGTTTGGCCACAACACCGTCGGGCATCGGGAATTCTGCGGCTTCCTTGTCGGCCTGCAGTTCTTCCATCAGGTTCTTCCACACCTGCTGGATCGGCGCGCCACTGCGCCCCTGACGCCCCAAAGCATACATGTCGGTAGGTTTATCACACCCCCACCACAGGGCCGTGACATAGTAAGGCGTCATACCCGCAAAGGTATAATCCTTATAGTCACTGGTAGTACCGGTCTTGGCCGCCGCCTCGATGTCGCCGGCGGGTGCCATGCCGCTGGCCGTACCGCCGCTCTTCAGAACGTTGGTCATCATGCGGTTCATGATATAGGCGGTAGTGGGATCGATGGCCTGGATGGTATTGATATACTTGGTGTTGTCCAGCACCTCGTTGCCCAGGTAATCGGTGATCTCGGTGTAGTAGTGGGGCGTGGTAAAGGTGCCGTCATAGAAGATGCTGTAAGCACCGGCCAGCTGCACCACTGTCATACCACGGCTCTGGGACCCCAGCACCAACGGAGCCAGGTCCATATCGGTTTCTGCGTCAATATAGGTGCATTCCAGCGTGTCATGCACAAAGTTGTACAGGAAGTCCACGCCTACCATGTTGCCTACCCACACCGCCACGGTGTTGTAGGACTGACGCAGAGCGTCGTACACCAGCATGGGGTCGCCGTTACCTCCTACATTGCCGTAGTTAATAGGCCAAGAACGCCATACATCGGAACGGGACTGGGCAGCTTCGGAGTACGGGTCCATATAGGAATACTCATCCTTCAGCACGCGCTTATCCTCCGCCGAATAGAACGGAGCATCCAGCACCTGAGAAGAGTAGTTGATGAGCTTGTAGTCCAGCGCCAGGCAGTAAGCACCGATGGGTTTCATGGTAGAACCGGTCTGGTGCGGGATGGTGGCACGGTTGGTGCCCAGGTCGTATTTCTTTTCGCCGACACCGCCGCCAATGCCCAGAATGTTGCCGTCATAGTCCAACGTGGCGATGGCCGCCTGGGTGCGGACCGTTTCGTACACACAGAGATATTCGGTATCATCGTTGGGATAGTTGTCGTCGGTGGAAACGCCCATTTTCAGGGTGGTCTGCTCATCGTCGGTGTAGACGGGAATATCATCCACGCCGTACACTGCCAGACCATCCTTGGTCAGGGGCAGGCCGGTGTTTTCATCGAAAGTGACGTCATCCCAGCTGCTGGTTTCAGCCGGGTAATCCCGCAGGCAGACCGCTTCCTCGTGCCACAATGCGGGGATGTTGCCGTCCGCATCGTACATGGCATTTTCAATGGCCGTCTGCACCTCAGGGTCCACGGTGGAATACACGCGCAGGCCACCGTTGAAGATCATGGATTTGGCTTCGTCAGCCGTCATGTTCAGCTTTTCCTGCAGGTCGTTGAGCAGTTCGTAGTACAGCGCGTCGGTAAAGTAGGAGTTCTGGGAAGAACGGGTGGAGTTCTCGGTCGCGCTGCTGGTTTCCGCCAGCGTGATGGTTTCCGCACAGGCAGAATTGTACTCTTCCTCTGTGATATATCCCTGATTATACATCTCATACAGGACGTGGTTGCGACGGGTAATCAGGTTTTCCGGGTTCGTGAAGGGATTATAAGCTGTGGGGTTCTTGGTGATGGATGCCAGCACCGCACACTCCGACAGAGTGAGGTCCTCCACGCGTTTGCCGAAGTACTCCTGCGCGCCAGCCTCCATGCCACAGACAATACCCGTCAGGGGGATGGTATTGAGGTAGGCTTCCAGGATGGTTTCTTTGCTGTAGCGATTGGACAGACCCAAGGCGCGGAAAATTTCGCGCACCTTACGCATCTTGTCCACCTCGTCATCGCCGGTCAGGTTTTTGACGAGCTGCTGTTCCAGCGTGGATGCACCCTGCTGGAAACCGTAGATCGCATGATCGGTAAATTCGTTGAGGGCAGCACCGATGGTACGCTTGATGTTGATACCGGGCTCGTCGTAGAAGTCCTTGTCCTCGATGGCGATAACCGCGTGCTGTAGATCTTCCGGCATGGCTGAAAGTTCACGCCAGATACGGTTTTCGCCCTGGGTCAGGGTCGCATACTTGTTGCCGTTTTTATCGTAGATGATGGTCGTCTGCTTGTTCTTCTGGTTATCCAGGTCGAGGACCTCGCCGTCATCCGCCGTGACCTGTACAATGTACATCGACAGCAGAACACCGGCCACGCTGCCCAGCATGATACACACGCAGAACACACAGCCGATGAAGCGAAGAATCATGACGGGAATGCTGCGCCGTTTCTTCTTCTTTTTCTTCTTCGGGTCCTGAGGATTGACCGGATTGAACTGCCCGGTCGCACCGTTGTTCGATTTTACGCCATCCGTGGAAATATGGCGCTCCTTTTTGGGTTCTATGGGAACCGCCTCCTTTGATCCTATCCGAAAAAGCGTTGCCGGCCAATGCCGTAACACAGAATTGCAGAGTGCTATAGAATGGATTATACCACAAAAGCACCGCAAAAGTACAGTCCGTTACGCAAAATTCACAAGTTTTTGTTTTTTTTACGATATACCGTCCCATACTAACGCCAAAGGAGGGCTATCGGATGGAAAACAAGCATGGACGCGGTTCCGTTTTGTATCTTTGGCTGCTGGGGGGTGTTGCCCTGTTGTGCCTGGCGGTCAGTGTATGGTTTTTGCTTCGCGGGCAGGCCCGCCGCCCGGAACCCCTGTACCTTTTAAAAGACAATGCCGGGCATGTGGCGTTGTATGCCGGGGATGGCACCGGTCCCCTGGCCCAGTACGACGAGATCTATACCCGCCTGCTACCCGAAAGCGATGTGCTGGCCCTGCAGCAGGGCGTGCCGATTTACAATGAAACAGAACTGCAGAAGCGTCTGGAAGATTACGGATTCTGAACCGGAAATTCCCCGGCGATCTTTAACAACTTTTCTTGCGCCGGGCAGCGATTTATGCTATAGTATGGGTAATTACCATGCTTTAAAGGAGTACTGAATATGACCGAACAGGATATTTTGACTGCGGTGCAGGATATTTTCCGTGACAATTTTGACGACGACAGCCTGGTTATCACCCGTGAAACCTGCGCCGACGACATTGAGGATTGGGACAGTCTGGAACAGATCAACCTGCTGACCGCCATCGAGAAGAAATTCAACATCAAGTTCAAACTTTCTGATGTTCGCGGCCTGAAGGACGTGGGCGATCTGCTGGACCTGGTGGCACGCATGGTCTGATGGACCGGCGTGATTTTATTCCAGCATCATACCATAAAATAGGGCGGCCCTGTGCCGCCTTTTTTTCAAAAAAGGAAAGAGGAGTCTGTCATGAACCACTATACGTTGGCTGAGATGACCCCCGGACTGACAGAGGAATTCACCGTAACGGTCACTGCCGAAATGATGGATGCATTCCGGACACTCACCGGCGATGTTTCCCCCATCCACATCGATGCTGCATACGCCAAAGACCGCGGCTACCCTGGCCGTGTGGTCTACGGTATGCTGGGCGCCAGCTTTTTTTCTACGTTGGCGGGCGTTTATCTGCCGGGCGAGCATTGCCTGCTGCACGGTGTGGAATGTAAATTTGCCAAGCCGGTGTTTATCGGCGATACGCTGACCGTAAAAGGCACGGTCCTGCGGGTCAGCGAAATCGGCAACGAAGCGGAAATCAAGGCCGTTATCACCAATCAGAACGGCCAGCGGGTGACCCGCGGCATCATCAAGGCAGGCCTTGCCAAATAAGGGAGGATTCCATCATGTCGTATACTTATCTGATCACCGGTGCGACCAGCGATGTGGGCCGCGCGCTGATTGCCCGTTTGCTGAACGGTGCTCCGGATGCGTTGGTGCTGGCCCAGGGCTGCGGCGACCTGGATAAGCTGGCGTCCCTGTGCCAGCGGTTTCCCGGCCAGATCCGCCCCTATGACGTGGATCTGTCTGACCGTGCCAAGGTAGATACTTTCATGCAGCTGCTGGAAACGTCTGCCCCGGCACCGACCCATTTCATCCATCTGCCCGCGCTGCCGGTAATCAACACCAAATTCAAGGCCTTCGACCAGACCCGTTTTGACCGGGACCTGGAGATTCAGGTCCACAGCGCCATTCGGATCTGCCGCGGTATACTGCCCGCCATGGCCCGGGCTAAATTCGGGCGGGTCCTCTTCATTCAGACCAGCTACACCATCGGCTGCCCGCCCAAAAACACCGCCGCCTATGTGATGGCCAAAAGCGCCGTCGGCGGTCTTGTAAAGAGCCTGGCTGTGGAGTACGCCAAGTTTGGCGTGACGGTCAACTGCGTGGCCCCCAGCATGATGGAAACCAACTTTCTGAAGGATACCCCCGACCTTATCGTGCAGGCTGCGGCAGCGGACAACCCCATGGGCCGCAACGCCACCCCCGAGGACGTTGTTCCCGCCATGGCGTTTTTACTCTCGGACGAGGCGGGCTTTATCACCGGCGTGACACTGCCGGTCACGGGAGGTTCGGCCATTGTCTGACGTGACATTCCGTCTGGCCCGCCTGGGCGAAGACCGGGCCATCATAGACTTCATTAACGAGAATTTCGATATGCGGCTGCCGCTGCTGAATCGCCCCGAACTGTATCACCACTACTATGCCGGGCGCGGCGGTGTTCCGCAGTTTGCCGTGGCCGAGCAGGACGGCCAATATGTGAGTGCCGCCGGATACATACTTGCCAACACGACACGTCGCCCTGACGTATGGGTCAGTGTATGGGTGGCCGCCAAAGGACATAACGGCGTAGGCCTGGAACTGATGAACGCGCTGCCGGGGCTGCTGCATGCAAATGTGCTTGCTTGCAACAACATTCGCCCCAACACCTGCACATTCTATCAGTTCCTGGGCTGGCAGGCCGGACGTATCCCCCACTATTACCGTCTGGGACGGCGCACCGATTATCAGCTGGCAAAGCCGCTGCGGTACGTTTTGCCGCCGGTGCAGCGGGACCTTGGACTGGAAAAAATCGAATCAGCAGCCGATCTGATTCCGCTGGGGATGCCCGCTACCCCGCACACCCCCCGTAAAGATACCTGGTATCTCCGGCGGCGGTATTTTCACTACCCCCACTTCCATTATGATGTGTGGGCCGCACGGGAACACGGCAAATTACTCGCCTACGTAGTCACCCGCACCGTCACGGCACAGGAAACCGGCTGTGTGCCGGTGGTTCGGCTGGTGGATTTTATCGGCGAAGATCAGGTGTTGCCGCGGCTGGGCGGCGCGCTGGATGCCATTCTGCACCGCACCGGCGCTGAGTACATAGACTGCTACAATGTGGGCATTCCCGCAGAGATCTGGCAGGCGGCCGGTTTCACTGAGCGCGTAGAGGGCGATGGTTGCGTGATTCCCAATTATCTGACGCCACCGTTGCGGGAGAATACGGAGTACTACTATTTTACCAGCAAACCGGAAAATTTTGTGTTGTTCAAAGCGGACGGCGACCAGGATCGCCCCAACCTGAAATAATGGCAAGTGCCCCGGCTGCAACCTGCAGCCGGGGCACTTACTTTACCATGGAAAGCAAACAAAAAGACCGCCTGCCGGCGGTCTTAAAAACGGGGTAAGAGGATTTACTGCGCGACCTTCTCTTTCAGACGGCCGCTGGCCTTGAAGCCGGGAATTGCAGTGGGTTCCAGCTTGCTGGTCACCTTGGTTTTGGGATTGGTAAAGTTCTTGGTCTGGCGCTCCCGCATTTCAAAGCGGCCAAACCCAGCAATCGTAACCTTATCGCCGCCCTTGAGCACGTCACCGATGGTGCCGAAAATGCAATCCATGACCTTTTCCACTTCGCCGCTGGTCATGCCGGTGTCGTTTGCAACCTTGGTAATCAACTGAGATCTCGTCATAATTCCTTTATACTCCCTATTGCTTAGGCACAGTGCCTGTTATTATTACGCCCCATATTATAGAAAAAATACCGCGCAGAATCAAGCGTTTTTGACCAATTACGACGGAAATCGGCAAATGGTCTAAAATTTGCCAAACACAGCCGCGAAAATTCCGTCATTCGGCGAATAATCGTTCCTTTTTTGGCGTAATGCCGGGGGAATTTCTGCCCAAAGTCCATAAAAAAAGAGCCTACACCCTATGGTACAGGCTCATTTTTTATGGAATCAATCCTGTTTGGCGTCGCGATGCAGGCGGGCAACATCCACCAGTTCCATCTGGCTGATATCGTGGTCGCCGCGCAGTGCATCCACCAGTACGCGGGCAGTATCCATGGCCGTAATGCACGGGATGGACAGTTCCGTAGCCTTGCGGCGGAACTTGACCGAATCACGGTGAGGATCACGGCCGTGGGGGCTGGTGGAAATGATATAGTCAACCAGGCCGCTCTCCAGCAGGTCGATGACGTTGGGGCGGGCCCCGCTCATCTGACGAACCACACTGCAGGGCACCATCTGGCTGTTGAGATAGCGGGCCGTTTCGGCGGTACCGTAGATCTTGTAGCCGTAGTCATGGAGCTTCCATGCCAGTTCAGCGGCTTCCTTCTTGTCGCTGTCCTTGACGGTGACAATGACACAGGAACCGGGGCCTGGTACCTTGAACTGATAACCGGCTGCCACAAGGCCTTTCATCATGGCTTCATGGAAAGTGGGAGCAATGCCCAGCACTTCGCCGGTGGACTTCATCTCGGGACCCAGCATGGTATCCACGCCGTGGAGTTTCAGGAAGCTGTAGACGGGTACCTTGACAGCGTAGTAGGGGCTCTTGCCGCCGCGCCACAGACCGGTGCCGTAGCCCATATCTTTGAGCTTCTCACCCAGCGTGCAGCGCACGGCGAGATCCACCATGGGAACGCCGGTAACCTTGCTGATATAGGGCACGGTACGGCTGGAACGGGGGTTGACCTCGATGACATAGACCTTGCCGTCCTGGACCGCGTACTGAACGTTGACCAGGCCCACCACTTTCAGTTCGCGGGCAAAACGGCCGGTGTAGTCCACCAGTGTGTCGATAACCTTCTGGCTGAAGTTATAGGGCGGATAGACGCAGATGGAGTCACCGGAATGAACGCCGGTACGCTCGATCTGTTCCATGATGCCGGGCACCAGATAATCGGTACCATCGCAGATGGCATCGACCTCGCACTCGGTGCCGTAGATGTACTTATCCATCAGCACCGGGTGGCTCATGTCTACATGAGCCGTGATAACGCCCATGTACTCGATGACATCGGCAGAGTTGTAGGCCACGATCATGTTCTGGCCACCCAACACATAAGAAGGACGCATCAGAACCGGGTAACCGACCTCCTGTGCCGCCTTGAGGGCTTCGTCCAGGGTGTAGACGGTGCGGCCCTCGGGGCGAGGAATGCCGCAGCGCTCCAGCAACTGGTCAAAGCGTTCACGGTCCTCGGCTTCATCGATGGCATCGGCAGGGGTGCCCAGAATGGGCAGGCCGATTTCGTCCATGTGTTTGGCCAGCTTGATGGCCGTCTGACCGCCGAACTGCACCAGACAGCCGTCCGGTTTCTCAGTGGCAATGATGTTGTCCACACTCTCGGGGTTCAGGGGATCAAAGTACAGGCGGTCACCAGTATCAAAGTCGGTGGATACGGTTTCCGGGTTGTTGTTCACCAGGATGGCTTCGCAGCCGTGGTTCTTCAGCGTCCAGACGGCATGTACCGAGCAGTAGTCGAACTCGATGCCCTGACCGATGCGGATGGGACCGGAGCCAAAAACCAGTACCTTTTTCTTTTTGGGATCGCTGTGCTCGGCAATGAACTGCGCCGCTTCATTATCCTCATCATAGGTGGAATAGAAATACGGCGTCTTGGCCGCGAACTCTGCCGCGCAGGTATCGACCATCTTAAAGGATGCCTGAACCGTTTCGGGCAAGGTATCCACACCAGACAAACGCTTGATGGTCTTGTCCAGGAAGCCAAACTTCTTGGCTTCCAGATACTTTTCCCGGGTCAGTTCGCCCTGTTGCAGGCCCAACTCGATGTCAGCCAGATGCTGCATCTTATCCAGGAACCACCAGTCGATCTTGGTGATATTGTAGATCGTTTCATGGGGCACGCCGCGTTTGAGAGCTTCGTACACGCAGAAGGCACGCTCGGAGTCCTGTACATGGAGATGCTCGATGACTTCCTCGGTGGAAAGCTGCTCAAAATCAGGTAGGGTCAGGGTATCCATACCCAGTTCGATGGAGGACACAGCCTTCATCATGGCGTGCTCAAAGTTGTTGCCGATGGCCATGACTTCGCCGGTAGCCATCATCTGGGTGCCAAGGGATTTATCAGCGTAAACGAACTTATCGAAAGGCCACTTCGGGTATTTGACGACCACGTAGTCCAGAGCCGGCTCGAAGCAGGCGCAGGTCTCGCCGGTAACATCGTTGGTGATCTCGTCCAGGGTGTAGCCCAGCGCGATCTTGGTGGCTACTTTGGCAATGGGATAGCCGGTAGCCTTGGAGGCCAGCGCCGAAGAACGGGACACACGGGGGTTGACCTCGATGACCGCGTACTCGAAGCTGTCGGGCTTGAGGGCAAACTGGCAGTTGCAGCCGCCTTCGATACCCAGCTCGGTAATGATGTCCAGGGCTGCGGTGCGCAGCATCTGGTACTCTTTATCGGACAGGGTCTGGCTGGGGGCCACAACGATGGAGTCACCAGTGTGAACGCCTACGGGGTCCAGGTTCTCCATGTTGCAGACGGTGATTACGTTGCCCTTGGAGTCACGCATGACCTCGTACTCGATCTCTTTCCAGCCGGAGATGCACTTCTCCACCAGAATCTGATGAATGGGCGACAGGCGCAGACCGTTGGTGGCGATCTCATGCAGTTTTTCCCGATTTTCGCAGATGCCGCCGCCGGTACCGCCCATGGTGAAGGCCGGGCGGACAATAACGGGATAGCCGATGACCTCGGCAAATTCCAGTGCTGCATCCAGATCTTCCACGACCTTGGAAGGCACGATGGGCTGGTGCAGCTTCTCCATGGTGTCCTTGAAGAGCTGACGGTCCTCGGCACGGTCGATGGTTTCCGGCTTGCAGGCCAGCAAACGAACGCCGCTGCGATCCAGGAAGCCATTGCGGGCCAGTTCCATGGAGAGGTTCAGACCCATCTGGCCGCCCAGGTTGGGCAGGATGGCATCGGGCTTTTCCTTTTCAATGATGCGCTCGACGACCTCTGCCGTCAGCGGCTCGATATACACATGATC
>DXBP01000027.1 GCA_019116445.1 Candidatus Gemmiger excrementigallinarum
TTAGCCATTTCGCAGCCGCCGGCGTGACAGAAGCCCAGGCAGTCCTCTCCCATGCCTACACCATGCTGTGGGTTTCACTCGGGGTCATTCTCCTGACGGTGCTGCTAGCAATAGCCGTCCTCGTGCTGGAGAGGCGATGCTCAAGAACAGCGGCGGCGTAAAAGGAAGCAAATTACTTTCGGCTAAATAACAGAAGCATTCATTTAGCAAAATGTGGGCTCTCTTCACCATAGCACATCAGCACAAACCTCTTTTCGCATATATAAAACGATCTATATCTCACCTGCCATAAACCGCATGAAACGGGCTGTTGCAAAATGCAACAGCCCGTTTCGTCTTTTCACTTTTACGTCCTGACTCTTCTGAAAAACGTAACCGTCAACAGGAGGAACGGATAGGCGGGAAAGCCAAAAGATGAGAGAATACAACTGTAAAGCGCGTAGAGTCTCCGCACTATGCGTAGAGTCTACAGAAAGAGCGTGGACTCTACGGGAAAAACGGAGGTAGCAAGAAATGGGAGAATTGCGGGAGTTGAATCAGCAAAACAAGCTGGCGGTATGGGGAGAACGTGTTGCGGAATGCAGGGCCAGCGGACAGAGTGTGCTGTCATGGTGTAAAGAGCATGGGATCTGCAGCCAGACCTACTACAAAAGCTGAACATCATGCTCTCCACCGGCGAGAAGTTTGACGCTTTCCACGTGATGAACGACCAAGTCACTCTCACCAGCTACGCCTCTCGGGGTGCTTTGGCGGACATCACCGACGAAATGGCGGAATACGGCCAGAACATTGTGGCCAATGTACCCGAGCTGGCCATGAACAACTGCCAAGTGGACGGCAAGCAGTACGGAATTCCCGCTTTCTGGGTGGAAACCGCACTGAACGAACAGGCCACTATCCGCAAGGATCTACTGGACCAATGCGGCCTGGATATGCCCACTACCTTTGAGGAATTAACCAACGCCTTTATTACGGTCATGGAAAACTGGGAGGGCAACCAGCGCCCCTATTTCCCCTCGGTGGCGGTTAACGAGCGTCTCCCCTATTTCTTCAGCAGCAGCGATGATTTCTGCGTTTACAACAGCGTGGTCTACGTCAATCAGGATGGAACCATCGCCAACTACTATGAAACCGACGCTTTCAAAGAGGCCGTCCAGAACGGTAAAACCTGGTATGAGGCGGGCCTGATCAATCCAGATATTCTCACCTATACCCAGGACCAACTCACCAATCAGCTAAATCTGGGCGAGTGGTTCGTCCTCAATGGCACAGTGGGTAACGTATCCAGCATCCAGGAAAATATCCCGGACTTTGAGCCCACCGACATTGTTTGGCTAGACTTGACCGACGGTGCCCAGCAGATCCGGCCCTATGCTGTGAAAAACCTACAGGCGGTACCCCTGGCCAGTGAACATCCGGAAGCTGCCGTGAAATTCTTCAACTGGGCCTACGCCAGTCAGGAAAACTACGACCTGTTCATGAATTGCCTCCTTTGGGTACCCCAGTGGGGGTGCAGGTGTGTGTTCGTTCTCAATCGGCTAAAATTCTGTTGGTAGTTACCAACAGAAAAGGCCATGGCCTTTCGGGGGCACGGGGCTGCCTGGCAGGGCGGGCCCCCTGTTTTTTACATTATACCACACTTTTGCCCCGGGGGGGAAGTGGCTTTTGCGCAGGAAAAAGGCCGGGGTGGCCCGGCCTTTTGTGGGTTTCTGTTTTTTTGATTGGGGCGGGGTCACGCCTCCACCCGTACCAGCAGGCGGGAGGGGTGGGCGCCGCCGTGGTGCAGGGTGTTTTCCGCCGCCACGGTGACGGGGCTGTGGTAGCCCTCCCGGGTGTTGCTGTTGGGGAAGATGAAATTCTCCGCGCTGGAGGTCACCGTCACCCGGATGCGGTGGCCCTTGCGGAAGCAGTTGGACAGCTTGGTGGTGCGGATTTTCAGGCAGGCGATTTGCCCCTCCTCCAAAAACTCCGCCTGCTCGAAGCCGTTGCGGTACCGGGCGCTGAGCACCCCGTCCGCCAGCTTGATGGACCGGCCGGTCTCGTCCACATCGGTGACCCGGACCACGAAGTCCGTGTCCGGGGCGCTGGAGGAGACATACAACTCCGCCGTCATGTCCCCGGTTATGGTCACGTCCCCGGCAAGGGGCGCGGTGGTGTAGCAGAGGATGTCCGGGCGGTGTTCCTCTTTTGTGTAGTCCTCGGGGACTTCCAGCTCGTTCTCGGACATATCCACGATGTGGGTGGCGGGGTTTTGGGGGTCGTAGCGGTAGGAGTCGCTGCCCTCCCCCTCCGGGGCCTGCCAGGTGAGGCGGCCGTCCCCGGCGGAGGTGTTGGCATGGCCGCCGCTTGAAAGGTACAGGGCGCGCTCCACGGTCTGGGGGACGGGCCAGTTTTCCGCGGTTTTCCACCGCTCCTGGCCCAGGGTGTAGTACTCCACCGGGGCTTCTTTCTCCACCCCGTTCTCCACGCCTTTCAGGTACCGCTCGAACCACCGGAAGTAGAGCAAGTCCAAGTCGAAGCGCAGGGCCTGGCTGCCAAAGGATACCCCGTGCATATCGTACTTGCTGTTGCCGCTGTGCTGCCAGGGCCCCAGAACAACCTTGCGCATGCCCCGAGGGAAGTCGTGGACCAGTTCCAGGGCTTCGGTGGTGCCCATACCGTTGTCGTCAAACCAGCCGGACTGAATCAGCGCCGGGATCTGCGCCCCGACGGAACGCTCCTGCCAATTGGACCGACGCCAGAAATCGTTGTAGTCACTGGGTTCCAGCCACCGGGTGATGAAGGGCACATCGTATCCCAGGGCCTTTTTGGGCAGGTCGGTCAGGGGGCGAATGTTCAGCACTTCCTCCCAGTCGTCGCGCTCCATCAGCTCGGGGTGGAAGGTTTTCTGAGACACCGCAAAGGCCCAGGCCAGCATGCCCGAGGTGAAAGACCCGCCCCGGCGGGGCAGATCCACAAAGGAGCTGCCCGCGCAGACCACGCTGATCAGAGCTTTCAGGTGGGGGTTGCCGCTGGCAGCGGCCGCCCACTGTACATAACCCAGGTAGGACCCGCCCACCATACCGATGCGTCCGCTGCACCATGGCTGGGAGGCGATCCAGTTCAGAGTATCGTCGCCGTCCTCCACTTCGTGGTAGTTGGGCAGCCATTCGCCTTCACTGGCGTTGCGGCCGCGTACATCCTGTACCACCACCGCGTAGCCGTGCTGGACGTAGCGGTAGTAGACCTCACAGCCGTCCTCCTTGCCGTAGGGAGTGCGTACCAGCACTGCAGGCACCGGGGCACTGCAGCCTTTGGGCAGGTATACGTCGGTGGAAAGATGTACCCCGTCCCGCATGGGCACCGGGAATGTCCCCGCATGCTCTACCGGGAACAGCTGTTCCTCCGGCCAGGTCGAGCGCCACAGGCGCAGAATGGTCTCCTCCTCGGCACCGGGTTCCACCAGCACCGTGACCATCTCCCGGGCAGGGCAGGTGACGGCGATCAGCCGCCCTTCTTTCATCTGTTTGTTGTTGGGGAATTTTACATCCCGCTGCAGGTAGCTACAGCCGTCTTCGCTGGTGTAGCGCTCGCCGCACAGGGAAACTTCCCCGGTACCCTGCAGGCCCGCCTCGTAGCGGGACAGGTTCTGCCCCAGGGCGGCAAAGTCCATCTTTACAAAGGAACGGTAAAAATCCCGGTCCTGGTCGGTCAGGTCCTGCCAGTCCAACAGCGCGCCGGTGTGCACATCCAGTTTCTGGATCTGGGGTGTGCCGTCGCCCAGGCGCAGCCTGCCGTACAGGATGCCCGAAACATATAAGTCAAAATTACGCATTTCCGTTTCTCCCGTTTTCCGGTCAGGCGCCGATCAAGGCACGGATGGCATAGGCTACACCGATGCCCACATAGTTGCCCAGGGCACCGGCCAGTACGCCCATGAGCAGACCGATGTTGATAAGGGTCTTCCACTGGGCGCTGGAGGCGATGAGGGCAGCGGTGGGGCCATCTGAGATGCAGCCTACGATGGACAGCAGCACATACTCAAAGCGGACTTTCAGCAACCGGGTGATGAGCAGGTGCAGCAGGATGGAACAGGCGATGACGCAGAAGCAGAACAGGGTGATGTAGAAGGTGGAGCCGAAGAACTGCTGCAGGTCCACCGCAAAGCCGATGGTCACCAGGAACAGCAGCGCCACAAAGAGGCCCAGGTCAAAGTTGCCGCGCAGCTTGCGGATGGCAGGTACCTGTGCCAGGATGATGGAGAAGGTGGTGATGAGCAGGATGCGGCCCGCGCTGCGGAATCCTTCCCCGAATACTACCGAGGAGATGCCGGTGGCGGCCCACACGGTGCCGAAGCCGATGGCCAGCAGCCAGGCGATTTCCTGGATGGACCATTCCTTGGAGGCCATCAGTTCCTCGTGGTCGCCGTCGCCCAGCAGTTCCGGCTCGCTCATTTCATAGGGCCACAACTTTTTCAGCCGTTTGGAATTCTTGTACAGGGCGGGGGCGGCGAACATCAGGATCAGTGTGGGAATGCCCACCACATAGTCGGCGGCGTTGGCCGAGGCGATGGTGGTCTTGCTGGCCTCCAGGCCCACGGCGATGGCGGTCAGGTTGGAGCTGCCGCCGGTGTAGGTGCCCACGAACATGCCGGCCACCTTCCAGCCTTCGTCGATCTTGCCGGCGAACAGTACGCCGAACACCAGGGCCGCCACGCAGACGCTGAACACTGCCGATGCCAGCGCAATGACCGGCTCTTTGGACAGCTTGCGCATCTGTTTCAGGTCCAGGCTCAGCAGGCAGATGGAAACGGACAGCGGCACGCAGTAGCTGCTGATGGCATCGTAGGTAGCGCTGGAGGTGGGCACGATCCGCAGGTTGGACATCACGATGCCCATGACGATAACCGTCAGGGCCGGGCCCAGCGTTTTGAACGCCTTGAACCGCTGCAGCCAGAATCCCAGGGCGACCGTGGCGACCATGATGAACAGGAGCGCGCCTTCGGAGGAAAAAATTGTATTCGGCATAATGTACCTCTCTGCGGGGTCCCGCTTAAAAATCAATATCGATGCCAAGGCCCGGTTTGTCGGACAGGGTGTAGACGCCGCCGTTCACGGCAAAACCACCGGGCATGCCCATCTCGGGGTCCACGGCGTACATAAAGCTGTCGCAGTCCGCCTCAGTGATGTTCTGCTTGGCAGCGACCAGACTCACACCGGCGGCAATGGCTACCTTGGTCTCCAGCATGCAGCCCACCATGCACTGTACATGGTTCGCCTCGGCAATGGCGTTGATCTTTTCCGCCGGGTACAGGCCGCCGCACTTCATCAGCTTGATGTTGATGATGTCTGCAGCATCGATCTTGCAGGCTTTCGCTGCGTCAATGGGAGAGTGGACCGACTCATCCAGCATGACCTTCAGGTCCACCTTGGAACGCACAAAGCGCATACCGTCCAGATCCCAGCTGGGCAGGCACTGTTCCACCGCTTCCACGCCCACCTGTTCAAAGGCTTTCAGGGTGCGCACCGCATCGCTGACAGTGTAACCCTGGTTGGCGTCCACACGCAGGCGGATGTTGGGGCCCACCGCCTGGCGGATCAGGGTCAATGCCTGGATGTCCTCTGCCGGGTTGATGCCGGCTTTGATTTTCAGAATGGTGAAACCGTCCTTCTCCACCCGTTCCCGAGCTTCGGCGGCCATGGCTTCCGGTGTGTCAATGCCCACCGTCATGTCAGTGACGATCTGGTTCACACTGCCGCCCAGCACCTTGTACAGAGGCTGACCCATCAGCTTGCCCTTGATATCGTACAGGGCAATATCCACCGCGGCCTTTGCCGAGGTGTTGCCTGACAGCAGGCGGTCCATCATGCAATGGATGCCCTCAACATCCAGCGGATCCATGCCGATCAATCCGGTGCGGAACAGTTTCAGCGCTTCCAGAACGGTGGCCGCGCTCTCGCCGGTCACCGGTTCAAAGGGCGCGGCCTCACCGATGCCCCACAGGCCTTCGTCGGTGGTGATCTTCACCAGCACGTTCACCGAATGGTCCTGTACCGCAAAGGCAATACGGAAGGGCTTTTTCATAGGGATGTGAATGGTTTCCACCTTAACATCTGTAATTTTCATGGGATGCCTCCTGCACAGTAAAATTTTATACAATTTTACTATTTCTAAAAATCATCGTCAAGGGTTTTCTGTTTTTTTCACTTTTTTGAATGGATTTTGGAGGAAGTAGTGGAAATGTGTTTAATTTTTGGAGTAAAAATTTTATAAATAGTAAAAACTTTCCCACTTATTTACGCACAGGCTGTTTTGTGATATACTGTAAACGAAATTTTTACAGAAAAGCGGGAGGTCCTATGCTGGGCGAACAGGTACGAAATATTCGGAAAAAGCGGGGCATCACCCTCAAGGAACTGGCCGAAAAGACCGGCCTGTCCATCGGGTATATCTCCCAGATTGAGCGCAACCTCACCGACCCGTCCCTGTCCACCCTGCGCAAACTCAGCGCCGCTCTGGACATCCCCACCTATCTGTTCATGGGTGGTGAGAGCAGCACTGGCCTGACGACCCGTCAGGCGGATATGATGATCCTCTCCCA
>DXBP01000028.1 GCA_019116445.1 Candidatus Gemmiger excrementigallinarum
ATGCCGCCCCGAATGATTAAGTGGATTGCCTGCGTTCCCGATTGCGCTGGTTCATCTCATCCAAAACTCGTTTCTGTGCTTCGGAGAGTGCCCGCGGCGGTGTGATTTTCACCCACTTTTTGGGCAATTCATAGGTCAACCCGCCGTGGCGGTTATCTTCGGTCTGCCGTACCTGGGCCGGATGGGTCTGGCACAGTTCCAGAAGCACCCGCTGTAAGGCGGCGTTATGGGTATAGACGCTGGCCGTGGCCTCCGCTTCGTTGAAAAGGATGATGGTTTCCTGCTCCACCTTCAGTAAGGGCATCCGATCACCGTTCCCTTTCCGGAGCATTGGCCCCAGGTAAGGGCCGTGTCTCCTGCGCCCGACGTAGCTGCTCCCGCAGGGAAGGCGGCCTTTGGGACGGTCTTTCTTCCCTGGGGTTCTGCACTCTGGCAGTATCATAGGCCTTTACGGACTCCAGATCTTTCGCACGGATGCGCTCCGGCTGGCGTTCCAGAAACGCGAGGATTTCCCCATCCGGATACCGGATCGGCTCAAAAATGCGCCCGGTCTGTAAAAACATCCCGTCCATTCCGGCCCCGGCCTTATAGTTGCCCTGGATGTCCCGTTCACTTTCCAGAAGCACCAGGCCGTTGTCCAGCACATACCCCGGCTCCTTGCGCTGGTTCACCCCCGGCAGTCCGATGGTCACAGAAAAATCGGTGATGGCGGCAAACTGTTCACGGGGGCCGACTTCGGAAAAAGCGTGGGGCTGCATTTCATCCCCTTCATAAACGGGGACAAACAGCTTTGGGGCTGCCGGTTCGCCGGTAACCGTGTGGTCGGCAGACTCGTACACGCCTGGAGCCTCCTCCATGAAGTAGAGCAGCGTTCCATTTTCCAAAATGTACTCCACACCGGGGATATTCTCATAACGCGGCCCCAGGTATCGTTCAAAGGTGTCAAAGGGCACCACAGCATATTGGTTTCGTTCCTCACTCATGCTTTGCACCTGCTTTCTTCTGGTCAAATTCCAGCTTGTAATTCACATACTTGCCGGTATCGTCGAGTACTACGGTGGCATCGTAGGCCACGCCCTTTTTCTCGCTGAATAGGCCGGTCATTTTGACACGGCCCTTTTTCAACAGTGCGCTTGCCACCGCTTTGGTCAGTTCTTTATGCTTGTCGGCAAAGAAGCGGCTGTTCTTCCACATGGTAAACCCACAGGAACGGTCAATACACTGAAAACTCAGTTTGCTTTCCACCACATCCTTGCCGCAGCGGGGACACCTGCCAATCGGTTCCCGCTGGTCAAAGAGGGAGGTGTCTGCCTGGATTGCCCGGTAGCCCTCCACCAGATCAGCAGTCATCCGTTCAATGCCGGAGAGAAAATCATCTGCGGAACGCTCCCCGCGCTCCACCTCCTTTAAGGCTGCTTCCCATTCTGCGGTCAGTTTGGCCGACTTGATACTATCCGGCAGCACCACAATCAGGTTATGGCCTTTTTTCGTGGGGAGAAGCTGACGGCCCTTACGTTCCAGAAAACCACCGCGCACCAGCTTCTCAATCACACCGGCACGGGTGGCCGGTGTCCCAAGGCCCGTGCGTTCCACGCCCTCAATCTCTGCAAATTCCTCCGCGCTGGCGTGTTCCATTGCGGAGAGCAGCAGATCTTCCGTGAAGTGTTTGGGCGGGCTGGTGGTTCCCTCGCGCACCGCCGCCTTGCAGCCGGGAAGGGACTGCCCTTCGGTGATGGATGGCAGAGCAGCCGGTTCTGGATCATCCTTTTCCGGTTTCTGTTTCAGGGTGGAGAGGAAGGCTTGTTCCACGGCCTTCCAGCCGGGGGTTGTCACCACGCGGCCCTTTGCAAAAAAGGAAGTGCCGCTGCAATCCAGTATTACCGCTGTGTCCTCATAGCCCTGCTTTTCGCTGACCGCGCACAGAAGCCGAACCATCACCAGGGTAAGGATGTTGCGCTCCCCGGCGGGCAGCGCAACAAGTGCATCCTGCTTTACCTGCATGGTAGGCAGCAGCGCGTGGTGGTCGCTGACCTTTGAAGCATCCACCACACGGGACACATCCGTTTGCCCTATCTCCACAGAAAACGGCAGGCTGGAAACAGATCGCTCCAAAAGCTCCGGCACTGTGGCGGCGGTGTCCTCTGTTAGATAATTGGAATCAGTACGGGGATAGGTCAGCAGCTTCTTTTCATAGAGTGCCTGGGCATAGTCCAACACCTGCTGGGCGGTGTAGCCAAACAGCCGGTTTCCATCCCTTTGGAGGGAAGTCAAATCATACAGCTTCGGCGGGCTGGCAGTACGCTGCTTTTTCTCCACACTTTGGACAGTGGCGTGCTGGCCTGCACAGGCAGCTTTCAGTTTTTCCGCTGCCTTTTTTTCTGCCATCCGGTCGCTTACGGCAGAAAAACCGCAGTCCAGTTCCACCGTGTAAAACTTCTCCTTTTTGAAGCTGTCAATCGCAGTTTCCCGTTCCACTACCAGGGCCAGTGTGGGTGTCATGACGCGCCCCACATTGAGCGTTCTCCGGTAGAGGGTGGAGAATAGTCGGGTTCCGGTAATCCCTACCAGCCAATCCGCCTTTGCACGGCAGAGAGCCGCTGCATAGAGAAGGTCATATTCGCTGCTGGGGCGCAGGGCGGAAAACCCCGCTTTGATTGCATCCTCCTCCATCGACGAAATCCACAGCCGTTCTATCGGCTTGCGGCACCCTGCCTGCTGATACACCAGCCGGAAAATCAATTCCCCTTCACGGCCCGCATCGGTGGCGCACACCAGGCTATCCACATCGGCACGGTTCATCAGGTCGGAAAGCACCTTGAATTGTTCCTTTTTCCCTGGGTCAACAGTAAACTGCCATTCCTTCGGGATAATCGGTAAATCCTCATACGTCCACTCGGAATACTTCGGATCGTAGGCGTCGGCAGGGGCCAACCCCACCAAATGCCCGACGCACCAGCTTACCAGAAAGCCGCCGCCCTCCAAATATCCCGGTTTTTTCTGTTTGGCCCCCAGCACAGCGGCCAGACTCTGGGCCACGCTGGGTTTCTCAGCCACCACTAATTTCAATCGTGTTTCCTCCTTCCTTTCAAAAGCTGCTTATAGCAGACCCCTATACAGCGCCTTCCCATGCCATAGTTGCAGCCATAGCAGGGATGATCGGGCGGGAGCGCCGGAGGTTCCGGCACCCGCCGCCCGGTGGGTTTCTGCTGCATCATCCGTTCCAGCCCTGGATTGTTACTGAACAGGGGCATCCTCGTCATCGTCCGGAAGTTCCTGTTCCTCCTCATAAAGCCGGCGCTGTTCGGCTTCTTCTTCGGCAGTCAGTTCCGGCGCAGGTTCTTCCATATCTTCTTCCCGAATTGTCGGTTCTTCCGGCCCTGCAAATTCAAATTCATCCAAATCGGCAGCATCGTCCAATTCATGTTTGGGTTTATAAATCTTGAAGTAGTAGCCCAGGCCGCCTACGGCAAGTACCGCCACGCCAATCAAAACCAGCATAATGGGACTGGTTCCGGTTTCCGGAACAGGCTCCGGTTCAGGTTCCACTATTCCCTCGGCAGGTTCCTCCGGCTCTGGCGAGGGTGTGGGTTCCGGCTCCGATTCCACCGGTTCGGCGGTTTCCTCTGCGTCCGGCTCGGCAAGGGCCATCAGGTCGGACTCCGTGACCGCATTGAGGAAGTAGACATTTTCCGTATCGCGCTGCTTGTCAATGACCAGATAAAAGACGTTTTCATTTTCGGTGACGATGGTATAAAACTCCTTTTCGTCCTCACTGGTGGCGTTGTCCAGGACAGTTCCGGTTCCGTTTGGCGTGAAGGGGTTCGGGGTAGCAGTTTCTTCCGGCTCCGTGGTTTCTTCCACCGGCGCGGTTTCCTCCTGCGGTTCATTACTCTGTGCATAGGCGGTAACAGAAAAAGTACCAAAGCACATCGCAAGTGCAGTCAGCACCATGAAATAGCGCAGCTTATTCTTCATCATCCATTTCCTCCTGTTCCTCCGGATTTTGTGCGGCCACAGACAGGCCGCCGGTATTGCCGCTGCGAATAGCCTGAATGATGGTGGCCAGTTCCTCCGGCGTGACCTCCAGGCCGCGCACCATGCCAACGATCTCGGTATTCTCCAGTTCGGTTTTCTGCTGCTCCAGTTCCCTAAGCCTTGCCTGCTGGGTTGCAATCTTGCTCTTGACCTTCTCAATCTCGGTCACGATTTTCTGAATTTTCTGGTTCATCAAAACTCCTTTCCGGGCGGTCAGAGCCGCCCAAATGCGTAAAAGTGCTGCTGCCAATAGGACGTGTTGATATTGGCGTACTGGATGGGTGAGCCACAGTGGATCATCATCCCGTCGCCTACATAAATCCCCACATGGGACACTGGCCCTGCGCTGTCATAGGTTCCCGTGAAAAAGATAATGTCCCCCGGTTTGGCTTCGGAGGACGGGATAATCGCGCATTGATTGTAAATGCCCTGCGCCGTGGTACGGGGCAGGTTGTGAACGCCGCTGTTGGTAAAGACCCAGCAGACAAATCCGCTGCAATCAAAGCTGGTGGACGGATTTGAACCGCCCCAGACGTAGGGGTAGCCTAAGTATTTTTCCGCTTCGGTAATCAGTGCGGCAAAAGACGGGTCGGACAGGGCTTCGCCGGGGATTTCGTAATGCTCCCCTTCAGAGGGGTTCGCATAGATGTTGTCCCCGAACAGATAGGGCTTGTTGCCCTTCAGTTCCAGGATGGCGGCATACCGGCCTTTTTCATCTTCGGTCAGGTTTTCCACCGCCACCGTCCCCAGGGAATGGTTCCGCAGGGTTACATGGAGAATGTAATACTCATACGCTTCCTCGCTTTCATGTTCGTTTCCTTCCTCATCCGTCCAGGTCACAGTCCGGTAGCGGATCTGTACTTCCTCACGGGTGGTAAGGGTATATTGCTGGTCGAACAGGGCTTGCAATTCCGCTTGTACCTGGGCCGGGGTAAAGGCATTGAATTTTGCGGTCAGGTAGGAAATCAGTTCGTTGGGGTCATGGCCGATAGTGTCCACATCGTACCGGTATTCGTCATAGCCTGGAAATTCGCTTTCAATATTGGCCATCCGGCGTTCCAACTGCTGCTCCAGCGCGATGTAATCGTCCTCCACCTGCAAAATGTCCGGATCTTCGGAAGTATAAGAGGTGCCAAGTACAGCCCCCATCGCCCCTTCCATCGTCACAGAACAGGAGGACAGGGAGGAAAACACCAGGATAAACAACAGGGCCACGCCGCCGACAATCACCAAAATCCCCTTATTGTTTTTGACCAGGGCAACAGCGGCCTGTCCTGCATTGCTGATTGCTTCCTTTGCTTTTTTGGCGACCGCAGCCCCACGGCTCCCCGTTCTCTGGGCTTCCCGATAGGCTTTGGCATACTCGCGCTTTAGTTTCCGCTTTTGAAACATGGCGGAAAGAGAATGCTTTTGCAGTTGGGGATTGTCCCGGATGGCGGCACGGTAGTTAGCATTGACTGTGGCGCGGGCACTTTTGACTTCCAGGCGTTCCACCCTGCGATAGGGCGCGTCCTTTATCGAGTGGTAGCCCTTCCGGATCGCGCCCGTCGCCAGATTTTCTGCTGCAAACTCGGTTTTGTGGGCCGCTTCGGTGCCCACATTTTCCTTTTCCACCTGCCGGATTTTACTGTGGGCCGCCAAATCCACCGACCGTCCAGCCTTCAGCCCCGCCTGCGTCACCGGGTTTTTCCGGCTGCGCGGTTTTACCTCGTCCTCAAAACTCAGCGAATGCCGTACCTTGCCAGTCATGGCGTCAAACTCCCGGTTGATCCGGGGGCGGCGCTTCTTTGGCAGGTCTGCTTTGGCCTTTTCCAGCTTTTCGCCCAGGATTTCCGCCTTTCTCTCTGCATGGGCTGCCCGTTCCTCCGACGAAAAATGCAGACGCTTACTTTTGGCTGCATCATCCGCGTCATAGATATTGCGCTTTCGCTTCATAGGCCACCCCCTTATGCCGCCAGGTCGGAAGGTTTCGTGGTCATTACCCGGTAAAGCTGCGTATCGCGTGGGAATTTGTCCTCAAAGGGAATAATCTTATCCCCAAAGAACAGAAGCCCTTCACCCTCGCCGCTGTTGGTCACATGGTTTAACTCCTGGGGAGAAATGCCAAGCCGCTGGGCCAGGATATTCCGGTCGCTGGCACCCTGGTTCAACATCAGCACAAAATCGCTGTTTTCCAGGATGTTTTCGATCTCGGAACTGTCCAAAAGGTCTTTGACATTCTGTGTTAGGGATGTGGGGATGCCATTCCACTTGCGGAACCGCTTATAAATCTCTGCGGTGTAGGCTGCTGTTTGCGGCTCCTTTAAGAGCAGGTGAAATTCATCCAGGAAAATCCGGGTGGTGATACCGGCGTAGCGGTTGACCGCTGTGCGCTGCCAGATATGTTTCTGCACGTTGGACATGACCAGCTTTTTTAAGCCCTGGCCCAGCTTGCTGATGTTGTAGCAGACCATGCGGTTATTCAAATCCACGTTTGTCCTGTGGTTTAGATAGGACATGCTGCCGGTAACGTAAATCTCCATTGCAGTTGCCAGATCATCCGCCCGCGAATTATGCTGCTCCCGCAGGCATTGGTATAAATCTCCCAGGATTGGCATATTCTCCGGCCTGGGGTTCTTCAGATAATCCCGGTAAACCAGGCTGATACAGCGGTCAATCAGGGACTTTTCAATGGGCATGAGCGGATTGCCATAGGAAGCCATCATCAGTTCGCACTGTGAAAGCAGGAAATCCGCCTGCATAAGCATGGGGGATTCGCCCACATCGGTGGATAAGTCCAGATCCATAGGATTCAAATAACTTTGGCTATCCGGAGCCAGGTAAATGGTCTGACCGTGAAGCTGTTCCGTCAGGGCGGTATATTCATTTTCCGGATCTAATATCAGGATGTGGTCGGGTGTGGCAAAAAAGGCATTGGCCATCTCGCGTTTCGCAAAAAAGGACTTGCCGCTGCCCGGTGTGCCCAGCACGATCCCGTTGGGGCATTTGAGAGTTTTCCGGTCTGCCAGGATGATGTGTTTGGTCTGTGCATTTACGCCATAATATAGGCCACCCGGCTGGAATACCTCACAGGAACGGAACGGCAGAAAGATTGCCGTTCCGCTGGTGGTAAGGCCACGTTGGACTTCCACCTGGTTCACGCCCAGGGGCAGGGCCGACACAAAGCCCTGTTCCTGCTGATAGTCCAGCCGGATCAGGTTGCAGTTGTTGGCGTTGGCAATGCCGTTCACCGAATAGATGATATTTTCCAGCTTCTGTTTGGTGGGCGCGGTATGCACCAGAAGGATTGTAACCATGAACATCTTTTCATCATGGTTCTGCAAATCCTCCAGCAGTTTTTCCGCTTCCTTCCCGAAGGTCACAAGGTCAGGGGGAAGAATGTCCATGTCAAAGCCGGAGCGCACCGCCCGTTTCTGCTCGTCAATTTTGGCCTTATCCAAGTCACTCAACTTCCGTTTGACGGTCTTGAGCGCGGCCCCCTGGTCGAGCGCCTTTGCGTGGATACTGACGATCTGGCTGCTCTCTATATTAAGAAGTGCGTTCAGCAGCGTGTCATACAGTTTGGTGGCCTGGATCTGCAAAAAGGAAACCGCGCCGACCGACGGGCCAACGCG
>DXBP01000029.1 GCA_019116445.1 Candidatus Gemmiger excrementigallinarum
TTTTAAAAGATGGCCGAAGGTATCGTCCCCCACCTTGCCGATGAGGGCCGTGGTGCAGCCGTACTTTTGCAGCGCCGCCAAAAAATTGCCCGGCGCGCCGCCCGGCTGGGCTTTCAGGGTCGGGTAACCGGCCTCGTCGGTGGAAACGGGGGCGAAGTCGATGAGCAGTTCGCCCAGTGCAACAACATCTTTCATGCGAATGACCTCCCGGAATGATATGCTCTTGCGTTACCGCGGCCCAAAGCCACCTTGGTATGTCAGGTTCTTTTGTATTATAGCATAAAAGTTCTGTCCGCGCACCGGTCTGCTGTTGTTTTTTCACACAGATTTTTGGGGGATTTACAAACTTTGCTTGCATTCCGGGCAAAATCATGATATAGTTTCTCGTTGAAAAGGGAGTAGTTGAAGTCGCACCGTCAACATCCCGATTCCCGTTCGCGGAATCTGGCGGAGCGCGCCCACAAAGTGGTAACAAGACTTTTCGGCCGGGAACAGATGTACCCAGGGCCGGGAAGTCTTTTTCTTTTTCCCTGCCGGGTGGCCCGGCACAGTAGAATCAACAGGAGAGGCGGAGAAGTAAAGTATGCAGAAATCCTATTTCAATCTATCCCCCAAGGAAACCCTGGAACAACTGGGCGTCACGTCCGGCGGACTGAACGCCCAACAGGCGGCCCAGCGGCTGGAACAGTACGGCCCCAACCGCCTGGCGGAGGGCGAGAAAAAGAGCTGGCTGGCCGTTTTTGCCGAGCAGTTCAAAGACCTGCTGGTGGCCATTCTGATCGTGGCAGCCATCATCTCCATGTTCTCCGGCAATCTGGAGAGCACGCTGGTCATCTTCGCGGTGCTGATCCTCAACGCCGTGCTGGGCACCGTGCAGTATTTTAAAGCGGAAAAATCCCTGGAAAGCCTGAAAGCCATGAGCGCCCCCTCGGCCAAGGTGCTGCGGGACGGCCAGCGGATGGAAGTGCCCGGCGACCAGGTGGTCCCCGGCGACATCGTGGAACTGGAAGCCGGCGACCTGATCGTGGCGGACGGCCGCATCCTGAACAGCTGGTCCCTGAAGGTGAACGAAAGTTCCCTGACCGGTGAGTCCGAGGCGGTGGAAAAAAGCCGTGAAGCCATTGAAGGCACCGAGGTGGCCCTGGGCGACCAGAAGAACATGGCCTTCTCCGGCTCGCTGGTGACCTACGGCCGCGCCACCATGGTGGTGACCGGCACCGGTATGGACACCCAGCTGGGCCGCATCGCCGCGCTGATGAACCAGACCCAGCAGCGCAAGACCCCGCTGCAGAAGAACCTGGATGACTTCTCCGGCAAGCTGGCGGTGGTCATCATGGTCATCTGCGCCGTGGTGTTCCTGCTGTCGGTGTTCCGCAACGGCATGAGCGTGCTGGATTCCCTGATGTTCGCCGTGGCCCTGGCGGTGGCGGCCATCCCCGAAGCCCTGAGCTCCATCGTCACTATCGTGCTGGCTATGGGCACCCAGAAGATGGCCCGCCAGAACGCCATCATCAAGGAACTGAAAGCGGTGGAAAGCCTGGGTTCCGTGCAGGTGATCTGCTCCGACAAGACCGGCACCCTGACCCAGAACCGCATGACGGTACAGAACATCTGGGCCGACGGCACCCTGACCAAGGGCACCGACCTGGAACTGGCCAACGACGCCCAGCGCGCCCTGCTGAAGATCGCCGTGCTGGACAGCGACGCCACCATCAACCCCGAAACCAACGCCCCTGTGGGCGACCCCACCGAGGTAGCTCTGGTGCAGCTGGGCAACTACTTCTATGTGGAGGCCCCGGTCTACCGCAGCCAGCATCCCCGCCTGGCGGAACTGGCCTTTGACTCCGACCGCAAGCTGATGAGCACCCTGCACAACACCGATGACGGCCCCATGCTGTTCACCAAGGGCGCCATCGACGTGCTGCTGGACCGCTCTACCAAACTGCTCACCGCCGACGGTGCCGTGCCTATGACGGCGGAACGCCGGGCCGAGATCGAGCGGGTGAACCGGGAACTTTCCGAAAACGGCCTGCGGGTACTGGCCTTTGCCCAGCGCCCGATGCCCGAAGCCCGTCTGCTGACCCTGGAGGATGAGCAGGATTACACCTTCGTGGGCCTGATCTCCATGATCGACCCGCCGCGGCCCGAGAGCGTGCAGGCGGTGGCCGAGGCCAAGAAGGCCGGCATCCGCACCGTGATGATCACCGGCGACCACAAGGTGACCGCCACGGCCATTGCCAAGCAGATCGGTATTTTTGAGGACGGCGACCTGTCCGTGGACGGCGTGGAACTGGAAGCCATGTCCGACGCCGAACTGGACGAAAAGCTGCCCCATATCGCGGTGTATGCCCGTGTTTCGCCGGAGCATAAGATCCGCATTGTGACGGCCTGGCAGCGCCGCGGCTGCATTGCAGCCATGACCGGCGATGGTATCAACGATGCCCCCGCCCTGAAAAAGGCCGACGTAGGTGTGGCCATGGGCATCACCGGCACCGAGGTGAGCAAGGACGCCGCCGCCATGATCCTGGCCGACGACAACTTTGCCACCATCGTCAAGGCGGTGCTCAACGGCCGCAGCGTCTACGCCAACATCCGCAACGCCATCCAGTTCCTGCTCTCCGGCAACATGGGCGCCATCCTGGCGGTCATCTATGCCTCTGTGGCAGGTCTGAGCGTGCCCTTCCAGCCGGTGCACCTGCTGTTCATCAACCTGCTCACCGACAGCCTGCCCGCCATTGCCCTGGGCATGGAACCTGCCCGCCCCGGTCTGATGGACCAGAAGCCCCGCGACCCCAACGCTTCCATGATGGACAAGCCCATGCTGACCCACGTGTTCGGCCAGGGCCTGATGATCGGCGTTGCTTCCATGATCGCTTTCTATATCGGCCTGGCCCAGGGCGATGCAGCCCTGGCCAGCACCATGGCCTTTGCCACCCTGACCCTGGCTCGTCTGTTCCACGGCTTCAACTGCCGCGGCACCGAGTCCATCTTCAAACTGGGCCTTGGCGGCAACCCCTATTCCCTGATGGCCTTCGGCGTAGGCGTACTGCTGCTGGCCTTCGTGCTCTTTGTGCCCGCCCTGGAGGGCCTGTTCCTGGTCGCCCCGGTGACCGGAACCCAGCTGCTGTGCATCATCGGTCTGGCCTTTGCGCCCACGCTGCTGATCCAGCTTTCCCGTGTGGTACGGGGCAAATAATCCCAATGCAACAGGCGGGGAGCGCTGCGGCGCTCCCCGCTTTTTTTGTAGACGTGCCTAATTCCCGGCGGTATTGTTTGGGTACTCTGTCACTTGATTCCATGCCCTTGTGCCGTTAGACTTATTGTATACTATATTTTTTGGATGTTGCGGGCACCCTCCCTGTATTGGTGCCCGCCCAAAAGAAGAGGAGGCACCCCATGAAAAAGACGATGGCCCTGGCCTTGACCGCCTGCCTGCTGGCCGCCCTGCTGGCCGGATGCAGCCAGACCTCCGCCGACAGCAGCGCTCCGGATACTTCCAGCAGCGCCGCAGAGTCCCAACCGGAAGAAACGCCCGCCGAGAGCACCCCGGAAGAGGAAGCCCCGGCCGAGGAACCCGCCGCCGAGGAAAGCGAGGAGGAACCCGCCGAGTACGTTCCCGGTGAGCGCACCGACACCGACTACACCAACACCACCCTGGGCCTGCACTTCACCCTGCC
This sequence comes from Candidatus Gemmiger excrementigallinarum, assembly GCA_019116445.1. Classification (GTDB taxonomy): domain Bacteria; phylum Bacillota; class Clostridia; order Oscillospirales; family Ruminococcaceae; genus Gemmiger; species Gemmiger excrementigallinarum. The sequence continues at coordinate 3,678 of DXBP01000029.1, forward strand.
CGAAACCATGGTCATGGCCAGCGATGAAGAGATCCAGAACATGATGCAGGTGGGGTCTGAGATGATGTACGAGGACCCCGAAACCGGCGAAAAGATGCTGGACTACGCGCAGTTGTCCACCGTGTATGAGATGGTTGCCGCCGACGTGACCAACGGCAGCAACGTGATGGTGGCCAGCGAGAAGCTGGCACTTTCGGGCATGACCGAGGACCAGTACTTTGCCGCCCTGGAGCAGCAATTGGCCCAGACCACCGTGACGGTGGATTTTGGCGAAACCGAACAGATCACCCTGGGCAACACCACCTTCACCGGCATGACCTACTCGGTGCAGAACGGTGAGATCACCGCCACCCAGACCATGCTGCTGAAAAAGTCCGGTGACCGGATGTACATGGTGAACTTCTCCTACACCGACCCGGCCCAGTACGAGGCCATTCTCAGCTGCTTCACTCCGCTGGAAGCCGCATGACCCGGCCCCCGGGCTGGTGGTTCCTGTGGCGGGCCGTTCGCCTGGTCCTTTGGGGATGCACAGCATGCTTGCTGGGCCAGGGGCTCTTGGCCCCCTTTCTCCCCACTGTTTCTGCGTCGTTTCCTGATACAGCAGTCCAGGCGATACAATTTACTGGTTTTATCAGTCTATTTTGGTTTGCTACCGCCGGTGCCGTAATCAGTGTGCTGCTCTTTGTGGAAAGTTTCCAACGTTGGTACCGCGCCCGCTGCTGGCAAAACCGTCTACTTCTGGCCGCCGATACCCCGCCCTTTTTTGGCGCGGTTTTGGAAGTCTTTTTTCTATGCTGGGTGCTGGCACAGGCCGCACTGCCCTGATGGCTGTACACAGAAAATCCCCTGCGTATTTCTTTACGGAACGCGCAGGGGATTTTTTTGATTTTATTGGGCTGCCGCCTTCTTTTTGCGATGCCGGTGGCAGGTCCACAACCCAACCGCCAGCAGCAGGAGCAGCGCAGCCCCCGCACCTGCCAGCAGCGGCAGCGGAACCGTATGCCGCGGCACCGCAGCCAGGGCGGTATCACCGCTTTGCAGGGTGCAGACCAGGTAGCTGCCGTCGGCGGTGGTTTCGGCCTTGCGCCAGCTGCCGTCGGCACCGCGCAGGTACAGGTCGCTGTCGGCCTTCAGCGGCAGATAGTGCAGCCGCACGCTGCCGGAAACTTCCTCCGGCAGGGTGAACTGCCAGCTTTCGCTGGTACCGGGGGCCGGGGTTTCCTCGCAAGGCGTCAGGGTCAGCGCACCATCGCCAAAGCTGCCCTCCGCCAGCAGGATGGCACGGCCATCCTCCCGCTGTTCGGTGCTGGCGATGACCGTGGAAAACGGCGTGTACACCGCTGTGACCCTCTGGTCAAAGGTGATGTTTTCCGTTACAAAGTCCGCCCAGACCGCCGTGCAGCCTGCCTTTTCGGGAACGGCCGGGGCTTCGGCCGGGTCAAAGGCCGCGCCGTACTCCACCGGGAGGGTGGCCACCGTCTGCCCGTCCGCCACAAAGGTGAGGGTGATTCGGGAGAACGTTTCCGGCAGGCCCTCCTGCCCGGCCAGGGCGGCAAAGTCCGCAAAAGCCATCGGTTCGGCCTGTCCGGCATAGCTGATGCCGTCGATGCCGCCCAGGGTTTCGCTCACAAAGCAGTTGCCCTGTACGGCGCTTTCGTTATCCTGCAGCTGGTTGAGGGCGTTGCCCAGGGAATCTTCGGCCAGCAGACCGCCGGCCACAGCCCCCACCTGCTCGTTGCCGGTGACTTCCACCATGGCGCGGCAATCGGTCAGGGTATAGGCACTGCCTGCAATGCCGCCGACCCAGGCATCCCCGGCCAGACGCGCCTTGACAGCGCACTGCCGGATGGCCGACTTGCTTTGCCCGGCAATGCCGCCCACATAATCCACATCCTCCTGCAGCAGGTCGGCGGTATTGTAGCTTTGCAGCACGCTGCCCAGCTCCATACTGCCCACGATGCCGCCCGCGCACTGCTTTTTGGCCTGCACGGTGCCCTGATTGGTACAGTCGCGCACCACGATGCGGGTCTTGTAGGTCATGTTCAGCGAACTGCTGCCGCTGATTTTGGTATCGTCCTCGGGGTCCAGGTCATTTTCCCGCGCCATGGCACCGGCAATGCCGCCGGCATTCAGGTCGGCGTAGACTTCCCCGGCATTCAGGCAGTTGCTGACCTTGCCCTCGGTGTCGCCGTCGGTATCTTCATCCGATACATCCTCAAAAACGGTGCCCTGGCCGGCATTTTCCGCCGCGCCCAGCAGTGTATCGGTGATTTTGTTCATCTGGTTGGTGATGGCCTCGATGTCCCGGATCAGGGCCTGGGTATGGTCGCCGGTACTGGTGCCGATGGAATCCACCCCGTCGGCGATGGCCGTCAGGCTGCCGCTCAGGCTGTTGCGCGCCGCCGTAATGGCATCCTGATTGTTCACCTCAAGGCTGGGCACCGGTACCGATGCCTGGCCGTCCAGCGAAGCGGAACCGCTGCCTTCCAGCGTATGGTCCACCGAAAGCTGCGGTGCCCGATGGGGCGGGCGGTTGTGGGCGGTGTCGGCACGCTCTGTTTCCGGAACGGTGGACTCCGTCCCTTTCGTCGGCTGAGGGTCCGGCACCGGAGTCACGGTGGGAGCCGGTTCCGGGGTAATTTCCGGCCGGGGTGTTTCCTCCGGCTGGGGCGTTCCCTCGGGCACAGGCGTAGGTGTTGCCTCGGGGGCGGGGGTGGTTTCCGGGGCAGGGGTGGTTTCCGGGGCCTGGGTAGGGGCCGGGGTCACCGTCACATCCGTAGAAGATGAAACATTTCCCTGGCCGGTCAGGTCTGCCAAAGCCGTCACCGTCAGGTTCTGAGTGCCGATGTCGATGCCCTCTTCCAGTTTCCGCACCAGGGTATCCACCGCACTGCGGGCGCCGTCCACCCGGTTTTTCAGGTCATCGAAGCGGGCGGTCAGCTCACTGGAGGAAGCCGAGGCATCCTGGGCGGCCTGGTTCATCAGCCCCTGGAGGGTATCCAGTTCTCCCCGCAGCTGCTGCAGGGTATCCTGGCTGTATTGCAGCACACTGGAAGGCTCCATCTGGCCCACGATGCCGCCGCCTTCCTTGCGGGCGTGGACGGTACCGTAGTTGACGCAGCCTTCGATGTAGCCGGTCTGGCTGCCCGCAATGCCGCCCACGTTGTAGCCGATATGGTCATAGCCCACAGCCCCGCGGTTGACACAGGCGCGCAGCACACCGGCAGAACTGCCCGCGATACCGCCAATATCGGTGATGTCGGCGGCGCGCTCGGTGGTGAGCAGGTCGGTGACGGTAAGGTCTTCCAGCTTGACTTCGTTCTGGCTGACGGTGGTATTGACGGCGGCGCCGTTGGTGCAGCCGGAAACCACACCGTCGTTCTGGCCGGTGATGCCGCCCACAAAGTGGTCGCCGTAGACGCTGCCGTCCACCGTGCAGCCGTTGATGATGCCGGTAACGGTGTTGCTGCCCGCGATGCCGCCGATGCGGCTGGTACCGCTGATGGTGCCGCTGAAGCTGCAGTTCTGGATGGTACCGGCGTTTTCCCCCGCCAGACCGCCCACCCCGGCGCGGGTACCGCCGGGCTGCACCGTACCGGTGACATGGAGGGCTTTGACCACGGCATCCTGCTGGATGTAGCGGAAAAGCCCCTGCACACTGCCCTCCCCCGTGAGGGTCAGGCCGCTGATGGTATGGCCGCCGCCCTCCAGCGTACCGCCGAAGGTGGGAATACCGGCAAAGTCGGTGCCGGTCAGGTCAATATCCGCCGTGAGCACCACGGTGCGGCCGCGGCTCCAGCTGTCCAGGCGGCAGTCCTTTGCCAGGGCCACCAGCTGGTCGGCGGTGGCCACCTCCATCGTAATGGTTTCTTCCCCCTCGGCGCAGACCGCCGGGGCCAGCAGACCCGCCAGCATACACAGGCTCAGCACCGCCGAGAGAAGGCGTTTTCTTCTGTTTTTCATACTTCCTCCCCCTCGGTATAACTCTGAGCCCACACGGTAGCGTCCTGGGGCAGGGCGTAGTCCGGTGCGGCCGGTTCGATGGTGGTGCCCGAAGTCACCGCTGCGTTCAGCGTGCCGTTCAGGGTACCCTTGATCTCAGCGTCGATAACACCGTTCACATAGCCCCGCACCCGGCCGCTGACCCGCATATTGCCGCTGGCGGTGCGGTTGATGCGCGTCAGGTCGATGGGCGCTTTCATGGCAAAGCTGGTGCGCTCCACGATGGAATCACCGATGAGCAGGATCTGGGGCAGCACCGCCAGCACCAGCACGATGGAGATAATGGTACCACGACCCAGGCAGGTGCCGATAGCGGCAATGACCGGGTTGGTGGTCATCTGGCCGATGAGGGCACCGGACACCGCCAGGATGGTGCCGGAGGTAAAGATGGTGGGGAATGCCTCGTTGAGGGCGGCCACGATGGCCTGCCGGGGCGGCATTTCCCGCTTAAGGTCGCTGTAGTGGCTGGAAATAACGATGGCATAGTCGATGTTGGCGCCCATCTGGATGGCGTTGACGATGAGGTACCCCAGAAAATACAGGGGTTCATCCTGCAGGGTGGGCACCGTGAAGTTCATCCAGATACTGCCCTGAATGACGATGATGAGCAGGATGGGCAGCCCCACCGACTGGAAGGTGAAAAGCAGGATCAGCACCACAAAAAGGGCTGACAAAACGCTGATCAGGACGTTATCCTGCACGAAGGAGCCGGACAGGTCCTTGACGTTGGTGGAGTTGCCCACCACATAGGTATTGCCGCTGTAATACCGGGCGAGGATGCCGCGGATGGTATCCAGGAAGGCCATGGTTTCGTCGCTTTCCTCGGGCAGGTTCAGGTAGACCACCATGCGGCTGTACTGGTCGCTTTGCAGCTGGACCTGGGCCCAGTTGAGCTGGTCGAACAGGTCGTCCAGGGTATCCTGGATGTCCCCTTCCAGGGTGATGTTGCCGCCTTTCATCTCATCCTGCAGGAACATGAACAGGTCGAACAGCGGCACCTTATAGTCCCCGATGCAGCTGAGCACACTGCCGTACTGGTCGTGGTCCACGGCGTAGGCCACATACAGGGCTTCCGCCACCTCGTAATCGGTGCCCGCCAGTTCCGAGAACTGCCGCGGCGTGACCGCATCGGCCAGCATATAGCCGTCCTGGGCCTCGGTGTTGGCCAGGCCCTGGCAGGATTTCACCTCGGGGCAGGCTTCCAGCTCCTGGAGCACCGCCCGCTCGGCGTCGTAGTTGCCCTTGGGCACAATGAGCGCCACCATGTTTTCGTTGCCGAAGGTAGACTTGATCTTCTGGTGGGCGATCTGGCTTTCGCTCTGTTTGGCGGTGACCAGGTCGGTAAAGCTGTAGCAATAGGGGCAGTTGTTGGCCAGCACCGCCGCCACCACGACCACCACCGCAAAGATGGGCGGGATCACCCAGCGGGTAGCCACATCGAATTTGCCCAGGAAGTTGATCTGGGGGATGAGTTTACGGTGCCGGGTGGCATCGATCTTTTTGCTGAAGAGCATGAGCAGGCCCGGCATCAGCGTAAACACCGACAGCAGGCTGAACAGAATGGCTTTGATCAGCACCGTGGCCATATCCCGGCCGATGCCGAAGTGCATGAAGGCCAGCGCCCCCAGGCCGGAAATCGTGGTCAGGGAGGAGGAGCTGATCTCGGGGATGGCCTTGGCCAGCGCCGCGATGCAGGCTTCCCGGGTGTCCTTGGTTTCGTGCTCATCGGAGAAGCGGTGGCACAGGATGATGGCGTAGTCGATGGCCAGAGCCAGCTGCAGGATCACCGTAACCGAGTTGGAGATAAAGGAAATGGTCCCGCACAGGAAGTTGGTGCCCATGTTGAGCACCGCCGCGGCGCCGAAGGTGAGCAGCAGCACCGGCACTTCGGCGTAGGAGCGGGAGGTCAGGGTCAGCACCACCACGATGATGACCGCTGCAATGACCAGGATGGTGCCCATCTCGTCGGCCAGGTCTGCCGACATATCCTGGCCCACCTCGGTGTCAATATAGTAATCCTGGCCGGTCAGCGCCTCCCGGATGCCCTGGACTGCCTGGATGCTCACCGCATCGGTGGCGGTGCCGTCAAAGGTCACCGAGTACAGCGCCGAAGCGTCCTTGTAATGGGATTCGGTTTCGTCAAATTCCACGCTGTAAACGCCATCCACCGCTTCGATGGTTTGCTGCAGCGCTTCGGCGATCTCCGGGGTGACGTTGGATACCATGACCCGCGCCGTGCCGAAGGTAGTGAAATTGTCGTTCATCACCGTCAGGCCCTGGCGGGTTTCGGTATCGGCGGGCAGGTAGGTGGTGATGTCGTTTTCCACCTTGACCCAGCCCGATGCGATCACGCTGAATATCAGCGCCAGAATATACAGCAGAAAAAACAGGTTGCGTTTGTCCACAATAAAGGCCGCGACCTTTTCCATTCCGCTGGTTTTCGGCTTCTTTTCCTGCAATGCGGGTTCCCTCCGTTCCATAAGAAGAAAAACAGCCCCCTTCCGGAGCTGTCCCCCTATCATACTACAGCGGTTTCCGCCACGCCATGGACACTTTTGAACATTTGTCTAACATTTAAACATCCGCGGCACATCTGCGCAAAAAAACCGGCCCGCTTGCAGCGGACCGGTTTTCCTTTGGTTTCAGCCTTCGGCGGCTTTGGCACCGCGAAGGGTTCGCGCAGCGGCCAGGTTTCCGCCCTCCTGCCGGAACAGGGACTCATACCGTTTCTCTGCGGCTTCGTCCCGGGCGGCGCGGCTGGCAAGGAGCAGCATCCAGCAGACATCCAGCTTGGCCAGTTTGGTGGGCAGCTGCTGCATCTTCTGTTCCAGCACCCCGCAGTCGGCGGTATGGCCGGTCAGCAGCCCCAGCCAGGTCTGGTACAGTTCCACGTCCCCTTGCAGGTTTTCTGCCAGGGGCGGGTTGCTTTCCCGCAGGGATTCCACCTGGCGGGCAAAGGTCTGCAGGGCGGCTTCCGCCCCCGGCACCTCCCCGCCCCACAGGCAGTAGCGGCAGCGGCTGCGCAGAACCAGCGCCTGCAAGGCGCTGCGCTTGGGTTCTGCCAGCTGCGCCGACGGCTGCACCAGCGTGGCCAGCGCCTGCTGCCAGTCCCCCGCCGCACAGTATCCGTCGGCCAGGTTGACCGCCGCCGTAACGGCCCCCGCAGAGTCCGGGGGCATGGCTTCCGCCACCGGGGCATAGGCCGCCACAAAGGCGTCGGGCTGCAGTTTCAGGTGCAGCTGTTCCAGCATGGACTGCTGGCAGGCCGATGCCACCATCCCGGCCGCAAACCAGGTCGCCCCCAGGCAGACCCCTGCCGCCAGTACCAGCGTCAGCCCCAGCTGCCAGGGCGGCATCTGCCGGCGGTAGACCGCCAGCACGGCCAGGCAAAGCAGGGTGGCCAGCCCTCCGGCCACCAGTACCCACCGGCTTTTGTTCAACTTCCAATATAGCTTCATTCCTGCAGCCTCCCTGTCGAGCACTTTCTTTTAAGCATACACCTTGCCCGGCCAAATGAAAAGTAGAATTCCCGCCCCCTGCCTTTGTGCATCTTTTACCAAAAACAATCTTTTTGTAGGAATTTTATGATATTCTTGTTACCCATACCAATGAAAAATGTCAAATCCCGTGTTATAATAGCCACAAGATCATGATTTTGTCACACATTCCCGGTCCAAGGAGGAATCACGCTATGGTCCGCATTACCACGCTGATGGAAAACGTTCCCTCAGAGCACAAGGCCCTCAAAGCCGAGCACGGCCTTTCCTTTTTGGTAGAAGCCGGCGGCAAGCGTTTTTTGTTTGACTGCGGTTCCGGCGAGGACACCCTGTACAACGCCCACCGGCTGGGTGTGGACCTGACGACGGTGGATTTCACGGTCTGTTCCCACAGCCACTACGACCACGCCGCCGGGTTCCGGGATATGGTGGAACAGGGCGCCGGCGGGGGGCTGCTGTACACCGGCCCGGGCTTCTGGGACAAAAAATATGCCTTTGACGGTGTCAAATACACCGATCTTTCCGCCGGGTACGACCCGGCATTCCTGGCCGCCCACGGCATTGAGCAGCGGGTCTGCGACGGGCTGCTGCCGCTGGCGGAGGACTGCTGGCTGGTGGGAAATTTTGCCCGCCGCGCCGCTTTTGAAACGATCCCGCCCCGCTTTGTAAAGGGAGAGATCCCCCATACCGTGGCGGATGATTTTTCCGATGAGATCTGCCTGGCCATGCAGACGGCCCGGGGACTGGTGGTCCTGGTGGGATGCTCCCACCCGGGCATCCTGAATATGATCCGCACCGTGCACGAGGTCTTGCAGCAGCCGGTGTATGCGGTTTTCGGCGGCACCCATCTGGTGGAAGCGGACGAAGCCCGCATCGAAGCCACCGTAAAGGAACTGCAGAATCTCGGAATGTCCGTACTGGGTCTGTGCCATTGTTCCGGCGCACTGGCCGAGGACTGGATGACCTGCCACAGCACTTTGCAGGCCTGCCACATGGCGGTGGGCGACTGCATCGCGTTTGAATAAAGGCCTATGCATTTTGAAGAACTGGCACAACAGCTTGTGCAGACGGCGTCCACCCTGCTGAACGGACGCATCGTGAATATCATGGATACCCGGGGCATCATCGTTGCCTCCACCGAGGCGCCCCGCATCGGTACCCGCCACGAAGGTGCCTGCCAGGTGCTGCGTACCCGGCGGCCGGTGGCCATCCATCGGGAGGAACTGGCCCTGTACCCCGGCGCCAAAGAGGGATACAACCTGCCGGTCTGGAACGACGGGCAGCTGATGGCCGTTGTGGGTATTTTCGGCAACCCCGATGAAGTGCGGGACAGCGCCCACATCCTGGCCGCCTATACCGAGCAGTTTTTCCGGCAGCACGCGCTGGACCAGCGCGCCCGGGTCACCGGGGAGTTGCGCGCCAGTTACCTGCGCATGGTGCTCAGCGATTTACCACCCAATGCCAGCGAACAGCTGAGCGTTCTGGCGGAAGCCCTCAACCTGCATCTGCGGTTTCCCGTGCGGGTGCTGGCACTGCGGATTCCCAGCGTACCGGACCCCCGCGGCCAGCAGCAGTTTCTGGACCGCGCCGTGGAGGAACTGCTCTTCCGCCACCTGGTCGCCCCTTTCTGCGATGTTTGGGCCATCATCGACGACCGGCTGATCCTGCTGAAAAGCGAACCCGACCCGCCGGTTGCCGCTCCCCTTGCCAAAATGGCCCAGGCCCTGGAACAGGCGCTGGGACGTCCGGTCCGGCTGTGTGCCGGCAGCCCCTGCACCTCGGTGCGTCAGATCCACCGGGCCGGGGCGGAAGCCGCCATCCTGTGCGACATGGACAGGACCGGCGTGCTGGACATCCAGGATGCTTCCTGCCGCTTCTTTTACCTGATGCAGCGGGCCTCCACCCGGGATGCCGGGTTCATCGACGACATGGTGGCCCGGCTGGCCCGGCAGTTTGGCGACAAGGAGCTGGAGGTGCTGCTGACCACCGCCCGCGCCTACTACAATTGCAACGGCAGTGTGGCCCAGGCGGCCGCCCTGCTGCACGTACACAAAAACACCCTGCAATACCGTATGCACCGTTTGTGGGACACCCTGTGCCCCGGCGACGCTTCCCCGTTTGAGCGGGAATATCTGCTGCGGCTGTGCATCATGCGCGGCCTGCACGGATGATTTTCCCCACTGTTTTGTACCAAAGGCACCGCAGCCTTACAAATTTACTCTCATTCTGAACGGAGGAATCAAACTATGTCATCCATCTACCTGTTCGGCGTGATCTTCCTGGCAGTGCTGGTTATGATCATCGCGATCTCCAAGTTCAACCTGCACCCCTTCATTGTGCTGGTTGTCATCTCCATCGCGGTGGGTCTTGCCTGCGGACTGGACACGGTCACCGTCATCAACACCGTCAAAACCGGCTTCGGCAACATACTGGCCAGCATAGGTATCGTCATCCTGTGCGGTACCATCATCGGCACCATTCTGGAAAAAACCGGTGCTGCCCTGACCATGGCCAACACCATCCTGAAGATCGTGGGCAAAAAGCGCAGCGTCGTTACCATGGGCGCCATGGGATATGTTACCGGCATCCCTGTATTCTGTGATTCCGGCTTCGTGGTGCTTTCCCCCATCAGCCGCGCCCTGGCCGCCCAGAGCAACACCTCTCTGGCCGTTATGGCCACCGCCCTCTCCGGCGGTCTGTACGCCACCCACTGCCTGGTTCCCCCGACACCCGGCCCCATCGCCATGGCCGGCACCCTGGAAGCTGACCTGGGCCTGACCATCCTTGTCGGCCTGCTGATCTCCATTCCCGCCGTGGCAGTGGTCATCCTGTACGCTACCAAGGTTTCCAGCAAGATCGACATTCCCGCCAACCCCGAATACACCATCGAAGAACTGACTGAGAAATACGGCAAGCTGCCCGGCGCGCTGCACAGCTTCTCGCCCATTCTGCTGCCCATCATCCTCATCGGTCTGTCCTCCATCGCGTCCCTGCCCTCGCTGCCTTTCGGCCAGGGTTTTGTGTACACCTTCCTGAACTTCATCGGCAACCCCGTGGTCGCCCTGCTGCTGGGCGTCTTCCTCTCCATGACCCTGATCCCCAAGAGCGAGCGCAAGAACACCCTGGACTGGGTCACCAAGGGCGTGACCGATTCCGCTGCCATTATCGCCATCACCGGCGCCGGCGGCTCTTTCGGTGAGATCCTGAAGCTCCTGCCCATCGCCGATGCCACCACCGGCCTGCTGGCTACCGGTCTGGGCGTTCTGGTCCCCTTCGTCATCGCCATGATCCTGAAGCTGGCCATGGGCGCTTCCACCGTTGCCATGATCACCACCGCCGGCATGGTCGCCCCCATGCTGAGCAACATGGGCCTGACCAGCCCTCTGGGCCGCGTCCTCGTCGTTATGGCCATCGGCGCCGGCTCCATGGTCGCCTCCCACGCCAACGACTCCTACTTCTGGGTCGTGTCCCAGTTCTCTGATATGAAGACCAGCGAAGCCTACCGCTGCCAGACCGGTATGACCGCCGTGATGGGCTTTACTGTAATCGTCATTGTGTACATCGTTTCGCTGTTCGTGGTCTGATCTTCACGCTCCGCGCCAGACCGTACTCCCCGCCCGGCCGACCGCCCTGCTTCCGGCGGCCGCCGGGCCTTTTCCGTATCGGAGGAATAGATCCATGAGTATTCGACAAGATGCCGAACAAATCCTGCAGCAGGCACTGCACGCCGCCCTGCCCGACACCGCCGTGGCCAAAGCACTGGCCGGGCACACCTTTGCCCCGGGCAAGCTGATTCTGATTGCCGCGGGCAAGGCCGCCTGGCAGATGGCCAGCGCCGCCAGCAATCTGCTGGGGGACCGCATCGACGGCGGTGTGGTGGTGACAAAATACGGCCACAGCAAAGGCCCCCTGCCCCGGCTGCTGATCCGGGAAGCGGGCCATCCCGTGCCGGACGAAAATTCCTTTTCCGCCACCCAGGAGGCCATCGATGCGGTCAGCGGCCTGACCGCCGAGGACAATGTATTGTTTCTGCTTTCCGGCGGCGGCTCGGCGCTGTTTGAAAAGCCGCTGATCCCCGCTGCCGACCTGGAGGACATGACCCGCCAGCTGCTGGCCTGCGGGGCCAACATCGTGGAGATCAACACCCTGCGCAAACGGGTCAGCGCCGTAAAGGGCGGGCGTTTTGCCCAGCTGTGCGCACCGGCCCGGGTATTCTCGGTGGTGCTCTCGGACATTCTGGGCGACCCGCTGGACATGATCGCCTCCGGCCCGGCCTATCCCGATGCCTCCACCTGCGACCAGGCGCTGGCCATCGTAGAGAAATACCATCTGCAGCTCAGCGATACCGTGCGGGAGCACCTGCGGCAGGAAACCCCCAAGACGCTGGACAATGTGGAAACCCAGATCACCGGCAGTGTGCGCCAGCTCTGCGCCGCTGCCCGCCAGACCTGCCAGGCCCTGGGGTACGAACCCGTCGTGCTCACCGCCGAGCTGTGCTGCACGGCCCGGGACGCCGGCAGTTTTCTGGGCGCCATTGCCCGGCACCACAGCGGCGGCGGGCGCAAGCTGGCATTTCTGGCCGGCGGCGAAACCGTAGTGCAGCTGACCGGCCACGGGCTGGGCGGGCGCAATCAGGAGATCGCCCTGGCCAGTGCCCCCCTGCTGGCGGGTCTGCCCGATGTGGCGGTATTCTCCTTCGGTTCCGATGGCACCGACGGTCCCACCGACGCAGCCGGCGGCTACTGCGACGGACAGACCCTGGCGCAGCTGCGGGCCAAAGGGCTGGATGTGGACGCCGTACTGGCCGACAACGATGCCTACCACGCCCTGCAGCAGTGCGGCGGCTTGCTGATCACCGGCCCCACCGGCACCAACGTGAACGATCTTTCCGTGGCGCTCATCGGCGGCTGACCTCCCTAAAAAACAAACAAAAGCGGCCACCCTTACGGGTGGCCGCTTCTTTATTGGGTCAGGGAACCATCAGGCGCGATACTGCTCAGGCAGCTGATCGATGGTCTGCCATTTTTCCATGGCTTCTTCCAGTTTCATGCCGTTGGCAACCGCATCGTGGCGGCAGGCGTTGACGGCCTGGATCTCTTTCATCTTGTCGCCGGTGAGGCTGTAGCCCTTCATGGCGATTAGGGTGGCCGCCCAGGCGACCATGGGCACGACGCAGAACAGGATGATGACCACCCAGTTCATGCCGGGACGGAACGGATCGTCGCCGCCGGGCAGCGTGGTGGTAAAGCCGATGGCAGCCGCCGCCATGCCCACGATGGTGGAGCTGAGGGAGGAAACCAGCTTGTCGACCAGGCTGAACAGCGTACCGATGATGCCGGGCACGTACTTGCCGGAACGGTAGGTTTCATAGTCGGAGCAGTCGGCAACCATGGGGATGGGCATATCGGCGGTGGCGTAGTAGGCGCCGTAGCCGATGCCGAAGAAGAGGATGAAGAGGATGGTGTACAGGTTGATGGTCAGGTGGAAGCCGCCTTCCATGCTGTACAGCGCAAGGTTGAAGGCCGGGTTCTCGGGGTTCCAGAGCAGCAGCAGGACCAGCACGCCGATGTACATGACAAGGGCCACGGCCACATAGCGCATGAGGCTGGCCTTCTGGCCGTGCTTCTGGCTGGTGCGGATAGTCAGCACAAAGAAGGGAGCGCTGAACACATAGCCCAGGATCATCATGGGCAGGTAGAGAGCATCGTAGTTGCCCATCATGCCGCCATACAGCATGCAGAGCACCGCGGTGTTGGTGGCAATGGCCAGGGCCAGTTTGCAGCCGGCACCGGCCACCATCAGACGCTGCAGGGGCTGGTTGGCCTTGATCAGGGCGATGTACTCCTTGACCTTGACCTTCTGCTGGGTTTCGCCGCCGATGCCGAAGTACTCGGGGCGGTCCTTCTCCCAGATACCGATCATAGCGAGGATCGTCAACGCGAAGGAGATGATCATCGCCAGGGGGATCATGACGTTGAAGAAGTCCTGGGTGGTGTAGTCACCCACGTTGGCACGCAGGATGGGGGCCAGGAACTGGATGGCACCCATGCCCACCATACTGGCCACCAGGTTGAAGACGGTGAACAGCGGGCGCTGCTTGGGGTCATTGGTCAGAACGGTCTGGCCAGAACGGGTAACGGAAGTCTGGAAGGTGTAGCCGATAACGTAGATGGCGTAGAACAGCACGTACAGCACATAGCGCACCGGCATCATGGTCGTGGGCACCAGCTGGGTGCAGAAGTACAGCAGGAAGCTGGACACGATCATAATGAGGTTGCCGGTCAGCATGAACGGACGGAATTTGCCGAACTTGCCGTTGGTCTTGTCGATAAGAGCGCCGATAATGGGGTCGGTCACAGCGTCGAACAAACGCATGACGGTGACCATCGTGCTGGCGAACACAAGCGCCAGGCCCAGCACGCCGCCGTAGTATGCGATGTAAGCCGAAGTCAGAATGTAATAGACGTTGGTAGCGCCGTTGTTAAACGGGAACAGCACCAGCTGGTACAGCTTGGCACGGTTCAGACCGGACGCTTTGGGGGTCTGTTCGCTCATGTGCGGATTCTCCTTTGCCAAAAAAGACGAGCCCCCGCCCCGTGATGGGCGGGGGCTCAGGTGTTAATCAGTTTGCATGGGGTAGTTGGAAGAAAGAGCCTGCGGCTTATTCAGCCTTCATGGTCTTCTTCTTTTTGATCGCCTTGACCAGCATGACCACACACACGACGGTCAGCACGGCGAGCACGCCGCACAGGGTCCAGGCAGCCAGCTGCCACCACGGAGTGATGACTTCCAGACGGTCCGCCGAAGACCAGCCGTTCATGGCGTTGGAGTTCACGACGGTGTACAGGATCTTGTGGGTAGCTTCCCGCATCTGGGTCACGATGTAAGCATCGTCCTCGTAGTTGGCCAGGATCTCGGTATGCAGCGGCGTGGGGCTGTCCCAGATCTCGGTGCCGGCGATCAGAGCGTCGCAGGAATCCATGTAGTGGCTGCCGCCGGAGTAGTCGGTGATGGACATACCGCGCATACCCAGCTCACCACGCAGGTAGTCGGTCTGCAGGTTCTCGTACTTGCCGCACCAGGTAGCGCCCCAGCGGTTGAAGCCGGACATGGTGCACCAGGCACCGCCGTCCACAACAGCCTTGTCGGCCACTTCCAGGTAGATCTCACGGGCGGTCTGCTCGTTCAGCCAGGTGTTGACACCCATACGGCTGGACTCGGAGTCGTTCAGGGCGACGTGCTTCAGGTAGACGTACACGCCCATGGACTGGATGCCCTGCACCTCAGAGGCGCAGATTTCGCCGGCGATGAAGGGATCTTCGGAGTAGTACTCGAAGTTACGGCCGGAGTAAGCGGTGCGGTGCATATTGATGCCGGGGCCGTACAGGCCGGAGTAACCCATGGCCAGGCAGTCCTCGCCGATGCAGCGGCCCACTTCGTTGATGAGGTCGCGGTTGAAGGTGGCAGCCATGACGTCCTCAGAGGTGTAGCACATGGCGGAAGCGCCACCGGTCAGGGCAGCGGTCAGACCCTGGGGGCCGTTCTCGTCCTTGGTCGCGGTCTTGCCGATGGAAGCCGCAGCCTTGGTGTTGTGGAAGCCCTGGGTGATCATGAGGTTCATCTCATCGAAGGTCATCTGATTCAGCAGGGATTCCCACTGGGGATCATCGTACTCAGCACCGATCATGCTGGCCAGGGTCAGGTCGCCTTCGGCGCCCAGAGTGGGCATCTCGACGCTGTCGGCCAGGCTGCCGTCGTAGTGGGTGTTCGCCAGGGCAGCGGCCAGGTCGTCGTTCATGGTGAAGTCAAAGGTGCCGGTGGGGTAGGTAGCGGTCCAGTCGGAGCGGCTCAGCCAGGTCACGCTGCCCGGAGAGTAGCTGACCTTGTTGGGGTCGGCGTCGTCGAACAGGTTGGTGATGGCGTTGCCGGTGGCTTCGCTGGTGGCATAGGTGGTGGTGTCGAGGGCGGCGTTGGTGTACTTGTAGGTCAGGGTCGCGTCGCCGGCGGCATCCATGCGGTTCTCGGTGGTTTCGGGGGTGTAGCCCTTGGCTGCGAGGATGTTGTTGGCAGCCTCGTGGGAGCCATCGGCCACGGTGAAGTAGTAGTCACCGGCATCCAGGATGTAGGTCTTGGCGCCGTTGGCATCGTAGGTGCGCAGTTCGCTCTTGTCCACCGTGATGGTGACATTCTCGGAAGCGCCGGGCTCCAGGATGGCGGTCTTCTCAAAGCCGCAGAGTTCCACGCTGGCCTTCTCGATGCCATTCTGCTTGTCGTAATCGGTGTAGGGGCTCTGGAAGTAGACCTGGACGGTCTTCTTGCCGGCCACGGAACCGGTGTTGGTGACGGTCACGTTGATGGTGAAGGCGTCGGCATCCTCGGTCACGGCAAAGTTGGAGTAACCGAAGGTGGTGTAGCTGTCGCCGTAGCCGAAGGGATAGGCAACGGTGGTGCCGTAGCTGAAGTCACCCGCGTTGCCGGTGCCCATGACGTAGTCCTCGTAACGGGTTTCGGCATAACGGTAGCCCAGGTAGATGCCTTCCTGGTAAACAACGTAGTAACCCTGGTTACCGTTGTCCTTATCGTCGGCGGCAAAGCCATAGTCGGCGTTGTTGGAGTAGGGACGGGAGTAGAAGTTGGTCACAGCGGGGTTGGCCAGGTTGTCGTACCAGAAGGTATCCACCAGGCTGCCGGAGGGGTTGACCGCACCGGCCAGCAGCATGCCCACGCCGTTGGCGCCGGTCTGGCCCACGTCACCGATCCACAGGCAGGAGTCGATGCCGTAGTCCACGCCGCAGATCTCGGGGTTCAGGAAGTCCAGTTCCAGCGCGTTGGAGGTGTTGAGCAGCACAACGATGCTCTTGAAGGTGCCGGCATCCTTGAGGGCCTTCAGGCCGGCCAGCAGGTCCTTCTCCTCCTGGGAGAGTTCCAGATAGTTGGTGTCGCCGGTCCATTCCACACCGGAGCCGTTGTCACCGCTGGGCAGGTCGGCGCCCTCGCCGCCGGAGCGGGAGAACACCACGATGGCCGCGTCGCCGTACTCCGCAAAGCTGGAGGCGTTGGCGCTCTCGACCTCGGACCAGGGTGCCTCGTTGACGCCGTACTGGCTGTTGGCACCCAGCGCATCAGAGATGGCGTCGGGGGTCACGCGGCTGTACTTGGAGGCAATGTCCTCGGATCTGTACCAGTCCCACAGGGTCTGGTTGACGGTGATGCCCTGGGCTTCCAGCGCATCCTTCAGCGTGGGAGCGGAGGAGGTATCCACCGCACCGGAACCGGTGCCGCCGTACATCAGGTCAACGGAGCCGCGCGCGAACAGGCTGACCTTGGCGCCGGATGCCAGAGGCAGCGCGGCGTTTTCGTTTTTGAGGAGTGCTGCACCTTCGGACTCGACGGTGGCGCAGAGTTCATCCTCGTAGGACTCGCGCTCTTCGTCAGAAGCGAAGGAGCTGGTGAAGTAGTTGGTGTCTTCTTCGGTTTCGCCCTTGATAATGCGGTAGGTGCTTGCATTGGTGGCAACGTTGATGGTGGTTTCGTACATGGGGGCCACCACAAAAGTAGCCACCATTGCGGCCGCCGTCAGAACGGCGCTGACCGCCGTCAAGCCGGACCACAATGCAACTTTGGATTTCTTTTGCATGTTGTTTTCCTCTCTTCCGTTTATCTTGGACCGGTCCCCTGTTCCGCGCGGCGGCCGGCTGCGCGCGTTGCACAGCCGCCACGGGTTCGCCGGGGGCCCGCCCTGTCAACCACCCTGCCTGCCGGCAGGGGATAACCTTGGTAGGGGGTGCGCCTTATACCCAGTTGGCGCTGTTGGAGCTGGCCCGGCTGAGTTTGTACGCCGGGTTGGGGGTATCCACATGGCGGAACGTCGCCTCGTCGATGCGGTCACCCGCCACAGCCTTTACATGGACTTCGCCGGACAGGGGCAGACGGAAGGTGAACACGTGCTCGCCGGTCTGCTCACCGATCTTCTGACCGTCGGCATAGAGCGCCACGGTGCTCTGGTTGGAGTAGACCTTCACTTCGATCTCGCTCTCGGTGCGGTCCACGAACCGCTTGGAGCAGATATGCACGAAGGGATCGCTGCTCCACCAGGCCTTATAAATATAGAAGCTGTCCTTCTTGGTCTTGCGGTCAAAGGTGACCAGGCCCTTGTGGTTCATGCCGGGTTCGCCGCCCTGATCCCGGGCGTCGGCGGCAAAGTCGAACATATTCCAGACGTGGGTAGCCCACAGCCAGGGATGACGGGCAAAGCAGTTGAGCATATACTCGTGGTACACCGCCTGGTATTCCTCGGTGTGGTCACCGCGGCGGGGCTTGGAGCTGTGCAGGTTGGGCATACCCTCGGCACCGTACTCCGAGAAGCCCAGCGGGCGGTGGGGGTAGACGGTGTGGAAGAAGTCCATCCACAGATCGTTGAGGAAGAGGCCCGGCACATACCAGCCCAGGTACAGGTTCCAGCTGACCAGGTCGGTGATGTGGGCCACCCGGTTGAAGGGGCCGCACATGGCGTAGCAGGCCAGGGTGGTCAGGCGGGTCTTGTCCATCTCGTGGCAAAGGTCATTCAGGACGCGGTGGTTGTCCAGCATATCCTTCTTGTCCTTGGTGGAGATGGTGATCTCGTTGGAAACGCCCCAGCAGACGATGGAAGCGTGGTTGTAGTTCTGCACGATCAGCTCTTTCATCTGGCTGATGGTGTTCTGGCGGCCGCCCGGCATGTGCTCCGAGATGTAGGGGATCTCGGCCCAGACGACCATGCCGTTCTCATCGCAGAGATCATAGAAATACTGGTCGTGCTGGTAGTGGGCCAGACGGATGGTGTTGGCGCCCAGTTCCTTGATGAGCTCCATATCCTCGTCGTGCATGGCGCGGGTGATGGCGTTGCCCAGGGCCTTGCGGTCCTGATGGCGGGATACGCCGTGGAGCGGGTAGGGCTTGCCGTTGAGGAAGAAGCCCTTGGACGCATCCACCGAGAAGCTGCGCACGCCGAAGCGCTGGCGCACTTCGTCCACGGCGCTGCCGCCGTTCATCATACGGACGACGCAGGTGTACAGGTAGGGGTCCCGCACGCCGTCCCACAGGTGGGCGTTTTCGATCTTGAGGTCGGCGTCCAGGCCCTGGCCCTTGGCCACCACGGTGCCGTCGGCAGCCTGGAGTTCGATCTCGATGTCGCCTTCCCCTTCCACCCAGGTCTTGACGTTGACCGAGGCATCGGCGCCCTGGACGGTGGGGGTGATCTGCACGCCGCAGCCGCCCAGATAGCCCAGGGCGATGTGGTTGCGGTTGACCACGATGAGGCTTACATCCCGGTAGATGCCGCCGTAGAAGGTGAAGTCGGCCTTCTGGGGATAGACGGAATCGTTGCGGCTGTTGTCCACCGCCACGGTGAGGGTGTTGTTTTCCGCCAGGATGCCGGTGATGTCGGCCCGGAAGGTGGAGTAGCCGCCGTCATGGTGCAGGATCTTCTGCCCGTTGACCGTCACATCTGCCGTAGAGTTGACACCCTCGAACTGCAGCCAGACCTGCTGGGTCGCGGCGTCGAAATCCGGTGCCGCGAACTGCGTCTGGTAGGTGCAGGTGCCGCGCCAGTAATCGTTGCCGCCGTCCTGGCCGTCGAGGTTATTCCAGGTGTGGGGCAGCTCCACCGCGACGGTGCTGCCGTCGGGACCGGTGAACTGCCAGTTCTTCATCAGCTTGGTGTAGGTGCGCATAACCCACCTCCATTTGTAAAATTTTTGCAAACGTTGTTAATTGTATGGTACCGTATGCACAAAAATTGTGCAACCGGTTTGCGAAAATTGGTAGCTTTACGTGAATAAGTGGTTATTTCCCATCAAAAAAGAGCGCCCGTACTTTGTGTAACTTGCACAAAGTAATAGCGCTCTTTTTTACGATTCTTCCCGCAGCGGGACCAGAACTTTGAGGGAGGAGAAACCTTCCCGCGTTTCCGCCGTAACGGTGCCGCTGTATTTTTGCACGATTTGCCGCACGACCTTGAATTCGTATCGTCCGGGGCGGGTACCGGACCCCGCCGGTTCCTCGGGCCCTACCAGGTTCAGCACCGCGAACCCCTGCCGGGCATACAGCAGCAGGTCGATCATGGCGTGGTCGGGGGAGGATTGATGGGACGCCGCCTCGATGACCGGGTCCAGGGCGTTGGCAAACAGGGCGTAAAGGTCGCCCGGTTCCATAAAGGCCAGGCAGCGGCCGTCCGCCACGCAGTTGAGCCGGATGCCGTGGGATTCGCACAGCAGGCTCTTTTCGGTCAGGGCCACGTCCAGCACCTCGTTGCCGGTATGCACATCGGCATCATAGAGCCGGGCGGCCTGTTCGGCTTCGTCCAGGCTCTTTCGCGTGCTGGCGTCGGGGTTCAGGCGGCGCAGGTCGGCGATCTGCACCTTCAGCTCATGGCATTTGCGGTTGATGATCTGCACGTTCTGCCGCGCCACCCGGTATTGCTGGCGCTGCCGGTCATACAAAAGGTTCAGGGCTTCCATCTCCTTCTGCATGGCGGACTTTTTGAACAGTTCGGTCTGCAGATACAGCAGCGTCAGGCAGTAGAGCTGGGTCAGTACCGCCGGAGCGGCCAGCTGGTTGCTCCAGTCCCGGGGCATCCCCCAGATGCTTTGCAGCGACAGAAACTGGAACCAGAACATCCCGCCCAGCAGCACGGCGCTGAGCATCTGCCGCGGGCCGATGCGGTAAGCGCCGTCCTCCGGCATACCCCGGCCGATGGTGGCATAGATCAGCACACAGCAGGCGGCAAAAAACACCAGCTGCATGGCCCAGAAAGGCGCCGTATCCGGCGCAGCCAGCCCCCAACCGGCACGGCCCAGCAGGGAGGAGAGGAACAGCCACAGTTCATAAATCACATCCGCCGTGAGCAAAATCCAGATGGAACAGTACAGGCTGGCGGTCCAGCTGAGTTCCACACAGAAACGGGCGGCCGCCACACCCCACAACAGGCCCGCTATGCTGCTGACCAGAAAATACCGGAACCCCTGCAGCCCCCAGGAAAGGGCCAGCATGGGCACCAGGGCCACGGCCAGGCAAAGCAGCACCCGCTGCCAGAAGTGCGGGCGGCGGCGCAGGGGCAGGAACAGGGCCAGGGAGGCGCCGCCCAGCAGCAGGAACAGCGTCATAGCAGCGCACCCCCGACGTATGCCGCCACCGCGCTCATAAACGCCGTGCGCTGGCGGCGGCTGATGGCCAGGCGGTCCTGCCCCACCAGGACAAAGTCATCCTGCACCGATTTGATGTGCCGCAGATTGACCAGATAGCACTGGTTGCAGCGCACAAAATGATAGGACACCAGCTGCTTTTCGGCACTTTGCATACTGGCGCGCACCGGCAGCACTTCCTCCGCCGTATGATAATACAGCATACGGTTGTGGGTTTCGAGATAGAGAATATCGTCGGTGTTCAGCACCCGCAGCGCGCCCCCGGTCTGAATGGGGATCTGGGCGCTGCCCCGGCGCTTGACCCGGTGGATGGCCCGTTCCAGCTTGACCTTGAACTGATAGTAGTTCACCGGTTTGAGCACAAAGTCCAGGGCATCCACCTCATAGCCGCGGATGGCATACTGGGCCATGTTGGTCACAAAAACCAGCACCACATCCTGGTCCACGGCCCGGATGTGTTCCGCCGTGACCAGGCCCCCCTGCCGGGGCATCTCGATATCCATGAAGAGGATGTCAAACCCGCCGGGATAGGGCGTGATGGCCGCCCCGTCCACAAAGGTCTGCACTTCCAGCGCGGTCCCGCTTTCGGCCGCGTACTCTTCCACAAACCCGCAAAGCTGTGCCCGTACGTCGGCATTGTCTTCCACGATTGCGATCCGCATGGGCTTACTCCTTTACGTTTTTCTGTCGGGCAGCGGCCCTGCGGCCCGCGCCTGCCCCATTTTCCTTTTATTATAAAAGAGAGCGGGCGCAAAATCAAGCCGAATCCTTCTACTTCCCGCCGGGGTCCGGGCCGCAAAAAGCCCCGGTGCCAAACCGGTACCGGGGCGCGGGATTCAGCGGGCGGTTTCCCGTTCCGAGAGGAAGGGACCGTTGAACACATAGGCATCCAGGCGGCGGAAGGCTTCCTCCACCCGGGCAAGGGGCAGTGCCAGGTTCATGCGGATGGCGCAGGGGCCGTGGAACATCCGGCCGTCCTGCCAGGCCACGCCCACGTCCCAGCCGGCCTGCAGCACCTCGCCGATGGTGCGGCCGTGGGCGGCGCACCAGTCGGTGCAGTCCAGGAACAGCATATAGGTGCCCTGGGGCTTGGCCACCGAAACCCCGTGGAAGCGGGCGGCGATGAAATCGCAGGCAAAGTTGATGTTGCCGCTCAGGGTCTGGCACAGTTCGTCCACCCAGACATAGCCCTCGGGCTTGTAGGCGCCGATGAGGGCGTGCATGGAGAGGACGTTCATCTCATTATAATGGGGTTTGGAGCTTTTGGCCGTGACCCGGTCCCGCAGATACGGATGGTAGATGATGTGGTAGCTGCCCACCAGACCTGCCAGGTTGAAGGTTTTGCTGGGGGCGTACAGGGCCACCGTGCGCTGCCGGGCATCCTCGCTCACCGACTGGGTGGGGATATGCCTGTGGCCGTTGAGCAGGATGTCGGACCAGATCTCATCGGAGATCACCAGGCAGTCGTTGGCCTTGTAGACCGCCATGGCCTGTTCGATCTCTTCCCGCTCCCACACCCGGCCGCAGGGGTTATGGGGCGAGCAGAAGATGGCTACATGGATATGATATTTTTTGAGTTTGGCGTCCATATCGGCATAGTCCATCCGCCAGACGCCCTGTTCATCCTGCACCAGCGGCGAGTGGACGATGCGATAGCCGTTGTTTTTCAGCGCGTTGGTAAAGCCGATATAGGTGGGGCTGTGCAGCAGCACCCCGTCGCCGGGGGCAGCAAAGGCGGTCAGTGCCGAAACCACCCCGCCCAGCACGCCGTTTTCGTACCCGATGCAGTCCTTCGTCAGCAGCGCGGGGTCGGCGCCGTTGCGGATGACCTGCCAGCGGATGATGGAATCGTAATATGCGTCGGTGGCCTCAAAATAGCCGAAGGCCGGGTGCTGCGCCCGCTCGATGATAGCCTGCTGTACCGTGGGCACCGTGGGGAAATTCATATCGGCCACCCACATGGGGATGGCGTCAAAGCCGGGTTTGGGGGCCGCCGGCGCAAAACCGCCCGGCTTGCCCAGGGCATCCACCGCAATGGCATCTTTGCCGCGGCGGTCCATAATCGTTGTAAAATCGTACTGCATGGGGAACCGTCCTTTCCGGCGGCAGCGGCCGCCCT
The DNA here is from genome assembly GCA_019116445.1 of Candidatus Gemmiger excrementigallinarum. Taxonomy (GTDB): domain Bacteria; phylum Bacillota; class Clostridia; order Oscillospirales; family Ruminococcaceae; genus Gemmiger; species Gemmiger excrementigallinarum. Next base: position 26,477 of record DXBP01000029.1, read on the forward strand.
TTCGGGGTATTATAGCACACTTTCCCCCGCCGCAAAAGACACCCCCGGCCCGTCCGTAACGGACAGGCCGGGGGGTGGATTATGCGCCGTGGGCGTCGCAGTGGGCGCAGTTTTCACAGTCGGGGAACTGCTTTTTGTCGTAGGTGATGCCGTGGCGGTCATAATAGTCCTTCAGGGCCAGCTTGATGGCCTCCTCCGCCAGCACCGAACAGTGCACCTTGTGGGCGGGCAGGCCGTCCAGGGCCTCCACCACCGCCTTGTTGGTGACAGCCAGCGCATCGGACACCGGCTTGCCCTTGATCATCTCGGTGGCCATGGAGCTGGAAGCGATGGCACTGCCGCAGCCGAAGGTTTCAAACCTGGCATCGGTGATGGTATCGTTGTCAATCTTGAGGTAGATTTTCATGATGTCGCCGCACTTGGCGTTGCCCACCTCGCCCACGCCGTCGGCGTTCTCGATGACGCCCACATTGCGGGGGTTCCGGAAATGGTCCATGACGGTTTCACTGTACAAAGCCATAGCTGATACACTCCTTTTATGCAATGATGTAGTCCCGCACGCCGCGCTGCAGATCGCGCCAGACGGGGGAAATGCCCCGCAGATAGGACACCGTTTCGGTGACGGCGGCGATGAGATAGTCGATTTCTTCCTCGGTGACGTCCTCCCCCAGGGAAAGCCGCAGCGACCCGTGGGCCACGTCATGCACCCGGCCGATGGCCAGCAGCACGTGGCTGGGGTCCAGGGAGCCCGAGGTGCAGGCGGAACCCGACGAAGCACAGATGCCCTTGTCGTCCAGAAGCAGCAGCAGGGACTCGCCCTCGATGCCCTCGAAGCAGAAGCTCACATTGCCGGGCAGCCGCTGCCTGGCGTCGCCGTTGAGCGCCGCGTGAGGAATGGCCGACAGCCCCGCGATGAGTTTATCCCGCAGGGGGACCAGGCGGGCGGTGTTCTCTACCCGGTGTTCGCAGGCTTCCTCCAGTGCCGCGGCCATGCCCAGAATGGCGGGCAGGTTCTCGGTACCGGCGCGGCGGCCCCGCTCCTGGGCGCCGCCCTCAATAAGGGGTTCCAGATAGATGCCTTTGCGCAGATAGAGGGCGCCGATGCCCTTGGGGCCGTGGAACTTGTGGGCCGACAGGGAGAGCATATCCATGTTCTGAGCCTTCACGTCGATGTCCAGATGCCCCACCGCCTGGACGGCGTCGGTGTGGAAGAGCACCCCTGCCTCCCGGCAGACCCGGCCGATCTCGGCAATGGGCTGGATGGTGCCGATCTCGTTGTTGGCGTACATCACACTGACCAGGCAGGTGTCGGGCCGGAGGGCCGCCTGCACCTGTTCCGGCGTGACGATGCCGTTCTCGTGCACATCCAGCAGGGTGACGGTGAAGCCCTCCTTTTCCAGACGGCGCAGGGTGTGCAGCACGGCGTGGTGCTCAAAGGCCGTGGAGATGATGTGCTTTTTGCCCTTGGCTGCCCCCAGGTGGGCGGCACCCCGCAGGGCCTGATTATCGGCTTCGCTGCCGCCGGAGGTGAAGATCAGTTCCGAAGGCTCGCACCCCAGGCGGGCGGCGATGCGTGCCCGGGCATCGGCCAGGGCTTCGGCGGCTTTCTGGCCGGCGGAGTGCAGGCTGCTGGGGTTGCCGTCGCTCTCCCGGATACAGGTGAGCATGGCCTCTATGGCCGCCGGGCTCATGGCCGTGGTGGCGGCATTATCTGCGTAAATTCGCATTGGATTCATCCTTTCCCGCAGGGGCGCGCCGGGCGGCGCTTTATTCCCTACTTGTTTTGTATGGTTTATTGTACGCTTCATTTCCCTACTTGTCAAGTAGGTTTTTCGTTTTCTGGACAACCGACTGCCCATGGTATAGTGGAAGTAAGACAGATCCCGGCATCCTGCCCCTTTTTGGGAAAACTTTTTTCCATCCCGGCGACAGGATTCGTTGAATCTCTCCGGAATCTTCTTTGTATAGTAAAAATATCGCGGCGTATCCGCACACAGCTACCCCGGCAAGGAGGAACCCAAATGCAACTGAACCATGTTTCCCGTCCCACGGCAGCCCGTCTGACGGCGGTCCTGCTGGCGGCCCTTTTCTGTCTGCCCGTCGCCGCAGTGGCGGCTTTTCCCGCCACGCCGGAACAGGCGGCTCCGGAACAGGCCACCCCCGAACAGACTTCCCAATCCCCCGCCGCTTCGGAAGCGGCAGCACCGGGAGCGGCCGCCCTGGCCGCCGCCGAACCGGACCCGGCCCCCAGCCCCCTGGCGGGCGGGGATGTGGTGACCGGCACCGTTTCCCCCATCGGCACCACCATCAACCTTTTCGACTACTGGATCACCACCCGGGATGCCCCGGACAACGTCAACCCGCCGGACATGAACCAGGGCATCAACGCCGGCAAGGTGCTGCAGTTCAGTGCCAACGCGGGCACCGGCGGCGGCATCAACAACTACACCGGCAGCAGCAACCCCCGCACCGGCATGGTGGACAACACCCTGCAAAGCGGGTATCCCCGGCTGGCCCAGAGCGGGCAGTCCCTCAATTATCTGTTCGACCCCGCTTTGCCCAATGCAGGCAAAGCCGCCTACGCCAACGTGCGCACCCTGCTGCAGATCGACGACGACGGCTACTACTATTACGACTGCACCCAGAACTTTGCCCAGTTTGACGAAACCGCCAACGCCTTCACCCTCTTCGACGGGCCGGGGGTGAAAGCCGCCGGCGCCATCCCCATCGAGGGGCAGTTTTTCCCCTTCAACGATTACAGCCAGGTCAAGGATATGACCTCCCGCAATCCTGCCATCAACCACTATTTCGGCCTCACCATGACCACCCGCTTTGTGCAGCAGCCCTACGGCACGGTGGACGGCACCGCCGGGGGCACCCCTGTCACCTATGACTTCGCCGGCGACGACGATGTGTGGGTGTTCATTGACGATGTACTGGTGGGGGACCTGGGCGGCATCCATGACACGGCCTCCCTGAGCATCAACTTCCAGACCGGCAACATTCTGATCAACGGCCAGGCAAACGGCACCCTGCGGGACAAGTTCCTGGCCGCGGGCGTACCCTGGACCAACGGCAGTTCCGCCACCTTTGCCGACGATACCTACCACACCCTGAAGTTCTTTTATCTGGAGCGGGGCAATGTGGATTCCAACATGAAGCTGAAATTCAACCTGGTGTCCATCCCCCAGAGCGATCTGATCAAGGTGGACCAGACCGGCAGCCCGGTGGCGGGGGCACAGTTCGATTTGTATTACGCCGACGACAACTACACCCCGGAACAGCACATTGCCACCGGTACCACCGGCGCCGACGGCACCTTTGTGTTCCAGAACCCCGACGGCACCCTGCTGAGCCTGAACAACCTGAAAAACGAGTACGGCGGCCCCGGCCAGACCGGCAAATTCGTGCTGAGAGAAAACCTGATCCCCACCGGGTACCGTGCCCCGGGGAATATGCAGCTGTACTTCCCCACCGACTACCCCGAACTGGCCACCCTGCTTTCGGCCAATCCCTGGGACACCGGCGCCTACGCCAGCCCCACCGTCACCGTCACCCTGCCCGATACCGTGGAGGATCTGCAGGGCAACCGGTACGGGGTGGATTCCGGCACCTACTTTGCGGTGGTGCTCAAACGGCAGGATGCCGGGGGTGACGGCAGCAGCACCCAGAGCAACTGGTACCCGGTATCGGGGGACCCCATCACCGGCTGGAACGTGGCCGACAGCACCGGCATGGACGCCGTGCTGGAATCCGCCCGGGCCAATCCCTATCTGTTTGTGCTGGACAGCAGCGGTGCCTACAAGGACACCATCGACAATCTGCCCGGCGACATCCTTACGTACTATTACGTGCTGGCCACCAACGGCAAGCTGACCGACAGCAACGCCCAGTACACCGTCGCCTTTTACCGCACCGGCGCCGCCAGCCTGGCCGACGCCACCCCCGCCGACACCGTGCGGCTGAATGACGCCGCCGTGATCAACGACCAGACCTTTGACCGGGAATTTGCCGTACGGCTCTATGTGCCCAACATCCGGAACTACCTGTTTGTGCAAAAGGTGGCCGAGGACGGTTTCACACCGCTGACCGGCGCGGAGTTCGGGCTGTACAAGGCCGAGGACGTGACCGACGGCGCGGTGAACCCCGGTGCGCAGCCCTTTGACACCGTGACCACCCGGGACCAGAACCAGAGTCAGGGGGATGTGATCACCCTGGGCGGCGCGGGGGTTTTCCCCAACCGGCAGGCCGTACTGCCCGACGGCACCTACTATCTGAAAGAACTGCAGGCCCCCGCCGGGTACGCTCCCAGCAGCGACCTGGTGGAAGTGGTGGTAGACAACACCGACGTTTACGCCAACGCGGGGACTTCCTCCGACGATGTAACCGTCCTGCGGGGCGTGGGCAAGATCGTGCGCAGTATGCTGCAGTTTGCGGTACCGGACGACATCAACGCCACCCTCACCGACATCAGCGCCGCCCTGTACACCGCCCCCGCCTACACCCCCGGCACCGGCAACGACTGGGCCGTGTGGACAGCCTCCGGCCGGGCACCGCTGGAACTTTCCTACTACAGCAACAACCAGATCCTGGAATACGGCCCCACCGTACCGGGAACTTCCGTCTACTTTGCGGTGCCCGCCGGGTGGTCCCGGCTGAAGATCACCCAGAACTACGCCGCCGGCAGCGACCAGGACCTGAAAATCAACCTGAACGGCCAGGACCTGAGCACCCTGTTTGCCAACAGTACCATCGTGCAGGTGCGCAACCAGTCCACCCGGCTGGTGCTGCAAAAGGTCGTGACCGGTCCTGCGGGCGAAGCCACCCGTCCCTTCGCTTTCACCCTGGCGCTGCACAGCGCCGACGGCACTCCGCTGTCCGGTGATTACGGCGGTCTGGTTTTCAACGACGAGGGCACGGCGGAAACCACCCTGACCGACGGCGGCGAAGTGACCCTGCGGGGCCTGCCCGACGGCACCGTCTGCACTGTGTATGAAACACCGGTATCCGGCTACGAAACCACTGTGCAGATCAACGGCGGCGAAGCCCAGCCCGGCCCCCAGGCCACCGTGACGACCCAGCCCGGGCTGACGAGCATCCTGTACATCAACCACAGCACCCGCACACCGCCCACCCCTACGCCCGATCCATCCCCCACCCCCACGGCTACCCTGCCCGCTTCCGCCACACCGGCCCCCACCCACACCGCGGGTTCCGGTACAAAGGAGCCTTCCCCTGCACCCACGCCCACGGCTTCCCCTGCGCCTGCCGGCGCACCGGGCAGCCCGCCCACCGGCGATGCCTTTTCCCCCGTGGTTTGGGGTCTGCTGGCAGCGGCCGCTGCCGCCGGGCTGCTTGTGCTCCTGTTCCGCAGATGCCGTCCCCGCTCCTGAAAAATTTCCCCTGCCTATGGATTTGTGCCCCCAAACGTGCTATGGTAGGAAGGTACAAACACCGAGAAACATGAACCGTGCGCCGGGCACAACAGGCACGGGCTTTTGCCCGCCCCGGCACAGAAAGGACGAAGCAAGATGAAACAGGTACAGGTATTTGCCCACCGGGGCGCCAGCGCCTACGCACCGGAAAACACACTGCCGGCCTTTGCCCTGGCTATGGAGCAGGGCGCGGACGGCATTGAACTGGACGTGCATCTGAGCCGGGACGGCGAGCTGGTGGTCATCCATGACGAAGCGCTGGACCGCACCACCAACGGCACCGGCCTGGTGAAAGACCATACCCTGGCCGAACTGCAGGCCCTGTGTGCCGACAACGGGATGCCCGGCTTTGCCGCAGCGCGGATCCCCACCCTGGAAGAAGTGCTGACGCTGGTAAAGCCCGGCACCATGGCGGTGAACATCGAGCTGAAAACCGGCATCCTGTGGTACGACGGCCTTGAGGAAAAGGCGCTGCGCCTGGTGGAAAGCCTGGGTATGCAGGACCGGGTGATCTGGTCCTCCTTCAACCACTACAGCATCGAAAAGGTGCGGCAGCTGGCCCCCGATGCCCGGACCGCCTACCTGTACAGCGATATTATCTGTGATGTGGAGAAATACGCCGCCGCCCGCGGGGTGGATGGCCTGCATCCGGGGCTGTACAACGTGAAGATGGCGGATTTTCTGCAGCGGTATCTGGCCAGCGGGCTGGACGTGCGCGTCTGGACCGTCAACGAAGCCGATGACCTGCGCCGGCTGATGGATGCGGGCGCCGACGTCATTACCAACGACCCCAAGCTGGCGCTGGAAGTACGCCGCGAACTGCAAGCCCCGGCTTTTTAAAACACATCCCATACAGCAAAACCCCCGCCGCCGCGGTTTTCCGCGGCGGCGGGGGTTCTTGTATATCAGTAAAAGCGGGGGTCAGGCGCGGCGCATCCGGCGCAGCACCAGGCCGACAGCCAGACCGATCACCGCCGGCAGCACCCAGCCAAAGCCCTGTTTGCACAGCGGCAGCCAGGTTTCGGCCAGCGTGACGACGCCTTCCAGATGGAGGAAGACCCGGGTCTGCACGGGCAGGGTGCGCAGCAGGTCGAACACCGCCGCCACCGCCGTGCACCCGATGGTCCAGCGCAGCACCGTTTTGTCGTTGCCGAAGAGCCCGCCGCCCAGGGTGAGCAGGATCAGCACGATGGAAAGCGGATACAGGAACATCAGCACCGGGGTGGAATAGGCCAGGATCGCATTGAGGCCCAGATTGGCGATGAGGAAGGACACCACGCAGAAAGTCACCGCCCACACCCGGTAGGAAGGGCCGTGGGGGAAGATTTTCACAAAGGTTTCGCCGCAGCTGGTGATAAGGCCCACGGCAGTTTTCAGGCAGGCGATGGTGACGGTGGCCGCCAGGATCAGCGCGCCGGCCGGGCCGAAATAATACTCCGCGATCCGGGCCAGGGCCTCGCCGCCGTTGCTGGAAGCCTCAAACTGGCCGCGGCTCTGGGCACCCACCACCGTGACCATGAGGTAGATCGCCGTCATGAGCAGCGAACTGAACAGCCCCGCAAACACCGTGCTCTTGGCCACCTCGCCGGGCTCTTCCACCCCCAGGCCGCGGATGGCGTGGACCACAATGATGCCGAAGGCCAGGCTGGCCAGGGCGTCCATGGTGTTGTAGCCTTCCAGCAGGCCGGTGGGCAGCGCCGCCGCGGCATAGCTGCCGGTGGGGTCGATGTCAGCCACCGAGCCCAGGGGCGCTGTGAGCGCCCGCAGCACCAGCACCGCCAGAAAGCAGAGGAACAGCGGATTCAGCACCTTGCCGATCCAGGTAAGGATCTCGCCGGGGCGCAGCGAGAAAAACAGCACCGCCCCGAAAAACACCAGCGAAAACACCGCCAGGGCCGCATTCTGGCCCGTTGCAGGCAGCATACGCTGGATGCCCACGGTATAGGATACCGTGGCGCAGCGGGGTATGGCAAAAAAGGGGCCGATGGTGAGGTACAAAAGGCAGGTAAAAAACAGGCCGTAGCCCTTGCCCACCCGGCTGCTGAGTTCCAGCAGGCCCTCCTCCCGGCTGACGCCCAAAGCCGCCACGCCCAGCAGCGGCAGGCCCACACCGGTGATGAGAAAGCCCACCGAGGCCAGCCAGAGATTGCGCCCCGCCATCTGGCCCATGGAGGCCGGGAAGATCAGGTTTCCCGCGCCGAAAAACATGCCGAATAGCATGCTGGCAACCACAAGGAGCTGCCGGAAAGTCAGTTTTTTCATAATCCGATTCCTCTTACACACCTGTATGAAGTTGATTTCATTATAGCGCGGTTTGGAAACGGGGTAAAGGGCGGGGCACAATTTTTGCCGCCGTACCGGGGCAGCCCGTCGGCTGCCCCGGTCCTGGCCTTATGCGGTCATTCGTCGGTTTTGTCCTCCTTCTCCGGCAGGGTGCGCACCCCGAACAGGAAGTAGAAGATATGCCCCACCCAGACAAAGGCCAGCACGATGCGCCCCACGGCCACGGCGTGCATGGCGATGAACCCGGCGGCCATCAGGATGGTGACGGTGACCATGATACGGATCTTGGCCTTGCGGGTCAGGCCCCGGCCCGCCGCCAGATCGGCCAGGTTTTCCCGGTAAAGGCGGGTGCCTTTGAACCAGCGGTCCAGCCGTGCACTGCTTTTGCCGAAGCCGTAGGCCGCCAGCAGCAGAAAGGGAAAGGCCGGCAGCAGCGGCAGCACAGCCCCCACCGCGCCCAGGGCCAGGCCCACAAAGCCCAGCGTCAGATACAAGAGTTTGCGTACAGGCATGGTTCATCGTTCCTTTCGGTTGTGTTCCCATCGGGATTCCAGCAGGTGGCGCACCGCCAGCACCGGGTGGACCAGCAGCATCCGCGGACCGGAGAACCGCATCACATCCCGGATCTTTTCCCGCATATCGGCGCGGTAGCAGTGCACCTTGCACTGGGAACAGAAGGTTTTGGTTTCCATAAACGGGCAATGGTCGCTGCGCTGCCGGGCATAGGCATCCAGCGCTGCGCAGTCGGGGCACAGGCCGCTGGGGGTATGGTGTTTGCGGCGGCAGTAAAGGGCGATCATACAGCTGACCACCTGTTTTTCCCGCTGGCGTTTGTCGGCCGTTGTCATCAGCTCACTCTCCCGTTTTCCACCGAGTAGACGGTATCGGCAATGCCCATGGTGGACGCCCGGTGGGATACCAGCACCACGGTGCGGCGGCCGTGTTCCTGTTCCAGCGCCTGCAGAATGACCGCCTCGTTCAGGCTGTCCAGGTTGCTGGTGGGTTCATCCAGCAAAAGGAAGGGCGCATCGTGCAGGAAGGCCCGGGCCAGGCCCAGCCGCTGCCGTTCCCCGCCCGAAAGGGTATCCCCCAGTTCCCCCACCGGCGTATCATACCCCTGGGGCAGCGCCGCAATGAAATCGTGGAGGGATGCCTTTTTGCAGGCGGCCACCAGTTCCTCGTCGGTGGCATCCTGTTTTGCAATGCGCAGATTGTTGCGGATGGAATCGTGGAAGAGATGGGTTTCCTGGGTGACAAGGGCCTGCATCCGACGCAGATCACCCGTATTGATGTGTTCCACGCTGCGGCCGGAAATCTGCACCTGCCCCTGCTCCACCTGCCAGAACCGCAGGAACAGCTTGAGCAGGGTGGATTTGCCGCTGCCCGACCGCCCCACGATGCCGATGGTCTGCCCCGCCGGTACCGGCACGGTGACATTTTGCAGGATGGTTTCCGCCCCGTAGCCGAAGGTTACGTTTTCGGCCCCGGCCCCCGCAAAGGTCACCTCGGGCTGGCCGTGGATGTCCTGCACCAGCGGGGTTTCCTCCAGAATATCCAGCACCCGGTTGCCCGCGGCAAAGGTGCTTTGCAGCGTAGCGCCCAGGTTGGCCAGCGCCACCACCGGGCCGAAGGAGCTCATCAGGGCGATGGTGGGGATCAGCACCCCCGCAAAGTCCACCGCCCCGGCCAGGCAGAGCGCCGTGGCCGCAAACAGCATACCCAGGTCAAAAAGCCAGAGGATCAGCTGGGTGGCGGCGGTGCTGCGCCCCGCTGTGCGTTTGAGGCGGGCTTCCTCCCGGGAGAGTGCCTCGGTGCGGGCCTGCATCTGCTGCAGGCGGTGGGTCCCGGCGCCGTATTGCAGGATTTCGGGCAGGCCGCGCAGGCTGTCCAGCACAAAGCCCGCCAGCGCCCCCGAAGCCGTGCGCAGCCGCAGACCGTCCTGCCCGCTGGCCCAGGAGGTAGCCAGCGGCACGGCAAGACCCACCACCGCGTAGGCCGCCAGGGCCAGCGCCCCCAGCAGCGGATGGAACCCCGCAATGAACACCACCATGACGGCGCTGAACAGCAGGGCGATCAGTGCCGGGGAGATGGTGTGGGCATAAAACACCTCCAGCAGTTCAATGTCCGAGGTGATAACGGCGATCAGGTCGCCTTTTTCCCGGCTTTCCAGCTTGGCGGGTGCCAGACGGCGCAGGGCGCGGAAGACTTTGTCCCGCAGCAGGGCCAGCAGTTTAAAGGCGATAAAGTGATTGCAGGCCTGTTCACCGTAGCGCAGCACCGCCCGCAGCAGGGCCAGGACGGCGGCGATGCCGAACAATCCCGCCAGGGGCAGCGGCAGGGCAAAGCCCAGCACCCCCAGGATGCCGAAGCCCCCCAGGACGGTGAGGAAGGTGGCGCACAGGTGCCCCGCCAGCCCCATGGTGACCGCCAGGGCCATATAGCCGGCCAGGGGCCGCACCAGCCCGATGAGCCGGGTCATCACGGCAAAACCGCTTCGCTTCATGCAGGTACCTCCTGTTTGGTGTAGTGTTCCAGCTTTTGCTGGGCGTTCCAGAGTCCGGCGTAGGGGCCGTCCTCCGCCAGCAGCGCGGCGTGGCGGCCGCACTGCACCACCCTGCCGTCCTCCAGCACATAGAGGGTATCGGCGCCGGCCACATTGGCCAGCCGGTGAGAAATGAGGATCACGGTTTTGGTTTCGGCCAGGGTCCGGATCAGGGCCATGATATCGTTCTCGCTTTCCACATCGATGTTGGAGGTGGCTTCGTCAAAGATATAGACCGGGCTGTCATGGAGCAGCGCCCGGGCCAGTGCCAGGCGCTGGCACTGCCCGCCCGAAAGATTGGATGCCTTCTCGGTCAGCTGTGTATCCAGCCCCTGTTCCGCCCGCAGGAAGTCCGCCAGCCGCACCTGTTCCAGCACCTTCCACAGCGCGGCGTCATCCGCTTGCGGGGCAGCCATCAGCAGGTTTTCCCGCACGGTACCCTTGAAGAGATAGCTGTTGTGGGAGAGGTAGGTCACGGTACGGGCCAGGCTTTCCTCGGTGATTTCTGCCAGCGGCACACCGCCCAGGGTAACGCGGCCCTTCTGGGCACGGCGGCGGCCGGTGAGCAGGGCGGCCACGGTGGATTTTCCGCAGCCGGACTCCCCCACCAGCGCCGTAAAGCTGCCCCGGGGGAACTGCATGGTAACATCCTGCAGGATGGGCCGGGCAGGGTCATAGGCAAAGTCCACGGCTTCCAGCGCCAGCGTACAGTCGGCGGGCGCCGGGCGGGTACCGCGGGCAGGTTCCGGGGTATCCAGCAGGCGGAAGATCTTCTCGCTGGCAGCCATGCCGTTCATAGCCACATGGAAGAAGCTGCCCAGCAGCCGCATGGGCAGGAAGAAATCCGCCGCCAGCAGCAGGATCATGGCGCAGCCCTGCAGGCTGACCGCCCCCGCCGCAAACCGGCTGACCGCCAGCACCATGCCCGCCGCGGCGCCGCCGTAGGCGATGAGGTCCATGATGGTGATGGAGTTGAGCTGCATCGTGAGCACCCGCATGGTGATCTTGCGGAAGGCCTCGGCCTGAGCGTTCATCTCCCGGTTTTTGAAGTCATCGGCCTCATAGATTTTCAGGGTGGTCAGGCCCTGCAGATTCTCCAGGAAGGTATCCCCCAGCGCCGTATACTGCCCCCAGTACCGGCCCAGCAGCTTTTTGGCCCAGGTCTGCACCGCCGCGATGGCGGCGGGAATCAGCGGCACGCAGACCAGCAGGACCGCTGCCGAGGCCAGGTCGATGGGGGCCAGCACCACAAACAGCGTCAGCGGCGCCAGCATGGCGTAAAAGAACTGGGGCAGATACTGCCCGAAGTAGATTTCCAGCTGGTCCACCCCCTCCACGGCCACCTGGACCACCTCACTGGTCTGGACCGATTCCCGGTAGGCGGTGCCCAGGCGCAGCAGTTTGCGGTACATCATGCTCCGCAGCCGTGCTTTGACGGTTTTGCTGGAAAGATAACTCATACGGGCCGCCCCCACGGCACAGCCGAACCGCACCGCCAGCGCCGCCACCGCCAGCAGGGCGGCACGCCACAGATCGGCGGGCAGGGCCTGCCCCGCCCAAAGCCGGGCCAGCAGGCGGCAGACCGCCGTAACCAGCAGAATGTTGGCCCCCAGGGCCAGCCATTGCAGCGCCACGTTGGCGGCAATATACTTGCGGCTTTCAGGCACCGTGGAAAGCAGGCGTTTGTCGATCATCATGATTCAGTCCCCCTTGAACCCGCGCCGGCAGGCAAAAATGTGAATGGCCAGAAAGAACACGCCGGTGATGGATACCACCTTGTGAACGGCCAGTACCCAGGGCACCGCCGCAAAAATCAGGCTGAGAATGCCGCTGACAAAGGCCAGCAGGACCCCGCCCAACAGTGCCCACCGCCGGGCACCCGGCTTTTTGCGGCTTACCGCCATGTGGACCAGGCAGAGCAGCAGAAACACCGTGGACGCCAGCTTGTGGACGACCAGCCCGGTAAGGGGCACCGAAAGGGTACATACAAAACTGACGAGCAGCGACCAGTAGAGGAGTTTTTTCATAGACGGGACCTTTTTTGCCATAGTAGTTAGTTTTAGCTAACGCACAATCCGTAAAAAAGCCGCCGCTGATTAGCGGCAGCTAACTTCGGATAGAATAACAAGTTTTGGCGCCCTTGTCAAGCCTTTTTTTGCCCGGCAGGGTTCATTTCTGCCCGTGTTTGAGGGCGTATCCCTTGCGCATGACGGCGCGGATCTCTCCCCGCAGGCCCAGTTTCTGGCGCAGGCGGGCGATGTGGATATCCACCGTGCGGGTCCGGATGGGCACCGTGACGCCCCACACCCGGTGCAGCAGTTCCTCCCGGGTGAACACACACCCGGCCCCGCTCAGCAGGACCATCAGCAGCCGGAATTCGGTCCGCGTCATGTGGACCTCCTGCCCCTGCCGGTATACCCGCTGGGCCGCGGTGTCGATCAACAGATCCTTGTAATGTATCATACCCGCCCGCCTGGTTTCGATTGGTTTCGGCTTACCTTCTCAGTATAGCCGGGCAGGGCGGGATTTTCCACAAAACCGTCATGAACGGGGGAAACGATGTCGTGAACGGGGACTTTTTTCCGGTCCGGATTCCGGCGGGCGGTCCGGCCAGTCGGCACTGAACACAAACCGCCCCCCTTCATAAAAGCAGGTGTATTCGGCCCCGTACCGGTCCAGAATATCCCGCACGTTCTGCAGCCCGAAGCCGTGCAGCAGCGGGTCCGCCTTGGTGGTGGCGATCTGCCCGTCCTCCACCGTGACCGGGCGGCTGGGGTTGACCACCGAAACCGAAAGGCAGGGCGGATCGCCCTGGGCATGGTACAGGATCTTTGCCTCCACCCAGCGGTCCCGCTCCGGCAGGGGGCCGCAGGCTTCCATGGCGTTATCCAGCAGATTGCCCAGCACCAGCGTGACATCCACGGCGTTCAGCCCCAGGGCCGACAGATCGTTGACCCGGAACCGCAGATCCAGCCCCCGCTTCTGGGCGGCATAGCCTTTCTGGTTGAGCACCGCGTCGATGGCCGCGTTGTGGGTGTTCACCAGCAGGATACGTTCGGTCTGGCGGATCTTCAGTTCTTCCAGATAGCTTTGCGCCTGGGCCACATCACCCTGTTCCAGCAGGCCGGAAAGGGTGGCCAGGCAGGCGCGGAAATCATGGGTGAGCTTGCGCTGGGTGGCGTAAGCCTGGCTGAGGGCCTGGAGGTTTTCGTCCTGCACCCGGGCGCGTTCCCGGGCTGCCACCAGAGCTTCCCGGTCCATGGCGCTGCGCTCCAGCCGGTCGAAGAGCAGCAGCGCCGCCACATCCACGATCTCCAGCACCAGCAGCGTGCTCTGCCACCGGCTCTCGCTGCGGTAATACAGGCCGTAAAAGGCCACCAGCGTCATCAGCGGAAAAACCGTGGCCAGGGGCACCCAGACCCGGGGCGCGCCGTCCCCGCAGGGCAGCGGCTTATGCAGCCGCCAGATCAGCCAGCCCAAGATCATGCCCACCAGGGAACGGGCCACAAACACCGCCGAGTACAGCGGAATATTCCAGACCAGCTCGTCGTAGGTCAGCCCGAACAGGACCATGGCGATCCGGTCCATCCAGTAGTTGGGCGCACTGCCCAGGGCATAGGCCGTCACCGCCACAAAAAAGGCCCGGTCCCACCGCGCCCGGTACGATGCCAGGATCAGCGCAAAATTCACCAGGCAGCTGCCCACCGACATAACCAGGGCGGTCTGGCCGGACCAGGGGCCAAACTGCAGGCAGACATTGCAAAAGTACCACAGCAGCAAAATTTCCCAGAACCGTTTTCCCCGGCAGCGGCGGTGGAAAAAACTCTCGAAGATCAGCACCATGCCCACGGCGGAGGTGACCGAGTTAAAGAAGGAAAGAAGGATGCTCCATACTTCTAGCATATCTGCCGTCCTTTCCAGGCCAGAAACCGCTGTTTGTTGGCCCGGTAGCTGCGGGTGCTCACCGGCAGCGGGGTGCCGTCGGTCAGGCGCGCCCCCGTGCTTTGCAGCGTATCCAGATACGCCATATTCACCAGGTAACTTTTGTGCAGCCGCAAAAAGCCCTGCTCGGCCAGCATGGATTCCAGCTGGGTGAGGGTGGTGTGGGTGACCAGATGGTCCCGGGGCCCGCCCTGCAGATAGAGATGCTGGTCCCGGCCCCGGCTTTCGATATAGCGCAGCGACGGCAGCGGCACCGACACCGGCTCACCGCCGCAGACCAGTTCCAGCGTTTCCCGCCGGGCGCAGCAGACCGCCAGGGCGTCCTCAAAATAGGCGGGGAGTTTGCTGTCCAGCTCCCCCTTGGCCAGATACCGGAAGGCGTTGACCTCATACCCCTCCGGGGCGTACTCCTTGTAGTTCGTCACAAAGATCAGCACGGTATCGGGCCGGGTGCGCCGCAAGGCCCGGGCCACCTCGATGCCGTTGGCCGCCCCCAGGTCGATGTCCAGAAACAGCAGGTCACAGGGTTCCTCCGCCAGCCCGGCCGGGCCGGTCAGGTACCGCACCCGCATACTGCGGGGGGAAAAATCCGGCAGGGCTTCTATTTTGCGGACCAGCGCCCGGGCAAACGTTTCCTCGTCATCGCAGACCAGGATATGCAGCATACAACTTTCTCCCCTTTCCGGTGTTTTCTTTCACCATAGTACGGCCGCCCCCTTTTGTCAACGGCTCCGGCAACCAAAGCCCGCCCGCAGCGTTCTGCGGGCGGGCTTGCGATGTTTCAGGCTTTGTAGTCGTCGGCCGCTGCCTGCAGCAGCGCCGCCATCTGCCGCCGCTTTTCCGCCTGGGCTTCGCATCTGGTCAGGCAGCAGGCCCCCGCGTGCTGCAAAAGCCACTGCTTTGCACCATCCCACACGGCTTCCCGCACCCGGATGCGCACCCGGTTGCCCGGCAGGTTCTGTTCCAGCGTGATATTTTTCGGCCCGAAATCATCCACCGCGCTGTTCATCAGGGAGGCATCGCAGTCGATGAGAAGGGATTCCGGCGTGCCGGAATACATGATGGTGCTGCCGTCACGGTATTCCATCCCCGCCCGGGACCTGGCCCGGTAGACCCGCTCCAGAATGTCCTGGATCTCTGTGGGCCTGTAGGTGATGTCGCACTGGGATTCGTCCAGTCTGACCGGCTGCAGATTCCGCACACGGTCCAGCCGCAGATTGGAGAGCACCGGGTTCTGCCCCTGTGCGCCGCCGGTCACCCGGGGCGACAGGTCCAGCCGGAACCCGCACAGATAAAAATAGCCGTTGCTGTACACCACCTTCCAGGGCAGCAGCGGGATCCGGTGTGTTTTGCACAGCGTCAGCTGCCCGTTGTGCCACTGCCAGCGGTGATAGTCCAGCTCGTACCAGAACATCTTCTTGAGGTCGACCTCGTCGGTATCCTCGGCGTAGACCTGCCAGGCCCTTTCCACCGCTGTCAGCGCCTGTTCCAGCTGTTCCGGCAGTTCGCCGCCCTGTGGGCAATCCCACTTTTCCTCGCTCACGCTGTCCATGGCATACCGGCGCTCACTGGTCAGCCCCAGCAGATCCAGGATCTGGTCGGTGTGCTTTTTGTCCAGGAACGGATAGTACGCCGCCTGTACGGCCGCCATCTGCTGCTCCGGCTGCCCTACCCCCGCAATGTGGTAGATCGGCTCCTTTTCGTCACAGCGGACCAGACGGAATCCCTGCACCCGCGCCGCCAGCCAGTCGGCCAGCTTCTGGTCTTCCATCGCCTGCAGCCGGTCTTCCAGCATCACCAGTTCCTGCAAAAGGCTGTCCACCGTCTTGCGCTGGATGCCTACCTCTTTTTCATACTTTCTCTTTTTTCCTTCGATCACGACCTCTTTTACGCTGGCCTTCATCTGCTCCTGCAGCGCCTGCTGCTCCTGTTTTCCGCTGTATTGCAGCATCATCAGCCGTTTCAGCGTCCGGTACCAGTCTTCCTCCGGGCGTTCCTCGCGCCCGGTTTTCTCCTCAAGGTCCTCCCCGCTGCCATAAGTCAGGCTTTGCTTCAGCAGCGCCGCATCCCGCTCTTTCAGGCATACATTCATGGCCTGCTCCAGCTTCATTGCCTGGATGATGCTCCGGTCGCTCCACAGCAGCTGCTGTTCCCCGGTCCATTTGTTTTTCCATTGCTTGAACTTCTGCTCACTGCCGATATACAGATAAGAATCCCGGTAAAACCACCCCAGTACCGTCACCAGCAAAAAACGGTCGATGCTGTGGTTGGAACGGCGTGCCGTCCGCCGGTCCTTTTCTTCCGTCACAAAAAGTCCCCCCAACGTTATTTTTGTTTTCACTATAGCATTCCGCCTTCGGCCCGTCAAGGCGATCCGGGATTTTTAGTGCGGATTTATTTTTCCCCCCTTATAATACAATCACGCTCCCCGGCAGGGCTGCCGGGGAGCGGCTCCACCACTGTTTTCAAGGAGGCTCTCTGCCATGTTCTGTCTGAAATTGTATAAGACCGGGTATCTCCCTTACCGCGAAGATCTGGACCTCTTCCCGCTGAGTGCCACCTTCCGTTCCTACCTGGACCACGGCTGGCTGCGCGGCGCCGCCGGGCAGCGCCTGCTGTGGAAGCTGGTCCGCGGCCGCTGGGACGAAACCGACGGCGAATTCTGGCACGGGGAAGATGGCATCCATCCCGCCGCCGAGCTGCCCAACGAGGTCAAATTTGCCCTGACCCTGGCGGAAAACGCCCGCCGCCACCTATGGACGACACTGCCCCGGGAGCCGAAGCTGGACCCCGAGCGGATGATGCCCGTCTGGCAGGTTCTGGCCGAAGAGCCGCAGGACCTGCCGCTGGCCCTGCGGTTCTACGACGAAAGCGACTGCGGGCTGCTGCAGGTCCTGCAGCAGAACCAGCTGCCGCTGGAAGTGACCCTGGGCGGGCGGCGCCGCCGGGGCACCGTGGAGGAGGTGTTCCGGGCCCTGTTCCGGATGCCGTCCCCCATGGCGCTGCTGCGCCAGGTAAAGCAGCTGCGCCGCACCCTCTACCCCGGCTGGGATGAGGACGGCGCCCCCTTTGTGCCCCGCCGGGCCGCCGAACTGGGCTACGGGGATTGGACGTTCCACAACCGGCTGGTGGCCGAACCCTACTGCATGGACGAAAGCCCGCTGCTGCACAGCCGGGTCCCCACCTGCCTGACGGTGACCCGCCACGCCGACGGAAGCTGGACGATGGACTATCCCATCCCCGACACGCTGCTTTGCCCCGGACTGCCCCCGGACGCCAACGGCTACGACGAGCTGATGGCCCTGTGCGGCGAAGGCCTTGTCCCCGGCGACCACCGCTGGGCGCTGGTGTGTGACAGGGAATTTTCTCCCCGCATCCCGCTGGAAAGTCCCTGTTTCGGTTTCGTTTTTGACGAAGCCGCCCGCACCCTGGAACTGACCGAACAGGAGAACGCCCTGCACCGGATGCAGGATGCTTTGACCGGGCTGCTGCGCTACACCGCTGCCCATAAGGAGGAGAAGGTTCCGTGATTACGTTATACTGCTGCACCAACGATTATGAAGCCGCCGGCCCACCGTTTTTCCCGGGCGGTTTTCCCGACCCGGTGGAGCTGCTGCCCCTGCTGCTGGAGGAGGACCTGCTGCGCACCCCCGCCTGTGAAGCCGTACTGGAAAGGCTCAACGCGGGTCACACCCGCCTGGACAGTGACCCCTGTTATCTGGTGTACCGGAACGGCCGGCGGCGGCCGCTGATCTGCTTCCGCCGGTCCCTGCAGGCCGCCCTGGCCGTGGCGGCGGTGGTCTCCCTGCCCCAAGAGCATCCTCTGCTGTCCCGTCTGCGGTGGGCAAAGGCTCTTGCTTCCGGCCGCGGTGCTGCCGGCTGGCCCTGTCTGGCACTCACCCCGGATCTTTGCGATGCCTGCACCTGGGAGGCACTGAACGCGCTGGATCTGCCCGTTGCCCTGGCCGGGGATGTACGGGATGTGGCACGGCTGCGCCAGGCGCTCCGGAACGGACAGCCGCAAGATTCCCGCCCCGCCCCTTACCGCCTGGTGCGCAACGGGCGCGGCCCCGCGGTGCTGACCTGGCAGGATGCCCCCGGCAAGGCTGAGGACGGTACCCTGCTCACCGATGGCGACGGGTTCGATCTGGTGGGCTTTCACTGGCAGAATCCCGCCAGCTGGTGCCGGTCGGACCTGGTCACGATGCTGGAAGATCTGCCGCTGCCCCGCGCCAATCCCGCCCCGCCCCCGCTGCACACCCGCTATGCCATCCGGGACCGGCTGCACCAGTATCTGTTCCCGTGCCCTCGCACCGGCAGTCCCGCCATGACGCTGCTGCAGCTGGAACGGGACGCCGACGGTTGCTGGTATGCCGGGGAACGGTCCCTGGAACCCTGCCGCCGCTACCAGGTCCTCTTCGAGGAAGCCCTGCAGGGAGCCGGTGACCGCGAGCGCTGGGTGTTGGTGCTGGACCTGGACCGGCAGGAGCCGCCCTGTCTGCGGGAGCTGACCCGGTGCCGCCTGTACTATTGCTTCCACTTAAAACGCCGCACCGTAACGCTCACCGACGGCACCGATGCCCTGCGCAGTTTTTTGAAAGTCCTGCTGCGCTACGCCGATGCCCCTCCCCGAAAAAGAGGTTCCGTGCTGTAAACGCCCCCCATCCAAGGAGAGATTTTTATGATCACTTTGTATTGCGCCACCCATGACCACCGGCACAGCAGTCTGCTGGCCGACATTATGCAAGGATGCCATACCAACTGCCCCGATCCGCTGGCCGTGCTGCCCCTGCTGCAGGAAGAAAACCGGATGCACACCCTTGCCTGTGAAATGGTGCTGCAGCGGCTGACCCTGGGCCGGGTGCACCTGGACGCCGATCCCTGCTATCTGGTGGAGGCCGACGGCCGCAGGCGGCCCCTTGCCTGCTTTGACCGCACACTGCAGGCCGCCCTGGCCGTGGCAGCGGCAGCCGCCCTGCCCGCCGACCACCCGCTGCTGCCCCGCCTGCGGCAGAAAATCCCCGGGGGCCGCCCGGTCCCTGCCTGTACCGGCAACCTCTGCCTGGCTCTGACCGAAGACCTGTGCGATGCCGATGTGTGGGAAACGCTGAACCGGCTGGATCTGCCCATCGACCTGGCCGGGGACGCCCCCATGGTGGACCGGCTGCGCCAGGCGCTGGCGCGGGGCGGACGGATTCCCCTGGAGATGGGCGCCCATCCCGCCCCCTACCGCCTGGTGCGGGACGGCAGCGATCTGACGGTGCTGACCTGGCAGGACACCCTGGGGGATACCGAGGACGGGGCCATGCGGGTGCCGGGGCCCGGGTTTGAGCCGGTGCTTTTCCACTGGCAGGACCCTGACAGCTGGCGGACCCCGGACCTGGACCTGCTGCTGGATGCGTTGCCGGTGCCCCGTGTGGGCAGCATTCTGCCGGGACTTGGCACCGACTATGCCATCCACGACAAACGGCAGCAGGCATTTCCCGCCCGGTGCTTCGGCCGCCCCGCCATGACCCTGCTGCAGCTGGAACGCCACGCCGACGGTCACTGGTCCGCCCTGGAAGGGGACCCCGGGGACTGGGAGGATTACCCCACGCTGTTTGAAGCCGCCCTGAAAGACGCCGGCACCGCCGAGCGCTGGGTACTGGTGCTGGACCTGGGCGGGGATGCCCCGCGCAGTTTGCAGGAGCTGAGCCGGTGCAGCCTGTACTTTGGTTTTCACCTGAAACGCCGCACCGTAACGCTGACCGACGGCACCAACGCCCTGCGCAGCTTTTTGAAGGCGTTGGCACGCTACGCCCGCACCGATGCCGGAGAAAGGAGTTTTGTACTGTGAAGATCACCAGATGGAAGCCTGTTTTATACCGCCGCAACGCCCGCGAAGAGGAATTCCTCCAGATTCCCAGGGGCTTCTGGGCACCGCTGGCCCAGCTGCTGCAAACGCCCCATCTGACCGGGGCGGCCGTTGCCCTGCTGCAGGCCGGACTGCCCCGCTGCTTTGCGGTGCGGGGGGACTGCCTGGGCCACGCCCAGGATGCCGCCGCCCGGCTGCTGCCCCTGGTGCTCTACCGGGAAGCGCTGGACCTGACCCCGCTGACCGACCGCTGCGCCGATCCCGCGGCACTGAGGGACTATGTGGAGGAACAGCTGGCGGATTTTTCCGCAGGCGGCCCCGCCGCAACGGAACGGCAGGTACGGGTCTGCCGGGCCCTGCCTGCCGGCACCCCCGGGGCATCCTCCCTGCAGCCTGCCCTGCCGGCGGGCTGCCCCCTGCCGGTGCTGGTGCAGCAGTGGCGAGACCAGCCGCTGGCCGCAGACGCCGTCCAGGCGCTGGAACGCAGCACCGGGCCGGTGCTGTTGCTGCAGACCACCGAGGCGCCCGCACCCGACGGCTGGCCGGTGCTGACCATTCCCGCTGCCGATGATGCCTGGTACGGCGAGCTGCTGTTCCAGATCTGCCGCCGCAGCCCGGTGGATTACATGGCCCGCGGGGAAGCCCATGAAGCCGCCCGGGGATTGCTGCAGCGGTTCGGCCACACCCTGACCGAGCAGGATTTTGCCCTGGCTGCCGACTATGTGCGCCGCCGCCAGGGCCCCGATGGGCGCACCAACGCCGCCTACTTTTTGCAGCTGACGGCCGAGATGCCCCGGGGTACCCTGCCCTGCTGCGCGGATGTATCCGGTGCCGCGCTGTTCCGCCGGGCCCAGGTATCGGACCGGCTGCAATTCGCCGTTCCCTGTATGGCGGTAGCGGCCTGGAAAGCCTGTGCCCGCCGGATGCCCCGCCCCTATCCCCACGGGGAAACCGACGAAATCCCCGCAGGGCTGCCCGCCGGGCGGCAGGTCCGCAACCGGATGCACTACGCCCCGCCCGCCGAACTGTGCCTGCACGCCCCCTGCACCCTGCTGGTGGCGGAAGAAACCCCCGAGGGGGAGGACTTTTACGGCCGCCGGGTGCATGACCTGCACAGCTATGCCGATCTGGCCGGGGCCGCCGCCGCGCTGAACGACCACCGCCCCGGTGTGCGCTGCTGGGTGCTGGTCCTGGACTGCGCCCCCGAGGACCTGCAGGCCGAGGACCTTTGCCGCGCCCCCTACGCCTTCTGTGTGGACAGGGACAGCCTGACCCTGTACGACGGGTACGAAGGGCTGCAGGCCTTTGCCGACGCCGCCGGGGCGCTGATGCGCCGCAACCAGCAGAATCATCCGGGAAAATTTTCACGGTACTAAAATCAGGGTGGTATGCTGTAACCATCCCCTCCGGAACCACCCCATCTGAAAAAAGGAGCGATCTTGCATGAATACGATTCCCCTTGTCTGCGATAAACAGGGCCGTACCCGCGACCTGAGCTCGGCCCTGCTGGAACAGCGCATCCTGACGCTGAACGGCCCCGTGAACACCGAACAGGCCGAGGTACTTACCGGCGCGCTGCTGTATCTGGACGCCCAGCCCGGCGACGCCCCCATCCACCTGTACATCAACAGTCCCGGGGGGTCGGTCACCGACGGGCTGGCCATCCACGATGTGATGCGCCAGTGCCGCCATCCGGTATACACCTACTGCCTGGGGCAGGCGGCCAGTATGGGGGCCGTGCTGCTGGCCGCCGGTGCCCGCCGGTACGCCCTGCCCAACAGCCAGGTGATGATCCACCAGCCCAGCGGCGGCGCCGTGGGCAAATGTGATGACATCCAGGTGGCGGCGGCTTCCATTGCGGCGGCCCGCACCCAGCTGAACAGCCTGCTGGCCCGCTACACCGGCAAAAGCGTTGAGCAGATCGACCACGATACCACCCGGGACAACTTCATGACCCCGGCCCAGGCGCGGGACTACGGCCTTATTGATGAGGTACTGGAAGAACCCGCCGCCAACGGCTGACACATTCACTCCAAGGAGGTTCGGTTTCCATGCCCGGCCCACAGATTGAACTCTGGCTCTATGATACACAGGCGGACCTGAACCGGGATACCGCCCAAGGCAGGGTCTGCCCCTGGGACGCCATCCCCGTGGTGCGGCTTTCCTGCCCGGCGCGGGAAGCCCCCGCCCTGCCCTGGAAGGTCACCGACGATTCCGACAACTATCTCACCGGGCTGCAAAGGGTACTGACCTTCAACGGCCGGGCGGGGCTTCCCACCCAGATGCACTATTCTCTGGACGCCTTTCTGGACGGGACCGACCCGCTGCTGCTGGCCGCCACCTGGGACGACCTGTGGGTGCTGATGGAAGCGGTATGGGATCACCACGATCCCGCCCCCGCCTGGATAGACCGGCCGCTGACGCTGCATTACCGCGGCTTCACCGGCCCCATGCCGCCGCGGGCGCTGCCCCGTTTTGCCGCCCTGTTCCCGGCCCAGACCTTCCCCCTGGTGGAACTGCTGGACCAGGCCCTGGCCTCTCGCCGCCGTCCCCTGCCCCGCCGGAGCCATCCCTTCCCCATCAGCGACTACGGGCGCGGCGTCTGGCGCACCGCCAACCGATGCCGGCGGCGGGAATCTTCCGCCCTCCCGTCGGAAACCACCGCCTGCCTGCCGCCGGACAACCGGTGGCTGAACGCCCTGCGGGGCTGGAAGATCCGCAGCTGCCTGCCCGACCGGGGCGTACCGATGGGTGTGCCCTGGAACTGGCCGCTGGATGTGAACTATCCCCGCCTGTGGGTCCTGGACCGGCTGCCCGCCGGTGAATGGCACGCCTACACCTTCCACCAGGCCCTGTATCCCGCCTGGGTGGAACTGCTCTGCCAGGCCATCCGCCATCTGCCCGCCGGTGCTCACCGCCTTGTCTTTGTGCCGGAGTCCTGGACCCCCATGAAGGACGCCGAATGTATCGCCACCGGGCATTGTTTCTGCTTTGCGGTGGAGGAGGAAACCCACCGCATCACCATCACCCGGGATGAGGATGCCCGGGCAGCCTTCCGCCAGGGGGTGGCGAACTACCGCATCGGGGGCCTGGGCCTTCCGACGAAAGACCCCGACGCGCTGCTGACCGCCGCCTGGCACGACCTGTGGGTACAGTTCGGCCCCGCCGGGGTACCGCTGACGCTGTACCGCAACGGGGCCCCCGTACCGGCAGCAGCCTGCCCGCTCCTGCCGTTCCCGGCACGGCCCGGTCTGGTGCTCCACGAACTGGAAGCCGCCCTGGCCCATCGCCGCCGCCCGCTGCCCGGCCCGGCCCGCCCGTTCCCCATGGAAGTCTTTTACCGGGAAAGCTGGCAGGACGCCTTTGCCCAATGGCGATGGCAGACCCCCGCCCCCCTGCGGGAGGACGCCGACCCGCCGGAAGTTTGGGACGAATGGCTGGAATCCCTGCGGGGCTGGAAGGTCCGCAGCGCCCTGCCTGACCGGGGTATTGCAGGGAAGCAAAGTTCCTGTTCCGCCCCGCTGGCATACCGCTATCCCACACTGTGGATCATCGACCGGCTGCCCACCGGCGAGCAGTACGCCTGCACGGTCCCGGTGGGCTGCAAACATCCCGGCTGGCCCCTGCTGCTGAGCAGCGTTCTTCGCAATCGTCCCGCCGGGGCCAGCCGCCGGGTCTTTGTACCGGAACGGGAGAATTCCTCCCGGGCCCCGGCCCGCGCCGTCAGGGGGCCTTGCCTCTGCTTCGCCGTGGACGAGGAAGAACACCGTATCACCATCACCCGGAATGACGACGCCCGAGTGGTGTTCCACCAGGCACTGGCGGATTATCTCCGCAGCCTGGACGCCGACGCGCGGCACTTCCCGCGCTGAATGTTGCCTTGAAGGAAAGGAGAAATCACCATGAAGAAGTCCTTGCCCAAACAGTTGAATATGCCCTTTGTAGAGCAGGTCAACATTCCGTTTCAAAAGATTCACGCCAGCATTCCCGCCCTGCAGCTGCCCCCGATGAACGAAGAAATGATAGACGCCGACCTGGACCTGGCGCCCCATCTGAAACCCCTGCGGAATCTGCGCTTGGACAAGTCCCATGCCTGCTGCGTGATCCGCAGCGAAACGAAAGAGCTGGGCCTGCTGGCAGCCGCCTATGTGGCTGCCCGCCATGGAGCCGTGTATCTGGACACACTTCTGGATGCCGAAGATTACAACCTTGACCGCACCGTGGCGTGCGAGTGTCCCCACTGCGATCCCGTGTTTTTTCAGAACACGCTGCCCATTTACTCTATGAAAACGCATCCTTCCTTTTTTGATGAGGAAAGCGAACCGTCGGACAATTATATGCTCACCAAGCAGGGCGAAAAGATTCGGCTGCCCCACTGGAGCCAGCTGCCCTGTGAACATCCCCTGATTCTGCTGCTTCCGTGCCCGGATGCCAGCGACAGCGAGCTGATGGAGGAATTGAACCGCCAGACCGCCATGCGCTCCCTGACACTGGTGGTCATGCCCCTGACCAACTGGCAGCCCCGGGACAGCTTTTTCTCGGCCTTTGAGAGCAACACCGTGCGCATCGCCAACGAATTGCAGTTCAGCTTTGCGGCCGATGTGGCAACGCTGCACCTGCCCAAGCCGGCCAGCCAGTACAACAAGCTGTTGCTGAAGCAGCTGCTGGAGGAAAGAAATCTGAGTCTGGATGCAGATTGCCGCCCGGAAACCGTGCTGAAACGGCTGGAATCTTTCCGCGCCAAAAGCTACGGCGTAACCAACACCAACCTGCTCAAATATGTGCGGCTGCTGGACCACCTGTACGGCAACCACCATCCCCTGGTGCTGACCCGGCAGCAGGCCCTAAAACCGCTGACTTTGACCAGCAACCAGAAAAAGTCCCCCAAAAAGCGCACCGCCCGGCCCGAAATCCAGCTGTACGGCTGCGAAAATGTGAAACGCCAGCTGCGCAGCGTGGTGGATACCATGCGCATTGACCAGGAACGCCGTGCCAAGGAGCTGCCCTCCTCCCAGCACGGTCAGGTGCTGCTGTTTGCCGGCGCCCCCGGCACCGGCAAGACCACCGCCGCCCGGATGCTCCACCAATGGCTGGAAAAAGAGGACTTGCTGGATGATGGCTTTGATACCTTCTGCGACTATCATCAGGTGTCGGGCGCCCAGCTGAAAGCCCCCTTTGTGGGGCAGACCGCGCCGATGATCCACAACCTGTTTGAGTCCCACGCCTTTATTTTCATCGACGAAGCCTATGCCCTGGCGGAATCCGGCCAGCACGGCGCCAACAACGACCACTTTGCCCAGGAGGCCATGGGCCAGCTCTGCATTGAACTGGAGAATCTGCCCGCCAACCATGTGGTGATTTTTGCGGGCTACGGCGGCGACCACGACAACCGGATGCGCTCTTTCCTGAACGCCAACCCCGGTCTGGCCAGCCGCATCACCCACACCATCCAGTTTGACCCCTACAGCCCCGAGAAGGAATTGCCGCAGATCTTCTTCACGCTGGCGGAGGAGCGGGGCCTGAAACTGCCCGCTCCATGGCGCAGCATGGTGGTGCCCTACTTCCAGCACCGCGCCCGGCAGGAGGATTTCGGTTCCGGCCGGGAAGCCCGCCGCCTGCTGGAAAGCTGCCTGACCGTGCAGGCTCACCGCCTGGTGAAGGAGATGAACTTCCACACCGCATCGCTGAATCAGCTGACAGAGGGCGACCTGCGCCGGGCTGTGGAAGACCTGGAATCCGGGTTCCGCGCCCTGGAGGAGCAGAGCACGCTGCCCTGCGGGCTGGGGCACAACCGCCCCGCCCCCGACCAAACGGAGGCATGAGATGATCACCCTGGAACGGATCAACTGTGCCCCCTTGCTGGCCGAAGCAGGGCTGGCGGTGTGCTGTACCGAAACCTTCTGCACCCTGATGGAACAGGGGGCGTTCCGCTCGGCCAACTGCCGCCGGGTGCTGGCCGCCCTGTACGACGCCGAGCCCGATGCCGCCGACCCCTACCGTGTCCGCCTGCCCCACCGGGTGTGCTGCTTTGCCAGCCTGGACCGCTGGGCCCGCACCGCCCTGACCGTGACAGCGGGGAGCGAGGCCCGCAACCCGCCGGTCTTTGCCCTGGACACCGAGCTGATGCAGCCGGAGATCTTCTGGCTGCTGAACAGCCTGCCGGTGGCCATCCACCTGGCGGGGGATGACAAAGCCCTGCGCCGCCTGGCCCGCTTTTTGCTGGAAAGTCCCCGCCCGCTGCCCGTTCCCGCCCGCCATCCGGCACCGGCGGACACCCCCTTCCGCCTGTTGACCGCCCATGGCCCGGTGCTGACCTTCCAGGACCGGGAAGGCACCGACGCTGCGGGGAACCGGCTGGTCACGGACGACGGCCTTGCCCTGCTGCGCCCCGCCGATCCGCTGGAAGACCCCCAGGCCCTGGGCCAGATGCTGTATGAACGGTCCCACCTCCAAGGGCTGCTGTACCCCCATCCGGCCCGGTCCCATCCCACCTGGCTGCAGATCGAAACGCCGGTGGTGAACTGCCTGCTGCGCACCCCTCGCGGCCAGGTCTGCCCCGATACCGACCTGCTGATCGTGGACCAGCACGCCGACGGCCTGGTGACGGCAGAAAGCGAATCCCCCTGTTCCGCCCGGTATTACACCGACTTTGTGGACCGGGTGCTGGAAGACCTGCCCCAGGGGCAGCGCTGGGCCCTGGCCCTGCCCCGGCAGGACGCACCGCCGGGCACCCCCTGCTACGGCTTTGCCTTCCGGAACGGGATGCTCTTTCTCTACGAGGACACCGACGCCCTGGAAATGTTCACCCGCTGCCTTTCGCTGCTGCAGGACCGGCACAGTCCCCGGCCCTGACTCCCGGCTGTCCGCCCTTGGGCGGGCAGCCGTTTTTTCTTGGGATAAACCGTTGGATTTTGTTGTAATGCCCCGGGGGCTTTGCTATACTGAAAATGTAAAACTTCATCAGATCCGCCCGTTTTTCGGGCGTTGTATAAGGAGGATGTCCCTTATGGATTGGAAACATCTGCTCAGCGACCGCAAACTGGCCGAAAGCCCCGCCCTGCCCGACCAGTTTGCCCGGTTCCCCATCAACACTTTTGAGCTGGACTACAGCAACCTGGTCAGCAGCGCCGCCTTCCGCCGCCTGCAGGACAAAACCCAGGTCTACCCGCTGGACAAGGGGGATTTTGTGCGCACCCGGCTGACCCACTCCATCGAGGTTTCCACCGTGGCGCGGCAGCTGGGCATGATGGTCACCGACGACCGCAGCCAGTACGCCCGGGCCGAACTGCAGCAGTACCGCACCGAGATTCCGTCGGTGCTGGCCTGTGTGGCACTGCTGCATGATCTGGGCAATCCGCCCTTCGGTCATTTCGGGGAAGCCCTCATCGGGGAATGGTTCCGCGGCGCCCTGGACCGCCTGACCTACAAGGGCCAGCCCCTGCGCCAATGGCTGACGCCCCAGATGGCCCGGGACCTGGAAAACTTTGAGGGCAACGCCCAGGCCCTGCGGCTGCTGGGCAAAGCGGCCCGGGGCGGCAGCATCAATCTGTCCATGGCGGTCATCGGCGCACTGCTGAAATACCCCACCGACTCGATGCACTTCAACCGCAAAGACCCCGACATCCGCCGCCACAAACTGGGCTACTTTGCCGCCGAGGAAGAGATTTTCCGCACCGTAACCGACACGCTGGCCATGCACGACGCCGCCGGCGCCGTCTGCCGCCATCCCCTGACCTACCTGATGGAAGCCGCCGACGACATCGCCTACGCCACCGCCGACCTGGAGGACGCCCTGAACAAGGGGCTGTTCACCATGGAGCAGTTCCTCAACCGGTATCGCGGGGCCTACCGCGACCAGTTCCGGAACGGTACCCTGCCCCACGGCACCCCCGCCGACTACAGCGAGCGGCTGCTGCAGGAGCTGGAACAGATGCGGCAGGAGGCCGGCCCCGACCGGGACGAAGCCGCCCTTTTCCACACCTGGCTGCTGCAGGTGCGCAACTGGCTGATGTATGTGGCGATCTACCGCTTCAACAAAAGCTATGACGAGATCATGGCCGGCACCTACCAGGAGGATCTGTTCTACCAGACCAACCACGTGCTGACACTGCAGATCCTGAAGGATATTACCGCCGAGTACGCCTATGACTCCGCCGGCATCCTGCGGCTGGAACTGGCGGCGGAATCCATCGTGACCTTCCTGCTGGAAAAATACGTCCACGCCGTGCTCTGCTTCGATGAAGCCTACCAGGATGCACTTTGCCAGCCCACCAGCTCCGACCGCAAATACCTGGCCACCCTGCCCCGGGAACATCTGCTGGACTACCGCCGCGCCCGCACCGGCGATGAGAAAACCGACCTCTATCTGCGCATCCTGATGGCCACCGATTTTCTCAGCGGCATGACCGACGGCTACGCCCGTACCCTCTACCGCGAGGCCCGCGGCATCGACTGAAACCACCTGTAAAAGAGGTTTTTGTATGCAAAACGATTGCTTCCTCCAGGGTTTGACAGACTTCACCGCCGGGCAGCCGGCCCACCGCATCCTGCTGGCCCCCTCCCGCAGCGTGGGGCAGCGGCTGCTGGCACAGGCCGCCCGCCGCGGCGTACCGGTGGCCGGTGTGACGGCCCACTCCCTTTTTACGCTGGCAATGGAACTTTGTGCCGGGGCCACCGCCGGTCCCGAGGGCTTGCAGCCCCTGACCCGGCTGCAGACCGAAGAGCTGGTACGGCAAAGCCTGTGCCGGCATCCCGTACCGGGCGCCGCCCACCTGAAAGGGCTGGATGCCGCCCGGGCCGTGTGGCGCCAGCTGGAAAACGACGCCCTGGCCTGCCGGGAACTGCCCGCCGATGACCCCCTGGCTCCGGTGCGGCAGGATGTGGAGGAAACCCTGACCCGGAACCGGCAGCTGACCCGGCCCGGGCTCTACCGCCTGGCCATCCAGCGGCTGGAACAGGGGGCCGTACACCTGCCCGCCGTGGCCTTTGCCCGGCTGGACGCCGTGGGCCTGACGCCGCTGGAAGCACAACTGTGGCGGACCCTGACCCACGGGCAGGAAACCGTGCTGCCGCTGCCTTCCGGCACAGACCGGGAACTGGCCGACCGGCTTAAGCCCCGCTGCCGGTTTGTGGAGTGCCGCGGCACCGAAAATGAGATCCGCTGGATCCTGGGCGACCTGGCCCGGTCGGGCATCGCCCCGGACCGGGCCGCGGTGGCGGTGCCCTCCCCCGCGGCGGCGCTGCAGCTGTGGCAGGAGGGCAAGCGCACCGGTCTGCCCGTGGCGGTGGACGGCGGCATCCCGCTGGCCGGTTCCGCACCGGCTTCCCTGCTGCGGGGCCTGGAGGCCTGGCAGCAGCACGGCTATGAGGCGGAAACTTTTCTGGACCTGCTGGGATACCCCGGCTTCCGGGTCCCCCACGCGGCGCAGCTGGCCCGCCAGCTGCGCCGCCAGAACATCGCCTGGGGCCGGGAGCGCTACAAGCTGCTGTGGACGCCCCGGAAGGAGGACTCCAAGGCGCTGGCCGCCATCCGCCCGGAATGGGAGCCTTTCTTCACCCGGCTTTTTGCAGCGCTGACCCCCGGCGCCGGTCAAAAGCAGGCGCTTGCCGATCTGCTGCGTGAATCCATTGCCATCCCCGACGGTGAATCGGCAGCCGCCCTGGCCCAGATCCGCGCCCTGCTGCAGCAGCTGACGCCCCAGCCCGGCGCCAATCTGCTGACCGATCTGCTGCCCGCCATGGACAACAGCCGCTATCTGAGCAGCGGGCCGCGCCCCGGCGCCCTGTTCTGCGCCAGCTTTGCCCAGTGCCTGGGCTGCGGTGCCGAAGTGCTGTACGTACCGGGCCTTTCGGCGGCGGAACTGCTCACCCCGCCCCAGCCGCTGCCTTTCGGCGGGGAACCGGCCCTGCCGGAAGAACCCCTGACCGTTTCGCTCCGGCGGCTGCTCTTCTCCGCCCAGGGTCAGGTGGTATTGCTGCGTCCCTCCTACACGGTGGAAGACCTGCTGGAACAGCCCCCCGCCCTGCTCTACACCCAACTGCTGCAGGACTGCGGCGCCCAGGAGGAATCCTTCGGCTTCACCAACCCCTCCGGCCTGCCCGCCGTCCCGCCTGTTGCCCCGGCTGAAGCCGAAAAAACGGAAGGCAGCAAGACCTTCCCGGACTTTACCACCTGGCTGGCACAGACGCCGCTGTCCGCCAGCGCCCTGGAAATTGCCATCCAGTGCCCCTACCGCTTCATGCTGCAGTATTTTCTGCACATTCCCACCGAACAGCCCTTCCCCTGGCCCCGCACCCGCTGGCTGGAAGTCAACGAGCTGGGCACGCTGGTACACAGCGTCCTGCAGGCCTATTTTGACCCGAAGACCTCCCCTGCACCCGATGTCGACACCCTGCTAAAGCAGCAGATCGGTCTGCGGCGGGAAAGTTATCCCCCCGCCGCCGAAGCCCTGGTGGAGAAGGACATCCGCAAAATCCAGGCCCTGGTGGCGGCGGGCTGCCGCACCCTGCCCGAGGGGTACAAGGTCCTGGCGACGGAACTTTCCTTCGGCGGGACGGACGCACCGCTGACCATCCCCATCGGTCAGTATACGCTGTCGGTCCAGGGCAGCATCGACCGGCTGGACCAGGCGCCCGACGGCAGTCTGGCCATTGTGGACTACAAGACAGGCCGTGTGGACAAATACCGCAGCCATCCCGAACACTATGTACAGCCGCTGCTCTACACCCTGGCGGCCGAAGCCCTGCAAAACCGCCCCGGTGACGTACAGCGCGCCCGGTATGAGGGTCTTGCCGACGGCAGCACGGTGGAACTGCCCATGACCGGGCCGGACCGGAAAAAAGCGGTTCAACAGCTGGAGTCCTTCCTCACCTATCTGTGCGATACGGCGGACGCCCCGGCCTGTGACCCCTGCCTGCAATGGGAAGAGGATCACTGGGTCCCCACCCCCGACGATGCGCCGGTCCGCGATTCTGCGGCGTGGTGCGCCTACTGCCCCTATCATGGCTTCTGCCCCGCGAAAGGAGGGCACTGAGATGACAGAGAAAGAAGAACTGGGCCTGCGCGCCGCGCTGACCGGGGACCCTGCCACCTACCGCACCAACTGGCTGGTGGAAGCCGGTGCCGGTGCGGGCAAGACCCATCTGATCGTGGAGCGAATGGTCAACCAGCTGGCCACGGGATTCTGCGACCCCAAGCAGCTGGTGGCCATCACCTTTACCAACAAAGCCACCAACCAGCTGCGGGAGCGCCTGACCAACACCCTGCTGGCGCGCCGGAACCAAGCCGCCGGCGACGAGTTTACACGGCTGGAGGAAGTCCTGCGCCGGATGGATGAGATCCAGATCAGCACCATCCACAGCTTCTGCCAGCGCCTGCTGCGAGAGATGCCGCTGGAAACGGGGCTTCCCTTTTCCTTCACCCTGCAGGATGAGGAGGAGAGTTCCCGCTACCGCACCCATTTTTTCAACGCGTGCTGCCGCGATCACGCCGACTGGTTCGCTGCGGCCCAGGACCTGGGCATCCAGCCTTCCTCGCTGGTGGAAAGTTTCCGCCAGTTGCTGGCCTGCGGCGACGAGGAGATTGTCTGCCTGGATGATGCCGCGCGGGGGGCAATGGAGCAGCAGGCCGTCCGCCTGGCGGAAGCCATGCGGCAGGACTGGACCGGCGGCTTTTCCGCCGCATGGCCGTCCGGCTGGCGCACCCCCGTGCTGGAACAGCTTCTCTCCTACCCGCCCATCACCTGCTTCCGGCAGGTTCCGGGCTGGCTCCAGTTGGCAAAACAGTTTGCCGGCATGAAGCAGCCCCGGGAAACGAAATGCACGCTGCCCATCCTCAAAAGTGATGGCAAAACAGAAAAATTCGACATCCAGCTGGTGGCTGCGGCGCAGGCGCAAGACCCTCTCTCCGATTGCCGGAATGCTTACCAAACCGCCTATAACGCGCAGGAAAAAGCCCGCAAGGCGCTGAAAAAACAGCAGAACGCCAAAAAAAGCGACAAGGAAAAGATCCGGCAGGCCGAGGCAGATCGCAACGCATGCGTTTCGGCGGTACAGCAGTACCAGGCAAAACCGGAATGCCAGTTTATGCTTGCCTGTTACCACCTGTTGAAAAAACGCAAGGAACCGTTTGATGAACTGAAAAGGCTCACATCGGAACTGCTGCACGCCGTTGTCACCCGCACGCTGCTGCAGTGCCGCCAGGCCATGCAGCAGGATATGACCGCCCGCGGTCTGGTCAGCTACGACGACCTTTTGCGGCACACCCGGAATATGCTGCGGAACAGCCCGGCCGCCCGCGCCCATTTTGCCGCCCGGCAGTTCATCGTCTACGTGGATGAGTTCCAGGATACCGACCCCATCCAGGCCCAGATGCTGTTTTACCTGTCCGCCGCGCCGGAGGGACTCCGGGATGACTGGACCCGCTGTGTGCTGCGTCCGGGCAGCCTTTTTCTGGTGGGCGACCCCAAGCAGTCCATCTACCGCTTCCGCCGCGCCGACATCGAAGTCTACAACCAGGTCCGGGACCGCTTTGATGAACCCGGCACCACCTGTAAGGTGGCCCGGCTGCAGTTCAATTTCCGCAGCACGCCGGCGCTGTGCCAATACGCCACCCACATCTTTGCCCCCAGGATGCAGGGCCATGCCGGGCAGGCCGCTTTCCTGCCCATGCAGTCCCGGCGTTCGAATGTGGCCGGGGAACCGGTGTATCAGCTCCAAAACGACAACCCTGACGGCATCGCCGCCTGGATCGCCGAGGCGGTGGCCGGGGGGAAGGCCTGCTTCCGGGATTTTCTGATCCTGTGCTACACCAAAAAGCAGGTGGAAAGCTACCGCCTGGCCCTGCGCCAGCGCGGTCTTCCGGTGAACGCCACCGGAAACCATTCCCTGGCCGACACCGCCCCCATTGCCCGGTGCGCAGACTGGTGCAACTTTCTGCTCCACCCGCGCTCTTCCGTGGCAGAGGTGCAGCTGCTGACCCGCGCCGGGTTCGGCCCCGCCCGGCTCTATGCCCTGCAGCAGGCTGCCCGGCAGTCCCTGGATGATCTGCTGAAAACCCGGGCGGATTCGCTGCAGGCGCTGCTGCCGGGGATGCCCGCGGAACTGCGCCCGCCCCTGCAGATGATCCTGCGTATGCAGGTCCTGCGCGCCCTGGCCCGCACCCTGCCGCCCATGGCGCTGCTGGAAGAACTGTTCCACGGGGATTACGGCCTGTGGGACGGCGCCCCCGACCCCGAGGATCACGGCTGGGTGTGCGAATACCTGGCACAGCTGCGCCAGTGGCCTGACCAGGGCCTGGAGGGGTTGCTGAACAAGGCCATCCGGCTGGCCGGTACCAAAGCGGAATATCCCCTGGCCTACAAAAGCAACGCCGACGAAATCCAGCTCATGAACCTGCACAAAGCCAAAGGACTGGAAGGGCGCATCGTCATTCTGGCGCCGGGCGTCCACAAAAGCTGGCCGCCCACGCAGCATCTGCAGGACGGCAAGTGCTGGTTCTGCCCGAATTTCACCCTGGAAGGTCCCGACGGTTCCCGTGGTTCCTTTACCGCCACCCCGCCCGACTGGGCAGCCCAGTGCGAAAAAGAGCAAACCGCCGCCGAGGCGGAGCGCCTGCGCCTTTTGTATGTGGCCGCCACCCGCGCCGGGGAACTTCTGATCATCGGCCACAAATCCGGCAGCCGGAACGCCCAGGATGCCTGGGAGGAACTGACCGGCGGGAAGGAGCTGACCCGGGACACCTCCAACGTACTGCCGGGTCTTTCGGCCGCGGCCCTGTTTGCGCCGGAAACCGTTGCAACGGCCCCGGTCACCGCACCCCTTACCCTGCCCGATGCCGCAGACGACATGGCCCTGAAAGCGGCGCTCCATCGCCTGCCTGACGCTGCCCGGCTGGCCATCACCCCCAGCCGCCTGGACCATCCCGCCCCGCCTGCCCGGACCTTGCAGGAGGACGACACACCGGTGATTTCCCCGGAGGACGACACGGCACCGGCTTCCCCTTCCGCCGCCGTCCCCCGCGGCAGCGACTGGGGCACCATCGTTCACCGCACCATGGAACTGGCCGTCAACGCAGGCGTGTGGGGCGGCCCGGCGCTGGACCGGCTGGCCGAACAGGCCGTGGAAGAAACCCTGCCCGGGGAACCGCTGACCCAAGCCCAATGCCGCCTGCTGCTGGGGCAGGACAGTGCCCCCACCCGGCCGCAGGCAGTGGCGACGCTGACCCGTGCCGCCGCCGACGCCTGCGCGCCGCTGCTGCGGGAAGACTCGCCGCTGCGCTCCCTGATGGCCCGGGGCCATGCTCTGGCGGAATTCCCGTTCTATCTCTCTCTGCCCGACCCGGCCGACGCCCTGTACCGGCATATCCGGAAGAACCTTGTAAAGGAAGTGCCCGATGGCCGGCCCATCGACCTCAACGGCGTGCTGGACCTGGCCGTGCAGACCCCCGAAGGCTGGACGGTGGTGGACTACAAAACCGACTGCCTGCAGCCCGGAGAAAGCGAATCCGCCTACGCCGACCGGCTGCGGACCGCCTACACCCCGCAGATCCGCGCCTACGGCATGATTTTGCACCGCCTGACCGGCCAGCCTGTGACGCTGTATCTGTGCGCTGTGGCGCTGAAAGGGCAGCTCATTCCCCTGCCCGGCTGAAGGCCGCCCCACTTTTTTGCCGAAATCCATTGACGCCGCCCCGGCCGGGGGCTATAATAACAACCAAACAGAATAACCGGGGGAGCTTGTGTGGACAGGCTGAGAGGAAGGAATCACCTTCGACCCTTACACCTGATGCGGATAATGCCGCCGTAGGAAGTCGTGGGAAATTGTACTTTTTTCGGGAGGCACCGCGTACGGTGTCTCCCGATTTTTTGTTTCTTTGCCAGGAAAGGAAGTGAAACCGCCTTCGCGGGCAGTGCCGCGGCGGGCCGAGGGGGAGCGCCCTGGGCCTGGTTTGTACAGCGATGGGAAGCCGTGTTCCGGCGTGAGAGGAGGCCAGCAAGCCTCGACCGCTTTTTCCGTGCACAGGGGGTTGCCCTGTGTGTTTTCCTCCGGGAAAGTGTCGCTGTACGGCTCTTTTCCGCCTATCTGCAAAGGAGTTTTTACCATGAAACATCAAAACGTCCACAAGCTCGCCCTGGCGGGCATCTTCTGCGCCATCGCCGTGGTGGGCAGCCTGTTTTCCTTCCCCATGTTCGGCAGCAAATGTGCCCCCATCCAGCACATGGTCAACATCCTGTGCGCCGTGCTGCTGGGTCCCTGGTACGGCATCGGTGTAGCCTTTGTGGCCAGCCTGATCCGCAACCTGACGGGTCTGGGCAGCCTGATGGCCTTCCCCGGCAGTATGTTCGGCGCGCTGCTCTGCGGCCTGGCCTACGCCGGCACCCGCAACCTGCCCCTGACCCTGATTGCGGAAGTGTTCGGCACCTCCATCCTGGGCGGACTGTGCGCTTACCCCGTAGCCATCCTCTTTATGGGCCAGGCCGCCGGGGATATCGCCTTCTACGCCTACATCGTGCCCTTCCTGGTTTCCACCGCCGCCGGGTCCCTTCTTTCCGGCGTGCTGCTCTACGCCCTGCGGGGCACCGGGGCTTTGACCCGGATGCAGAACACCCTCTCCCACTGAAAAAGGAAACGCCTATGTTTGCACCGCTCCTCCAGAATCTGCGGGACCGGCGGCCGCTGGTCCATGCCATCACCAACTATGTCACCGCCAACGACTGCGCCAACCTGCTGCTGGCCTGCGGGGCGTCCCCCATCATGGCCGATGAACCCGACGAAGTGCCCGAGATCACGGCCCACGCCGCCGGGCTGGTGCTGAACCTGGGCACCCTGCACCGCACCACCATCCCTGCTATGGTGGCCTGCGGCAAAACCGCCAACCAAAAAGGCATCCCCGTGGTGCTGGACCCGGTGGGGGCCGGGGCGTCGCAGCTGCGCACCGCCACCGCCCTGCGGCTGCTGCGGGAGGTGCGGTTCACCGTCATCCGGGGCAACCTTTCCGAGGTGGAAACCCTGGCCCGGGGCCAGGGCGGCGCTCCCGGCGTGGACAGTACCCAGCGAGTGACTGCCGACAATCTGGACGCCTGCTGTGCCCTGGTGCGGGACTTTGCCCACCGCACGGGGGCTGTGGTGGCCCTGAGCGGGGCGGTGGACCTGGTGAGCGACGGGCAGCGGGTCTTTATCATCCGCAACGGCCACCCCATGATGCGTCTGGTCACCGGCACGGGGTGTCAGCTTTCCTGCCTGGCAGGGGCCTTTGCGGCGGCCAACCCCGGCCAACCCCTGGAAGCCGCCGCGGCAGCGGTGTGCGCCATGGGCCTGTGCGGGGAGATGGCCCACGTCCGGCTGGGACCTTTGGACGGCAGCGGGAGCTACCGCACCTACCTGATGGACGCCATCTGCCGCCTGACCCCCGACCAACTGGAAAAAGGAGCCCGCTATGAACTTCGATAAAAACCGGCTGCGGCTGTACGCCGTGACCGACCGCAGCTGGCTGCGGGGCCAGACCCTGGAGCAGCAGGTGGAAGCCGCCCTGCAGGGAGGCGTGACCTGTGTGCAGCTGCGGGAAAAGCAGCTGGACCGGGAGGAATTCATCCGCCTGGGCCGCCGCATGGCGGAACTCTGCCGCCGGTACGGCGTGCCGCTGCTCATCAACGACGATCTGGAAGTGGCCCTGGCCTGCGGCGCCGACGGCGTCCATGTGGGGCAGGATGATCTGCCGGTGGAGGAAGTCCGCCGCCGGGTGGGGAACAAACTGATCGTGGGCGTTTCGGCCCACAACCCCGAGGAAGCCCGCCGGGCCTACGAGGGCGGGGCCGACTATCTGGGCGCCGGGGCGGTGTTCGGCAGCACCACCAAAACCAACGTGACCGCCCTCTCCCACGAAACGCTGCGGGCCATCTGTGCCGCCGTGCCCATCCCCGTAGTGGCCATCGGCGGCATCACCCGGGAGAATCTGCCCCGGCTGGCGGGCACCGGCGTGGCCGGGGCGGCGGTGGTCTCGGCCATTTTTGCCGCCGAGGACATCACCGCCGCCTGCCGGGACCTGCGCGCCCTCTCGGACGCCATGACCCAGACCAACAACCCCATCGGCGGATGACCGCCGGGCGGCAGACCGGGGGCACCACTCTCTGCCGCTTTACAAAAGTAATGCGAGGTATACACATGAGAACAGCATTATCCATCGCCGGAAGTGATTCCAGCGCAGGCGCCGGTATTCAGGCCGACCTCAAAACCATGACCATGAACGGCGTCTACGGTATGACTGCCATCACGGCCCTGACGGCCCAAAACACCACCGGCGTGACTGCAATTTCCGAAGTAAGCCCCGAATTTCTGGTCCAGCAGCTGGATGCGGTGTTCACCGACATCCGCCCCGACGCCGTGAAAATCGGGATGGTTTCCTCCCCCGCCCTCATCGAGGTCATCGGGGAGCGGCTGCGGTTTTACAAAGCCGAACACATCGTGGTGGACCCCGTGATGGTGGCCACCAGCGGTGCGCGGCTCATCCGGCCCGAAGCCGTGGAAACCCTGACCCGGGAGCTTTTGCCCCTGGCCCAGGTGGTGACCCCCAACATTCCCGAAGCGGAACTGCTGGCGGATGCCGTCATCGACAGCCCCGAAGCCATAGAAGCCGCCGCCCGCACCATTGCCGGGCGCTACGGCTGCGCCGTGCTGCTGAAAGGCGGGCATAGCATCAACGATGCCAACGACCTGCTGCTGGACGGCAGCGGCGCCCGGTGGTTTACCGGCAAGCGCATTGCCACCACCAACACCCACGGCACCGGCTGCACCCTTTCCAGCGCCATCGCGGCCAACCTGGCCAAGGGCTT
Source organism: Candidatus Gemmiger excrementigallinarum (assembly GCA_019116445.1). Lineage (GTDB taxonomy): Bacteria > Bacillota > Clostridia > Oscillospirales > Ruminococcaceae > Gemmiger > Gemmiger excrementigallinarum. The sequence goes on from DXBP01000029.1 coordinate 64,361, forward strand.
TGCCCTGCCCGACGCCGTACAGCGGTCGAAGGACTATCTTTCCGGGGCGCTGGCCGCCGGGCTGGACCTGGGCCACGGCAGCGGTCCCATGGACCATGCCTGGGCCCTGACGGGACGTTACGCCGAAGAAGCGGACTGAATACCATAACAAAGGAGCAAACACACCATGAGCGAACGGAACTATGCCACCCAGATGGAGGCGGCGCGCAAGGGCATCGTGACCCCGCAGCTGGAGATCGTTGCCAAAAAGGAACGGATGACGGTGGAGGAACTGCTGCCCCTGGTAGCCAGCGGCAAGGTGGTCATTCCCGCCAACAAGAACCACACCTGCCTGGACCCCGAGGGCGTGGGTTCCATGCTGCGCACCAAGATCAACGTGAACCTGGGGGTTTCCCGGGACTGCAAGGACTACGATGTGGAGATGCAGAAGGTGCTTTCCGCCGTGCAAATGGGCGGCGAGGCCATCATGGACCTGTCCAGCCACGGCAATACCCAGCCCTTCCGCCAGAAACTGACCCACGAGTGCCCCGCCATGATCGGCACCGTGCCGGTGTATGACAGCGTCATCCACTACCAGCGGGACCTGGACACCCTGACCGCCAAAGACTTTATCGACGTGGTGCGGCTGCACGCCCAGGACGGCGTGGATTTTGTGACCCTGCACTGCGGCATCACCCGCAAGACCATCGACCAGATCCGCAAGCACAAGCGCAAGATGAACATTGTGTCCCGGGGCGGGTCGCTGGTGTTCGCCTGGATGTGCATGACCGGGGAGGAGAATCCCTTCTACGAATACTATGACGAAATTCTGGACATCTGCCGGGAATACGATGTGACCATTTCCCTGGGCGACGCCTGCCGCCCCGGCTGCCTGGCAGACGCCACCGACGTGTGCCAGATCGAGGAACTGGTGCGGCTGGGCGAGCTGACCAAGCGCGCCTGGGAAAAAGACGTGCAGGTCATGGTGGAAGGTCCCGGCCATGTGCCCATGGACCAGATCGCCGCCAACATGAAGGTGCAGCAGACCATCTGCATGGGCGCGCCCTTCTATGTGCTGGGCCCCCTGGTCACCGACATTGCCCCCGGCTACGACCACATCACCGCCGCCATCGGCGGGGCCATTGCCGCCATGAACGGCGCGGCTTTCCTGTGCTATGTGACCCCCGCCGAGCACCTGGCCCTGCCCAATCTGGAGGACGTGAAGCAGGGCATCATCGCCAGCAAGATCGCCGCCCACGCCGCCGACATTGCCAAGGGCGTGCGGGGCGCCCGGGAGATCGACGACAGGATGGGCGATGCCCGCCGTGCCCTGGACTGGGAAGCCCAGTGGGCCTGCGCCCTGGACCCCGAGACCGCCAAGGCCATCCGGGCGGACCGCTCCCCCGAGCACGACGACACCTGCTCCATGTGCGGCAAGTTCTGCGCCGTGCGCAGCATGAACAAGGCCCTGAACGGCGAACACATCGACATTCTGTAAGGATTTTTCAACAAAAACTCCCTGCTCCGCTTTTGGGTGGAGCAGGGAGTTTTGTTTTTTACCGCGGGCCCCCAGCGGCTCAGGGCTGGGCGTTATAGTTATAGGTGTAGGCGCCGGGGGCGTCCGTATCCTGTTGTTCCAGGCTGCGCAGCCAGTCCCGGTACTGGAACAGGAAGACACCGAATCCCACGCCCGACACCGCACTGGCCACACCGGCCAAAGCGCTGAACACATTGCCCGTCAGCGCGGAGGTGAGCGAAAGCAGACCGCCGAGGATGCTGATCACCGCCACATAGGTGGAGATTTTGCCCTGGGGCTTGCCGGTCCAGATGGATCTGCGGAAGCCGTCGATGGTGGTGATGGTTTTTACCGAATAGAGGATCGCCAGCACCACAAGGCCGCCAAGCAGCAGCGCCAGCACCACGCCCACACCGGCCATTGTACCGGCGTCCTCGTAGGCGTTCAACATCATCAGGATGGCGCCGACCAAAATCAGAACCAGCACCATCGCCAGTCCAAACAGCACCAGACCAATGATCTGGATGACCCGGATGATGGTCAGGCCGGCGGTTTTGATGGGGGCACCAGACTCATCCCTGAGCGAGGCAAAGGTCATCCAGATGCCCACCGCCACCAGAATGGAAGGGATATAGCCCACCAGGGACCCGCCCGCGGAAGCCGTGAGCGCGGTGGAAAGAGTATCGGACAGGGACTCCAGCTGGGCATTGGTGCCGTAGGGAGCCAGCTGGGCTAAATACCAGTCCACCGTGGCCGGGGACGCATTTTGAAAAATCGCCACCAGGTTGCACACCACCATACAGGTGTACGCGATGGCCGGTACCAGGAAGGCGGGCGAACGGGCCGCCCGGCGCATCAGCCGGATCACCGGCGGTTCCTGGGGGTTGCCGGCCGGGGCCGGGCCGGGTGTGGGGGCCGCTGTGTAGCGGGGTGTTGATGCCTGCTGCGAGTCTTGCTGCAGGGGGGCACCGCAATCGGGGCAGGTCATGGCGCCGTCTTCGACGGGTTTGCCGCATTGGGGACAAAGCATCAGGGATTCCTCCTTTCCTTTTTCAAGGCCGTTCTCACGGAAGCGGGCAGGGTTTGCCACCTTCCGTGTCTTAGCTTCAGTATACCAGCCGGGGGGAAAGCCCGCAAGGGCACGGCCGGGGATTCGGGCCTCATTTTCGGCAGAATAGCGCAAAATCCGCAAAAATTTACAACTGGCGGGCACCGGGGCAGCACACCGGCGCACCGCCCCTTGACGGGCGGCATAGGATGGGGTATAATACTAGAACTCTTTGCACTGCATTACATCCCCCAACCGGGGTGCGAGATCTCCAGTACAAACTGAGCAGGCGATGCCCTTTGCAGGGCGTGGGGCCGGGCCGCCGCGGCGGCAGCAGATGAAGACAACGGCATCTGTGGGACAGTTGTATGTTCCCACAGGTGCCTTTTTCTATACTTTTTCAGGTTCCGGGGAACAACCGTTCTCGAAACAAGGTGCACACAAGAGCAATCACACCGCCGGGATTTTTCCCGGTCACAACAGGAGGTTTTCTTGTATGGCAACCCAAAGCAAAACAGAACCGCTCAAGGAAACCATCGTCATCCGCAAACTGTCCCTGGTCAGCGTGCTGGGCAACGCGGTCCTCTCGGGATTCAAGCTGTTTGCCGGTGTAACCGGTCATTCCAGCGCCATGATCTCGGACGCCGTCCACTCTTTCTCCGACGTGCTGACCACCCTCATCGCCTGGGTGGGGGTCAAGATCTCCAAAAAGGACTCCGACGAGGAACACCCCTACGGCCACGAACGGCTGGAGTGCATCGCTTCCCTGCTGCTGGGCATTGTGCTGCTGCTCACCGGCCTGGGCATCGGCAAGGCCGGGCTGGAAACCATCTTCTCCGGCAACTACCAGACCCTGGCGGTGCCCGGGCCCATCGCCCTGGCCGCCGCCATCATCTCCATTGTGGGCAAGGAGGCCATGTACTGGTACACCCGCCACTATGCCCTGCTGATCCATTCCTCGGCCTTCCTGGCCGACGCCTGGCATCACCGGTCCGATGCCTTCTCCTCCATCGGGTCCCTCATCGGCATTGCAGGTGCCATGCTGGGGTTCCCGGTGCTGGACTCGGTGGCCAGCGTGGTCATCTGCCTGTTCATCCTCAAAGTATCCTATGACATCCTGAAGGATGCCATCAACAAACTGCTGGATACCTCCTGCGGGGAGGAATACGAGGCCAAACTGCGGGACTACATCAGCGGCCGCCCCGGCGTGGAAGGGGTGGACCTTTTGCACACCCGGATGTTCGGCAACAAGGTCTACATCGACCTGGAAATTGAAGTCAACGGCGACCAGACCCTGCGGGAGGCCCACGAGGTGGCCGAACAGGTCCACACCGACGTGGAGCAGGAATTCCCCGAGGTAAAGCACGTAATGATCCATGTAAACCCGGCCAAAGGCTGAGCACGCCTGCCCATACGGGGCCGGAATTCGGCAAGGGAGGACTTTTTTGTGAAAGTATACGGGACCCATATCTGCATCGACTGCCGCAACTACCAGGCCCTGCAGGCCCGCCGCGGCTTTGCGGCGGAGTTCATCGACATTACCGCCAGCACCGCGAACCTGAAAGAGTTCCTGGCCCTGCGGGACCACGACCCGGTGTTTGCCCCGGTGCGGGAGCGGGGCGGCATCGGCGTGCCGCTGTTCGTGAACGACGACGGCCGCAAGACCTTCGATCTGGACGAGGCGCTGGGCTGGATCGGCCAGCCGCCGGTGCAGCCGGAGGAGATCGCCGAGCAGCGCCCGGCCTGCGGGCTGAACGGCTGCCGCTGAGTAAAAGCCCACCCCTTTCTTTGGCAAAAGCGCAAAAATACCGACAGGCAGCCCCCGTGGGGGCTGCCTGCCTTTGTTATAGCAAAACCAACACGCCGCCTTCCGCAATGCGCGGAAGGCGGCGTGTTGGTTGGATGGAAGAGAGAAACTCCCAAAGGAGAGAAAATGGTTACGGACGGGCTACCTCATTGAGGCGGGCGTTGATGGCCAGCAGTTTTTCCTTGGTCAGCTTCTTTTCGCCCAGGGTGCCCACCAGACCGGACAGGCGCAGCACCGTGAAGCCGCCGATCATCTTGGCCATATCCTCGCTGGGCTCACCGTTGCCGCCCATGCCCACCGAAGCCAGCAGGTCCAGGATGATCTGCTTGCCCGCGGGGACTTTCATGATCTCGCTGATGAAATCATTGAGGGAGAAATAGCCCTCTTTCTCGGTAACGTCGAACCAGTTGAGGATGGCGCCGCGCTCTTTCAGGCGGTAGCTGTCATCGGGGGTATCCACATGGCAGATGGTGCCGCTGTCACGGCAGGTTCCGGCCACGGCTTCCAGCCGGGTCACACCCTGGTTGGGCACCGTAAAGCGGAAGAAGTGGTCCTCGGCCCGCTGCACGCCCAGGGAAACACCGTTGGCGAACAGTTCCACCTCGGGCTGGTTGGAGTAGACGGTGACCTTGACGGTATCGCCGGTGTGGTTCACGAAGCGCTTGCCGCACAGGTGCACGAAGGGGTCATCGGACAGCCATGCCTTGTAGGCGTAGAAGGCATCCTTCTTGTACTTGCGGTCGATGGTGACCAGGCCCTTGTGGTTCTGGCCGTTCTCGCCGCCCTCGTTGCGGGCGTCGGCGCCGAAGTCGAACATATTCCACACATGGGTGGCCCAGATGTAGGGGCGGGTGAACAGCTGCTTGATGAGTTCTTCGTGGTAGTAGGCCTGGTATTCCTCGGTGTAGTCGCCCTGCTGGGGGGTATCGGAATGCCAGTTCAGCGCCTCGCAGCCGTACTCGCTGCAGCCGATGGGCAGCGTGGGATGCTGGGCATGGAACTTATCGAACCAGGGGCCGTTCATATCGGTGTTGCCGCCGTACCAGCCGAAGTAATGGTTGTAGGAGATGGCGTCGGGAATCTCCAGATAGGGGCTGTCGGTGGGGCACATGCTGACCACCGCCATGACCGTGGGACGGGTGGGGTCCATGGTGTGGCAGAGGTCGTTGAGTTCGTGGTGGTTCTCCAGCAGGTCGGGGTCCTTGTCACCCTTCATGGTGATCTCGTTGCTCAGGCCCCAGACCACGATGGAGGCGTGGTGATGGTTCTGGACGATGAGTTCCCGCATCTGGGTGAGGGTGTTCTCCCGCCCGGTGGGCATGTGCTGGGAGATGTAGGGGATCTCGGCCCAGACCACCATGCCGTGCTCATCGCACAGGTCGTAGAAGAACTGGTCGTGCTGGTAGTGGGCCAGACGGATGGTGTTGGCGCCCACCTCGCAGATCAGGTCCATATCCCGGATGTGATCCTCTTTGGTGATGGCGTTGCCCTTCTGCCAGCTGTCCTGATGGCGGGACACGCCGTGCAGCGGATAGCTTTCGCCGTTGAGGAAGAAGCCCTTGTCGGGGTCGATCTTGTAGCTGCGGAAGCCGAAGCGGCGGCTGACGGTGTCCAGCACGGTGCCGTCCCGCAGCAGTTCGGCGGTGAGGGTGTAGAGGTAGGGATCCTTGCGGCCCTGCCACAGGCGCACCTGCTCCACCTGCAGTTCCGTCTTGTCGGCGGCGGTGGTGGTTTCGGCCACCGTCTGGCCCGCGGCGTCACGGATGGTGTAGCGCACGGAGGTGCCTTCGGTGGGGCCGGCCAGCCAGCGCTCCACCGTCACCTTGCCGCTGACATCGGGGGTCAGGTGCAGGCCGCAGCCGCCGTAATAGGAAAGCTCAAAGTGGGTGGCGGGCACGCAGACGATGTTCACATCGCGGTAGAGGCCGCCGTAGAAGGTGAAGTCCGCCATCTGGGGGTAAACGCGGTCGTTGGGGGCGTTATCCACCGTGATGACCAGCAGGTTTTCGTCCTGCAGGGCGTCGGTGAGTTCCACCCGCCAGGTGGAGTAGCCGCCGTCGTGGTGGGCCAGCTTCTGGCCGTTCAGGTAGACATCCGCCGAGGAGTTGGCACCGTTGATCTCCAGGAAGCAGGCTTCGGCTTCGGGCAGGTCGGCGCGGGCAAGTTTCTGCACATAGACGCCGGTGCCGCGCCAGTAGTCGTTGCCGCCGTCCTGGCCGTCGATGTTGTTCCAGCTGTGGGGCAGGTTGACGATGTCCCAATCGGCGGGGAAGGTTTCGGGCAGGGCCGCGCCCTTGCGGAAAGCCCATCTATGGTTGATGTTGACGATGGTTCGCATAGAAAAACCTCCTTGTGGATTATGCTTCGGAAGCGTGCTTTTTCTTCAGGGCGATGACGTTTTCGTCCACCTGCTTTTTATGCAGCGGGTACCAGAACCACAGGATCGCGGCCAGCAGTGCAAAGCCGAGAGCCGGCACCAGCACCGAGATGTTGAACAGGCCCTGCTGCACCACGGGGTCGGTGCGGGTGGCGGCGGAGTAGCCGATGAGTTCCAGCAGCAGGCCGGTCAGACCGGCGGAAGCCGCCTGGCCCAGCTTGCGGGCGAAGGAGTACAGCGCATAGACGGTGCCGTCCTCCCGGCGTCCGGTTTTGAGTTCGGAGTAGTCGATGACGTCGGTGATGAGCGCCCAGCACACCATGGAGAATACGCCCAGGCCCAGCCAGCACCTGGCCGAGCCCCTGAGCCTGCGCACGGTGGCGGCGGCCCTGGGGTGCAATGCCAGCTATTTTTCCGCCCGGTTCAAAAAGGAAACGGGCCAGACCCTGAGCGAATTCATTTTGCAGGAACGGATGCGGCTGGCCGCCGACCTGCTGCTGAACACCCGGCTTCAGGTGCAGACGGTGGCCCAGTACTGCGGATTTCTGGACGTGAATTATTTTTCCCGCAGTTTCCGGCAGACCACCGGCTGCAGCCCCAGCGAGTACCGCAAAACCAGCCACGCCCTGCAGGTATGAACCGCCGGGCCGCCCGCGGCGAAAAAATGGCCGGGCACAAACAAATCACGCGCGGGAGCCATGGGCTCCCGCGCGTGGGCTGTATGGTTAGTTGTGGTTTGTTTCCCGCTGGGCAAAGGCGATCATCTTGCTGTAGGTTTCCTCGCTGAGGTCATGCTCGATCTTGCAGGCATCATGGGAGGCCACCTCCGGGTCCACCCCCAGGGCCACAAAAAATTGCGTCAGGTTGCGGTGCCGGTCATAGATGCGCCGGGCAATGGCCATGCCCGGTTCCTCCAGGTGGATGTAGCCGTCGCCGTCCACCGAGATATAGCCGTTCTCCCGCAGGTTTTTCATGGCCACGCTGACGCTGGGCTTGGAAAATCCCATGGCCACTGCAATGTCGATGGAGCGCACCGAGCCTTTCTGCTCCTGCAGCATCAGGATCTTTTCCAGATAATCTTCCGCCGATTCATGAATATTCATCGGTACGGCCCCCTTTCGGTACGGTATGTACCTTACTATACCACGCGGGCCGTTTTTTTGCAACCAAAAGCGGGGCGCCTGACGGCGCCCCGCTTTACTTTACGAATGGGATTCGGGATGGCAGTGGCCGCTGCAGCCGCCGCAGCCGCCGGAACAGCTGCCCCCGCAGGAGCATCCGCCGGAACAACCGCCGCAGCCGCTGCAGGCACCGCCGGACTTATGGCTGCGCCACAGCAGCCAGCCGGTACCGCCAAACACCACCGCCGCCCCGATGAGGGTGGGCAGATTGAAATTCACAGCCAGAAATTCCAGCATGGCAGAGTTCTCCTTTCCGCAGAGGAAGTTATCGCGAGGCTGCGGGCCGACGGGCAGCCAGCGTCACTTCCTGTTCTTTCTCGTACCGGTTGGGGCGCACCAGCAGCCAGACCGCCAGCGCCACCAGGGCCACCGCCACGAGGGTGAAGAAGTTGAAGCCCACTTCCCCGGTGGCAAGGCCGCCCAGCTGGTAGACCACCAGGGAGGTGCAGTAAGCCAGCAGGCACATATAGCCGATGGCGATGGCCGTCCACTTGGGGTTGTTCATCTCCCGCTTGATGGCACCCATAGCCGCGAAGCAGGGGGCGCACAGCAGGTTGAAGATCATGAAGCTGTAGGCCGACAGCGCCGTAAAGTTGGCGGCGATGGTGCCCCAGATCTCGTCGCCGTTCTCGGACACTTCGCCCGCAAAGCCGAAGAGCACCGCAAAGGTGGCGACGACGTTCTCTTTGGCGATCAGGCCGGTGACGGTGGCTACGGTCGAGCGCCAGTCCCCAAAGCCGAGCGGCGCAAACACAAAGCTGACCGCGCCGCCGATGGACGCCAGCAGGCTGGTGTTGTTATCCTCAACCATGCCAAACGCGCCGTCGGTAAAGCCGAAGCCCTGCAAAAACCACAGCACGATGGTGGACGCCAAAATCACGGTGCCCGCCCGCTTGATGAAGGACCAGCCGCGCTCCCACGTGGCGCGCAGCACGTTGCCCCACGCCGGGATATGGTAGGCGGGCAGCTCCATGACGAAGGGTGCCGGGTCCCCGGCAAAGAGTTTGGTTTTCTTGAGCATGATGCCCGACACGATGATGGCCGCCATGCCGATGAAATAGGCCGAGGTCGCCACCAGGCCGGACCCGCCGAACAGCGCGCCCGCAAACAGGCCGATGATGGGCATTTTGGCGCTGCAGGGGATAAAACAGGTGGTCATGATGGTCATGCGGCGGTCGCGCTCATTCTCAATGGTGCGCGACGCCATGACGCCGGGCACGCCGCAGCCGGTGCCCACCAGCATGGGGATAAAGCTCTTGCCCGAAAGCCCGAACCGGCGGAAGATGCGGTCCATGATAAAGGCGACACGGGCCATATAGCCCACATCCTCCAGCAGAGAGAGCATGAGGAAGAGCACCAGCATCTGGGGCACAAAGCCCAGCACGGCGCCCACACCGGCCACGATGCCGTCCACGATCAAGCCCTGGAGCCAGGGGGCGCAGCCCACCGACTCCAGAAAGCCGGTGATGGCCGGGGGTACCACTTCCCCAAAGAGCACATCGTTGGTCCAGTCGGTGGCCATCGTGCCGAAGGAGAACCCGGTGCTGCCCATGGCGATGGTGTAGATCAGCGCCATGACCACCGCAAAGATCGGCAGCGCCAAAATGCGGTTGGTCACGATGCGGTCGATCTTGTCGGAGGTGGTCATATGCTCGGTGCGGGCCTTTTTCTGCACCGCGCGGCCCACCACCGTGTTGATGTAGGCGTAGCGCTGGTTGGTGATGATGCTCTCGGCATCGTCGTCCATCTCTTTTTCGCAGTCGGTGATATGCAGGTCCAGGTGCTTGAGCAGCGCCGGGTCCAGACCCAGTTCCGCCTGGACTTTGTCGTCGCGCTCAAACAGCTTGACTGCGTACCACCGCAGGAAGCGGTCGTCCACCTTACCCTGGATGGATTCCTCGATATGGGCGATGGCATGCTCGACGCTGCCGGTGAACACATGGGGCAGCTCCCCGGCCTTGTGGTTCCGGGCGGCGTTCACCGCCAGTTCCGCCGCCTGGCGGCTGCCCTCGCCCTTCAGCGCGCTGATGGCCACAGCCTCGCAGCCCAGCTCTTTGCTCAGCCGTTTGAGGTCGATGGTGTCGCCGTTTTTGCGCACCAGGTCGATCATGTTGACGGCCATCACCACCGGGAGGCCCAGTTCAATGAGCTGGGTGGTCAGGTAGAGATTGCGCTCGATGTTGGTGCCGTCGATGATGTTCAGGATGGCGTCGGGCTTTTCCCCCACCAGGTAGCCGCGGGCCACCACTTCCTCCAATGTGTAGGGGGACAGCGAGTAGATGCCCGGCAGGTCCTGGATGACCACATCCTCGTGGCCTTTGAGTCTGCCTTCCTTCTTTTCCACCGTGACGCCGGGCCAGTTGCCCACGTACTGGTTGGAGCCGGTCAGATCGTTGAACAGCGTGGTTTTGCCGCAGTTCGGGTTGCCGGCCAGTGCGATTTTGATTGCCATAGATTCCAATACCCCTTTCTGTATGCCTGGGTGCAAGCGCCCGCTTATTCTACCTCCACCATGGCGGCGTCCGCCTTGCGGATGCTCAGCTCATAGCCCCGTACCGTCAGTTCCAGAGGGTCGCCCAGCGGCGCCACCTTGCGCAGATATACCTCGGTACCTTTGGTCAGGCCCATATCCATGATGCGCCGCCGCACGGGCCCTTCCCCGTGCAGCCGGACCACCGTGGCGGTCTGGCCTACGTTCAGCTCTTTCAAGGTTTTCATACAGTTACCTCCCCATATATTGCCATCACGGGACGCTGCGTCCCGGATCGTCTTTGCCTCAGGCCACCAGAATACGACGGGCCAGGGTCTGATCCAGTGCAATGCGGCTTTCTTTCACCTGCAGGATCAGGTTACCGCCCAGCACATTCACCACCGTGATGCTCTCACCCACCACAAACCCCAGTTCCGCCAGGTGCTGGCGTACCTCGTCCTTGCCTGTAATCTTGCGGATGGTCAGGGTATCCCCCGGTTTTGCCATCGTCAACGGCATCGTGTTTCGCTCCTTTCCGGCGGCCCGTGTGTTAGTTCTATCTAACCATCGGGCCAAAAGCAGGCGCCGCGGGCAGGCGGCGCTTTCTGTCGCAGAAGTCAGTTTGGCTAATTTCAATTCCCGATAAAACCGTACCGCTTGGGGAGAGATCCGCGCGGTACGGTTATCCTTGGGAAATAGCAGGGGCAAGCCCTGTGTCTGGTTTATAGGTTAGCGTTAGCTAACACCGATACTATAGCACGGGCGTTCCCGTTTGTCAACGGGGTTTGTGAAAAAAATTACAACAAAAAAGAGAGGGGATCTCTCCCCCCTCCCGGCTGACAAATCAGTAGTTGCTGCTCTTCAGCTCGAAGTAGGCCTGCGGGTGAGCGCACACCGGGCACTTGACCGGGGCGTGCTGGCCGATATAGACGTAACCGCAGTTACGGCACTGCCAGACCTGCTCGGTTTCACGGGCAAAGACCTTGCCGGCCTCGATGTTGGCGGCCAGGGCCTTGTAGCGCTCCTCGTGCTCCTTCTCGATGGTGGCGACCATGGTGAACAGCGCGGCGATATCGTCGAACCCTTCCTCCTTGGCTTCGGCGGCCATGCGGGGATACATGGAGGTGTGCTCCTCGTTCTCACCGGCGGCGGCCATCTTGAGGCAGGTCAGGGTATCGGGGATCTGGCCGCCTTCCATCAGGAGCTTGAACCAGATCTTGGCGTGCTCCTTCTCGTTGTTGGCGGTGTCGTTGAAGATGGAAGAGATCTGCTCATATCCTTCCTTCTTCGCCTTGGAAGCAAAGTAGGTGTACTTGTTGCGGGCCTGGCTTTCACCGGCGAATGCTTCCCACAAATTCTTCTCGGTCTTGCTGCCTTTGAGTTCCATAACGCTTACCTCCGTATATAAAATCGTCCTGTTGTTTCAAGAACTTGTCTTGCTATGGCTTCATTATATCATATAAATTTTATCTGTCAAGCCCATTTTTAAGATTTATTCTTATTGTTTTGGGGATCCCCTGTTGACAAAAATCAAAAAATCGTGTATTCTATTTTTTAAGATAAAGTCTTATTCAGGAAGGAGGCCCGCCCATGACCCGCCAAAAAGCGCTGATCCTGGAGATCATGCGCCAACAGCGCCCGCAGCACCTGACGGCCGATGACATTTTCTGCCATGCACGCCAGCAGATGCCTCACATCGCCCGCGGCACCGTATATCGCAATCTCAAACTGATGGAGCGCGACGGAGAAATCGCCCATCTGGAAATGGCCGGTGGTCCGGACCGCTATGACTGCAACCCCGTTCCCCACGGACACCTTCTGTGTGACAGCTGTGGTGAACTCACCGACCTGCCGGTGGTGGGGCTGATCCGCGAAGTGGAAGCCGCCATCGGCACCGAAGTGCGCGGCTATACGCTGACGATCCACTATCTTTGCCCCAAGTGCCGCGCCCAACAGGCGCAGTGAACGCTGTTTTCAACAGAGCGCCCGGACCCGTGGTCCGGGCGCTTTTTTGCGGGCCGCCCGGCGCCGCTTGCCCCGGGGCGTTTTTTGCGGTATACTGGCCTTATCCTACAGGAAATGAGGTACATTTTTATGGCGAAACAGCGCGACGCAGTTCTGGACGCCATGCGCGGCATCGGCATCGTGCTGATGGTGGTGGGCCATTCAGGCTTCGGCGGCAGTGATTTCATTTATCTGTTCCACATGGCCCTGTTTTTTATGCTCAGCGGGTATTTTTTCCGCCTGGGGGAAGGCCCCGCCGGGCTGCGCCGGTTCTGTGCGCGCCGGATCGTGACCCTGTGGCTGCCCTTTGTGGCGGCCAACACCTTTTTCACCCTTTGCAACAACCTCTTCCTCAAACTCAACATCCTGACGGATGACCCCCGTATTCTGGACCTGCCGGGCAACCAGGTCACCGGCCCGGTGACCCTCAAGGATATTGTGGGCCGCACGGTGCACTGGTGCGTTTTTGACGGCGGCACCCAGCTGGGCGGCGCCCTCTGGTTCGTGCAGGCGCTGTTCCAGGTTTCGATCCTGTATGCCCTGGTGGAATTTGTGCTGCGCAGGCTCCGCCCCGGGCAGTATACCCTGCTGCCCCAGGGCTTTGTGGCCGGAGTTCTTTTGCTGCTGGGCTGGCACTGGTCCCGCACGGGCTGGAACATCTGGGGGCTGGGCATTGCGGCCAGTTCCTACAGCCTGTTCTACCTGGGCACCCTGGCCCGCCGCCTGGGCCAGCCCGCCCGCAAACCCGCTCTGCGGGCCGGCATTGCCGCCGCAGCTTTTGCCGTACTGCTGGCCATGCTGCCCTTCGGTTCCGTGGGGCTGGCGGGCAACCAGTACCCCAACTGGCTGTTTTTGCTCCTTGCCAGTGCCGCAGGCTGGGTGCTGGTGTATGAGTGCGCCCATCTGGCGGCGCTGCTGCCCCGCCTGGCCGCCCTCCTTGCTGCTTTGGGCCGGGCCACCATGCCCATCGTGATTTTCCATTTTCTCAGCTTCAAGCTGGTGACCTGGCTGGGCCTGCTGGCCACCGGCGGGGAACCCTATCTGCTGGCGGCCTTCCCCACCCTGTTCACCGGGGGAGCCTGGTGGCTGGCCTACACGGCGGCGGGACTTGCGCTGCCGCTGTTGGCCTACCAGCCCTATCGTATGCTGAAAAACCGGCTGCTGTGCAAAGGACGGGAATGAGATGGCCAAGCAATACTATCAGGGCGAAGTATTCCGGAACCCGGACCCCGGCACCCTGCTGCAGGATGCGGAATTCAACGACTGTACCTTCGTGGATTGCCGGTGGGAAGATCTGCGGGTACGCAACTGCACCTTTTTGTCCTGCACCTTCCGGCATTGCAGCTGGAGCGGCGTGGTGTTCAGCTTCTGCCAGATGCGGGATGCCTGGTTCACGGGGTGTGCCTTCCGCTCCATCGCCTGGGGCGGGCTGCAGGGGCGCAGCGCCCTGGTACAGCCTTTCGGCAAGGCGGAGCGGTGCGAGTTCCGGTACAATGAATTTTCCGGCATGACCTTTGTGGGGTTTGATTTTTCCAGCTGCCGGTTCGGGGACTGCATCTTTGATGAATGTCGCCTGGCCGGGGCGGATTTTCGCGGCGTGCCCCTGGGCCGCACCCAGTTCAGCCGCTGCGATCTGCAGAAGGCGGACTTCCGGGAAGCCACCGACTATGCCATCGACCCTTCCGCCAACAAGATGCAGGGGGCGCGGTTCAGCTTTCCCGACGTGGTGGCGTTGCTCAACGGGTTCGGGCTGAAAATCGAATAACATCGTCAAAAGGGGGAACAGGCCCGCACGGCAATTGCCTGCCGGGCCCATTCCCCCTCTTTGGAATCCCCCTCGACAAAATTTGGCGGCAAATCGCGCACTCGTCGTTTCTCTCCTCGCACACAATTTGCCGTCAAATTTCCCTGGCGGTGTCTGCGCCGTCGGCACATGTCCGCCGACGCAGACATTTTTTAAATTTTTTCAACAACACATACACAGGCAGCGGCAAAATTTTGCCGCTTTTTATTTTTGGGTGACACAAACGGGCCCCCGGCGGCGTTATAAGGGTGAAAGACGCCCACGAAAGGAAGTGATCCGGTATGCAGACCGAGCAGGACCTGGAAAAACTGGTGCACGCCTACACCGCACCGCTGCTGCGGTACTGTACGGCCATGCTGGGCAGCGAAGCCGACGCCCAGGACGCCGTGCAGACCACCTTTGTGAAGGCCTGGCTGCGGCGGAACAGCCTGCGGGGCGACGGGCAGGACAACGAGCGCGCCTGGCTGTACCGCATTGCCTACCGCACATCGCTGGATATGCTGCGCGCCGCCAAACGGGCGGAGCAGCGCAAACCGCCCGAACCCGTGCCGCCGGACCCCGGCATCAGCGAAAGTCTGCGGGAGGCGCTGTGCACCCTGGACCCGCTGGACCGGGCGCTGGTGCTGGAACGGGTACTGGACGGTATGGACTACGCCGCTTTGGCCCGCATCCACCACCGGCCCGAAAGCTATCTGCGCACCCGCTACCACCGGGCCAAACGCCGTCTGGCCGAACTTTTGGAAAAGGAGGGACTCCGCCATGACACCTGACCGTGACGAAACTTTGCTGCGCGAAGCGCTGCAAAAGGGACTGCACCCCGCCGAAACCGACCTGTGGCCCGCCGTGGCCGAAGCACTGCCCGCCGGGCAGAAACGGTACAACCGCCGCACCCGGGCGCTGCGGCTGGCCATCTGCCTGGGCGCGCCGCTGTTGCTGGCCGCCGGTGCCCTGCTGGGCCGGGTGGAGTTCACCAATCTGCGCACCAATCCCCGCCCCAGCTTTGCCCCCGAAAACAATACCGGCTATGCCATCCAGTACGACCAGACCGCCTATCAACTGCCCGACAAGCTGATGGATTCTTTGCAGGCACACTACAACGGCCAGCCCGATGCGGACGGCATACCGCCCATGCGTACGTTTTTGAGCGGCCGCAACCTGCCGCCAGAAGGTCCCGGCGGCCGCGGCTACGACAGCTGGGCGGACCTGACCGAGGCCACCGGCCTGCCGCTGGCGCAAAGTGCCCTGCTGGACAGCGGCACACCGGACGACAGCGGATTTTCTCTGGTTCCCTGTTCTTACACGATTCCCTTGCCTGATGACTGGCAGACTTTTTCTGTGGAAGAACGCAACGCCTACTACAAGGACTACAACGAAAGCCAGTGGCGTTTGGCCGGTGCCTGGCCCGCGGGCTTCTCGGTAGAATGGGACGAGGATACCCCGATGTACCTCTACCCCCGCCGGGTGGATAAACTTTCCAACGGTTGCACCATCGAGACCCAGGCCTATGTGCTGCTGGCCGCGGAAGAACGTCCCGCCGGCACTTCCTCCACCGGGTCGCAGGTGTATTACGACAAAAAAGCCGGTTTCACATGGGAGGTGGAGGAATACACCACACCCTCCGGCCTTGTGGCCCTGCTGCCCCGCTGTACCAGCAACGGGAAGACCAGCCCGTATCTGAATGCCAACGCCTTCTTTGAGCAAAACGGCATCTTCTACCGGTTGGAAATCATCCCCTACGATGGCTGGGGCCAGATCGAGGACGGCGGTGAAGCCGCCCGTGCCGTCCTCAAAGAAGTGCTGGACAGCTTTGAACCGGCCGGATAAAAGGTCGAATACCGGTTCTTTTTCCGGCAAAAAACCGCTTCCGTTAACAATTTAGCCAAATTTGTACAGCGATAGGCCCCGGTGTGCGGGCATATCGCTGTTTTTGATTTTTGAACAAAATTTGTACACATTTTCGCGCTACACTGGGTGGGTAAAATAGCCGCCGTATGGCGAAGGGAGTTTCGGAGTACCTATGTCGGAAAAAGACACCGCTGCGCGCCGTCCGCTGGACTGGTTCAAGCGCCATAACCCGCTGCATTGGTTCAAACGTCACAAAAAACTGACGATCTTTTTGGTGATCGTGCTGCTGATCATCGCCTTTGTGGTGAATTTCCTGGGCCGCACCGCCGCGGCCAGCGCCGCCCTGACCTACCAGTACGTGCGCACCACCACGCTGCAGAAAACCAGCCTGACCGACTCGGTCAGCGTCAACGGCACGGTGGCTTCCGGCTCCACGGCCAGCGTTACAGCCTCGGATTCCGTCAAGACCTACAAAGTCACCTCTGTCAACGTGGCGGTGGGTGATACCGTGAAAAAGGGCGATGTGATCGCCACGCTGGACACCACCGACGTGGAAAAACAGATCGAAAACGCCCAGGAAAGCTACAGCGACAGCGTGGAGGAAGCCCAGACCAACTACAACAACAGCGTAGCGGATCAGGCCACCAACCTGGCCCAGCTGCAGGACGACCTGAACAAAGCCCAGGAAGATTACGACACGCTGGGCCTTGAGCGCTACTCCTCGATGCAGGATTCCAGCATGGCTGACAAGACCAACCGGGAGATCGTGGAATATTACTACGGCCTGTATACCGAGAAGATCGCCCAGCTGGAAAACACCGTTGCCAACCTGCAGATCCAGCTGACCAACGCCCAGCGCGACGGCAACGCCGACCAGCAGCAGTCCATCCAGGGCCAGCTGGAGGATTACCAGCGCCAGCTGAGCGTGGCCAAGGGCCAGTGCAACATCCCCGAGCTGAACCTGCACGGGTTTGAGGCGGTTGAACAGGCTTATCAAAGCATTGATGGCGGTGCAAACAGTTATAAACAGAAGTTGGAGGCAGCCCAGCAGGCCTACGATAACGCCGTGACCACCAACGCCCGCAGCGTAGACAGCGCCGAGACCAAACTGGAACAGGCCAGCCGCACCTCCGACACGCTGACCGACCTGCAGACCACTTTGGAGAACTGCACCCTGACCGCCACCATGGACGGCACCATCACCGAACTGAACGCCACCGTGGGTTCGGTGTGCAGCGGCACCGTGGCCACCATCCAGGATGTATCCGACCTGACGGTGGAAGTCACCATTCCCGCCAGCTCGGTGGGCAAGCTGTCCACCGGTATGCAGTGCAACATCACCAGTGATGCCACCGGCGACACCGTCGTCACCGGCACCCTGACCCGCATTGATCCCGTGGCCAACAGCGAAGGCACCTTCGGCGCCACCGTCACCGTGAACGGCGCCGATTCCGGCCTGCTCATCGGCATTTCCGCCCAGGTGGAAATCGTCGTCAACCAGAAAGAGAACGTCTTTACCGTGCCCCGGGATGCCGTGGGCACCCACGAGGACGGCTCCACCTATGTGCTGCGCAAAACCGGCGGCGAGGGCGTGGATATGACCTTTGAGGAAGTGACCGTGACCACCGGTGATTCCAACGACTATTACATCGAGATCTCGGGGGACGACCTGAACGAAGGCGATGTCATCCGCTCCAGTTCCGACCTGACCCAGGGTATTGAAACTGCCACCCAGGAAGCCGACGGCATGATGGGCGGCCAGGTGATGATCACCGACGGCGGCGCTGCCGCGGCAGCGCCCACGGAAGGCGGCCCCGGCGGCGGTGGTCCCGGCGGTGGCGGCGATATGGGCGGCGGCGCACCGGGAGGAATGTAACGATGCGCGACACCGAACAATTTGCCAAAGAGATCGCAGGCAAACTGCTGGAGGACGCCCCTGCGGACGCCGAAGCCCCCCGCAAGCTGCATCTGCCGGACGCCCCGGCCGCATCCCGCAGCCCGCTGATCGAGATGCACGACATCCACAAAAGCTACTACATCGGCAAACCCAACGAGCTGGAGATCCTGCACGGCATCAGCCTGCAGGTATTTCCCGGTGAATTCGTAGCCATTGTGGGCGAGTCCGGTTCCGGCAAATCCACCCTGATGAACATTATCGGGGTGCTGGATAAGCCCACCAGCGGCGAGTACACCCTGGACGGGGTGGACATCCACAACGCGGCGGACAATGAACTGGCGGCCATCCGCAACCGCAAGATCGGGTTTGTGTTCCAGACCTACAACCTCATCGGCCGCCAGAGCGCCCTGAAAAACGTGGAACTGCCCATGCTGTACGCCGGCGTGCCGGCAGGCGAGCGCACCCGCCGGGCCAAAGACTGGCTGGCCCGGGTGGGCATGGCCGAACGGATGAAACACCAGCCCAACGAGCTTTCCGGCGGCCAGAAACAGCGTGTGGCCATCGCCCGGGCGATGGTGAACGAACCGGCCCTGATCCTGGCCGACGAGCCCACCGGCGCCCTGGACAGCGAGACCAGCCGCATCGTCATGGACCTGTTCCATGAGATGCACGAAAAATACCACAAGACCATCGTGCTGATCACCCACAACCCCCAGCTGGCCGAGGAATGCCAGCGGGTGCTGACGCTGCGCGACGGGCTGATCGTGGGCGAACGAAAGGGGTCCGGCAAACGTGCAGCTCTTTGAGAATATCACCATGGCGCTGGCCAGCGTGCGCAGCAACAAGATGCGCAGCCTGCTGACGATGCTGGGCATCATCATCGGCATCGCGGCGGTCATTGCCATTGTCACGGTGGGCAACAGTATGACCGGCACCGTGACCGATTCCATGTCCGGCATGGGCGTGAACAACATCACGGTCAGCCTGACCCAGAAAAGTTCCGACGATACCTCCGGCACCGCCCAGGGCGTGACGCTGCGCCGGTTCATGGACACCACCCCCGCGGCGGACGACCTGATCACCGACGAGATGCTGGATGAATTCGCCGCCGCCTTCCCCGACCAGGTCAGCCGCATTGAGCTGAGCCAGGAGGTGGGCAGCGGCACCATCGCCAAATACGGCGACCCCGACACCACCATCAACGTATCGGTATCGGGTTCCAACGCCGCCGCCCTGCAAGCCAAGGAGGACAGTACCGCCATCCTGACGGGCCGCTGGCTGGACGATGAAAAGGATGCCGGGCGGCAGGTGGCTGTGGTTTCGGAGAAGTTCGTGCAGCAGGCCATCGGCGGCAGCAACGCCGATGCCATCGGCAAGTCCTTCACCCTGACCCTCAACAAAAATCTGTATACCTTTTATATAACGGGCGTCTACGAATACACCGAGGACGTGTACGCCAGTATGTTCGGCATTACCGACGATGACCAGATCCAGACCAATATGTACATTCCCCTGGACGTGGCCAAATCCATCGCCGGGGCCGACGACGGCTACCAGAGCATTACCGTGGTGGCCGCCAACGGCGTGGATGTGACCAGTTTTGTGGATACTGTGGGCAGCTATTTTGCCAGCTACTACACCTACAACGATACCTGGACCGCCAGCGCCAGCAGCATTTCCAGCCTGGTGGAATCCATGACCGAAATGCTCAACACCATGTCCCTGGGCATCTCGGCCATTGCCGCCATCTCGCTGCTGGTGGGCGGCATCGGCGTCATGAACATCATGATGGTATCCGTCACCGAGCGCACCCGGGAGATCGGCACCCGCAAGGCCCTGGGCGCCCCCGGTTCCGCCATCCGGATGCAGTTCATCACCGAGAGCGTGATCCTGTGCATGATCGGCGGCATCATCGGTGTGGTCCTGGGCATTGCCCTGGGCGCGCTGCTCAGCAGTGTGGTGGGTATGGCTGCCAAGCCCAGCATCCCCTCCATCCTCATTGCGGTGGGCTTCAGTATGGCCATCGGCGTCTTTTTCGGGTATTATCCCGCCAACAAGGCCGCCCGGCTCAATCCCATTGACGCCCTGCGCTACGAATAACAAGTCCGGCACGGTCCCGTGCACCCCCGCGCATTGCGCGGGGTTCTTTTTTGTGTTATACTCATCTGCAGAATCGAGGTAGGGAAATGGAAAAGGGAATGGAAACCGCTGCGCTGCCGCAGCAAAAACAACCGATTTTCACCAACCATCAACTCATCACGCTGCTGTGGCCCCTGGTGATCGAACAGGCCCTGGAAGTTCTTGTGGGCATGACCGATACCATGATGGTATCCTCCGCCGGGGAAGCCGCCATCTCCGGCGTATCGCTGGTGGATATGATCAACCAGCTCATCATCACCATCTTCGGTGCCCTGGCCACCGGCGGCGCCGTGGTCACCAGCCAGTACCTGGGCGCCAAAAAGCCCGAGGCCGCCGCCCGCAGCGCCGGGCAGCTGGTTTCTCTCAGCGCCATCCTGGGCTGCGGCATCGCCGGCTTCTGTCTGGTGGCCCGCACCCTGCTGCTGCGGCTCTTCTTCGGCTCCATCACCGACGATGTCATGCACGCCGCCCTCATCTACTTCACCATCACAGCCCTCTCCTTCCCCTTCCTGGCGCTCTACAACGCCGGGGCGGCCATCTTCCGCTCCACCGGCAACAGCGCCGTGTCCATGAAGGTGTCGCTCATCGTCAACATCATCAACTTCTGCGGAAACGCCCTCTGCGTCTACGGCCTGAAAATGGGCGTGGCCGGTGTGGCGGTGCCCACCCTCGTTTCCCGTGCCGTGGGCGCCCTCATCATCCTCTCCCTGGCCGCCCGGCCCGACTATCTGCTGCGCATCACCCCCCGCACCATCTTCCACCTGGAAGGCGGCACCGTCAAAAGCATCCTGGCCATCGGCATCCCCTCGGCCTGCGAAAACAGCCTGTTCCAGCTGGGCCGTGTGCTGGTGGTGAGCATGATCTCACTGTTCGGCACCGTCCATATCTCGGCCAACGCCGTGGCCAACAACCTGGACAGCGTGGGCTGCATCATCGGCAACGCCATGTGCCTGGGCATGATCACCGTGGTGGGCCGCTGCATCGGCGCCCAGGACTTTGACCAGGCCATCCATTACACCAAAAAACTCATGCGGTGGGACTATGTGGCCCAGGGCCTGACCAACGCCGCCGTGTTGCTGCTGCTGAACCCGCTGCTCAGCCTGTACACCCTCTCGCCCGAAACCGCCAGACTCTCGGCGGAACTGGTCTGGATCCACGCCGGACTTTCCATCTTCCTGTGGCCGATGGCCTTTGTGCTGCCCAACGCCCTGCGCGCCGCCAACGACGTGAAATTTACCATGCTCGTGTCGGTGGTGTCCATGGTGGTGTGGCGGCTGGGCTTCAGCCAGATCCTCTGCGTCCAGCTGGGCTGGGGCGCGCTGGGTGTGTGGTGGGCCATGATCATCGACTGGGTCTGCCGGCTGCTGTGCTTCGTCATCCGATTCAAGAGCGGCGCGTGGAAAAAACACGCCCTGAAAACTCCCGCCTGACCTGTAAAGGAGAGCCCCTATGAAATTTGTAAGCTGGAACGTCAACGGCCTGCGGGCCTGCCTGAAAAAAGGCTTTGAAGATACCTTCCGCACCCTGGACGCTGATTTCTTCTGCGTGCAGGAAACCAAAATGCAGCCCGGCCAGGCCGATTTTGCCCCCGAAGGCTACACCGAATACATCTACAGTGCCGACAAAAAAGGCTATTCCGGCACCGCCATCTGGGCCAGAACGCCGGCGCTTTCGGTGCGGTACGGCCTGGACGAGGACCTGCACAACCACGAAGGCCGAGCCATCACCCTGGAATACCCGGACTTTTACCTG
The DNA here is from genome assembly GCA_019116445.1 of Candidatus Gemmiger excrementigallinarum. Lineage (GTDB taxonomy): Bacteria > Bacillota > Clostridia > Oscillospirales > Ruminococcaceae > Gemmiger > Gemmiger excrementigallinarum. The sequence continues at coordinate 86,180 of DXBP01000029.1, forward strand.
GTGAACCTGTATGTGCCCAACTCCCAGAACGAGCTGGCCCGCATCGACTACCGGATGCAGTGGGAGGATGACCTGCGGCGGTATCTGCAGGCGCTGGACGCCCAAAAACCGGTGATCCTGTGCGGCGACCTGAACGTGGCCCACACCGAGATCGACCTGAAGAACCCCGGTCCCAACCGCGGCGCCGCCGGTTTCAGCGACCAGGAGCGGGGCAAGCTGGACGAGCTGCTGGCTGCCGGGTTTACCGACAGCTTCCGCCATCTGCACCCCGATGCCACCGGCGTATACAGCTGGTGGAGTATGCGGTTCCGCGCCCGGGAGCGCAACGCGGGATGGCGCATTGACTATTTCCTGGTCAGCAACCGGCTGGCACCGAAGATCCAGCGTGCCGACATCCTGATGGACATACTGGGCAGCGACCACTGCCCCGTGACCCTGGAACTGGACGTATAAAAATCGGCCCGCCAAACTTTTTTATGTTTTTTTCAAAAAAATTCCCTCGCGTTGCAAAAATCAGCGCGGGGGAATCGTCTTATTGAATAGAAAGAGAAAGCAAAGGGGGTGTGGGGTCTGACCCATGAAGAGTTTACCGGCTTGATGCAGCAGTACCAGCGGCTGATCTATACCGTCTGCCTGCAGTTCGTCCATGATCCCCACACCGCCGAGGACCTGACCCAGGACACCTTTGTGGCGGCCTACGCGGCCATCGACCGCTGCGAGCCCCAGTACTACAAAGCGTGGCTGGTGCGGGTGGCCGCCAACAAATGCAAGGATCACCTGAAAAGCGCCTGGGTGCGCCGGGTGGAAGCCCCGGGGGACGACGCCCTGCCCGAGCCGCGGGGTGCACCCCAGGGGGACGCCGCAGACCCGGCCGAACAGCTGGCCAGCCGGGCCGGAGCCGAGGAGCTGGAAGAGATGGTCCGCGGCCTGCGGGAGCCTTACGGACGCATTGCGGTGCTCTACTTTCTGGAGCACCGGGACACGGCCCAGATCGCCCAACTGGTAGGCCGGCCGCCCGCAACGGTCAGCAGCCAGCTGTGGCGGGCCAAGTTGCTGCTGCGGCAGCAAATCACCGAAAGGAGGCTGAAGGAATGAGCCTGTATTTTGACAATGAAAAGCTGTTTGATGCCGAGGGGCACCTGACCGACGACGGTCTGTACGCCCTGAAGGACGGCACGCTGGATGACCTGGGCGCCCTGGAAGCCGCCGAGCACCTGAGCTTCTGCGATTACTGCCTGCTGCGGTACACCGAACTGATCGACGCCGCCCCCGCCTGCCTGCAGGAACCCATGCGGGACCTGATCCCCCAGGTGCAGAACCTGATGCGGCTGCGCCGCTTCCGCATTATGACCAACCGTTATGTATCGGCCGCGGCCGCCGTGGTGCTGGCCTTCGTGCTGTGGGGCTTTGTATCGGTGGGGGCCAGCCAGCGGATGGCCGCCCGCACCGTGCAGCCCCAGGAACCCCGGGTGAGCTTCGGCCAATGGCTGGACACCACCGTCAGCGGTTTCTATGACAGCCTGGACGATACCTTTACCAACTTTACGCTGGCTGCCGAAAAGGGCCTGGCCCAGCTGCAACACCACGATAACGGCGGCGCATCCGCCAAGGGAGAATGATACCATGAAAAAGAACGCTTTGCTGACCTTCCTCTTTGCCTGCATCCCGGGCGCAGGGCAGATGTACTACGGTTATATGCAGCGGGGACTTTCCCTCATCACGCTGTTCTGCGGCTGCTTTGTCCTGGGCGCCCTGGCCAGCCCGCTGGCTGTCACCTGCTTCATCGTATGGATGTACAGCTTCTTTGATACCTACGATCTGATCCGGCACCTGGCGGCCGGGGACCCCAAGCCCGACGGCCTGATGCTGCTGGGCGACTGGACCGACCTCAAGCGGCTGATCCCCAAGCACAACCGTCTGCTGGGCTGGGGCCTGATCGCCCTGGGCATCTGGTCGCTGTACAGCATTTTCATCGAACCGCTGCTGTACGACCTGCTGGCGCTGCTCAACATCGAAAACGCCTGGTACTATATCAGCTCCATCCCCACGCTGGTCATCGCCGTGCTGCTGATCGCTGCCGGTATCTGGCTGCTGGGCCTGCACCCCAAACATTCCCAGGACCAGGACCTGCCCCCCTACCCCCACGACGGCACGCCGCAGTAATACAATTTGTATAATTTTATACGAGGTAAACAAAATGGATGAAAACAAGAACCCGTCGGCTTCCACGGCCACCCAAACCCCGGAAGCCCCCAAAAAGGTCCGCCGGGTGGGCCGCGTGGCTTTTGCCCTGCTGCTGATCCTGGCCGGTGTGCTGCTGCTGCTCCAGCAGTTTGTGCCCAATTTTGATCTGCTGACCATTGCGCGGTTCTCCCCCGCGCTGCTCATTGTGCTGGGCGTGGAACTTTTGATCTATTCCGCCAACCCCAACGTCAAAGTCAGCTTTGACTGGCTCAGCGCGCTGGGCTGCGGGTTTATCCTGGTCATTGTGGGGTGTTCCTCGCTGGTGCCCATCCTGTGGAACAGCTACGGCCCCACCCGGGAGTACGCCCAGAACCGCTACGAAACCCAGCTCCAGGACCAGGCCTATCAGGCCCTGAACGCCGACACCGACCTGAAAGCCCGCATCGACAACCTGCAAATCAGCGTCTGGTTCAACCACATCCAGGACGGCACCTACACCCTGCAGGACGAGGACAGCGTCTACCTGAACATTGAACTGCAGCAGAACGGCTACGCCGATACCGCCGCCTTTACGGCGGACTGCTACCGCATCACCCAGCTGATGGAACAGAGCGGCATCCCGGTGGATACCTACAACTTCAACAGCTACAGCGACCCGTACGGCAACGGCAACAGCTACAGCCTGAGTTTCCTTTCCAGCTTCTTTGAGGGGCTGAGCGAAGAGCAGCTGGCCCAGCGGGTAAGCAGCTACTACGATTACGACGGCACCAGCTACAGTTCCTCCGCCGATCGGGACGAGGCCGTGAAGGCCGTCCTGCGGGAGGAGATCACCGGGGAGTTCCTCGAAACCCACGACGGCGAGTACCCCACCGAAGAGTACCTGACCCAGGAGATCGAGAAACGGTTCCAGGCGATGACCTCCAACGGCTCGGCCACCCCCGAAACCGCAGCCTGAGCTGCGCGCATTCCTTTCGATTTGTATACAGACAGGCGCCCCACACCCGGAAACCCGGATGCGGGGCGCCTGTCGTTTTGGGGAAACTTTACTTTTTCTGGCCGCGATCAATGGCAGCCACCACGCCCGACAATGCCAGCAGGGCCAGCAGGTTGGGCACCGCCATCAGGCCGTTGAAGAAGTCGGCCATGGCCCAGACCAGGTCCACCTTGAGGGTGGAACCCACGAGGATGAACGCCACCACGATGATGCTGTACAGGGGCAGCGCTTTTTCACCAAACAGGGCCTTGAAGTTGGTATGACCGAAGAAATACCAGCCGATGATGGTGGAGAAGGCGAAGAAGAACATACAGATTGCAATAAAGATGGGGCCAAAGGCGCCGAAGGACTGGCTGAAGGCCGCCTGGGTGAGCGCCGTGCCGGTAAGGCCCTGAGGCACCAGACCGGAGGAGATCAGCACCAGGCCGGTGAGGGTAAGTACCACGAAGGTGTCGATAAAGACGCCCAGAATGGCCACCGCGCCCTGGTCCTGGGGCTGCTTGACCTTCGCCAGCGCGTGGGCGTGGGGGGTGGAGCCCAGGCCCGCTTCGTTGGAGAAAAGGCCGCGGGCCACACCGAAGCGCATAGCCTGCTGCACCGTGACACCGGCCACACCGCCGGCCATGGCCTGGGGATCAAAGGCCAACACAAAGATCTGGGCGAAGGTGGAGGGCAGCGCCTTGGCGTTCATGACCAGGATGATGACGCAACCCACAATGTAGAACGCCGCCATGACGGGGACGATTTTTTCGGTGACAGAGGCGATGCGCTGCACACCGCCCAGGAAGATGAAAGCCGCAATGGCCGCCACCACAATGCCCACCAGCAGCCGGTTGACGCCGAATGCGTTGGCGAAGGCATCGCCGATGGAGTTGGACTGCACCATGTTGCCCATGAAGCCCAGGGCCAGGATGATGAGTACCGAGAAGATGGTGGCCAGGATGCGGCCGAAGCGGCCCTTGAACGCCGCGCGGATGTAGTAGGCGGGACCGCCGGTGACACGGCCGTTTTCCACCGTCTTGTAGTGCTGGGCCAGCACCGCTTCGGCGTAGATGGTAGCCATGCCGAAGAAGGCCGAAACCCACACCCAGAACAGGGCGCCGGGGCCGCCGCTGACCACGGCGGTGGCACAACCGGTGATGTTGCCGGTACCCACCTGGGCCGCAATGGCGGTGGTCAGCGCCTGGAAGGAACTCATGCCGTCATGACCGGCCTTTTTGCCCCGCAGGGTAAAGCCGCCGAACCCCCGGCGTAAGCCCTCGCCAAAGCGGCGCAGCTGCACGCCCCGCAGACGGATGGTGAAAAAGATGCCGGTGCCTACCAGCAAAAACAGCAGCAGATAATTCCACAAAATATTGCTGGCCTGCTCCACCAGCGTTGTAAAAAAAGCCATGATGATCCCCCTCTGATTTCTTGTTTTTCCAAACCTTTCCCCTGCCGGCCGCCCGGCAGACAACGTAACTACTATACACTGCTTTTTGCATAAAGTCAAGTGTATTTGTACGACGTACACTTTTGGACATAAAACAGGGGCCGGATATTCCCGGCCCCAAAATAAAAAACGTCTGCGTCGGCGGACATGCGCCGACCGGCGCAGACACCGACAGGGAAATTTGACGGCAAATTGTGTACGGCAGTGCGCGATTTGCCGTCAAATTTTGTCGAGGGGGATTCCAAAAGGGGGAATAGGCCCGTCAGGCGCCGCCGTGCGGGACTGTTCCCCTTTTTGCAAGACATCTTTTACCGTGCCCTAACGCCGTGGATGTATTTGCGGTCCAGGCCGTAGCGCACGGCGGCGCCCAGTACCAGCCACATCACAAAGACTTCAATGGGCAGCATGATGGTGTTTTTCACCAGACCGCTGGTGGCGTAGTAGAGATAGCCCTTGCCGTAGAGCATGGCTTTCCATACGCTGCCCAGCAGCACATTGCTGCCGTAGTTGATGAGGATACGCACAACAATAATGCGCAGCAGCGTGGGTTTGCGGCGGTAAAGCAGCACACCGTAGATCAGGCCCGACAGCATGGCCGTGACCATAAACCCGGGGAAATAGGGTTCCCCGTAGCTGGAGAGCAAAAAGCCCACCGAGTCGATGACGGCACCGGTCATCATGCCCACCAGGGGCCCGTAGCACATACAGCCCAAAGAGATCGCCAGAAAACTGAACTGGATCTTGAGGCTGGGGCCCAGCAGATAGATGGGCATGGCCTTGAGCACGATGGCCATGGCGCAGACCAGGCCTGAGAAGGCCAGCACCCGCACGTTGCGGAACTCGGCCCGGGCGGCGCGCCAATAGGCTGCGGAAAAAACGGACAGCGTTTGTTCTTGCATACAAAAATACCTCCTGTGCTCTGTGCATTGCTGCACAAAGGAGGAGGCAAAAAAAGCGGGCGTGGATACACTTGTACCACACCCGCTGTTGCGCACCGTCATGCAGCAGCGGGATGCGGGATGCGCACCGCGGACCTTTCGGTCACTTCGTCCTGCCACAACTCCCCGTCGGTCAGGCACTTCGGGGGCTCGCCCCCACGCGCGGATCCCTACTCTGCGAATGGATCATACAACGCCATTATAGGCCGCCCCCGGCCGGAATGCAACCCCTTTGGCGAAATTTTGTGCTTTTGGGCAATTACTGGCCGCTGGCGCCGTAGTTGGACAGCACCCGGGCGCTGGGGTCGTTGACATCGCAGCCCGGCCACGCCTTGTTGGGCATCCAGTAATCCACGATCATCTCGGCCTGGCCGGGATAGTATTTTTCAAAAATCTCCCGGTAGAGCAGGCTCTCCTTGGTGAAGGGCCGGGCATAGGCATACTTCCCTGCCCGCTCGGCAAATTCCCGGTCGGTGTACTGTTCCTCGGCGTACTCCTTCAAATCATCCACCATGGAATGGCCCACCGCATCGCTGAAGGCCGCTTTCTCCCGCCAGAGGATCTCCTCGGGCAGCCAGTCGCCCTCGAAGGCCTTGCGCAGCAGGTACTTGCCCTTGCCGTAGGTATTCAGCTTTTTGGCGGGGTCGATGGCCATGACGTACTTCACAAAGTCCAGGTCGCCGAAAGGCACCCGGGCTTCCAGGCTGTTGACGCTGATGGAACGGTCCGCCCGCAGCACATCGTACATATACAGTTCCCGGATGCGCTTCTGGCTTTCCGCCTGGAAGGCCGCGGCGCTGGGGGCAAAATCGGTGTACTTGTAGCCGAACAGCTCGTCGGAGATTTCGCCGGTGAGCAGCACCCGGATGTCGGTATGCTCATGGATATACTTGCACACCAGGTACATTCCCACCGAAGCCCGGATGGTGGTGATGTCCCAGGTGCCCAGCATGGCGATGACTTCCTCCAGGGCATCCAGCACGATCTGCCGATTGATGATGACCTCGGTGTGGTCGGCGTGGAGGTAGTCCGCCACCTGTTTGGCGTATTTCAGGTCGATGGCGTCCTCGCTCATGCCGATGGCAAAGGTGCGGATGGGTTTGCCCAGCTTTTTGGCCGCAATGGCGCAGACCAGGCTGGAATCCAGCCCGCCCGAAAGCAAAAAGCCCACCGGGGTGTCGGCGTCCAGGCGCTTATCCACACCGGCTACCAGCTTTTCCCGGATGTTGGCAAGGATCTCCGGCAGCTCGTCCTGGGAATAGGCCGGGGTATCGCCAATATCGCAGTAGCGCACAAACTGCCCGTTGCAGTAGTAGCTGCCGATGGGGAACGGATAGATCTTTTTGCACAGTCCCACCAGGTTTTTGGCCTCCGACGCAAAGGCGATGCAGCCGGATTCGCTGTAGCCGTAGAACAGCGGCCGGATGCCGATGGGGTCCCGGGCGGCGATGAGCAGCTTTTTGCGGCTGTCGTACAGGATCATGGCGAACTCGGCGTCCAGATGCCGGAACATATCCAGGCCGTATTTGTAGTACAGCGGCAGGATGATCTCGCAGTCGGAATCCGACTGGAAGGTGTACCCCTCGGCTTCCAGTTCCTTTTTCACGGAGCGGAACCCGTACAGCTCGCCGTTGCACACCACACAGTCACTGCCCCGGAAAAAGGGCTGCATCCCCTCCGGCGTCAGGCCCATGATGGCCAGCCGCCCGAAGCCCAGCAGACCGAATTCCGTCTGGCAGACCCGCTGGTCGTCCGGCCCGCGGGAGGCGGTGCGCAGCAGGTGCGCGGTGAAAGTTTCTTTGGACAGGTCATGTCCGGCATAGCCCATGATACAGCACATTTTGGTGACACTCCTTACGTTCTTACAACCGGTTTTCCCCCGAGCGGCCAACAAAAAAAGACAGCCCGCTCGCCCTTTGTATAGGACGAGTTGCTGTCTTGAACCCGCGGTGCCACCTATTTTACCGCAGCCGGAAATACGGCATACGGTCACTTTTCCGTACACGTTCACCTTTGAAACGCTGCCGCTGTAACGCACGGCCTGCGGCGCCCCTACTGCCCTTGCGGGGTTCAGGTTGCAGCTCCCGGGTGTTCTTTCGCGCCCCGTCCCCGTCCCGGCTCGCAGCAAATGCCGGGCTCTCTGTGCGGATATTGGGCGGTACTTTTCCCGATCAACGCTTTTAACAGCTAAAGCATAGCACCGTTGCCCCCGCTCTGTCAAGATTTTTTTGGCATCGGGCCCGGATTTTTTTGCTAAAATCTACCATTTTTCTAGAGATTCCACTTGTACTTTGCGCCGGTTCATGGTATAGTATTATTTCGGTACGGTATGGCAATACTTGCCATAGCGCCAACCCCCAACAAAGGAGCTTCTTTACCATGCTAGAACTGCGTAACGTCGGGTATGAAACCGACGACAATAAAGAGATCCTGCACGATGTGAGTCTTACCGTACAGGAGCGTTTTGTAGCCATCACCGGCCCCAACGGCGGCGGCAAATCCACGCTGGCCAAGGTCATCGCGGGCATCTATCAGCCCACCAGCGGTCAGATCCTGCTGGACGGTGTTGATATTACCCACATGTCCATCACCGAGCGCGCCAACCTGGGCCTGAGCTATGCCTTCCAGCAGCCCGTGCGCTTCAAGGGGCTGCGGGTCAAGGACCTGCTGAGCCTGGCCGCCGGCAAAAACACCAGCGTTACCGAGGCCTGCAACTACCTGAGCGAAGTGGGCCTGTGCGCCCGGGATTATATCGACCGCGAGATCAACGCCAGCCTTTCGGGCGGCGAGCTCAAGCGCATCGAGATCGCCATGGTGCTGGCCCGGGGCACCAAGCTCTCCATCTTCGATGAGCCGGAAGCCGGCATCGACCTGTGGAGCTTCCAGAACCTCATCCGCGTGTTCGAGAAGATGTACGAGCAGACCCGCGGCAGCATCCTGATCATCAGCCATCAGGAGCGCATCCTGAACATTGCCGACAAGATCGTCGTCATCAAGGACGGCCAGATCGAAAAAGAAGGCCCGCGCAGCGAGATCCTGCCCGCACTGCTGGGCAGCGCCGACGCTTCCAGCCCGGCCTGCAGCGTTCTGGCCGACAAGGTAGAGGGGGTGCGCAGCTGATGGACGCCATTGAAAAGAATCTTCTGAAAGAGATCGCCGAACTGGACAGCCTGCCGGTAGGCGCTTACAACATCCGTGCCAACGGCGAACTGGCGGGGCGCAACACCACCGCCAACATCGACATTGTCACCAAGACCGACAAGCCGGGCATCGACATCTACATCCGCCCGTTCACCAAGAACGAGAGCGTGCACATTCCGGTCATTCTGAGCCAGACCGGCCTGAAAGACCTGGTGTACAACGACTTCCACATCGGTGAGGGCGCCGACGTGACCATCATTGCCGGGTGCGGCATCCACAACTGCGGCGGCGGCAACGCCGAGCACGACGGCATCCACACCTTCTGGCTGGCCAAGAACGCCAAGCTGCGCTATGTGGAAAAGCACTACGGCGAGGGCGACGGCCGGGGCAAGCAGATCATGAACCCCACCACCATCGTGCACCTGGCCGAGGGCGCCCAGATGGAGATGGAAACCACCCAGATCGCCGGTGTGGATGATACCATCCGCAAGACCGGCGGCGACCTGGCCGCCGGTGCCAGCCTGGTGGTGAAGGAAAAGATCATGACCACCGGCGACCAGCGGGCCGTTACCGACTTCAACGTGGACCTGAACGGCGAGGGCTGCTCGGCGAACATCGTTTCCCGCAGCGTGGCCAAGGATGTGAGCAAGCAGGAATTCATCAGCCACATCAACGGCAACTGCGCCTGCGCCGGCCACTCCGAGTGTGACGCCATCATCATGGACCAGGCTTCGGTCATTGCCAGCCCGGCCCTGACCGCCAACAGCGTGGACGCCAGCCTCATCCATGAGGCCGCCATCGGCAAGATCGCCGGGGAACAGCTCATCAAGCTGATGACCCTGGGCCTGACCGAGAAAGAAGCCGAGGACCAGATCGTCAACGGCTTCCTGAAATAATCTTCCTTACAAAAGCAAAACCGCCGCAGCACAGCGCTGCGGCGGTTTTTGGTTGTTGTGTTCAGTGCGCGGAGACCGTTGTTTCGGGTTCGGCCGCCGGTGCTGTTTCAGCAGGCGGGGCGCCCCGGTGGTTGCCCTCGGCGTCGATGCCGCGGTGGTCCAGCAGATAGACCACGATCTCATGGAGCAGGCCGTAGAGGGTGGCAAACAGCGGCACACCCACCACCATGCCCACCAGGCCGAAGAGGTCGCCGCCCACCACGATGGAGAACAGCACCCACAGCGACGAGATACCGATGGACTGGCCCAGGATCTTGGGGCCGATGAAGTTGCCGTCCAGTTGCTGGATGAAGAGGATGAGCACGGCGAAGATCAGTGCCTGGACGGGGTCCACCAGCAGCAGGATGAAGATGCTGGGGATGGCGCCGATGAAAGGACCGAACACCGGGATGATGTTGGTGATGCCCACAAAGACGCTGACCAGCAGCGCGAAATCCAGCCGCAGGATGGACATGAGCACAAAGGTCAGCACACCGATGATGGCGGAGTCGATGATCTTGCCCACAAAGAAGCCGGTGAAGTTTTCGTTGGCGTAGTGGCAGATGCGCAGGGTGTTGTTGGCCACGGATTCCGGCAGGAAGGCATGGACCAGCGTTTTGATCTGGTGGATGAGTTTATCCTTGCCGGAAAGCATGTACACACTGGAGGCCACCGCCGTGAACACCGCCACAAAGTTGGAGGCCACACTGCCGATGGTGGTAACGATCTGGGGCATGGCCGCCACCGCCACGTTGTACAGTTCCCGCATCATGGCCTCGGAATCATCCAGGATGCGCAGCACGCTCTGCACCTGAAGGCCGTAGCTGTCCTGCAGATAGAGCAGGGTGTTTTGCAGCCCCTCAAAATACCCGGGCAGGCTGTTGAAAAGAATGGCAATGCTGGAAATGATCTGCGGCACCACCAGCCAGGTCAGCAATGCCAGCAGCAGCGCCGCCACGATGTAGGACAGCAAAATCGCCATCCAGCGCAGGCGGGCGGTTTCGTGAAAGAGCACCCGGTGAAACCACATGGTCATGGGGTTCAGCACAAAGGCGATGACTACGCCCCCCGCAAAGGGCGACAGGATCCGCAGCAGTTCGCGGAAGCCGCCCACGAAATACCCCAGGTTGCTCAAAAACAGATAAAAGGCAATGCTGGCAAAGATCAGGGTGGTCCATTCCAGCATGGTATCGGGCTTTTTATCCCAGAAATGCTTCATACTCAAGGTTTTACGTTCCCCTTTTTCACATCTTCCCTACTATTGTACCGTCCGGTACGCGGGCACACAAGGGGCCACTTGTTAATTTTTTGTGTCCGGCAGGGGGTTGCCGTCCTCATCAATGCCCCGGGCCGTCAGCCCGGCGCCCACCGCCTGTTTGAGCAGCGTGACGATGACCGCCAGCGTGGGCACGCCGATGACCATGCCCGGGATGCCGAACAGGCTGCCGCCCACGATGATGGCCAGCAGTACCCCCAGCCCCGGCAGGCCGGTGGCCCCGCCGATGATATGGGGCGCAATAAAGTTGCCGTCAATTTGCTGCACCACCAGGATGATGAGCACGAATTCCACCGCCTGCAGGGGGGATTCCAGCAGCAGGATGATGGCCCCCGGCACCGCCCCGATGAAGGGCCCCAGCACCGGGATGATGTTGGTCACGCCCACCAGCACCGCGATGAGGGGGGCGTAATCCAGGCGGAAGAGGGACATGAGGGTGAACGTTTCCACCCCCACCAGCAGGGCATCCACCAGCTGGCCGCCGATGTACCCGCTGAAGGTGCGGTTGGCCATGGTGCAGACCGAGAACAGGCTGCCCGCCTGCTGGGGCGGCAGCGCCGCACGCAGGCAGGTACGCGCTGCCCGCAGCAGCAGGTCCTTGCCCGTGAGCAGATAGATGCTTACAGCCAGCGTCACAAATCCATCCATGGCAGCGCCGGCCACACCGGCTGCCGCGTCGGCCGCGGCCTGGGCTGCCTGGCCCGACACCGACTTGAACCAGTTCTGCAGCGCACCGGTCACTTCCCGCACGTAGCTTTCCAGCGTGAAGGTATCAATGCCGAAGGTCTGCTGCACCCAGGTCAGGGTGTTCTGGATGTCTTCCTCATAGGTGCTCAGGCTGTTCACAAAGGAACTGATGCTCTGGGCCAGCTGGGGCACCACCAGGGACAGCAGCAGTCCCACCACGCTGAACAGCAGGATATAGCTGAGCACCACAGCCAGCCCCCGCTTGCCGCCAAAGAGTTTTTGGGCAAAAAAGCGGGCGGGGATATCCAGCACATAGGCCAGCACCACGCCCCAGGCAAAGGGGCTTAGAATATCCAGAACTTTTTTGACGCCGCCTGCAATGGTGGGCAGCTGCCATACAATGCCAAAGATAACGGCAATGCCCAGCGCCAGGCGCAGATAATCGCCGGTGGTTTTGGGCACCCGTTCCAACCAATGTTTCAAAATACCTTCCTCCCTTTACAAAAAGCGGGGCAACGCCCCGTTACCACCGGCGATATTTCATCCCGGCCCACAGCAACAGCAGCAGCGGAAATCCCACCCTGCCGTAATTCACGCCCCACAGACCCCGGGCGGCGATTCCCCGGATCACCTCGGGCAGGCCGGTCAGCAGCGCCAGCGCGGCAAACACCGCCACCGCCAGCCAGATCTTTTTGTGTGTATTCATGCAAGGCAGCTCCTGCCCTTTCCCTTTCCGGGCTGTGCCGTCATTATAGCATATACCATCAGAATATGCCACCGAAGCAGCACCGCAAATCAGAAATTTACAAAATCAGCGGCCCGCGCCAAAAAGACGCGGGCCGCTGTGGTTTTTTAATGGTTCTTGTAGTAGTTGATCAGGCAGCCGTCCGCCAGAATCTGGCGCTCGGCATCAGTCATGGCACCCAGGCGCACCGTGAATTTCACAATGCCGCCGTCCGGCTTCACCGCCACGGCTTCCAGTTCGTCGGCGGCTTCCAGCAGAGCCTTGCGTACCCCGGGCAGGAAGACATAGTCACCGTTGTCCAGCACGTTGGGGGTATCCAGCAGGAAGGGCAGCATACCCCAGTTGATGCAGTTGGAGCGGTAACGCTTGGTGGCGTACTCGCAGGCAAAGTTGGCCGCACCGCCCAGCACACGCTGGCAGCTGGCCGCCTGTTCCCGGGCGGAACCATCGCCGGGCTTGTTGGCAAAGATGGCCGAACCGATGTTGGTGGCCTTGGCGTCGGGGTGGTAGCCGATCTTTTCCAGTTCGGCGTAGACCTTGGCTACCTCCTCCGGCAGGTTGCCGGCGCGGCGGGCTTCATCCAGGGCATGGACGGCCTTGGCGTTGGGCACATAGGCCGGGTCCTTGCGGGAGAGGGTGAACTCCGCCAGCCGCAGGGGGTTGGAGCGGAAGGAGGAAGTTTCGCCCGAGGGGATCAGCTCATCGGTGGTGGTGACGGGGTCGGTGATGTAGCTGACGATCTTCACCAGCAGGTCATCGCTCAGAGCGGGCTGCTCGGGCCAGTCCTTGATGTTGGGGCCGAACTTCAGGGCGTAATCCGGTTCGGGATGGCCCCAGCCGTTGTAGACGCGCTTGTCGTACACGCCCTGGTCGAAGTGGTACTCAGGGGCGGTGTATTCGGTGTCGCAGACCTCGCTGGCAGCGGTCAGATAGCCGCCGTTGGCCGCCGTGGCCGCGATGGACCGGGCGTCCATGAGGGCCACCGCGCTGATCTGGCCCTCGCCGGGCTTGGAGCCTTCCCGGTTGGGGAAGTTGCGGGTGGTGTGGCGGATGGAGAATTCCCCGTTGGCCGGGGTATCGCCGGCACCGAAGCAGGGGCCGCAGAAGCATTCCCGGAAGATGCCGCCCGCCGAAACGATGTCGGCCACGGCGCCGTTCTTGACCAGTTCCAGGTAGGTGGGCATGCTGTCGGGGTAGACACTGAACTTGAAAGCGCCGTTGCCGCAGTTCTGGCCGCGCAGGATGTCCGCCACGGCGCAGATATTCTCATAGGTGCCGCCGGAGCAGCCGGCCACCACGCCCTGCTCGACGTAGATGCGGCCGTCGGGCTGGATCTTGCTGACCAGGTCCATCTGCACCTTGCCGCCCAGCTGCTGGTTGGCCTGTTCCTGGGCCGCGGCCAGGATCTCTTTGGCGTTGGCTTTCAGTTCCCGGATGGGATAGGCGTAGCTGGGGTGCATGGGCAGGGCGATCATGCACTCCACGGTGGAGAGGTCCAGTTCAATGACGCCGTCGTAGTAGGCCACGTCGGCGGGTTTGAGTTCCTTGTAGGCTTCGGGACGGCCGTGCTGGACAAAGTACTGCTCGGTGACGGCGTCGGTCTGCCAGATGGAGGACCAGCAGGTGGTTTCGGTGGTCATGACGTCGATGCCGTTGCGGTAGTCCGCCGACAGGTTGGCCACGCCGGGGCCGATGAACTCCATGACCTTGTTCTTCACATAGCCGTTGGCGTAGGTGGCGCCCACCAGGGCCAGGGCCACGTCGTGGGGGCCCACGCCGGGATTGGGCTTGCCGGTGAGGTAGATGGCTACCACGCCGGGGTAGGCCATATCATAGGTACGGCCCACCAGCTGCTTGGCCAGCTCGCCGCCGCCTTCGCCCACCGCCATGGTGCCCAGGGCGCCGTAGCGGGTGTGGGAATCGGAACCCAGGATCATCCGGCCGCAGCCCGACATCATCTCCCGGTTGTAGCTGTGGATGACCGCCATGTTCGGCGGCACATAGATGCCGCCGTATTTATGGGCGGCGGAGAGGGCGAACTGGTGGTCGTCCTCGTTGATGGTGCCGCCCACCGCACACAGGGAGTTGTGGCAGTTGGTCATAACATAGGGCAGGGGGAATTTCTCCATGCCGGAGGCACGGGCCGTCTGGATGATGCCCACGTAGGTGATGTCGTGGCTGGTCATGGAGTCAAACTTCATGCGCAGGTTGGCCATATCACCGCTGGTGTTGTGGGCTTCCAGGATGGAATACGCGATGGTGCCGCGGCGGGCATCGGCCTGGGTCACGCCTGCGGGGGCGTCGGCCTGCAGCGCGCCGTTGACAAGGTACATACCTTGGGGGTGCAGTTTCATGGTGGTTTTTCCCTCCGTTTCCGGTTCCAAAGGGCAGGGTATACACACGCTGCCCGATTATCTATACTCTTATTACACTATACCCGCTTTATCGGGGGTTGTCAACGCGATTTTTATGCATCATCGGGTAAAGCGCCCACCAGCTTAATAAAATAAAGTGTCCGGTTGGCTATTCTGTCAAAATTTTAAGTTTTTCTTGACGAATCCCCGCCGGCATATTAAAATTACAGTATTCACCCCAGGAAAATCCGCTGCATAGAAGCGGATGGTGTACGAATAAATATACAGGGAAGAAAGAGGGGCATGACGATGTATTACCCGGACGTTCCGGCGCTGGAGCCGGATGAATTGGAACTGCTTTGCCATGAGTATCTGGAGCACAACGCCCACCTGGACCCCCACCTGGCCGACCAGATGGGTGTCAAGCGTGGTCTGCGCAATCTGGACGGTACCGGTGTTCTGGCCGGCATCACCAACGTGTCCAGCGTTATCGGCTATGACAAAACGCCGGACGGCGCCATCGTGCCCATTCCGGGCCGGCTGGTGTACCGCGGTATCGACATCGACACCCTGGCCGCCGAGGCCGACAACCACGACCGCTTCCTGTTCGAGGAGGTGGTCTGGCTGCTGCTGTTCGGCTCGCTGCCGGACCGGGAACAGCACGCCAAGTTCTGCAAGCTGCTGGAACATCACCGGGAGCTGCCCCGGGGCTTTGCGGACGACATGATTTTGAACTCCCCCTCCCCCAACCTGATGAACAAGATGGCCCGCAGCGTACTGGCCATGTACAGCTACGATGAGCACGCCGAGGATTCCAGCCTGCCCAACATCCTGCGGCAGAGCATCAACCTCATCGCCGAGCTGCCCACCATGATGGTGAACGCCTACCAGATCAAGCGCCGGGTGTATGACCGGTCCAGTATGTACTTCCACCTGCCCACCGAGGGCCAGAGTACCGCCGAACATATCCTGAGCACCTACCGTGCCGACCAGAAGTTCACCCACGAGGAAGCCCGTCTGCTGGATCTCTGCCTGATGGTTCACGCCGACCACGGCGGCGGCAACTGCTCCACTTTCACCTGCCGCGTGCTGTCCAGCTCCGGCACCGATACCTATGCGGCCATCTCGGCGGCCATCGGCGCCCTGAAAGGCCCCAAACACGGCGGTGCCAACCTGAAGGTCATGCACCAGCTGGACTACATCCTGGAGAACGTGGAAAACCCCTCCAACGACGATGAAGTGCGGGAATTCCTGCGCAAGATCATCCGCAAGGAAGCCGGGGACGGCAGCGGCCTGATCTACGGCATGGGCCATGCGGTATACACCGTCAGCGACCCCCGCGCCCAGATCCTGAAGAACCACGCCCGCCGCATGGCCTACGAGAAGGGCTACGACGAGGAATTTGAGTTGCTGTGCAGCATCGAGCGGCTGGCTCCCCAGGTCTTTGCGGAGGAAAAGCACGGCCCCAAGAAGGTCTGCGCCAACGTGGACCTGTTCAGCGGCCTGATCTACCGGATGCTGGGCATCAGCGAGGACCTGTACACCCCGCTGTTCGCCATTGCCCGTGTGCCGGGCTGGTGTGCCCACCGGGTGGAGGAAGTGGAGTTTGCCAACCGCATCATCCGCCCCGCCTACAAGTATGTGGGCCAGCCCCAGCCGTACATCACGCTGGCCGACCGCCAGTAAAGAGAAGCCACCGGCAAAATGAACCGAACCAGTAAAACCGTACAAAAACAAGCCCCACGCCTTGCGGCGCGGGGCTTGTTTGGTTGAGTTGGTTGACCGAATCAGTGTTTGTTGCGCTTTTTCATGACGACCACAATTCCCAGACCCACCAGGGCTGCAATGGCCACCACGATCAGGGCCGTCAGCGGCAGGTCATCGCTGGTCTGCGGAATGGCAGACGCAGCAACGGAATTACCGGCAGACGCAGCTGCTGCGGCAGAGGTCTTGGGCTCATACACGCCCTTGACGTTGCCGTAACCGGACAGCTGCTTCACAGACTCAAGGTAACCACAGTGGTTGCACTTGTAGCCTTCGGCCGTCGCCGTCCAGTCATGGTAGCCGCAAGCGGGGCAGGTGTAGTAGGTGATGTTGCTGCCGGACTGCTGCGGAGCCGCCGTGGGCGCGGGGGTAGCAGCGGGCTGGCTGCCGACTTCCTCCTCTTTGTCGACATCGGACACGTTCTGAGAAAAGACAGCACTTGCCGCAACGGCATTGCTGCCAGCTGCGCTGTACGTCTGCGCCAGCTTGCCCAGCAACTCTTCGGTCATGGTCAGGTAAGGGCCACCCGCAACACCTGCAAAGGTCCAGCCTTTAAAGGTGTAACCATCCTTGGCAGCAGTGGGCAATGCCGTTCCGATATCCGTGACAACATACTCGATATTCCCCCAGGGATACTGTACAGTCGCCTTATCAGAATATTTACCTACCGTAAACACGCTGAAGCCATGCTCATTGGTAAAACTGACCGAAACGGTGTTTTGCCCCTGCCCCTGTTCTTTGGTTACGATGGTGTTGTAGTAGAAAACAGAACCTTCATGCTCATGGCGCACATAAAGATCGCTCGCTATTGCTTCTGCGGGATCAGTTTCCTCATAACCCAAAACAGAAACAGGAATATTGGGAATGGTCATATCCATGACCGGCGGATCGGCAACCGCCTTTTCTTCGCCGATGGCAGCGGTCACAGTGTGACCACCAGTCGTTTCTGCACTGGCGGTCACCGTATACACCAGTTTGATATCGAAGGAAACACCCGTCAGCCGATTTTCTTCATTCGTCACAGGCGCCTTCGGTTCGACTTTAAGCACCGGTGTAACGGTGATGATGATTTCCGCATTTTGTTTCAATTCGTCACCGGAAGCGACTTTTTCTTGAAGCGCTTCCTTGGCGATCTCCCTGGCGGCCTGGCTGTTCACCTTATGGCCATCCACTTCGGCCTGGATCAAAACCGAGTTGGAAACAACGTCCTTGCTTTCCTCGCTGACATTGATGGCGTTCGCCACAGTGTTGATCTCATCTGCAAGTTCTTTCTTATCTACACCTTCAATGTCCGGCAGTTCATCTTCCGAAATCCGGTTTACCTCTGCCTCCGGTTCTTCAGGCTGGACAATAACGCCGTCTGCCACATCTTCCACCGGCTCGGCCACCTGGTAGGCATACAGATCCTGGTACAGGGTTTCCAGCAGATTGCAGCCCTTGCCTTCCGCAATCAATTCCTTGGGCACCATTTCGGTGTAATAGCCGGCAGAAATGGTGGTTTTGGCCGCCCCGTTGTTGCTGATTTCCCCCTGTACTTTGCTGTTTTCGCCGTCAATGGTCAGGGGCACGTCAAGGTCGTCTGTTCCCATACCGTAAGTATAGATGGCGGGAACCTGCGGATTATAGGAATCAATGGTGGTATTTTCCACCACGCAGGTTACCGGATAGAGATACTCGTGGCTTCTGTTGCCGACAACAAGCGCCGCCATGGGCACTTCGTCGCCGCTGCTCCAGTCACTGTCAAGGTACTTGCCGATTCCTTCGGCAAACTGGCCAGTCGTTGTGATGGAAGAATTCCGAACGGTAGCCGTACCGCCGCGCACCAGCATACCCTGACGGCTGCCGGTGATGGTGCAGCCATCAATTTCCATCGTGCCGGGCACGTTGATCATGACCGCGCAGCCATCCCCGGAAGCTGCGGGATTGTATCCATAATTCCTGCAATCAAAACAGGATTCCTTCAGCACGATCTTGACACTGTAGTTGTCTACCTTTTCTGCGTTGGTTGCCACCGCGAAGCAACCACCAATCACATAGGAGTCCGTCACTTCCACGATGGCTGCATCGCCCTGGGGGAACAGCGCTGCGCCGTTGGTGTCCAGCTGAACCTTATTCAGCGAAATACTGCTGTTCGCCTGGATATTGAACAGCGGGGTGGTACCGTTGGGCATCTGCTTTGCCACGATAGAGCCGTTCCGGATCGCCAGATCTGCGCCGTTGGCCAGCACCACGCTCTTGGTGTTGCACATGGTCAGGGTCTTGCCGTTCAGTTCCAGTGTGGCTTTCACATTGGCCGGAACTGCAACCTCCTCACTGACGTCTTTGAGCAGCGTGACGGTGCCGTCCTGGGCAGCAGCCATCGCTTCGCTCAGGCTGGCATAATACAGAGTGCCGCCGTCTTTTTCAACCCTGGCAACCGCGGCGCTTTCCGGCACCGTGGTACTGACGGCGGGCATACCGAAAGATACGCAAAAGCCCGTACCGTAAGAACGCGGCTGGGCCTTCGGCATCAGCATCATGGGCTGCGAAGGTTCTTCCGTCATTTCTTCCGCATCACTTTGGGCCGTTTCCGAAGTGGCCGCAGGTCCCTGCCCCACAGTCACCGTGGAGTCGGCACTTTCAGCCCAGCCCGTTGCGCACAGCGAAACAGCCATCGCCGCCGCCAATGCCAGCGAGAGGACTTTTTTACCCTGTCCCGCCAGTTTCATCTTGCACACTCCTTTTACTTTCTACGACATATTGCGACACAATTCGCCCATAGATAAATATTATTGTACGTAGCAAGTATTTGGTTGTCAAGAAAACCATGCCTCTTTACAAAGTTTGGTCTTTCCTGGGAAGTCCGGCGTTTTTTGCCTTTGTGCTTCTTTTATACAGCAAAGACCATCTGCACCAGCACCATATACAGGGCGGTGCCGGCCGCGATGCTCAGCAGCGTATTTTTGCGCCAGAGCTGCAGGCCCACCACGGCGGCCCCGGCCAGCAGTTCGGGCAGGGCGTGAGTGGGGCCCAGAGGGTCGGCGCCCCGCAGGCAGTAGACCACCAGCATGGCCATGATGGCGCAGGGCAGCACCCGGGCCAGATAGAGTACATACCGGGGTGTGGGGCGACCGCCGCCGAAGATGAAAAACGGCAGAAAGCGCAGCAGCATCGTCACCGCCGCGATGACCGCCACCAGGGCCGCCGCGTGCAGGTCAATCCCGAACATCCGCCGTCACCTCCTTCTCCTGTGCCGGGGGCTGCAGCCGGCGGCGCAGCAGCGTGAGCACCAGCGCAATGCCCACCATGGCCGGGATGAGGAATTCGTCCGCCCCGAAGATCACCAGGCAGGCCACCGACACCCCCAGCCCCACCAGGGCCGGGCGGTGGTCCTTGTTTTCCCGCCACTGCTCGGTCATCACCACCAGGAACAGCGCCGTCATGGAAAAGTCGATGCCGGTGCTGTCAAAGGGCAGCACCGCCCCCACCAGCGCCCCCAGTACGCTGCCCGCGATCCAGTACAGGTGATCGAACAGCGATACCAGAAAGAAATACCGCTTCCGGTCCACGCCCTCGGGTACGCCGCCGCTGCACACCAGGGAGTAGGTTTCGTCGGTGAGGGCAAAGATCAGATAGGGCTTGGCGGGACCGGCATCCCGGTAGCGCTCCACCATGGAGATGCCGTAGAACAGGTGCCGGGCATTGACGGTGAAGGTCATCAGCGCCGCGGCAATCAGCGAGGCGCCGCCTGCCAGCAGGTCCACCGCCATATACTGCATACTGCCCGCATAGATCAGGGTACTCATCACAAAGGCCCAGCCCGCACCGTACCCCTTGGATTCCAGCAGCACGCCGAAGCCCAGCCCCAATACCAGATACCCCGCCAGGACCGGCAGGGTGCGCACCAGCGCATATTTGGCCGTTTTCACAGTTTTTCACGCCTCTTTTTAGGTAAAATGCAGCCTCATTATAGCACAACGGCCCGGAACTCCACAAGAGTTCCGGGCCTTGTACCACCGGGAACCGCCGGCCTTTTCGCCGGGGCTCCCGCCTCTATTTCGTCTGTTGAGTCTGTTCGCTCTCCCACCGGGCAACCAGCGGTGCCGCCACGGCAGACAGTGCTTCCCGCGTATCGTTGATGATCTGCACATCGGCGGGGGTGAGTTTTTCCGCCTTCTTGTGGCGGGTCACCTTTTCCAGGGCGCGCTCGGCGTCCTTGATCTTGTTCTTCGTTTCGCGGTCCAGGGCCTTGCCCGCCTTGCTGCCCAGCGCCGTATTCACGCGGTAGATGGCGGCTTCGGCGGCGTTCAGTGCCTCCAGGGCCGCTTTGCGCTCCTTGTCCTGACCGGCAAAGACTGCGGCGTCCCGCATGGCCCGCTGGATCTCCTCCTCGCTGAGGTTGGAGGAGCCGGTGATGGTGATGCCCTGCTGTTTGCCGGTATCCAGGTCCTTGGCACTGACCTTGACGATGCCGTTGGCGTCGATGTCAAAGGTCACTTCGATCTTGGGAACCCCCGCCCAGGCGCGCTTGATGCCCCGCAGCGTGAAGGTGCCCAGGAGCTTGTTGTCCTTGGCGAATTCCCGTTCCCCCTGGAGCACCTTGATCTCCACGGTGGACTGGAAGGGCGACGCCGTGGTGAACACCTTGCTGAACCGGGTGGGAATGGTTGCGTTGCGCTCGATGAGGTGGGTGGCCACACCGCCCAGGGTTTCGATGGAAAGGGTCAGCGGCGTCACGTCCATGAGCAGCAGTTCCTGCCCGGCGCCCGCCAAAGCCTGACCGCCCAGGCGGCCTGCCTGCACGGCAGCCCCCAGGGCCACGCACTCGTCGGGGTTCAGCGCCCGGGAAGGTTCCAGCCCTACCATGCGGCGGACCTTGGCCTGCACCGCCGGGATGCGGGTGGACCCGCCCACCAGCAGCACCTGGTCCAGGTCACTGGCCGTCAGATGGGCGTCGCTGAGGGCGTTGCGCACCGGCAGGGCCGTGCGCTCGATGAGGTCGGCGCAGAGTTCTTCAAATTTGGCGCGGGTCAGCACCGCCTGCAGATGCAGCGGGCCTTCGGGGCCGACGGTGAGGAAGGGCAGATTGATCTCGGTCTGGGTGGCAGCCGAAAGTTCCTTTTTGGCCTTCTCGGCTTCCTCCCGCAGGCGCTGCATGGCTACCCGATCGCCGTTCAGGTCCACACCGTGTTCGGCGCGGAAGTTCTCCGCCAGCCAGTCCACGATGCGGGCGTCAAAGTCGTCGCCGCCCAGGTAGTTATCGCCGCAGGTGGCCAGCACCTGCACGATGCCGTCGCCGATCTGGATCAGCGACACGTCAAAGGTGCCGCCGCCCAGGTCATAGACCATGACGGTCTGGGCGCGGCCATTGTCCAGCCCGTAGGCCAGCGCGGCGGCCGTGGGCTCGTTGATGATGCGTTTGACTTCCAGCCCGGCGATGCGGCCGGCATCCTTGGTGGCCTGGCGCTGGGCGTCATTGAAGTAGGCCGGTACCGTGATAACGGCTTCGGTGACCGGCTCGCCGAGGTAATTCTCGGCATCGGCCTTGATCTTTTGCAGGATCAGGGCGCTGATCTGCTGGGGGGCATAGCATTTGCCGTCGATGGGAATGCGCGTTTCACTGCCCATCTGCCGCTTGACGCTGCTGATGGTGCGCGGGGCGTTGGTGACGGCCTGCCGTTTGGCGGCATCGCCCACCAGCCGTTCCCCCGATTTGGTGAACGCCACCACCGACGGAGTGGTGCGCTGGCCCTCGGCATTGGGAATGACCACCGGCTTGCCGCCCTCGATGACGGCCGCACAGCTGTTGGTCGTGCCCAAATCAATTCCGATGATCTTTGCCATAGTGCGGTTGTCCTTTCAAAAAAAAGACCAAACAGAATCTCTGTTTTGTTTTTATTGTAGCGCGCGGGCGGACAGAATGTGTTGCGATTTCGTAAATAAATTTTACAAATATTACGGCCGCCTGTGCAGAGAAAGCCCCGCAAACGTTGACGCTGCGGGGTTTGCGTGTTATAGTTTTAGATAAAAAAGCGGGAAAGGAGTCCCCCTTCTATGGCACGCACAGCAACGGTAACGCGCACCACGCGGGAAACACAAATCACCCTGACGCTGAACCTGGACGGCACCGGCAAGGCCGACCTGAACACCGGCATCGGCTTTTTTGACCACATGCTGGACGGGTTTGCCCGCCACGGCCTGTTTGATCTGGCGGTGGACTGTCACGGCGACCTGGAGGTGGACTGCCACCACACCATTGAGGACATCGGCATTGCCCTGGGCACCGCTTTGCGGGAAGCCCTGGGGGACAAGGCCGGTCTGGTCCGCTACGGCAGCTGCCTGCTGCCCATGGACGAAACCCTGGCCCTGTGTGCCGTGGACCTGGGCGGGCGGCCCTATTTTGTCTACGACGCCCAGTTTGCCACCCCCGCCTGCGGCGGTATGGATACCCAGATGGCCCGGGAGTTCTTTTACGCGGTATCCTACGCAGCGGCCATGAACCTGCACCTGAAGGTGCTGTACGGGGAGAACGACCACCACAAGCTGGAAGCGATGTTCAAGGCCTTTGCCAAGGCGCTGGACGCCGCCACCCGCACCGATGCACGGATCGAAGGGGTGCTTTCCACCAAAGGCACGCTGTGATCCTTTTGCATACATTTATATAATATTCCACACGATTCAGGGAGGTAATGGGAAATGTACCAGGACATGATCGACACCATCGGCTTTGTGCAGGCCGCCGACCCCGAGGTAGGCGCCGCCATGCAGCGGGAACTGGACCGTCAGCGGGCCAACATCGAGCTGATCGCCAGCGAGAACATCGTTTCCCCCGCCGTGATGGCTGCCATGGGCAGCGTTCTCACCAACAAGTACGCCGAAGGCTACCCCGGCCACCGGTACTACGGAGGCTGCCAGTTCGTGGACGAAGTGGAGCGCATCGCCATTGACCGCGCCTGCAAGCTGTTCGGCGCCAGGTATGCCAATGTGCAGCCCCATTCCGGCGCCCAGGCCAACCTGGCCGTCTACTTTGCCCTGCTGGATGTGGGCGACACCGTCATGGGCATGGACCTGTCCCAGGGCGGTCACCTGACCCACGGCTCCCCCGTGAACATGAGCGGCAAAAACTACCACTTTGTTTCCTACGGTGTGGGCGAGGACGGCCGCATCGACTACGCCGCCCTGGCCAAGCAGGTGGCCAAAGTCCGGCCCAAGCTGCTGGTGGCCGGTGCCTCGGCCTATCCCCGGGCCATCGACTTTGAAAAACTGGCCGAGATCGCCCACGGTTACGGCGCCATGCTCATGGTGGATATGGCCCACATCGCCGGTCTGGTGGCGGGCGGCGTACACCAGAACCCCGTGCCCTACGCCGACGTGGTGACCACCACCACCCACAAGACGCTGCGCGGTCCCCGGGGCGGCCTGATCCTGACCAACAACGAGTACCTCATCAAGCGCATCAACTCCGCCATCTTCCCCGGCACCCAGGGCGGCCCGCTGGAGCACGTCATTGCCGCCAAGGCCGTCTGCTTCGGGGAAGCGCTGCAGCCCGCCTTCAAAGAATACGCCCGCAAGATCGTGGAAAACGCCGCGGCCCTGGCCGACGGCCTGACCGCCCGGGGCGTGAAGCTGGTTTCCGGCGGCACCGACAACCACCTGCTGCTCATCGACCTGACCGACGAGGACTGCACCGGCAAGGACCTGGAACACAACCTGGACGAGGTGCACATCACCGCCAACAAGAACACCGTGCCCGGTGAGAAACGCAGTCCCTTTGTGACCAGCGGCGTGCGGGTAGGCACCCCCGCCGTGACCACCCGCGGCATGGGCCCCGCCGAAATGAAGATCATCGCCGACTGCATTGCCGACTGCATCTTTGACTTCGAGGCAAAAAAAGAGGACATCGCCGCCCGGGTAGCCGAACTTTCCGCCCGGTTCCCCCTGTACGAATGATCCGGATTTTACCAAATGACATCGCTGCGTCCACCCGCCCGGGTGGGCGCTTTTTTGCGGCCTGCCGGGGGTGGTTTTGGCTTGCGTTTTGGGCAAATCTAGGCTATACTATAGGCAGGTACGTGTGCATTTTTGTACAAAATGCAAGGTTTTTGAATGTGAGGTGTATCAAGTATGGAACCTATGGTCATTACCATCGCCCGTGAGTATGCTTCGGGCGGCAGTGAGATTGCCCAGGCCGTTGCGGACAAGCTGGGGATCCCCCTGTACAACAAGGAACTCATCACCCGGGCGGCCAAAAAGAGCGGCCTGACCGAGGAGGCCATCACCGCCAGCGAGAACCAGCGCAGCGGCAGCCTGATCTACAGCCTGTACATGATGGGCAACACCATGCCCCTGGCCGATCAGGTCTATATTCTGCAGAGCAACGTCATCAAGGAGCTGGCCGCGGAAGGCTCCTGCGTCATTCTGGGCCGCTGCGGCGACTATGTGCTGCGGGAGCGCCCCAATGTGCTCAGCGTCTTTGTGTACGCCCCGCTGGAGGAGCGTATTCAGCGGGCCAAGAACCGCCCCGGCGCCAAGGACCTGATGGACCGCCAGTGGGAAGTGCAGCTGGCCAAGCACGACCGCGCCCGCGCCAGCTACTACAACTATTATACCGAAAACCGCTGGGGCGAGGCCAAGAACTACGACCTGTGCCTGAACGCCGCCCTGGGGCTGGACACCTGCGCCAACCTGATCGTGGATGCCGCCCGGGGTATGGAGGCTGCGAATAAGGAATGAGTGCCGACACCCGTTCCGCCAGCCGGATGGGTACGGCCCCCATGGGGCCGCTGCTCTTCTCGCTGGCGATTCCGATGATGGTATCCATGCTGTTCCAGGCGCTGTACAACGTGGTGGACAGCATCTTCGTTTCCTACATCAACGAAGCAGCCCTCTCCGCCGTTTCGCTGGCGTTCCCCATCCAGAACCTGATGATCGCCTTCGCGGTGGGTACCGGCGTGGGCGTCAATGCCTATGTATCCAAATCCCTGGGCGAGGGCAACCGTGCCGAGGCTGACCGCACCGCCGCCAACGGACTGTTTCTGGCCCTGTGCACCTTTGTGGCCTTCTTCGTGTTCGGACTGGTGGGGGTATCGGCCTTCATGAACTCCCAGACCGAGGACCCGCTGATCCGTCAGTACGGCAACGATTACCTGTCGGTGTGCTGTATTTTCAGCCTGGGATGCATGATTCAGTGCATGGCGGAAAAACTGCTCAGTGCCACCGGCCGTTCCAACTACGCCATGATCACCCAGCTGGTGGGCGCCCTTACCAACATCGTCCTGGACCCCATCCTGATCTTCGGGCTGTTCGGGTTCCCCCGCATGGAGGCCGCCGGCGCCGCTGCCGCCACCGTGGCCGGGCAGTTCCTGGGCGCCATCACGGGGCTGTACCTCAACCTGCGCCACAACCATGACATTCAGTTCCGGCTGCAGGATTTCCGCCCCCAGGGCCGCACCATACGCCGCATCTACCAGGTGGGCATCCCCTCCATCGCCATGACCTCGGTGGGCAGCGTGATGACCTTCTGCATGAACCGCATCCTCATCGTCTTCTCCAGCACCGCCGTGGCGGTGTTCGGCGTCTACTTCAAGATGCAGAGCTTCATCGTCATGCCCCTCATCGGCCTGAACAACGGCATGGTGCCCATCATCGCCTACAACTACGGCGCCCGCAAACCGGAACGCATCGTCAAAGTCATCAAGATGTCGGTGACGGCGGCCGTGGCCATCATGCTGCTGGGCTTTGCCGCCGCACAACTGTGGCCCGGGGCCATGCTCAGCATCTTCAACGCCGGCCCCGATATGCTCGCCCTGGGCGAGGTGGCCCTGCGTATCATCTCGTTCCACTTCATCGTTGCCGGGTTCAACATCGTGGCCTCGGCGGTGTTCCAGGCCCTGGGCCGCGGCGTGATGGCGCTGCTGGTTTCCCTGGTGCGCCAGCTTTTTGTGCTGGTGCCCGTGGCCTGGCTGCTCAGCCTGAGCGGCAACGTCAACCTGATCTGGTGGTCCTTCCCCATTGCGGAAGTGTCCTCCCTGATCCTGTGCAGCCTGTTCCTGACCCATTGCTACCGCACCGTGGTGCGGCCCATGCGGGAACCGGCTGCCACCCAATCCTGACCGGAAGGAGCGCACCTCTATGCTGCGTTACGTCAAAAACGGCATGCTGCTGCTCAGCATCGCCTTCATCGCCCTGGGGCTTTTGCTGCTTGTGATGCCCCAGACCAGCCTGCTGTGGATCTGCTACGCCTTCGGCGCCGTAGTGCTTATTACCGGCGTGGTCTGCCTGGTGCAGTACGCCCGCCTGCGCGGCAGCGGTTTCGCCGCCCCCTTCTTTCTGGTGGCCGGCGTCAGCACCGCAGCCCTGGGCATCTTCTCCCTGGCACGGCCCGAAGTGGTCGCCAGCTTCCTGCCGGTGGTATTCGGGCTGTTCATCCTCATCGACGGATGCAGCCGCATCGGCACCGCCATCGAACTGGCCCGCCGCAAAGCGGACAAGTGGTGGATGATGCTGCTGTTCAGCGTGCTGTCCGTCGCCCTGGGCATCCTGCTGCTGGTGAACCCTTTCGGGGCCGCCGTCAGCGTTGTGATGCTCTGCGGCGTGCTGCTCATCATTGAGGGCGTCGTCAACCTGAGCTGTGTGGTCTACACCGCCATGGAACTGCGCACCCTGGACCGCATGGCCGACGCCGCCGTGACCGCCACCCTGAGCGCCCTGGGCGACGCCCTGGACGAGGAGGAGGCCGCGGCCCTGAACGCCGACCACGAGGGCGTTGTTTACAACGCCGAGAGCACCGAGGTGCCCGACGATTCCCATCAACCCCAGTGACCCACCCCCATCATTTTAGTAAGGAGACCCCTGACCCATGTATGACCTGATTATCGTAGGCGCCGGCCCGGCCGGCATCTTCACCGCCCTGGAACTGCTGCGCAAAAGCGACAAGTCCCACAAGATCCTGCTGGTGGAAAAGGGCAAGCCGGTGGAAAAACGCCACTGCCCCAAAGACAAGACCGGCGTCTGCGTCAACTGCAAGCCGACCTGTGCCATCACCACCGGATTTTCCGGCGCGGGCGCTTTTTCCGACGGCAAACTGTCCCTGAGCTACCAGGTGGGCGGCGAGCTGCCCGACCTCATCGGCGAGGATTTTGCCCAGGAACTCATCGACTACACCGACAAGATCTATCTGGAATTCGGTGCCGACCCCAAGGTGGAGGGCATCTATGAAGGCCAGGAGATCAAGGATATCCGCAAGCGTGCCATCCAGGCGGGCCTGCAGCTGGTGGATTGCCCCATCCGCCACCTGGGCACCGAGAAAGCCCAGCAGCTCTACCTGAACATCCAGAATCACCTGCTGGAAGCCGGTGTGGAAATGCTGTTTGAAACCGAGTGCGAGAACATCATCCTGGAAGGCTCCGTCTGCAAGGGTGTGCGCCTGCGGGAGAAGAACGGCACCCGGGAGGTATTCGGCAAGCAGGTGGTCATTGCCACCGGCCGCCGCGGCGCCGACTGGCTGGAAAAGATCTGTGCCGAACACAACATCGCTCACAAACCCGGCACCGTGGACATCGGCGTGCGGGTGGAGTGCCGCAACGAAGTCATGGAAACCATCAACAAGGTGCTCTATGAAGGCAAACTCATCGGCTACCCGGCGCCCTGGCGCAACAAGGTGCGCACCTTCTGCCAGAATCCCGGCGGCTTTGTGGCCCAGGAAAACTACGACAACGACCTGGCGGTGGTCAACGGCCACAGCTTCAAGGAGAAAAAGAGCAACAACACCAACCTGGCCATTCTGGTCAGCCACAACTTCACCGAGCCCTTCAACCAGCCCATCGCCTACGCCCAGAAGGTGGGCGAGCTGACCAATATGCTGGGCGCGGGGCACATTCTGGTGCAGCGCTACGGCGATATCCTGGACGGCAAGCGCACCTGGGCCAAGGAACTGGCCCGGGCCAACGTGCGCCCCACGCTGAAGGACGCCGTGGCCGGTGACATCACCGCTGCCATGCCCTACCGCGCCATGGTGAACATCATCGAATTCATCAAGATGGTGGACCAGGTGGTGCCGGGCTTTGCCAGCTCCGAAACGCTGCTCTACAGCCCCGAGCTGAAGTTCTACTCCAACAAGGTCAAGATGGACACCGACCTGGAAACCAACATCGAGGGCCTGCACTGCCTGGGCGATTCCTCCGGCTGGACCCGCGGCCTGATGATGGCCTCGGTCATGGGCGTGCTCATGGGCCGCAAACTGCTGGAAAAGCACGGCTTCTGAGCCGGACTCCTTTACCGCAAACCATAAAACCAGCGGACCCCCGCCGAAAGGCGGAGGTCCGCTGGTTTGCTTTATAGGGACCGGTTCATTGGTCGGTGGAAGCCAGCCAGGTCCCCACCGCCATAAGCAGCAGTGCCGCCCAGAAATAGGGCTGCGGCCGCTGGCGGAAGAGCACCAGGGAAAGCCCCGCCCCCAGGAAGGGGGCCAGCGCATAGTAGGCGCTGGTCTTGGCGGCGCCCAGGCCCCGCTGGGCGTAGATGTAAAAACGGATGCTGAGCCCGTAAGCCACAAACCCCAGCGCCAGTGCCCCCAAGGCATAGCCCGGGGCGGGCAGCCGCTCCCCCAGCATCAGGGCAATGACCAGCGACCCGGCACCGGAACCAAATCCCTTGACGACGACGATCTGCAGGGGGTCTTTGTCCGCGATGCTGCGGGTACAGTTATTTTCCAGGCCCCAGCAGGTGCAGGCCAGCAGCACGAACACCGAACCCAGCGAAAAGGAAAAACTGCTGCTGTCCTCCACCGAGAGCAGGATGCTGGAAACCGTCACAAAGACAATGGCCGCCCACAGCCGCCGGGAAATGCGCTCCCCGAACAGCCCCAGGGCGATGAGGGCCGTAGCCACGATCTCGAAGTTATTGAGCAGCGAAACATTGGCCGCCGTGGTGCGCGTCAGCCCGATCATAAGAAAGATAGGCGCCGCGATGTCCAGTACCACCATACCCACAGTGTAGGGCAGGTCGGCCCGGGCCAGGGGCGCTTCCCGGGGGACCCGGCCCACAGCACGCTGCCCTGCCCGCACCAGCGCCATACCGCCGCCCGCCCCCAGGTAGAGCAGCGCCGCCATCATGGTGGGCGGTACTTCGGCCAGCAGCCATTTGGACAGCGGCGCGTTCAGCGCATAGAACGCAGCCGCCAGAATGGCGGAAAAAATATAGGTTCGGGGCGTTGCCATAGCGAGTCGGGTTCCTTTCCGGCCGGAAGTTTCCGGGCATTTCTTCTACTATAACCTGTTGCCGCAGAAAAAGCAACGCGCCTCCTTCTTGCCAGCACGGACACGGCATGGTATGATGGAACCATCCCGGCAGCAACCGACCCGCCGGAGCTTACAAGCCAAGGAGGTATTCCCCATGAAACTGGGTATTCTGGGTGCCGGTGCCATCGCCCGCGTGATGGCCGACACCATCCGCCGCCTGCGGGCGTCCGGCAACAACGAGGTGGAACTGTACGCCGTGGCGGCCCGGGATCTGGCCCGGGCGCAGGCCTTTGCCGAGGCGGAACAGGTCACCCGCGCCTACGGCAGCTATGAGGAAATGCTGCGCGACCCGGCGCTGGATTTTGTCTACATCGCCACGCCCCACTCCTTCCATTACCAGTATATCAAGCTGTGCGCCGACCACGGCAAGCATATCCTGTGTGAAAAGCCGTTCACGGTGAACGCCCGCCAGGCCGACGACGCCTTCCGCTATGCCCGGGCCAAAGGCGTGCTGGTGACCGAAGCCATCTGGACCCGGTACCAGCCCATGCGGCGGATGATCGCCGACGTGCTGAACAGCGGCATCATCGGCGAGCCGAAGCTGATGACCGCCAACCTGGGCTACTCCATGCTGAACAAGCCGCGCATCGTGGCGCCGGAACTGGCCGGCGGCGCGCTGCTGGATGTGGGCATCTATGCCCTGAACTTTGCCGAGATGTTCTTCGGCCACCCCGACAGCGTCCAGGGGCTGTGCACCAAGCACACCACCGGCGTGGACCTGACCGACAGCATCACCCTGACCTGGCAGGACGGACGTGCCGCCCACCTGACGGCTGCCGCCAACGCCCACACCGACCGCTACGGCGCCATCTACGGTGACAAGGGCTACCTGATGGTGACCAACATCAACAACCCCCAGCAGGTGAAGGTCTTCGACGGCGAGCACCGGGTACTGCAGGAGGTGGACTGCCCGCCCCAGCTGACCGGCTACGAGTACGAAGTGCTGGAAACCGCCGACTGCATCCGCAAAGGGCTGCTGGAATGTCCCTCCATGCCCCACCGCGATACCATCCGTATGCTGGAACTGATGGACCATCTGCGCGCCCAGATGGGCATCCGCTACCCCTGCGAAGGCGTTGACGAATTGTGATTGAACCGCTGCCGGCCCTGACGGGCCGGCAGTTTCTGTTGGGTTGCTTCTTGCACAATCTCACGGCAGGCAGTATAATACTTAGTATATTTAAAAAAACTTGCCCCCTGCCTGCGGGCGAGGGCAGCCCTGTACGAACCACACCCGGGGCCTGCGGCCCTGCCATTCTGACAGAAACGAGGTAAGTACCCATGGAAAAGATCAAGATGACCACGCCGCTGGTGGAGATGGACGGCGACGAGATGACCCGCATCCTGTGGCAGCAGATCAAGGATGAAGTCATTCTGCCCTACGTGGACCTGAAAACCGAGTACTATGATCTGGGGCTTGTCCACCGGGAAAAGACCCAGGACCAGGTCACCGTGGATGCCGCCAACGCCAACAAAAAGTACGGCGTGGCCGTGAAGTGCGCCACCATCACCCCCAACGCCCAGCGGGTGAAGGAGTACAACCTCTCCCAGATGTGGAAGAGCCCCAACGGCACCATCCGCGCCATCCTGGACGGCACGGTGTTCCGCGCGCCCATCATGGTCAAGGGCATCTCCCCCGTGGTGCGCACCTGGCAGAAGCCCATCACCATCGCCCGCCACGCTTTCGGTGACGTCTACCGCGCCACCGAGTACCGGGTCCCCGGCCCCGGCAAGGCAGAACTGCTCTTCACCGGTGCCGACGGCACCACTTTCCGGCAGACCATCAACGACTTTGACGGCGCCGGCGTGATCCAGGGCCAGTTCAACAAGGACAGCTCCATCTCCAGCTTTGCCCGTTCCTGCTTCCAGTTCGCCGTGGACACCAAGCAGGATCTGTGGTTCTCCACCAAGGACACCATCTCCAAGCAGTACGACCACACCTTCAAGGATATTTTCCAGGAAATCTACGACGCCGAGTTCAAGGACCAGTTCGAAGCCCTGGGCATTGAGTACTTCTACACCCTCATTGACGACGCCGTAGCCCGGGTCATCCGCTCCAAGGGCGGCTTCATCTGGGCCTGCAAGAACTATGACGGCGACGTGATGAGCGATATGGTTTCCACGGCCTTCGGCTCCCTGGCCATGATGACCTCGGTGCTGGTTTCCCCCGACGGCAACTACGAGTACGAGGCCGCCCACGGCACCGTGACCCGCCACTACTACAAGTACCTCAAGGGCGAGGAAACTTCCACCAACCCGGTGGCCACCCTGTTTGCCTGGACCGGCGCCCTGCGCAAGCGCGGCGAACTGGACGGCATCGACGGCCTGGTCCGTTTTGCCGACGCCCTGGAAAAGGCCACCATCGACACCATCGAATCCGGCGTGATGACCGGCGACCTCTGCGCCATGTGGGAGGGCGAAGCCCCTGCCCGCAAGGTAACTTCCCTGCAGTTCCTGCAGGAGATCCGCCGCCATCTGGACGAAGCCCTGGCCTGATTTTTGCCTTACAAACCAATCAGCCGTGCCCCGCGGAAAGCGGGGCACGGCTGGTTTTCTTTTTGCGCCTTACAGGTCAAATTCCGCCGCGCGGTACAAGGACCCGTCCCGGGGTGCGTCCATCTGCAGCGCCACCCCCGGCGCATCGGTGAGGGGGTCCACAATGCCCACCCACAGGCTGTAATGGCCCTTGGGCAGTGCGGCGGTGCCCGGCAGCGCCAGGCTGACGGTGTGGCTGCCCGGCCCCCAGGTGGAAAGGGCTGCCGGCGTCCGGCCGGTCCAGGCGGTCTGCCCGGCTTCGTCCCGCAGTTCCAGGGCCAGAGGCCAGTCGGCGTACAGCGGCGCCAGGCCGGTATTTTCCCAGGTCAGGTCCGCCTGCAATGTGCGGGAAACCGCCCCCCTCCACACCGCGCACCGCCGCACCCCCAGGGTGTAGCCCATCTCGGCCACAAAGGTGCGCAGGTTTTCGGCCTCGGTGCCGGTGAGTTCGCCGTCCTTGGGGGTATTGGGCCCCAGAAAGGTGGTGTAGCTCTGCCGCAGCAGGTCCAGCGTGGTGGGAAACTGCGCCGCCGAAAAATACCAGCCGTCCTCCTCTTCAGGGGAAAGCTCACCCCCCGAGGGTGCGGTGCGCCAGAAATCCGGCATACCGGGCAGCCATTCGCCGTTCTGGTCGGACTGGTAGCCGTCGGCGATCCAGGAAAGCCACTCAGCGTGGGAGTCCGGCAGGCCGAAGGAATCGTTGTACAGTCCCAGGCCGCGGTCCCGCCCGATGGTGTAGGGGCGGCGCAGCAGCAGCCGCTGCGGCGCAAACACCGCGAGATAATCCTGCACGTAGCCGTCGGTGATCTCCTGGGTGGGGAAAGGCTGGATGCCCGCGTCGGTGTCCACGTGCCATTCGCCCCAGTGGCCCAGGCTGCCCAGCTCCACAAAGGCCACCCGGGGGTCGTCGGCATAGCGCTGGCCCAGAGCCGCCACCACCGCCCGGTGGGCCTGGCGGAACACCTCGTTCTCATAGTCGGGGCTGAAACCCTGGCCGTAGTCGTTGTTGTACCAGGTACCGGCGCCGTCCATGGCATCATACAGCCACTGGGGAATCTCCATGGAGTCCCCCTCGGTGGGGTCGTCGGCCACCACCCGCAGGATCAGCCGCACGCCGTCAGCCTGCCACCGGGCAAAATGGCAGCGCTCCTCCAGCGCCGCAAAGTCGTATTCCCCCTGCTTCGGTTCCAGTTCGTCCCAGTACACCGGCACATAGGCAAAGCCCAGATAAGGGTCCTGACGGTAGTTTTCGCCCCAGGCCACCAGCCCTTTCAGGGGGTTGGCCACCGGCTTTTCCCCCGCCGGGATGTCCTGTGCCGCCAGCGGGATGCGCAGCCGCAGCAGGGCCGTAGCCAGCAGCGCCGTGCCCAGCAACACCAGCGGCACCCATTTGCGCGGCTGCATCAGCCCTCCAGGTTGCCGCGGTATTCCACCAGCGTCACATCCCGGACCCCGTCGATGTTCTGCACCGGCTGGGTGAGGTTCAGGTTGTCGGTTTTGAGGTAGAGTTCCATGGTCAGTTCGGTGGTGCCGCCCTTGACGACCTTGGAGCGGAACTTGCCCGGCTGCTCGTGCAGGCAGCGGCGGACGGCTTCCTCCACCGCGGGGTCGGAGCGGTAGGTGACGATGAGGACGTAGGTGCCAGCGCTGCCCTTGAGCCGTTTGAGAAAGACCAGGGCCAGGCTGACCACCACCCAGGCCACAAAGGCTATGTAGTAGTACTGGGCGCCGATGGCAATGCCCGAGGTGATGGCCCAGAACAGGAACATCAGGTCCAGGGGATTTTTGACGGCGGTGCGGTAGCGCACGATGCTGAGGGCGCCCACCATGCCTAAGGAGAGGGTAATGTTGCTGCTGATGGTGACGATGATGACGGCCACCAGCAGCGTCATGATGACCAGCGACAGGTTGAGGGCGTGGTCGTAGACAACGCCGATGAAGCACTTGCGGTAGACCCAGAAGATGCCCATGCCCACGAGGAAGGCAATGACGAGGGTAAGGATGAGGGTCAGGGGTTCGATCTGGTTGGGGAAGAGTTCCAGGGCGGATTTTTTGAACAGATCTTGAAAAGTCATAGGGTAAGATTCCTCCTGCACAGCGCGCCGTTCAGCGCAGGGTATGCCGGACCTGGTCCACACAGAGGCAGAACTTGGAGGCCGACGTCCTGACGAAGGAGTACGCGCGAAAGATATTTTGAATATACTCCGGCAGAATACCGGTAAACTTGACTTCCAGGATCATCTGGCCGGGGGGCAGCACATGGTAGCCGGGGGCCGCCGGGTCAAAGAGATCCTGTCGGGGGTCGATGGCCGTGAGGGTTTTATCGAAGGTGATGCGCACGGTGCCCACATCGTTGACGAAGGCTTCCCGGTCGTAGGCCACGATGACGCAGGGCCGGATGAGGTTGGCCCGGGCTTCCACAAAGAACTGCCGGGCCAGGAGCTGGGGTTTATCCAGCAGGAAGCGGCAGTCCCCCCGGCAGAGGGCGGCGTATTCCCCCGGGGTGAGGGGCACCGATTCCTTGTGGATGTAGGCACCGTTTTTGTATTTGCATTCCAGGGCAATGTGCCCGGCGGCGCAGTTGTAGATGCGCACCCGGTATTTTTTGCGCACCTCCACCCCCGCCATCTTCTGGCGGTAGGCCGTGTGGTAGAGGTCGTCGAAATACAGGCTGCGGATGGCATAGCCGCCGCCCGGCCCGGCGTGGGTGTCGTGGCCCAGCAGCGGATGCAACACCGCCTGCAGCTGGCGGTATTCGGACTGGTGGATAAGATACTTCAGTTCGTTGCGGTAGGCGGGGGTCATCCGGTCACCTCCGTGCGGTCCACACCGGGATAGTAGACATCGTTGATCTGGATCTTGTTCATGGCCGGGGCGGTGCGGCCATCCTGGGTGGCCGTGACCTCGTAGTACCAGGTGCCCGCCGCCAGCTGGGCGGCCGGTACCCCATACTCGGTGCTGTCCAGCCCCGCCACATCCACAACCGGGTTGGCCATATCCGGCGTGGCCGCCACCCGCAGCCGGTAGGTGATGGGCTGATTGTCAAAGTCGTAGGCGGCCTCCCAGACGAAACGGACGGTGTCCGCCTCCCGGGTGGGCTGGTACATGAAGAACGGCATGAGCTGGTGCAGGCTGTCGTAAAATTCCTGGTAGGCCAGTTCCACCTGGTCCCCCAGCCCCGCCAGAACGGCATCCCGCTCGGCGGCCGTATTCCCCAGGTAATAAAAATCCGGCATGGACAGCGCATAGGGCCGGGTGACGGCATCGTACTGCTGTGCCAGGGCGTTGACGGTGTCCCGGTTGATGGACTCGTGCAGCTCGTCCACCTTGGCGGCCAGCTCGGCCCGGTTGGCTTCGTTTTTCAGAAAGCGCTGGTGGAGCAGCACGCCCCAGTAGATGGCCACGCCGTGCTCCCAGCTGCCGTAGTTGCCCAGGATCCCCTCGGTGGCATCCTCCTGCCAGTGCAGGCAGTTGTCACCGTCCCAGGGAATGAAAAACCATTTCCGGCTGTTCAGCGGGCTGTAGAGGTAGAAGTTCTGCACGATGGTATCGTTATTGCCCAGCAGCAGGTTGTAGGCCAGCCAGGTGAGGTAGTTGTCCCGGTCGATGTAGTTGCCCACGATCTCGTTGATGTCCACGCTGCGGTCGGCGATGAGGTTCACCAGGTCGATGAGCTTCTGGTTGTCCTGGCGGCCCTTGCAGCTGAGGATCTGGTCGAAGGCCGCCTGGTCAAAGGTGGGGTCATCGAAGTTTTTCAGCGCGTCGGAAGCCTCAAAATTGAAGCTGATGGCCTTGTACAGATACCCCTGGGAATCCAGGCCGTGGTTGGCCAGATACTTTTTGGTGGGCACTTCCGCCTGGGTGAACAGGCCGTAGTCGGTGAAAGCGGTCTGCCCCGCCGTTTCGTCCTTGATGTACAGGTGCACGAACTGGGTGCGCAGACTGGAAATATTCTCCACCGGGCGCAGCAGGTCAAAGTACAGTTTGTTCCGCAGCCGGGTGGCGTCAAAGGCGTGTTTGTTCAGGGCGATGTTGCTCTGCCCCCGCCAGAGGCCCGCTTCGTCGTCCAGTTCCAGTTTGTAGGATTTCTGGGGCTGCACCGACGAGGAATTGCCCCGCACCCGGATGGTGGCGTTGCTGGCGGTGGCATCATAGCCCAGCATACCGGGCTGGGGGCCGTCGGCGTTGCCCACCTGCACGATAGCCCGGGCAAAGATGTCGTTTTCCACGTGGCTGTCCTCCGCAAACCGCACCGCACTGTTGACCTCGGCAAAGGAATGGTCGGTGTCCGACCCGGCATCCCCCCGCTGCACCGTGACGTAAAAGTACACCACGCTCAGGGGGTCATCCTCGCTGTAGATGGTCTTGTTTTCCACCATGCCCACGGCGTCGATCTCCTGGGCGGCTTCCGGCGTGGCGCTTCCGCCTGCCGGGGGTTCGGCGATGCTCTCCCCCGGGTCGGCGGCCGGCTGCCACCAGAACGCCACCCCCAGGGCCAGTGCCGCCAGCACCACGAACAGGGCGATTTCGATTTTATTCCCGATCTTCTTCACGGGGATTCCTCCTTTGTGCAAAGGCCCGGTCCATCCGGGCCAGTTCTTCCGCGGCGCGGCTGAGCACACCACCCTGCGCCCGGGCAAACAGCGGCTGCTCGCAGAACACATGGTATTCCAGATCTTCCAGATACTGCCGCAGCCGCCGCAGCACCCAGAACCCGGTGACGGCCCCCGCCGCCAGGAAGCCGGCACCCCAGGTATCGGGGCCGAGGGCCAGGGTGACGAGGGAGCCCGCCAGGCTCAGCACCGAAAAAAGGCCCGCCGCCCGGCAGGCGCCGGTGCGGTCGTCAAAGTAGAGCAGCACCACAATGCCGCATTTGACCACCCCGTACAGGCAGTAGCCGAAGCAAAGTACCCGGAAGGTGCCGGCCATGGTTTCGTCCAGGCCCACCGTCTGCAAAAAATTGCCCAGAAACGCCACCGAGGCGATGGCCACAATGAACTGCAGCTGCAGCATGTGGGAAAATTCGGCGTACAGGGCGGTTTCCATCTCCTGCTTGGCGGCGCGGATGTCCTCCAGCCGACCGCCGTAGAGGATGGCATCGAAGTAGGCGCGGTGTTTGACGGCAAAGCGGGTTTCCAGCCCCACCACGAACTGCACCAGCATGGGCAGGATCGTCAGCGTGGCGAAAAAGGCCGGCACGTCGTACCGGGCGCAGTAGACCCCGGTGGGGAACACCTGCCCGCGGTAGGCGCTGGCCCAGAACACGAAGTTGTGGCCGTACAGCCCCACCCCCAGCAGCAGCCCGGTGAGCAGCAGCCCGGGGTAGCGCTGCAGCGCCGGGAAAAACACCAGCAGGTTCCATCCGCCGGCGGGGTAACAGGCCAAAATCTGCCCCATATAAAGGAACAGCAGCACCAGGAAGCCCAATGCCGCCCCCCAGAGGCCGCCGCCAGGGGTTCGGCCCCGGCCCGCAGAAAGACCCATGCCAGCACCAGCGCCGTCACGGTGCCGCCCACAAAGCCCAGCAGCACATACTCGTACCGCTTCACCGCCGAAAGGTAGGACATCTGCACCCAGACCACCAGCAGCACGCAGAACAGCAGTTCGGCAGCCAGCCGCACGCCGTTGCCCACCGGCAGCGTGAGCAGGTAAAGCCCCGCCGCCGGGGCGCCCACCAGCAGCAGAAAGAACACCACGCCGTAAAAGGCGGGCAGCACCTGCTGCAGGCGCTGTTCGTAGATGCAGTCCGAGATGAACCGGTCCAGAAAGAGCAGCACGGTGCCCGCCAGCAGCAGCGAAAAAATCATGGCGTAGGTCATGAAAAAGAGGAACTGTTCCCGCACGCGGTAGGGCGTGCCGAAAGCCGCCAGCAGCTGCTGCAGGGTGAGCAGCAGCACGATCATGAGCACCATAGGGCCCTCGGTGACCACGGCGGCCAGGGAATACCCCCGCAGCACCGCGAAGATACTGCCCCCGCGGAACACCTTTTTCAGTTCAAAGCCGATGCCTGCCATGGGCGGTCCACCTCCCGGTTGCGGTTTTGCACGGCCTGCCGGTAGAGCGCCCGGTAGGCCGCAAGAAAATCTTTGTCCTGATAGAGCCGCACCACCCGGCGATAGCCGTTTTCTGCCAGGGCGCGCAGGGTGGCGGGGCTGCGGCTGATCTCGAGGATGCCCTCAGCGATGGCCGCCGGGCTCATCACCGGCACCACCCGGCCCGCCGGGCCCAGACCATCCTCCGCGCCCTCGATGATCTCCCGGCAGGCGCCCACATTGGTGGCCACCACCGGGCGGCGGGCGGCCATGGCTTCCAGCAGCACAAAGGGCTGCCCCTCCGAGATGCTGGTCAGCAGCACCAGGTCCAGTTTCGGCAGCCAGTCGGTCACGTCGGCCCGGCCCACAAACCGGATGTCCGGGCAGTCCAGCCGCCGGATCAGGTCCTTACATTCCTCAAAGTAGACGGGGTCCTCGTCACAGGGGCCGATGAGGTCCAGCGTGGCGTCGGGCCGCACGGCCTTGATGCGATGGAAACTGTAGATCATCGTCTTGACATCCTTGATGGGCACGATGCGCAGCACCGCCCCCAGGTGAAGCGGGTGGGGTCTGGGGTCCAGCGGCGGCACGGCGGCAAAGCGGCCGATGTCGATGCCGTTGGGGATGACCCGGCATTTGCCGGGATCGGCGCCGAGGCCGATCTGCAGTTCCCGCGCGCCCTGAAACAGCGACACGATGGTGCCTGCCTGCCGGTAGGCCGCCTGGCTCAGCGTCCGGAAGTAGCCGATCCAGGTGGGTTTGAAGTACCCCGGTACCCAGTCAGCCTTGAGGATCTCCTCCTCCCGTTCCCGGGTGTAGATGCCGTGCTCGGTGACGAGGTAGGGTTTCTGGGCAAAATAGCTGAACTTGGCCCCCAGCAGCCCGGCGTAGCCGGTGGCCACCGTGTGGTAGACATCGGCTTCGGGCACCGGGCAGCGCAGCAGTTCCAGTACCGGCAGCAGCATGGAGCGCAGCGTCCAGAACAGGTCCTTGAAGGGGGTGTTGCGGCCGGTGCTTTCGGCCAGGCCCTGCACCAGGGAAAGGAAATCCGCCGACATCAAAAACTCCCCCACCGGGCGGGGATGCTTGCCGCCGAACAGTTCAAACAGCTGGGCCCAGTCCGGTTCGGTGCCTTTGACCAGGTCCAGCAGCGCCTGCCGCTGGGCGGTGGTCAGGGGGCGGCCGGGCCGGGGCTCGGCATCGGATTCGATGGCCTCATCGAGAAAATACTCCCGCAGTTCGGTGACGTTGGCGGGAATCTCGTAGCGGAACTGCCCTTTCTGTTTGTGTTCCGCCCCGATGGAAACGATGACAAACTGGTGTTCGGGCATCCGGCGAAGGAGCATCTGCACCCAGGCCGAAACACCGCCCACCACATAGGGGTAGCACCCCTCCACGATCAGACAGATTTTCATGCCGCCACCAGCCTTATGGTAAAATTGGGCCGCTGCACCGTGACCAGATAGTAACCCATGCCCTGCCCCGGGCTGATGCGGCGGATGGTGCAGGCATCATCCGCCGCCTTGGGGGTGCGGTCGGTCTTGAGGTAGAAGCTGACGGGGCCGAGGAAATTTTCCACACTGCCCCGGACTTCCTCCTCCCCGAACACCAGGTGGGGGTCCGCCCCTTCGCAGATGCGCAGGGCATCCCCCGCCTCGGTAGCCGAGAGCGACCGCAGCCAGGGGTAGGTTTTGTGGATATCGTCCATCCAGGTACAGTAGCTGCGGTAGAGTTCCTCCCAGCTTTTGCCGCCGCTGCGGTCGGGGTCAAAGACATCGTCGGGATGGATAAAGTGGGAAAACACACCGTACAGCCCCAGGGCGCTGAGGGCCGAAAGCTGCTCGTAGTCATCGGGAGCCATGCCCGCCGTCACCCGGGGGAATTCGGCAATGCCGTCCTCCGCCACCGTAAAGTCCTGCACGCAGACCTCCCCTTCCTCCTCTTCATCGGTATAAATGCCCGAGATCACTTCCAGATCGGGCAGCGCCTGCACCACGGCCCGGCGCCCCTCCTGGCTCAGATAGTTGGACGGCGGCACATAGCTGCGCAGCGTCACCGCCGGGAACATTTCCGCCGTGATCTCGCTCAGCTTCTGCAGCGAGGCCGTCATGGCCTCCGCCCCGGCCCAGGGGGCGTACTGCATCTCCGCCGGGGTGCCGCCCGCCGCCGTCAGCGGCTGGTGGTTGTAGCCGTGGGCCCCCATCTCGAAGCCGTTTTTCAGCAGACTGTTGCCGAAATACTGCTCGGTGGCCGACTGGGTATAGTGCAGCCGGTCAGGGTCGGTTTCATCGTTGTAGGTGGCCACAAACAGCCCGGTGTACACGTCGCCGTAGATTTTGGCGATGCGCAGCATCTCGGGCCACCAGATGTCCCGGTAAAACTCCTTGGCCGAACGGTTGTACTCATCCCGCACCACGTCACTCTCGCTCTCGTACTGGGGCGAGGGAAAGTCGTCGATAAACAGGCACAGCGCGTTGACCACCGGGTACAGCACGGTATCGGACAGGGTATTCACACACCCGGCCAGGATGCCCCGCCAGAAATCCCCCTTGCCGGAGGTGGAATTGAACACCGTCACCCGCCCCCGGCCGCAATCGTAGGACCAGATCAGCGGCGTGCGGCGGTCCCGGGCGGTATCGGCCCAGGCCCAGACGGTGGCCCCTTCCTCCAGCGTGACGGAGAGTGCCACATCGGAGAAAGTTTCCCCCGAGAAGGTGCGTCCCGTCAGGCCGGGCAGCAGCTCCCCCGCAAAGGTGATGGTATCGTAGGTCAGGTAATCCCCGAAATCCGCCACCCCCATGCGCCGGTAGCTGGTATCAAACTGGGCGCCCAGGGATTCCGGCACCGTGGCCAGCAGCAGTTTGCCCCCCTCCTCCACATAGTGCAGGAGCCGGGCCGAGGAATCGGTCATCTCGTTTTCCC
The DNA here is from genome assembly GCA_019116445.1 of Candidatus Gemmiger excrementigallinarum. Classification (GTDB taxonomy): domain Bacteria; phylum Bacillota; class Clostridia; order Oscillospirales; family Ruminococcaceae; genus Gemmiger; species Gemmiger excrementigallinarum. The sequence continues at coordinate 127,396 of DXBP01000029.1, forward strand.
AGTAGGCCGAAGCCAAAATCACCATGTCATAGTCGGCATAGCTGACGCTCTGGGTGCGCGCCAGTTCCAGGGATTCCGCCTCGATGCGCAGATGCTGCAGCGCCAGGCAGAGATTTTTCTGGCATCCCACCGAATCCTCGTAGCCGGGGCTGTAGAGCACCAGCGCCCGGGGGTTGGTGTTTTCGGTGATCTGCAGCGGTTCGTCGGAGGGTTCCGCCTGCAATGCCACCGCCGCGGCGGCGGGGCGCATGGTCAGCCCCTGCAGCGCCGTGCCGTTGTTGCTGATGAGAATGACCACCGCAAAGGCCACGCACAGGCAGAGCAGGGCCGTGAGTTTTTTACGATCTCTGTTCACTGGATTCCTCTTTTCTGAAAGCCCGCACCCACGCCAGCGTCGGGGCCGTGAGCAGCACCGGGCGCTGGCGCAGGCTGCGCAAAAATCTTTGCAGGCCCGCGCCGTTTTTGGCCTGCACGCAGACCGCCAACTGGTCCTGCACCGCCTGTTCGCTGGCGGGGTAGAGCGCCAGGTACCGGGTGCAAAGCCGCTGGGCCCGCGCCGCCTGGCCCCGCTGCAGTTCCATCGCAATACGCCGGTGCAGGCAGCCTTCCGCCGGGCGGTCGGCCCGCAGCATACGGTCGGTGAGGGCCAGATACCGGGTGCGCAGCCGTTCCCGGACATCCTGCTCCAGCAGGTCGGTCTGCAGCACCTTGTACAGCAGTTCCTCCCAGGCGGCACAGGCTTCGGCGTCCCGGGGGGCGCTGCGCCAGCGTGCTTCGGCTTCGTCCAGCTGCTGCTGCACCTTGCGCCGCAGTTCCATGATGGCTACGCTGGCATAGTGGGAGGTTTCGCCGTCCTCGTTGGCCAGGGCCCGGCGCAACACTGGCAGATACACCAGCGGGTCCTCCACATCCAGCAGCTGCATGACCATCCGGCGGCGGTAGGCCCGGTCCGATACCTGCAGCGCTTCCTCCATGGGGACGCGGTCGGTTTCGGCGGCCACGTCGGGGGGCTGCAGGCGGCGCAGGTCCTCGGGGCAGAACTCACTGCCCCGGTAAAACACCCGGTAGTCCTCCGGTGCGGCGCGGCGGCTCCGGCAATCGCAGCGCCACAGCAGCAGCGGCCCCACCCCGGGCAAAGCCAGGCATACCACCAGCCACAGCGCGCCTTTTTGCAGGCTGCCCCCCCTGCCGCGCCGCCAGCCAGGCGTACAGCAGGCTGAAAAACAGGTACAGCCCCGCCACCACGGCCCAGAACCACGGCATCACAGCGCCACCTCCCGGGCATAGACCCGTTCCGACCGCGGTACTTCCAGCGCGCGGACCAGGTCCCGCTCGATGAGCCCCACCACCACCTTGAGCAGATCCCGGTAGTAGGTGGTAAAGCGGTCGGGCCCCAGTTCGTAGGCCGCCACAATGCCGTAGAGCCGCCCGTCAAACCGGATGGCCGCCGCCAGGTCGGGCCGGCCGGGGGTCAGGTCGGTGTTGGCAAATACCGGGGCGGCGGCAAATTCCCGGCACAGCGCCGCCAGCTTTTTACCGTCGGGCACCCGGGGTGCCCGGCCCTGCATGGCGGGGGAACAGGCCACCAGCGCCGCGCTGCACCCATCGGGGTCCATGCGGTAGACCGCCACATGGCCGCACTGGAGCAGGTCCTCCACAATGCCTACCGTGTGCTGCAGGATCTGGGGCGGGTCCAGGGCGTCCAGTTCCTGCACGATGCGGTACAAATCGGCAAAGCTGTGCCGCTCCGCCGTGATGCGCTGCTGCAGCCGGCTTTTGATCTCCAGTGTTTCGCCCTGGACCGCCTGCAATTGCGCGCACTTTTCCTCCTGCTGGCGGGCCTTGCGGCGCAGCGCTTCCATCTCGTCCCGGCGCCGTCCGGTCAGGTAGCCCAGCAGCGACCCGGTGACCGCATAGATCACAAAGGGCACCCAGGTATCCACGCTGTAGAGCAGATAACTGACATCCACATAGGAGGACGCCAGACTGTACACGTAGGAAAGGGACGCCAGCACCACCGCCACCAGCCCCATGCCGCTGCCGTAGCAGCTGGCCACCAGGGCCACAAACATCAGGCGGATGTCCACATATTTCAGGTCGGACATATCCTTGGAAAACCGCAGCAGCCCCACCGTGATGCCGAACAGCACCAAAGTTTCCCCGAGGCTGCGCAGCCCCGGGGGCACCTTGCCCCGCCGGGGGTGTTTCGGGTCGGGGGCCGCCTGCGGCCGGGCGTCGGGGGCGTCCCGCAGCAGCTGCCAGCCGTTTTCTGCCAGCAGGGTGTAGGGCATCCAGCCGGTGGCGGTCTTGAGGGGTTCGACGGAATACTGCGCCGCCGCCATCGTGGGATGGTCCGCCGTCCACTGCACCCGGGCGGGACGGCCCGCCGCCCGCTCCACACAGCGGATGCAATCCCGCATCGTCAGCGGGTGGCCGGTGCCCAGCAGATAACTGCCGGTCATGGTATGTAGCACCATGCGGTAGAGCGCCGCGGCGGCATCCCCGGCAGCCAGGGCATCCACCCGGTCCTCCGGCCCGCAGGGGCTGTGAAAGACCTCCCCCCGGCGCACTGCCTGCAGCGCCGCCCCCAGGGTACCCATATCCTCCGGCGGCACCCGGTCATAGAGCCAGGCCAGGCGCACCAGCAGCAGCGGCAGGCCGTCATGGTCCCGGGCGGCCCGGCAGCGCAGCTCCCCCGCCGCCAGCGCCGCCTGCCGGGGCGTCAGCGGGCTTTGCCACGCCAGTTCCAGGGAGGAAAGATAGACAAAACACCCCACCGGGCAGGACTGCACTGCCGCCAGCAGTTCCCCCAGGGGTCCGGCCTGGGGATCGGGGCAGGCATCGGGGCCTTCCCGCAGGCCGGCGGTCAGCACGATCACCGTTTCGATGCGGTGGGTGCGCAGAATGGGCACGATCTGCGCCGCCGTGAACTGCCCCCGGCAGACGGTGCCCTGCAGCTTGCGGTCCCACAGTGTGCGGCGGGGTTCCGCCGTCAGCCAGCAGACTTCGTGGCCCTCTCTCAAAAAATATTCCGCTGCGGCTTTACCCGCCAGATCCCACGGCCCTGCAAACAGTATCCTCATCCGGTATGCTCCTTTCCCCTGTCCGGTGCGGCACCCTGCCGCAAATGTATCTACACTGTAGCCTCTGCGGGCTGAAAAATCTGCCGAAATAAAAGGCACAGTGCAGGCAAACCGTCCCCACCGGAAAAAAGCACAAAAAAAGCCCCCTTTCCACACCGGAATTTCCGGTGCCGAAAGGGGGTGATTTGTGAGAGAAGGACGGATCGCGCCCTCAGGAGAGGACCTCCACCGACTGGGCAACGATATGGTAACTGGGCAGACCGCCGCAGTCGTACTCTTCAAAGGTGCCGGTGACCAGCAGTTCGGTGCCCGCCTGGGGCAGTTCGCCGCCGTCCCACACGAACTCCAGCCCCTGCTGGCAGCAGGCCGTGGCGTCCTGGATGACAACGGTATAAAAATAGTCGATGCCCAGGGCCGGGTTGGCTTCATAGACCATCAGCGAGCCCTGCATCCGCACGGTCCTGCCGAGGTATTCCTCCGGCGAGCGGACCATGGCCGATACCTCGGCAAAGACCATGGTGGAAGAAAGGGTCGTCAGGTCCAGCTCCCCGTCGTCGGGGGTGGGGGTGGGTTCCGCCGTGGGCGCGGCAGAAGGGGCCGCGGTGGCCGCGGGAGTCGGGCTGGGGGCGGGTTCCGCAGCGGGGGTACAGGCGGTCAGGGCCAGAAGGAGGGCGGCCAGCGCCGCCGGAAGGCGGTTCATGCGGCCCCCCGCAGGGCACCGGCCAGCCAGAACAGACCGAAGCCCGCCATATCCACGGCCACGATGGTGGCCCCTACCGGGGTACCGGCCAGGATGGCCACCACGATGCCCCCTGCGGCACAGAGTACCGAGAACACCGCCGCGCAGACCGTCACGCCCAGGAAGCTGCGGCAGACCCGCATGGCGGCCAGCGCCGGGAAGATGATGAGGGCGGAGATGAGCAGCGACCCCACCAGGTACATGGCCAGCACAATGATGACGGCGATGATGACGGCCAGCAGCAGCTGCCACCGGGCGGCGCCCATGCCCGAGGCCCGGGCAAAGGCTTCGTCGAAGGTGACGGCGAAAATCTTATGGTAGAGCAGCACAAACAGGGCCACGACCACCACGGCCAGCCCGGCGCAGAGCCAGACTTCGGCCTCGGTGAGGGTGAGGATGGAGGTGGAGCCGAAGAGGGTGCTGCACACATCCCCCGCCAGGTTGGGTGTGGCGGAGAAAAGATTCACCACCAGATACCCCAGGGCCAGGGTGCCCACCGAGAGCATCCCCACGGCGGCATCGCCGCGGATCTTGGCGTTCTGGCCGCCCCGCAGCAGCAGCACGGCGCAGAGGATGGTGACCGGCAGCACCAGCAGCATGGAATCGGCCAGGCGCAGCACGGTGGCCACCGACATTGCCCCGAAGGCCACGTGGGAAAGCCCGTCCCCCAGGTAGGAGAACCGCTTGAGCACCAGCGTGACGCCGAACAGCGAGGAACACAGGGCGATGAGCACCCCCACGATGAGGGCGTACCGCACAAAGGGGAAGGTCCAGTAATATTGCAGGGTGGCGATCATGCAAGGCCTCCTTCCGGGCGGGCAAAGCGGCGGCCCGCTTCGGTTTGCAGGTAGTCGTCGCGGCTGCCGCAGAACACGGTGCCGCCGATGTGCAGGATGCGGGTGGCCGACCGCAGCGCCGGGCCCACATCGTGGGTGATCATCAGGATGGTGACCCCCTCGGCGTGGAGTTGGTCGATGAGGTCGTACAGGGTGGCGGCGGCTTCGGGGTCCAGGCCGGTGACCGGTTCGTCCAGCAGCAGGGCTTTGCGGGCTGCACACAGCGCCCGGGCCAGCAGCACACGCTGCTGCTGCCCGCCGGAAAGTTCCCGGTAGCACCGCCCGGCCAGGTCCGCCGCCCCTACTTTTTGCAGCATACGGTCGGCTTCGGCCTTTTCTTCTTTTGTGTAAAAGGGGCGCAGCCCGCACCGGCCCTGGAATCCGGAGCGCACGATCTCCCGCACCAGGGCCGGGAAATCCCGCTGCACGTCGGTCTGCTGGGGCAGATAGCCGATGTCCTTGCGGGTGAGGCCGTCCCCGAAGCTGATGCGCCCCGCCAGGGGCGGCTGCAGGCCCAGCAGCGTTTTCATCAGGGTGGTTTTGCCGCTGCCGTTCTCCCCCACGATGCAGAAGTAGTCCCCTGCTTCCACCGCAAAGTTCAGGTCCCGCAGCACGGCTTTGCCGTCGTACCCCAGGGTGAGGTTTTCACCGGTGATCTGTGCCATTTATGCCTCCTCTTCCACGCCCAGCGCCTGCCGCAGCACCGCCAGGTTCTGCTCCATTACCGAAAGATAGGTCGTGCCCGCGGCGGCATCCTCCGCCGAGGTGGCCTGCATGGCGTCCAGCGTCAGGATGGCCCGGTCGCCCCCGGCGTTCTGCACGATGGTTTGGGCAATTTTCTGGTCCGAGCCTTCGATGGTCAGCACCGCGGGCAGATCCAGTTCCGACACCTTGCCCGCCAGGAAAGCCACCGTTTCAAAACTGGCTTCGGTTTCGGCGGAGCAGCCCGGGAAGGCCGCGTAATAGGCAAGGCCGTAATCCTCCACCAGATAGCGGAAGGGGAACCGGTCCCCGAAGAGCAGCGTTTTGACGGGGGCTGCCTCCACCGCGGCGGCATATTCGCCGTCCAGGGCGTTGAGCTTTTCGCCGTAAGCTGCGGCGTTGGCGGTGTAGCGGGCGGCGTTGGCCGGGTCCAGTTCGCCCAGGGCATCGGCCAGGGATGCCGACAGTTCGGCGGCGTTTTGCAGCGAGGTCCAGATATGTTCGTCGGTTTCGTGCTCCTCGTGGTCGTGGTCGTCGTGGTCCTCGGCCTCCATGCCCTCCACGGTTTCCTCCTCATAGACGCGGGTGCCCAGCAGTTCCATGAGGTTCACCGCCTTGCGGTCCGGGTTGGCGGATTCCTGCAGGGCATCGGCCACCCAGGCGTCCGAAGCACCGCCCACATACACAAAGAGGTCACAATTGGCGATGGCCGCCATATCCTGGGCCGAGGGCTGGTAGCTGTGCAGGTCGGTGCCGCCGTCCAGCAGCAGGGTCAGGTCCAGGTTTTCGGCGTCGGGGCCGGCCACCTCCCGCACCCAGTCGTACACCGGGAAGATGGTGGCGACCACCTGCAGCTTATCGGCGGATTCGGGGGTGGTCTGGGGTGCCGCCGGGGCGGCGCAGCCCGCCAGCAGCGCGGCGGACAACAGAACAGAAAGGATTTTTTTCATGGGTATTTCCTCCGGTTGCTTATCCAATGACGGTAAACGGGGGTTTGGCGGCCGGGCAGGGATTCAGGCCCCGGCCGCGCGGCAGGCTTCGCAAAGGCCGTAGAACACCGTGCGGCGTCCGTCCAGGGCAAAGCCGTGGTGGGCCAGCATGTGGCGGCGCAGATGCTCCACCTCGTCGCAGTGCAGATGGATCAGCGCCCCGCACTGTTCACATTTGCAGTGGTAGCAGGTCTCCCCGGCGGATGCTTCGTGGGGGCCGGTGTAGGCGTAGCAGGCGCCGGTGGCGCCGTCCACCGTGTAGCGGGTGACGGTGCCCTCCTCCACCATCCGGTCCAGATGGCGATAGACGGTGGCCTTGCCCATGTGTACCCCATTGCCGGCAAAATGGGCGCAGAGTTCCGCCGCCGTGACATGCTGCCTCGGCCGGCTGCGCAGATAGTCGGCGATCTGTTCGCTCTGGCGGGTCTTGTAATGACTTTTGGTTTCCATGGTGCGGCCCCTCTCAATTTAAAACTGTGTTTCAGTTTACAGGATGGAAGGGGGCTTTGTCAAGGGGCTGGAAAATAGCGGCAGTGCCGCCCGCAAAAAAAGAGGACTGCCGCGGCAGTCCCCTTTGGGAATGATTTTTCTGTTACAGTTTCACCGGTACCGGGCGGCACAGGGCCAGGCTGTCCGGTGTGACGGTACATTCCACCGCCAGCACCTGTACCCCCTCGGCGGCGGCCCGGCGCAGCGCCGCGCCAAAGGCCGGGTGGGTGGCATCGTTGGGGGCAAAATCCACCATGCCCGCCATCTGCAGCACAAAGCAGACCGCCGCTTCGTACCCTTCCCTCCGGCAGAGGGCCAGTTCCTCCAGGTGCTTGACCCCCCGCAGGGTGGGTGCATCGGGAAAGCGGGCGTGGCCGTTTTCTTCCAGCGTGACGCCCTTGACCTCCACGAAGCCTTTGCGGCCGTCCGCGGCTTCCCAGTAAAAGTCAAACCGGGAGTTGCCCCACACGGTTTCCGGCCGCAGCAGCGTCAGCCCCGGGCGGAAATTCCCGGCCCGGGCCCACTCGGCAAAGACCTTGTTGGGCGCCTGGGAATCCAGGTTCACCAGCAGGGGGCCTTTTTCCACCGCCACCAGGTCATACCGGGTCTTGCGGTTGGGGTTGTCCCCTTCCGTCAGATACACCGTGGCCCCCGGCACCAGCAGTTCCCGGCAGCGGCCGGTGTTTTTTACGTGGACGGTTTCCTCGGTGCCGTCCCGCAGCACGCGGGCCACAAACCGGTTGGGCCGGGCCACAAACTGCGCCCGGCAGATATTGGGATACTGCATGGAACCTTTCCCCGCCTTTCGTTGTGATAGGGTGAGTATAGCACCCCGGGCCGCACTTCGCAAGAAAAACAGGGCGGCGGGCAGAAATTTCTGCCCTCCGCCCTGTTATGCAGCGTTTGGGTACCGGGAATGGGGTCCGGTCTTATTTGCCAATGACTTCGCTGACGCTGACCTTGCGGTCCTCCCGCAGGGAGAGGGTGGCGGCATCGGCAGTGGCGATGGCGGCACGGGCGGCCTCGCCGGTCATCAGGGGACGGAATTCATCGGTGATCTCGGCACCGTGCATGACGCCGTTGAAGAACTCCATCTCGTCGTTCATGATGCTGTTCAGCCACATGGGCGGCTTCTTGCCGGGATGGCCGTACTGGATGGCGCCGTCCATCTCGGTGCTGTGGTAGATGCGGGTGCGGTCGTCGTCGATCTCCTTGTTGGCGTGGACGCAGTAGTGCTCCTCGGTGCCATCGGCCAGCTTCACCGTCATGCCGGTGTTGCACATATCAATGCGGATGGCGCCCTTGGTGCCCTGGATCAGCACGTAGTGCTCGGGCCAGTGGAAGGCAGAGCCCCACTCGCACAGGGCGTAGGTGTTGTTGCCGAATTCCAGGTTGATGAGCAGCATATCGTCCTCATCACCGAACTGCGGGCCCTGGTGTGCCACGTTGCCGCCGGTCATGGTAACGCGGGTGGCGGGTCCCATGATGAACTGGATGCAGTCCAGCTCATGGATGTGGTGGTACAGGTGGCCGCCGGACTTGGCGCGGAGTTTCTTCCAGCTGACGGAAGGCTGCGGCTCTTCCCAGCCGTTGCGGGCGGAGTGGGCATACAGCACGTTGCCGATCTTGCCTTCCTGGATGAACTTCTTGGCCAGGCGCACGCCGTGGAAGAAGTTCATGACATGGCCGGCCATAAAGACCACGCCGTTCTCCTTGCAGGTGTTGACCATCTCGTCGCAGTCGGCATAGGACAGGGCGATGGGCTTCTCGCAGAAGACGTTCTTCTTGTGGCGGGCCGCGCACAGCACGGGCTCTTTATGCAGGTAGTTGGGGGTGGCCACGATCACCGCGTCCACATCCTCACGGGAGCAGAGGCTTTCCAGGTCGTTTTCGGCGTCACAGCCCAATTCTTCGGCGATGGTCTTGCCGTTTTCGGGGTCATAGACCGCCACGATCTTGGCGCCCTCTTTCTGGGCCATGATGCGGCCGAGTTCTGCGCCGAAATAACCGGTACCGACGATTCCGTAACCGATGGTTTTCATAATAACATTCTCCTTATTTGTTTTTTGAATGGTAGATGGTTATTTAACTGCACCGTCCGACAGACCGCCGGCCAGTTTGCTCTGGATGAAGCAGAAGAAGATGATGGACGGCACCACGACGATGGCACAGGCAGCCATGAGGGAACCCCAGTTGAGGATGTCGGCGCCTTCCAGCGTTTTGACCGCCACCGAGATGGTGGTCTTGTCGGAGCTGCTCATCAGGATCATGGAGTAGAGGTATTCGTTCCAGGCGTTGATGAACACGTAGATGGCCGTGGACACGATGCCGGGGGCTACCAGGGGCAGCACCACCCGCACAAAGACCTGCAGTTTGTTGGCGCCGTCAATGCGGGCCGCTTCCTCGATGCCGATGGGCACCGTCTTGAAGAAGCCGACCAGCATCCACACCGCGTAGGGCACGCTGAAGGAGAGGTAAACCAGTACCAGACCGATGCGGGTATTGGTGAGCCCCAGCTTGGACATGACCATGGCGTAGGGGATGACCAGCATGATGGACGGGAACATATAGGTAGTGACCAGGACCTTGGTCATCACATCGCCCAGCTTGGGGAAGAAGCGCACAACACCGTAGGCAGCCAGCGAGGAAATGACGATGGCAATGAGGGTGGTGGCGGCGGCGATGATGACACTGTTGCGGATGTTGATGGTGAAGTTCAGGGTGATGAGGACGGTTTTGAAGTTTTCCAGCGTCCACTGGATGGGCAGGATCTTGGTGGGATTGTTGAGCATCTCACTGCTGCTCTTGAAAGAGGAAACCAGCAGCCACAGCAGCGGAAAGACCGCGAACACTGCCAGAATGATCAGGTAGACATTGCATAGAATGTCGCCTACGCGCTTGCCTTTTTTCATGCCCGGTCCTCCTTCTCCCAGTGGGTGATGACGGCGAAGTAGATCAGGCAGACTGCGATCAGGAAGATCAGCAGCAGGATCGACGCAGCCGAGGCACGGCCGACCAGCTTGTTGGTCCAGCCCAGCTCATAGATGTAGATGGGCATGGTGGTGGTGCGCCCTGCGGGGCCGCCTGCCGTCGTCATGAAGATGATATCGAAGTTGTTGAACACCCAGATGGTACGCAGCACCACCAGCAGGCCCACAACGACCTTGATGTGCGGCACCGTGATGTGGATGAAGGACTGCCAGGCGTTGGCACCGTCGATGACGGCGGCTTCGTACTGGTCACGGGGCACGGTCTGCAGCGCCGCATAGACGTTGACCATGATCATGGGGGCGCCGAACCAGATGTTGATGAACACCAGCGTGGGCAGTACCAGCTTGGGATCGCTGAGGAACTGGATCATCCCGTCGCTCAGGCCCAGGTTCATCAGCATGGTGGGGATGTAACCCTGGATGCCGTTGAGCATCCACTTCCACACCAGGGCAATGGCAACCGAGGGGAACGCCCAGGGAATGATCATGCAGATGCGGTAGATGGGGCGGGTGATGCGGTGGTTGATGCGGTTGAGTGCCAGCGCGCCGGTAAAGCCGACCAGCAGCTGGCCCAGCAGGCTGGAGAACGTCCAGACCAGCGTCGTGCCGAAGGCACGCAGGAAATCCGGGTCGGACAGGATCTTGATATAGTTTTCCAGCCCTTTGAAGCTGTACGTGGTTTTGATGAGTGTTTTGTTGGTGAAGCTGTACAGAAGCGTGGACCCCAGGGGGTAGACCAGCAAGCAGAGCACCACCAGCATGGCGGGGCCGACAAACAGCCACCGCGTAAGGTTGCGGTCCTTTTTGTTGTAAACGGACGCAGCCCCGGTCTTTATGCCTTTCAAAATGTAACCTCCCTGTCAGCGCGTGGCCTGCAGGCGGCGCCTGCTACGGGCCGCCAGATGAAGAGGGGGAAGGCGTTGCTTCCCCCTCAAGGCGTTTCAACGTCAGGCGATCATGGTATCGAAGATCTCGTTCAGGCGGTCTTCCGCAGCCTTGGCGGCGGTTTCCACATCGGTGCCGTTGGTGATGATGTCCTGGAACATCTCTTCAATGACACCCTGGGAGGTCAGATAGCTGGCCTGCGGCGTGGGGCCGTGCTCGAAGCCGATGGCGTGGCCGTTGTCCACAGCCTCCTGGATGACGTCAACACAGTCGGCGTATTCCTGGATGGTGGGATCGTTGAGGTAGGCTTCGTTGGTGGCGATGTCGCTCAGAGCGGGCAGCATGCCAACCGGTACGGCGTGGATGAATTCGATGTAGTTATCGTCCTGATACAGGTATTCAATAAAGGCTTTGCAGATTTCGGGATGCTCGGTGTTGCTCCATTCCACCAGAGGAATGTGAGAACTTTCGGCGCTGTAGACGGGATCATCGGCGTTCATGCGGGGCAGCGGAGCGCAGCGCACGTACTCGGCGATCTCGGGGGTGTTGCTCTGCACGCCGCTGATCATAAAGCCGGAGTTGAAGTCAAAGGCCGTGGTGCCCTGGTAGAACAGGGTGGCGTGGTCGTTGACGGTGTAGTTGATGGTTTCGGCGGGCGAGCAGTTCTTGTAGACGTTGACCCAGAAGTTGATGCCGTCGATGGCTTCGGGGCTGGTGAGGTTGGCGGTGAGGTCATCGTTGAGCAGGCTGCCGCCGGCGCTGACCACGTAGTAGTTGAGGTAACGGCTGCACAGCAGGTCGTTGGGGCTGCAGGAGAAGGCTGCACCGTAGGTGCCGTCCTTGGTCAGGGCCACTGCGGCGTCATAGAACTCGTCCCAGGTCTGGGGGATCTCCAGCCCGGCCTGTTCCAGCAGGTCGGTGCGGTACCACATGACCTGTGCATGAGAATAGTACGGGATGCCGTACACGGCGCCGTCCATGGTCATATCCGCCAGGGCGTTGGTGGAGAAGCGGTCCCGGCCGATCTCGTCCACGATGTCGTCCACAGGGTTGATGACGCCGGCATTGATCATCTCGACCACTTCGCCGGTGCCCTGGGCGGTACTGATGTCGGGCAGGTCGCCGGTGGTGATGCCGGCGTTCCACTTGGTGTTGAAGTCGCCCCAGGAGTAGGTTTCAATGTTGATCTTGACGCCGGGGTTCTCCTGCATGAAGGCATCGGCGGCTTTCTGGATGGCATCCATGCGCGCACCCTGGGTGAAGGAATGCCAGAATGTGATCTCGCCTTCCAGCGGAGCGTCGGTTTCAGAAGCCGCGCTCGCCGCAGTATCGGCTGTACCGGCGGTGCCGGCAGAACTGGTTTCGCTTCCACCACAGCCTGCGAACAGCGACGCTGCCATTCCAACGGCCATCAGGGTGGCGATTGCCTTTTTCTTCATGTGTGTTTCCTCCTTGATTTGATGTGCTTTTTGTTCTGTTGTTCCCTCATGCCGGCTTGGGGAACGTGGTAAAGTCCGTTTCTTGTTGAACGCCTGATCGGGGCGTTCCCGTTGATTTTATTATACGGGGCCGGGGCCTATCTTTCCAGACCAAAACCCGGGCAAAACTGTAATAATCCGCTCATTTTCTGATTGTATTGTTTCAAAGTATACAACAAATCGTTTGCTTTTTGTTCATTTTGACGAATTTTGCCTATACATCGTGGGACGTGCGGCGGTACTCCTGGGGGGAAAGACCAAACACCTCCTTAAAGCATTTTGCAAAATAGCTGGGGGTTTCGTACCCCAGGGCGTAGGCGATGGAAGAGATGGGTTCATTGGTGACCAGCAGCTTGCGGGCGGCATTGGTCATCTTGATGTCCTTGATAAAGTCGTATACCGTTTTGCCGGTCTGTTCCTTAAAAAGACGGCGCAGGGTGCTCTCGCTGAATCCGGCCAGCTCGCACAGCTCTTTGCTGGTAAAGTTTTTTTCCGGGTGGGTGACGATGGTATCCACAATAATGGTGATGCGGGGGTCCTTGTTGGTGCGGGCGGTTTTTTCCGCCCGGTGGCGGATGCTCTGCAGGTCAAAATGGGCTTCCGTTTCCCGCCGGTCCTCCTCCAGGGTGGTATCCCGGTTGAAGTTCTCCCGGGATACGCAGGCCATGTGGGCCAGGATCAGGTTCAGATACCCGCGGATCTCCAGCATTTTGAAGGTGCTGCGGGTCAGGGCGCTGGCATAGATCCGCTCAAAGAATTCCCGCACTTCGGGCACCTGACCGAAATTGTGCTGGATGGGCACGTTCCACAGCATACTGAGCATATCGGCCCCCTCCAGCTGAATGGAACCGATGAACCGGATGCTGATAAAGACGATCTCCTCCCGGGCGGCACAGCTGAGCAGTTTTCCCTGGGGAATATAAAACACATCGCCGGGCCCCACTTCATAAGAGGTATCATCCAGGGAAAAGACCGCTGTGCCGGAAACTACATAGCGGATCAGCGAATAGGGTACCGGCGCACTGGGGTAGACCCAGTTCTTGGAAAAACGGTACTTATCCACATAAATGAAGATCGGATAATAGTCTGAATAGATAGCTTCCATGGCAAAGGCTCCTTTCCGGTGCAAATTTGCATTTTCCGCTCTTATTATAACAGATTTGATATATTTGTGTAAACTATTCGTTTATTTTGCGCGCGTTTTGTTTTATAGATTGGCGTTTTTTCTCTAACACCCTGCGGGCCGGATTGGTATACTGAAAGTACAGACAAACCCGACCCGATACACGGGTCGTTCACCACCGGAAGCAGCCGCTGCGGCGGCAGAAAATACAGCATTGAGGTAAGGAGCGTATCAACATGAAGGACATCAATAAATACCGCGGCGTGATCCCGGCATTCTATGCCTGCTACGACAAGGACGGCGCCGTATCGGTGGAAGGGGTCAAGGCGCTGACCCGCCACCTTATCGCCAAGGGCGTGAAGGGCGTGTATGTGGGCGGTTCCTCCGGCGAGTGCATCTACCAGAGCGTAGCCGAGCGCAAAACCGTGCTGGAAGCCGTTATGAGTGAAGCCAAGGGTAAGATCACCGTCATTGCCCATGTGGCCTGCAACAACACCGCCGACAGCGTGGAACTGGCCGCCCATGCGGAAAGCTGCGGCGTGGATGCCATCGCGGCCATCCCGCCCATCTACTTCCATCTGCCCAACTACGCTATTGCCGACTACTGGAACGCCATGAGCGCCGCGGCCCCCAACACCGAATTCGTCATCTACAACATTCCCCAGCTGGCGGGCACCGCCCTGACCATGCCCCTGCTGGCCGAGATGCTCAAGAACCCCAACGTGGTGGCGGTGAAGAACTCCTCCATGCCGGTGCAGGACATCCAGATGTTCAAGGACGCGGGCATCGCCGCCCGGGGCCAGGATGGCTTCGCGGTGTTCAACGGTCCCGACGAGCAGTTTGTTTCCGGCCGGGTGATGGGCGCTGACGGCGGCATCGGCGGTACCTACGCCGTGATGCCGGAACTGTTCCTGAAGATGAACGAGCTGCTGGGCAAGGGCGACATCGACAACGCCCGCCATGTGCAGTACCTGGCCGACCGCATCATCTACAAGATGTGCGAGGCCCACGGCAACCTGTACGCCGTGCAGAAAGAGATCCTGCGCCGTATGTACGGTCTGGAACTGGGCGGCGTGCGTGCCCCGCTGCCCAATCTGGCAGAGTCCGACGACGCCGTGGTCGCCGCTGCGCAGACGATGATCGAGAGCGCCCTGGCGGAGATCCAGACGTTATAATCCGGCGGCAGGCTTCCCTGGTTGCAGGGGGGCCTGTCCCTGTTTGGGGCAACTGCCCGGAAAGGACCGCATTATGATCACCGATACCCTGCAGAATCTGCCGCGCTACCGCGGCCTGCACAAGAATTTGGATACCGCCATCGACTGGCTGCAGCACCACGACCTGAACGCCCTGCCCAACGGCCGCACCGAGGTGGCGGGGGATGCGGTGTTCATCAACGTGATGGACGCCGACCTGCGGGAGGGCGAAGGCGCCGCCTTTGAGTACCACCACCGCTACGCCGACCTGCAGATCGACCTGACCGGCGGCGAGCACTGGGGCTGGGCTGTTTCGGGCAGCGAGGAAAAGCCCTTTGACGCGGCGGGCGACATCGGCTTTGTGGCCGGTCCCGAACAGGCCGGCGGCGTTCTGGGCGAGGGGCGGTTTGCCCTGTTCCTGCCCGGCGAACCCCACAAGCCCAGCTGCCGCACCCCCGACTGCGGCAGCCTGCGCAAGGCCGTCGTCAAAATCGAGATGCTGTGACGAAGGAGCGTAGTTTTGATGAACAAGGAACAGATTTTTGAACAGATCCATCACGGGCTCATCGTTTCCTGCCAGGCGCTGGAGCACGAGCCCCTGTATACCCCCGAGGGCGGCGTGATGCCGCTGATGGCCAAAGCCGCCGCCATGAGCGGAGCGGTGGGCATCCGGGCCAACACCGTGCGGGACATCACCCAGATCAAGGCGGTGGTGGACCTGCCGGTCATTGGCATCATCAAGAAGGATTACCCCGGCACCCCCATGTACATCACCGTGACCATGGCGGAAGTGGACGCCCTGGTGGGATGCGGCGTGGATATTCTGGCCGTGCAGGGCACCAGTGCCCTGCGCCCCGACGGCAAGACCGCACCGGAGTTCATCCGGGAGGTCAAGGCCAAGTACCCCGACCAGCTGCTGATGGCCGATATTGCCACCTTTGAGGAGGCCATGGCCTGTGCCGAGGCGGGGGCCGACTTTGTGGGCACCACCATGCGGGGCTACACCCCCGAAACCACCGGCATCAACGACATCGACTTTGATTTTGTGGCCAAACTGGCCAAAGAGTGCCCGGCCAAGGTCATTGCCGAAGGCCACATCCACTACCCCGAACAGGCCCGCAAAGCCCTGGAAGCCGGGGCCTATGCCCTGGTGGTGGGCGGCGCCATCACCCGCCCGGCCGAGATCACGGCCCGGTTCACCGCGGCCATCCGGGACTGCAAGTAAAGGAGCTGCCCATGAGCAAGATCTATCTGGGCATCGACATCGGCGGCACGGCGGTGAAGCTGGGGCTGGTGGACGAAACCGGCGCCGTGCTGGACCGTGCCGAGCGCAGCGTGAGTTTTGATGATTACCGCACGCCGATCCTGGACACCGTGCAGGCAGCTGCCGCCGACTTTACCGCCGGGCGGCGGGACACCCTTGCCGGCATCGGTGTTTCGGCCACCGGCCAGATCGACAGCCGCAAAGGTATTGTGGCGGGCACCTGCGGCAGCCTGCCGGGCTGGGTGGGCGCGCCCATCAAGGACCGGCTGGAAGCGGACTATCACCTGCCCGTCACCGTGGCCAACGACGCCAACTGCATGTGCCTGGGCGAAGTCTGGGTGGGTGCGGCCAGGGGCTGCACCGACGTCATCGGCATTACCATCGGCACCGGCATCGGCGGGGGCATCCTCACCGGCGGGCGCCTTCTGGAAGGTGCCCGGGGCCTTGGCGGCGAGATGGGCCACTACCGCACCCACGCCCTGGACGGCGTGGACTGCACCTGCGGCGCCAAAGGCTGCTGGGAGCGGTACGCTTCCACCACGGCGCTGGTGCGGGCCGCCAAAGCCATGGACCCCGAACTGTGCGACGGGCGGGCCATCTTTGCCGCCGCCCAGGCGGGCCGCTGCGATGTGCTGGCCCTGCTGGACCGCTGGACGGACGAGATCGCCCAGGGGCTGGCCGGCATGGTACACATCTTCAACCCCCAGCGCATCCTGGTAGGCGGCGGCGTCAGCGCCCAGAAAACGCTGCTCATCGAACCGCTGGAGCGCAAAGTCAAGGCCGCGGTCATGCCCGCCTTTGCCGAGGGGCTGACCGTCACCGCCGCGACCCTGCAGAATGATGCGGGCCTGGTGGGCGCCGTCTACTACCTGCTGCATCACTGAAAGCATTTCCTTCTGGTTTTTCTCCCATCCCTCTCTCAGCGCTCGTGCCCCCGGCCGTTTTGGCCGGGGGCACGGTGTTTTGGGGCACAAAAAAAGACCGGCTGCGGAGCCATTCTCCGCAGCCGGTGCTGTTTATGCAGGCTGTTGTTTCAGTACAGCCAGATATTATTTTCCAGGCCCTTCAGCCGGGCTTTGTAGTCCCGGACCAGTTCCTCGGTATTTTCCCCGTCCGGGAAGGTGATGAGATAGTCCTCTCCCGCCGGGTGAAAGCCCACAATGCCCGCCAGGCCGGCCATTTCGGCCACCTTGACGAGGGTATGATAATCGTACTCTTTGGAACTGATCAAAACATTCATCGGGGACGCTCCTTTGCCAGGTCCTGCCTGTCCGACATCGCTGTGCAGGGCACTTAATTCAGTGTACCACAAACAGGCGGCGGGGTGCAAGCATCAGTCCACGCAGACGACGCCGTATTCCTTGACGGTAATGTTCATACCGTCCTTGACATAGGCGAGGAATTCTTCGCCCAGGCAGTCGATGACCGGCATACTGACGTTATCCAGCCAGACGGCGGCCAGCACCGAACCGGCGGCAGCCAGGGAGTCGATGGGGTTGGAGAAGAGCAGGCAGGCAGGCTGGCGGTGCATGGAGCAGGCGCAGTAGAGCACCAGGCCGCCGGTGGTGGAGCCGATGGTCTGGGGCAGGCAGAGGGCCTTGCCCGCCATGGGTTTGCCGTAGAGGTCGGGGTTGTTCTGGTCACCGCAAGTGGCTTTTTTGTCGCCGAACTGCAGCGCCTTCTGGAAGGAGGCCAGGGTGTTCAGGCCCCCGTGGGAAACCAGCGCCGGGGCACTGACGCAGCCCGGGGCTACCACCCGTCCGTGAAACTCTTTCATGCGCGGGCGCCTCCTTTCGTGATCCGGGTGAGGATCTCATCCTCGGTATAGTAGCGCGCCGTGGTGTAGGTGCGCAGCTTGTTGGAGCAGGTGATCACCGGCATGGGTCCGCAGAGGGGGTTGTTCATGTACATCAGCGGGCAGATGCAGGAGAGGATGACCCCGGTGGCGGCCAGCCGCGCCCCATAGGGGGTGGCCTCGAAGGCTTTCTTGACGCCGGGGGCGGTGGTGAACACCGTGGGCACGCAGACCTTGCTGCGGCCGGTTTCTTTCAGCGCCGCTTCCAGCCGGTCGGTCCAGTCTTTCAGCTGCTGCAGGCTCAGGTGGGGGCAGCCCACAAAGCAGAGCTTGGGGGCGGCGTCGGGATTTTTCCACACCAGGGGGTAGTTGTCCTTGACCCGCTGGAGTTCGGCGTCGTCGATGACGTACTCTTTGGCGTCGGGGGCGATGAGGGCGGTGCCCTGTTCTTTCGCTTCGGGGGTCAGGCCGTCGATGTGGTAAAGTCCCACCGCGCCGTTGGAGGCGGTGGCTGCGCCGAAGTCCTTGAGGTAGGCGCAGGCGGCATCGTCCAGCTCATTGCCCAGCCATTTATCCAGACCCAGTACGTAGGGCACATCCTCCATGACCTTCATGCCGATGGCGGAGCCCAGCAGCTGGGCTTCGGGCTTTTGGGTGGTTTTGACCCGGATGACCCAGGTGGCCTTGCGGCCCTCATCGGTGAGCAGGCCGAAGTAGGGCACGTACCCGGCCACCGAGCCCATCAGGTCCATGATGCCGGAATTGCGGTTGCACCGGGCGCCCAACACCGAGTTGGCGTAGACCACGGCGGAGGATTCCGCCCAGCTGAGCACCTCGCCTTTCTGGGGGCGGTTGCCCTGCTCATCCAGGTAGCAGGCGCAGCTGAAAGCGTCCTCGTTCATCAGGCCCAGTTTGCGCAGCTGGTCCTCGTAGAAGTCCTGCTTGCTGTACATGAACTTTTTAAAGACCAGGTTCTGCAGGAAGTTGGCGGGCACGTTGGGGTCCAGGGGCCGGGGGTCCACCGAGAATTTCTGCCCCGAAACAGCCCCCGCTTCGATGAGCTGGTTCATCAGGTCATAGACGGGGCCCAGCGCCTTGAGGCCGAAGGAGGTGACCAGGTGGTTGTACCGGGAGGTCACCGGCACCAGTTTTTCGGCGCCGAAGATCTGGCCGTACATGATGAGGGTCTTCATGACCTTGGCCATCGTTTCGCCTTTTTCGCCGTCCAGCAGGGCCTGCTGTTCTTTTGTCAGTTCCATGGGGTTTGCCTCCTTACAGTTTCATGCAGACATCCCACGCCCGCCAGATGACGGTGCGCAGGTTGCCCACCTTGTCGGCATCGCCCACAATGTGGACGTGGCGGCCCTTGGGCGCCAGGGGCGCCGGGCGGTAGCCCACCGACAGAATGACGGAATCCGCCGGGATTTCTTGGGTGGTGCCGTCCTTGGCGGCCACGGTGACGCTGCCGTCCTGAATGGCCTTGAGGGAGGTTTCCAGATGCACCGGCACCTGGTTGGTCTTGAAGAAGTCCCGCAGGTAGCTGGAGTTGGCCAGGCAGACGCCGGTCACCGCGATGAGGTCATCCTTCATCTCCACAAGAACGGGCTGCTTGCCCTGGAGGTAGAGGTCGTAGGCGATCTCGCAGCCGGTAAGGCCGCCGCCCACGATGACGACTTTCTCCCCCACCGGCGCCTTGCCCAGCAGGTAATCCACGGCCTGGATGCCCTTTTCGGCCCCCGGCACGGGCAGGTTGACGGCGGTGGAACCGGTGGCGACGATGACTTCATCGGCGCCCAGGCTCTCAACGTCCCGCACCTCGGTGTTCAGCTTAACGGTGATATTGGGGTACTTGGTCAGTTCCCGGGCGTACCAGGCCAGCAGGTCGCGGTCCTTCTCCTTGAAAGAGGGGGCTGCCGCGGCCACGAACACGCCGCCCAGGGCACCGGTCTTTTCGTAGAGGGTCACGGTGTGGCCGCGCTGGGCGCAGACCAGGGCCGACTCCATACCGCCGATGCCGCCGCCGATGACCGCGATGTTCTTTTTGTGTTCCGCCGGGGTGATGCGGTACTTTTTGGACTGCATCGTGCGGGGGTCCAGGGCGCAGCGGGCCATGCCGCGGGTATCAAAGAAGGACTGGGCGTTGGCGTGGCCCTTGTAGTGGCAGAGGTTGAAGCAGCCGTTGTGGCAGCAGATGCAGGGGCGGATGTCCTCCATCCGGTCCTCCAGCACCTTGGTGACCCACTCGCCGTCGGCCAGGAACTGCCGCGCCACGCCCATGGCGTCGATGCGGCCCGCCGCAATGGCTTCGGCCGCCGCGTCGGGTTCCATACGGCCCGCGCAGACCACCGGGATGTCCACACAGGTCCTGATGTGGGCCACATCGTCCAGGTTGCAGTTCTGGGGCATATACATGGGCGGATGGGCCCAGTACCAGGAATCGTAGGTGCCGTTGTCGGCGTTGAGCATATCGTAGCCGGCGTCCTGCAGGTACCTGGCGGCCTTCTCGCTCTCTTCCATATCGCGGCCGATCTCGGTGTAGTCGGTTTCGCCGGGCAGGGCGCCGTAGCAGAAATCCTTCACCTTGGAAATAACGCTGTACCGGATGGAAACGGGATAGTCCTGGCCGCACACCGCCTTGATGGCCTTGACGATCTCCACCGCAAAGCGGTAGCGGTTCTCGAAGCTGCCGCCGTAGGCATCGCTGCGGTGGTTGGTGTACTTCATGGCAAACTGGTCCAGCAGGTAGCCTTCATGCACGGCGTGGACCTCCACGCCGTCCACACCCGCCTCCTTGCAGAGCAGGGCGGTCTTGGCGAAGGCTTCGATGATCTCCTCGATCTGGGGCACCGTCATTTCGGGGCAGGTCACGTCCTCGGCCCAGCGGGCGGGCAGCGGACTGGGGCTGGCCAGCTGGTAGTTGGTATCCAGAATGGGCTTGGCCAGGGTGCGCAGGATGGGGTTCTTGTGCAGGGGCAGCACCTCGTCCGAGATGCCCCAGGACCGGCCCATGCCCGCCGTGAGCTGCACAAAGAGCTTGGCGCCGGTTTTGTGGATCTCCTCCATATAGGGTTTGAGTTCCCGGAACATCTTTTTGTTCTGGTACAGCCACCGGCCGCCGATGGTATCCCGGATGGGGGCGATACCGGGGATGATGAGGCCCACGTTGTTGCGGGCACGCTCCATAAAGAAGTTGGCTGCTTCCTTGTCAAAATGGTTGGGCTCCATCCAGCCAAAGAGCGAGGTGCCGCCCATGGGGCAGAGCACGATGCGGTTCTTGATCTCGACGTTGCCGATCTTCCAGGGGGTAAACAGCGCTTGGCAGGTTTGATTCATACCGTTGCATCCTTTCTGTGTACGGGTCGGACGGGGGGCGTATTGCTGCTTCCAGTATACCATCGGCCGGATGGCGGCGCAAGAAATCCGACCCGGTCCCGAAGATTTTTATTCCCCCAGCGTAAACTCGAATACCGCCGTTGGATCGTCGTAATTTTCGTTGGTGACCCACAGCACGCTCTTCTTCGTCAGGTTGTAGACGGCGCTGTGCACGGTGCAGCTGTTTTTGTCGTCGTTGTCCCAGCTGCGGCGGCCCACGCTCTGCAGAATATCCATGGCGGCCTGTTCATCGGCCACCACGCCGTCGGTGGCCTGCAGTTCCTCGTACAGGCGGTCGTAACGGTCGGCGCCCTTCTTGTTTTCGGCGGGCACACCCTCATAATAGCCGGGCTGCAGCACAAAGTTGGTCACGATCTGGTAGCTGCTGGCCCCTTCCCGCTCACCGATGTCGGCGTCCTGGTCGTTGTAGACCACCTTCAGCGTGCGCTGGCTGCCGTCGTTATCGGTGGTATCCACGGCGCTGTCGTTGGTCCATTCCAGGATGGCGCTCTTGCCGCTGGCATCCGCCACCATGTAATGGTAGGAGGTGTTGGCGGAGTCGTGCAGGTCGTAGCTGGAAGCGATCTCCACCGCTTCCTCCACGTTGTCGGCATAGTCCAGGATCAGGCGCAGCAGCGTGGTGGAGGTAAAGTCCGGCTTGTCGGTATCCTGGCTGGTGGCCACCGTTTCCTCGCCGCCCTGGTAGGTCATGTAGATGCCGCAGCTCACGCCCGCATCATTGACGCCGTCCAGCGGGGCGTAGGGTGCCGCCAGGCAGATGACCTTGTCCATCAGGCCGGTCATATCCTGGTCCACGTCGATGCCCAGGAACTGCAGGTCCACCGTGGAGATGGAGGCATGGCGGCCCTCGTTGGCATCGGTAAAGACCAGCATGGCGTTGGTCTTGGAGAAGTCGTAGTTGCGGGCGAACAGGGCATCGCCGTTCTCCGCCGTGGCGGTGAAGGAGGAACAGCCGATCTCGGGGGCGGTCATGTTCAGGTCCACCACGCCGTGGGTGATGTTGTCGGTGATGAACTGGATGAGGTCGGTGTCATTGCTGACGCCCCCCTGGGCCACAAAGTCGTCCAGGTAAAAACCGCCCCGGACGTGCATGGAATACACCGCGCCATCCAGGTGGTCATCGTTGCGCTCCCGCAGCATCTCGATGCTGGCTACCGAGCCGATCTCGTTGTGCCAGACGGCGTAAATGCCCACACCGGCCAGCACCACCAGCGCCACGACCACCGCCAGGACGGTCAGCAGGATCTTTTTCAGCTTTCGTTTCGGTTTTACTTCTACAGCGTTCATACGTACTTCCTTTCCTTTTTACACAACTTATTCGGGGATGCCCTCGCAGGTAAGGCGGCGCAGATTCCCGGTGATGGATTCCAGCGCCTTATAAAACGCCTCCCGCTCGGCCGGGGTCAGGTCCCGGCCCGCTTCCTCCACCGCGCGGCTGGCCCGCTCGCGCACCTGCCGGGTCGCCTGCCGGCCCGCTTCGGTAAGCACCACTTTGCCGCCGTAGCCGCCCTCCTTGCGCACCAGGCCCTTTTTCTCCAGAATGGCCAGCATCCGGGAAGCGTCGGACTTGTCCTTCAGGCAAAGTTCGCACAGTTCCGGCACCGTGACCCCTTCGGGATGGCGGTACAGCGTTGTCAGATACAGCGCGTGGGCGCCTTTCAGGCCGTAGACCTGCATCTCCTCCCCCGCCAGCTTGTGCCAGCAGCGGGAAATTTCGGCAATGGCCAGGGAAAACCGTTCAAATCGCTCCACCATGGGACCAGGCTCCTTTCTCACCCAAAAGTTGAAAGCACAACTTTAAGAGTATAGCAACAAGAAGTTGCACTGTCAACTTCTGGAAGGCAGTTTTTTCCTTTTTCCCCGCCAGGGCCGAAAAAGCCCCCGCCGGTCAGCGAAAAACGCCGACCGGCGGGGGCAGACCACAAGCAGATTACCGCTTGATGTCGTAGTTCATATTCATGAGGTTGCGGATGCTGTCCACATCGTCGGTGATGTTGGCATCGCCGTGGATGGTGTGCTTGATGGCACTGGACGCCACCGCGAAGTTGATCATATCCATGGGGCGATAGTCGTGCATCATGGCGTAGATCAGGCCGCTGGCGAAGGCGTCGCCGCCGCCCACGCGGTCCAGGATGTTAAAGGTAAAGAGTTTGCTCTCAAAGGTATGACCCTCGTACCACATGAAGGCTTTGAGGCTGTTCTCGCTGCCGGAATGTACATACCGCACATGGCGGCCGATGCACTTGAGGTTGGGATACCGCTCCACAAAGCGCCGGAAGATCTCGTCCTGCTGCTCGTAGCTGGGCTGCAGCGGCACGCCGTCCTTCCAGTCGCCCTTGGTGTGGTCGGTTTCATCCTTCCACAGATGGTAGGGTTCGATGCCGAAGAGCACATCCACGTAGGGCAGGCAGCGGGTGCAATAGTCCCGGGCTTCCTCCCAGGTCCACAGGGTGCTGCGGAAGTTGCCGTCAAAGCTGACGGTGAGGCCCTTCTCCTTGGCCACCTGCAGGCAGCGCAGGATGAAGTCGGCGCAGTTTTGGTTCAGCGCCGGGGTAATGCCCGAAAGATGCAGCCAGTCGAAGCCGTCGAACAGGGCATCCAGGTCTACCTTGGTCAGGTCATACTCGGTGAGGGCGCTGTGCATACGGTCGTAGATGACCTTGCTGGGGCGGATGCCGTAGCCGGTTTCCAGGTAATAGGTGCCCAGGCGATGGCTGGGGGTTTCCTCCTTGGAGGAGAGGATCATGGGCGTGCAGTGCACATCGTTGGAGCGCAGCCACCGGATGGCGCTTTTGCCCAGGGAATTGTTGGGCACCACGCTGAAAAAGGTGGAGTCCACGCCGAGGTTGGCCAGCGCCAGGGCGATGTTCGCCTCGCTGCCGCCGTAGCTGGCCTCAAAGTTGGAGGCCATGCGGATCTTTTCGTAGTTGGGCGGGGTCAGGCGCAGCATGACCTCACCGATGGTAATAAACTTCTGCGGGCTTTGCTGGTCCTGCAGAATGGGGTTGCAGTGTTCCATTACTTGGGCACCTCCTGGGTGTTTGGTTTTCTTTGCGCGGGAAATACCGGGGATTCTATTGTCCCTTTTATTGTACGGCATTTCCGATTTGATTGCAAGAAAAACCCGGCGCCGCCCCCTCAGTCCTGCAAATCCCGCTCAAAGCGGTCGATCTTGTCCACCTTGCCGATGACCGTGATGGTATCCCCCTGGCCGAACCGGTAGCTCGCCGTAAATTCAACGTCGGTACGTCCATCCCGTTCCACAGCAATGATGTTGATGCCGTAGACCTTGCGCACGTCCAGTTCCTGCACGGTGCGGCCGATCACCCGGCCGCCCGCCGTGATGCGGCGCACTTCCACCCCGTCGGCCAGGGCCACGTAATCCAGCAGATTGCCGAAGATCAGCCGCCGCCCGATGCGCACGGCCATGTCCGCCTCCGGGTAAACCACCGTGGCGCCCATGCGCTTGAGCACCTCGCCGTGGACTTCGCTGGTGGCCTTGGCGATGACGTTGGGCACCCCCAGCTTGATGACCAGCATGGTGGTGAGGATGCTCATATCGATCTGTTCACCGATGCAGACGGTGACGGTGCCGCAGTTCTGCATACCGGTTTCTTTCAGCGCCGTTTCGCTGAGGTTATCCACCACGAAGGCGTAATCGGTGTAGGCCCGGACTTCCCGGACCTTTTCCTCGTTCTTGTCGATGGCGATGACTTCCTTGCCGGCAGCCGCCAGGGTTTTGACCAGCGCCGTGCCGAACCGGCCCAGGCCGATGACGCCGTACAGCGTGGAGGGATCTTGTTTTTTCATAATGCACCTACCTGTGTGTAAAAAATCAGCCGATGGTAATGGCTTCCTCGGTATAGCGGGCCTGGGGTTCCGGGCGTTCGACCCAGATGGAAAGCAGTGTGAAGGCACCCACGCGCCCGGTGTACATGGTCAGGATCAGCACGAACTTGCTCACATCCCGCAGCCCCGGCGTGATGCCGGTGGAAAGGCCAACGGTGCCGTAGGCGGAAACATCCTCGAACAGCAGCTGCACGAAGGTGGCTTCGGGTTCCAGCACACAGAGCAGGAAGGTGCCGGTGCAGACCACGACCACGCCCAGCAGGGCGATGGTGGCGGCCTTGTTCATGGAGCCTTCGGGCAGGCGGCGGTGGAAGGCCCCCGGCCGCCGCTTGGAGAAGATGCACCGTACCTCCTGCATGAGGACGAAGAAGGTGGTGGTCTTGATACCGCCGCCGGTAGATCCCGGCGACGCACCGATGAACATGAGGATGGTGAGCACAAAGAGGCCCGCGTCGCTCAGATCCCCCATGGAAACGGTGGAAAAGCCCGCGGTACGCGCCGACGTGCTGTGGAAAAATGCCGCCAGCCAGCCGATGCCGTCGGTGAGCTGCAGCAGCACCGTGCCGGCGGCCAGCAGCACCGCCGTGGTGGTAAGCACCACCTTGGTGTGCAGCGTGAACTTGCGGAAGTGGAACCGGCACTTGATGACGTCGAGCACGACGAGGAAGCCGATACCGCCAAAGATGATAAGGCCGCAGGTGACAAGGTTGAGCCAGACGTTATCGTGGTAAGGGATCAGGTTGCGCAGCCCGCCCAGGATGTCAAAGCCCGAGTTGTTGAACGCCGCGATGGAGTGGAAGATGCTGATCCACAACGCGTGCAGCGGCGGGAAATCCTGGATGAACACCGGGAAACTGCAAATAACGCCCGCCAGCTCAAAGCACAGCGTCATAAACAGCACCGCGCGCACCAGGCGGACCATGCCCTCGAACGTGTCAACGTTGAGCGCCTCGCGCACAAGGGAGCGCCCTTTGAAGTTGATGCGCCGGCCGGCGGCCAGCGCCAGGCCCATGCCGATGGAGGTCACGCCCAGGCCGCCGACCTGGATGAGCCCCGCCACTACGGCCTGGCCGAAGGGGGTGAAGGTGTCGGCGGTGTCGACGGCGATGAGGCCGGTGACGCACACCGCGCTGGTGGAGGTGAACAGGGCATCGGTCCAGCTGACGGTGGCGGTATCCCGCACCGAAATGGGCAGTTTGAGCAGCGCCGCCCCCAGCAGGATGGCCAGAGCAAAGCCCAGGGCGATGATGCGCGCGGGCGGCTGTTGTTTGAGTGAATGGATGATGGATTTCATAAGCTTTCCTCGTACGGTATAGAAAAAGCGGGACTTCCCGCTGTGTGGGGCTGTCCCGCCGGGCCGGGTGCAGCACCGCGCCCGGCCGACCCCGGATAAATAGGACGCGCCGCGTCCTATGACAGACTCCACCACTTATCCCGGTCGTAATTGCTCCTACCATAACACGAAACCTGCCCGCCGTCAAGAGGGGAAATGCCCCGGCCCTTGCGTGGTATCGTAAAATCGTGTATAATGAATTGTTACTTTTATAAGTATAGTCAGGAGGTGCGCCGTTGAGCCTGCAGAGCTTTGGCTTTTTCGGCTTTTTGCTGGTGGTGGCTGCCGTGTATCTGCATCTGCCCCGGCGTTGGCAAAGCCCCTTTTTGCTGGCGGCCAGCTGGATCTTTTACGCAATGGCCATGCCGTCCATGCTGCCGGTGACCATCGCCATTGCGGTGTTCACCTACTTATGCGGCCGGGCCCTGGCAGGGCGCCACAAGACCGCCGCCTTGCGCGTGGGCGTGGTGGGGCTGCTGGCCATCCTTGCCTTTTTCAAATACAACGGCGCCTTTGCGGGGCTGGCGGGCTGGCAGGCCGTGGCCATGCCCCTGGGCATCAGTTTTTACAGTTTTGCGGCCATCGCTTACCTGATCGACGCCGCCCGGGGCGACTGCGAGGCGGAAACCAGTTTCCTCGACTGTGCGCTGTTTTTAAACTTTTTTGCCACCGTCACCCAGGGTCCCATCTGCCGGGCCGGGGACCTTTTGCCCCAGCTGAAAGCGGAACACCGCTTTGATGCCGCCCGCACCGTGAGCGCCCTGCGGCTGATGGCGCTGGGTCTGTTCAAACTGGTGGCCGTCAGCGATGTGCTGGGGGTTCTGGTGGACGAGGTGTTCCCGAATTACCACAATTACGGCGGCCCCATGCTGCTGCTGGGCGCCGTGGCCTACACCTTCCAGCTGTATTTCAACTTCTCGGGCTATTCCGAAGTGGCCCGGGCGGTGGGCCTGTTCCTGGGCCTGAAACTGCCGGAAAACTTCAAGACGCCCTTTTTTGCCACCAACTTTTCCGGGTTCTGGAGCCGGTGGCACATCAGCTTTTCTTCCTGGCTGCAGGATTACCTCTTTATGCCCCTGGCCTGGGCGGACCTGTCCGGCGTGACCCGGGGCAGGCTGCAGCGGCTGCCCGCCGAAGTGTGCGTGTTCACGGTGTTTTTTGTTTCGGGTTTCTGGCACGGCAACACCCTGCCCTTTGTGGTGTGGGGCCTTTTGCAGGCCTGCTACCGCCTGGGCGAAGAACTGCTGCACCGCCGCTTCGGCAAACCCAAAAAGAAAGCCCCGGCCCGGGTGGTACGCGCCAAACGGGTCGTGGTCTTTGCGCTGTGGACCGTGAGCATGGTGTTCTTCCGGGTGGGGTCCGCCCCTGCCGGGTCCATGACCGTGGGGGATGCCTTCGGGTATCTGGCCGGATGGTTCCGGGGCTGGGCCCCCGCCCGCTTTGCCGGGGAGCTGTACAGCGCCGTCTACACGGCGTTCTACGCCAATACCATCATGGTCGTCGCCTACTATGCCTTCCTGCTGGCGGTGCTGGCCCTGGCCTTTTATCTGGACACCCGCCGGGCCTTCACCTATAAAAACAAGCCGTCGGAAGTGGCCCTGGCCGGGGAAAAACACCGCTGGGTGGTCTATTATCTGCTGGTGATCTGCCTGCTGGCGGGGTACATCATGCAGAGCGGCGGCTTCGGCAACGCGGGATTCGGCATGTATGCGGGATTTTGACCTTCCTCAAAGGGGGCAACAGCCGCGCACGGCAATTGCCTGACGCGGCTATTTCCCCCTTTGGATTCCCCTTCGACAAAATTTTGCCCAAAACCGCGCACTCGTCGCGGGCTCCTCGCACACAATTTTGAGCAAAATTTCCCTGGCGGTGTCGCCCCCGTCGGCACATGTCCGCCGAGGGCGACGGGTTTTGAAAGTGCCGTCTACGCAATCCACAAAAGGAGTGGCCTGTGAAAAATATCCTGAAAAAACTGGCGCTGCTGGCCATCCCGGTGTTGGTGTGGCTGGCGCTGTTTGTGGCCTTTGAGCCCAACAACTATTTCGGGCTGAAATCCTCCGCCGGGTCCAGCCAGCCGGTGGCCCGGGTGCGGGCCTACCAGCAGCACCCCGGCACCCATCTGATCCTGGGGGACAGCCGCCTGGCCCACTTTGACATGGACCTGGTGGCGGAAGTGAGCGGCCAGGAGTGGCAGAATCTTTCCTTCGGCGGTGCATCCTTGCAAGAAACGCTGGACCTGGCCGACTATGTGCTGGACAGCGGCCACGAGGTGGACAGCCTGCTGATGGGGCTATCCTTTTACACCCTCAACGAGGGGTACAACACCGACCGGTTCGCCCAGCTGGAAGAAACGCTGAACAATCCCCTGGCCTACTGCCTGAACCTGGAATACAACGTGAACGCTCTCACGGTGATGATGGACACCCTCCGCGGCACGCCGGACACCATCGAGTCCGGCGACTGGGTGGAGAGCGACTACCTGGCCGACGACGGCACCGTGCTGCCGCTGCACCGCAAGCTCTACGATTACCCGGCCACCATCACCCCCAAATGCCGCAACTGGGCGCTGAACACCGAGCAGATGGAGCGGCTGCACGCCCTGGGCCAGCGCTGTGCCGAGGAAGGCGTGGAGCTGATCGTGGTGCTGCCGCCCATGGCAAACAACGTGCGCACCGAGGTGTGCGACGTGTTCGGCATCACCGAAGCCATGGAAAACGAGGTATTGCCGCAGCTGCGCGCCTGGGCCGATGAAGGGGCTTTCACCCTGCTGGACTACGAGTGGGCGGGCAGCTGCATCACCGACGACGACACGCAATTTTATGACGGGTTCCACCTGGACGAACGCTACGGCCTGCCGGACTGGACGGCCCAGCTGTTCGGCGACCTGAACGCCTGAGGGCAAGGAGAGGTTTTGTGGCACTGGATTTTTTGATTTTGTACGAGCACACGGTGCGGGAATACGAGAGTGACCTGCTGCTCAAACTGGAGCTGGAACGGCGGGGCTACAAGGTAGAGATCCGCCAGCTTTTGGACCCCAAGCATCTGCGGCTGTTCCGCCGGGACAAGCCCGAAGTGCTGGTGGCCAGCTGTATGTATGATAACGATGCCATCAACAGCCATGTGTACAATAACATCGGCGTTTGCAACAAGATCGTCAACCTGCACTGGGAGCAGATGCTTTCCGACACCCAGGAGGAGGGCGACTGGTTCAACATGAACGGCAACGCCAAAAAATGCGTGCAGACCTGCTGGGGCCAGCGCACCGCCGCCCGGCTGCAGGCCCACGGCATGGAGGCCAAAAACACCCCCGTGACCGGCGCCGTGATGATGGACTTTCTGCGCCCCGAATTTGAGGGGTATTTCCTGGGCAAAGAGGAACTGTGCCGCAAATTCGGCCTGGACCCCGCCAAAAAACTGCACCTGTACATTTCCAGCTTCGGCTACGCCAGCATGAACGACGACGAGGTGGCGGAACTTTCTAAAATGGCGGGCACCGATTTCACCGGCTTTGCCCGCACCAACCGGGTTTCCATGACCGAAACCCTGCGCTGGTTCGACGAATATCTGGGCGAACACCCCGAGGTGGAACTGGTCTACCGCCGCCACCCCAGCGAGTGGAACAGCCCCGCCCTGGAGGAACTGGCCCAAAAGCGGCCCAACTTCCATGTGATCTTCGCCGATTCCGTCAAGCAGTGGATCGTGGCGGCGGATTCCATCTCCATCTGGATGAGCACCGCCATCGCCGAGGTGTACATGGCGGGCAAAAGCTGCCATATCCTGCGGCCGGTGCCCATCGAGCACGAGTATGACCCCGTCATCTACAAGGACGCCCACTATGTGACTTCCTACGAGGAATTCTGCGCCGCCATGGGCGATCCCTGCCCGCCCTTCCCCATCGCCCGGGAGGTCATCGAGGGGTATTTTGACCCCTCCCCCGTGCCGGCCTACCGCCGGATGGCGGACCTTCTGGAAGATGTGTACCAAAACCCGCCCCGGGATGAACCCATGGGGGAAGGGTTCAAGCCCCACTTCAATCTGCTGAAATTCTGTGCCCTGGCCGGGGTGCATTTTCTCTACCGCCGGGGCTGGGAACCCCGCCGGGTGTTTGCTTTCTGCCCGCCGCTGGCGAATTTTGCCCAGCGCATCTACGGCTACGTGGACAAAGCCCACGTGACCCCCGAACAGGTCGCCGCCATGACCGACCGTATCCGGCCTTACGTCCGGTAAAGGAGGCTCTATGCCAGACACCGAAAAGAATTCCGCCGCCCAGAGCTTTGCCGGCAACGTGATGAAATACTCCGTGGCCACCTATCTGGGCTTTGGCATCACCGGCGTGGCCCTCATCGTCAAGGGCCTTTTGCCCAGCGAGGTGCTGGGTGCCCCGGTCACCTTTATGACCTACACCGCCACCTTCATGAACCTGGGCATCCTGGGGCTGGACCAGGCGCTGCTGCGCTTCTATCACGAACCGCCCGCCGGGGCCAAACCCCGCCAGCTTTTTGCGGCCTGCACCCGGTTTTCCGTCGTGTTCATGCTGCTGGGCGTGGTGTGCAGCCTCTTCTTCTCGGGGCCGCTGGCCGCCGCCCTGGGGCTGGGGTCCGCCGGGCCGGGCATCATCCCGCTGCTCTTCGTCAACGCCGGGCTGTATATGCTGGTGCGGTACCTGAACGTACTGCTCCGGCTGGAAAACGACCTGCGCGCCTACACCGCCGAGACCCTCTGGATGCAGGCCTGCTACAACCTTGTCTACCTGCTGCCGGGTTTCTTTACCTCCAACATCACCATTCTGGCCCTGACCGCCATCCTCAGCTTCGGCGTCGTCGTCATCGCCTTCGGCTTCAAGTACCGGGCCGCCGCCCTCAGCGATCTGCCCGCTCCCATGGCCGCCGGCATCGCCCGCACCGTGGTGCCCTACGGCATCGCCCTGGCCCCGGCCCAGATCCTCTTCAGCCTGTCCAGCGGCGTCTGCCTCTCCTTTGTGAGCAACTACTGCGGCGATACCGCCCAGGGCCTTTTTGCCTTCGGCTACAGCCTGGCCCAGCTGGTCACCGCCATCCAGGCAGGCTTTTCCACCTACTGGGGGCCCTACGTCTATGCCCATTACCGGGAGCAGCAGGAGCGCATCGCCCGGGTGCATGACGTGTTGAACCTTTTGATTTTCGGATTTTTCTGCCTCCTTGTCATGTTCGAGGATGTGGTGTTCTGGATCTTCGCCAACAAGCGGGACTGCCTGGCCATCTTCCCGCTGCTGATGCTGGCGGTGGTGTTCAACATCCTGTGCGAGGGCACCGTCTACGGCAACTCCATCGCCCGCAAGCCCTGGCATGATACCATCGGCATCGCCATCGGCGCGGGGAGTAACTTCCTGCTCTGCTCCTGGCTGGTGCCCGTCTGGGGCCTGCCCGGCGCGGCCCTGGCCCTGGCCGCCAGCAACGGCTTTGCGTTTTTGTACCGCACCGTCACCGGCCAGATGTACTACCGCACCATCCCCAGCTTTACCAAGACCATCTCGGGCTTTCTGCTGGCCTTTGCGGTGACGGCCATCGGCACGGTGCTGTGGCAGCATTTTGTGCTCAAATTTTTGCTGGCGGGCACCATTCTGTTTATCTATTGTACGCTGTACCGTACCCAGCTCATCAAATTGTGGCAGATGGGCCTGGGCATTGTGCGCGGATATCTGACCAAAAAGTGAGGAAACTAAGATGAAACACTGCGGCACCCAGGAACTGGAGACCGGCCGCCTTGTGTTGCGGCGGCTTTCCATCGACGACTGTGAAATGATGTACAACAACTGGTCCAGTGACCCGGAAGTGACCCGGTATCTGCGGTGGAACGCCCACCGTACCTGGGCCGAAACGGCGGAACTGCTGAACGAATGGGACAAGCACTACCCCGACCCCACCTATTACCAGTGGGGCATTGTGGAAAAGCGCAGCGGGGTACTGTTCGGCACCATCAGCGTGTTTGCGGCCCAGGACATGAAAACCGGCTGGCACCTGAACACCGAGCGGCTGGGCTCCACCTGGGAGGTGGGCTTTGCCCTGGGCCGCAAGTGGTGGGACAAGGGCTATGCCACCGAAGCGCTGTGCGCCGTGCGGGACTACTGGTTCAACACGGTGGGCGCCCTGTGGCTGGCAGCCTGCCATGCCAACGACAACATTGCCAGCAGCGCCGTGCTGCAAAAGGCAGGGTTCGTCTACGACCACGACATCACCGACCACAAATTTGACGGCACGCCGGTGCCCTGCCGGGCGTACCACCTGATCAAAGAGGAATTATGAGCGAGATTACCTTGGATTTCGGCACCACGGCCCAGAAGCGTACCGAAGGGGACGCCATCCCCGTGGTGCTGCTGGCCCTGGACCAGGGCCGGTATGATATGGCCCGCAGCCTGGACGAGCTGCGGGCGCTGGCTGAAGCCAACGGCATGGAAGCCGTGGCCGAGGTGGTGCAAAAGCGCGCGGTACCGGAAGCCGCCACCCTGCTGGGGGAAGGCAAAGTGGCCGAAGCGCGGCTGGTCTGCCAGAACCTGGACGCCCAGGCCGCCATCTTTGACGGCGAACTGACGGGCAGCCAGATCCGGAACCTGTCGGCGGCGCTGCAGGTGGAGGTGCTGGACCGCACCATGCTGATCCTGGAGATTTTCCGGGCCAGAGCCACCACCAACGAGGGCAAACTCCAGACCGAGCTGGCCACACTGCGCTACCAGCTGCCCCGGCTGCAGGGTCTGGGCGAAAGCCTGAGCCGCCAGGGCGGCGGTGGCGGCGGCGGAGCCGGTGCCCGCCGCGGTGCCGGTGAAACCAAGCTGGAACTGGACCGCCGGCATCTGCACCAGCGCATCGAGCACCTGGAAGGCAAACTGCGGGAGATGGAAAAGCGCCGGGGCGAAACCCGCCGTGCCCGCAAGAAGAACAACGTGCCGGTCATTGCCCTGGTGGGCTACACCAACGTGGGCAAGTCCAGTCTGCTGAACGCCCTGTGCGGCGAGCAGATCTTTGAGGCGGATATGCTCTTCGCCACCCTGGACCCCACGGCCCGCAAGCTGACGCTGCCCAGCGGGCTGCAGGTCATTCTGGTGGACACCGTCGGCTTTGTGAGCCGGCTGCCCCACCATCTAGTGGAGGCCTTCAAGAGCACGCTGGAGGAGGCGGCTTTTGCGGACGTCATCGTCAAGGTGGCCGACGCCTCCGACCCCCAGGCTGCCGAGCAGCTGGCGGTCACCGATGAGGTACTGGGCACCCTGGACTGCGCCGACATCCCCCAGCTGGTGGTCTACAACAAATGCGACGCCGCCAACCTGACGCCCTATGACCCGGCCATGCTGCTGACCAGCGCCAAGACGGGCCGGGGCCTGCCGGAACTGCTGGCCCGCCTGGACGAGGAACTGGCCCACCGGGTGCGCACCATCGAGGTGGTGCTGCCCTACGACAAGCTGGCGCTGGCGGACATTCTGCGCAGCCGGGGCAGCGTGCTGGCGGAGGAATACCGGGAGAACGGCGTCTATTACCAGGGCACCGTGAAGATCGACGACCTGCACCGGTTTGAGCCGTATCTGGTATAAGTTGACAGGGCCCGCCGGGGCCGCTATACTTTCGATAGAAACACAGACAACAACGCGCAGGCGACATAAGAAAACAAAGGTTCTGCAAGAACTGCGGCAGCATCGCAAAACCGCTGCAAAGCGGTCTATGCAAGGCAGAGGGCTGAAGCACTCCTTTGTGGAATGCAAAGCCCGATAACGCGGCAGAGGCCGCTTTGCAGACAGAGTTTTGCGGCTTTGTTTTCTTATGGAACCGCGCAGAAAAGGGGTTTTGTTTATGGCATCCAATGTACGCACCCGCTTTGCGCCGTCGCCCACCGGTTATATGCACGTGGGCAACCTGCGCACCGCGCTGTACACCTATCTGCAGGCCCGCCACAACGGCGGCACCTTTATTCTGCGCATCGAGGACACCGACCAGGGCCGTCTGGTGGAAGGCGCCACCGACATCATCTACGGCACCCTGAAGGCCACCGGCCTGACCTGGGACGAAGGCCCCGACGTAGGCGGCCCGGTGGGCCCCTATGTGCAGAGTGAGCGCATGGGTATGTTCAAGCAGTACGCCGAGCAGCTGGTGAAGGCGGGCAAGGCTTACTACTGCTTCTGCACCGAGGAGCGGCTGAACGAGCTGCACGAAGCCCAGCGCGCAGCGGGCGAAATGACCCACTACGACGGCCACTGCCGCAACCTCAGCGAGGAGGAAGTGGCGGCGAAACTGGCAGCGGGCGAACCCTACGTCATCCGCCAGAAGATCCCCGAT
The DNA here is from genome assembly GCA_019116445.1 of Candidatus Gemmiger excrementigallinarum. GTDB lineage: Bacteria > Bacillota > Clostridia > Oscillospirales > Ruminococcaceae > Gemmiger > Gemmiger excrementigallinarum. The sequence goes on from DXBP01000029.1 coordinate 161,837, forward strand.
AGCGGCGTGGCGGGCTTTGACGATGTGGTGTACGGCCACATCGAGGTCAACGTCAGCGAGCTGGACGACCAGATCCTCATCAAGACCGACGGTATGCCCACCTACAACTTTGCCAACGTGGTGGACGACCACCTGATGGGCATCACCCACGTCATCCGCGGCAGCGAGTACCTCTCCTCCACCCCGAAATACAACCTGCTGTACGAGGCTTTCGGCTGGGAGAAGCCGGTGTACGTCCACTGCCCGCCGGTGATGAAGGACGCCCAGAACAAGCTCTCCAAGCGCAACGGCGACGCCAGCTACCAGGACCTGGTGGCGAAAGGGTATCTGCCCCAGGCGGTGCTGAACTATCTGCTGCTGCTGGGCTGGGCCCCGGAAGGCGAGCAGGAAATCTTCTCTCTCGACGAGATGATCAAGATCTGGGACCCGTCCCGCATCTCCAAGTCCCCGGCCATCTTTGACCCGCTGAAACTGCGGGCCATCAATGCCGCGTACATCCGCGCCCTGCCGGCGGAGGAGTTCCGCCGTCTGGCCGACCCGTTCATTGACAGCGCCGTGCACCGGGACATTGACCGCGACCTGCTGTGCGCCAATCTCCAGCCCCGGTGCGAAGTGTTGGAGGATATCCCGCCGCAGCTGGATTTCTTCGACGCAGTCATCCCCTATGATGCGGAACTCTACCGCAACAAAAAGCAGAAGACCACCCCGGAAAGCGCCAAAGAGGCCCTGACCGCCCTGCTGCCGGTGCTGGAAGGCGTGAACGACTGGAACCGGGACGCCATCTTTGAAGCCTGCAAGGTGCTGGCCGAGCAGATGGAGAAAAAGAACGGCTGGCTGCTGTATCCCCTGGGCATCGCTTTGTCCGGCAAATCCCGTACCCCGGGCGGCGGCACCGATCTGGCCGCCATGCTGGGCAAGGAGGAAACCCTCGCCCGCCTGCGCACCGCGCTGGGTGAGGTATAACCCCATACATAGGGTACTTGTTCCTGTTCTTTCTTTGCAAAGAAAGAACCGAAGAAACTCCAAACAAAAAGCAGAGGCCCGTGGCATACGCCACGGGCCTCTGCTTTTTAATTGAAAGTTCTTTTGGTCCTTTTCTTACAAGAAAAGGACAAGAGCAGGGCACCCCCTGTGTACGGGGTTATTCCTCATCCGAGAAGTTGCCCAGCGCCTTGGCCTGGTCGATGACCTTGGCTTCCAGCATCTGGGGCAGGACCTCATACCGGACAAAATCGAAGGTATACCAGCCGCGGCCCTGGGTCAGCTGCCGCAGGAAGGTGGTGAAATCCTGCATTTCGGCCATGGGCACTTCCGCCTCGACCACCTGCATGCCGTCCTCGTCGGGATTCATGCCCAGCACGCGGCCGCGCCGCTTGGTGACCTCACCCATAATATCGCCGGTGTTATCCGCCGGGACGTGCGCCTGCAGGGCGCCAATGGGTTCCAGCAGCACGGGGCCTGCTTCGGGGATGGCCGCCTTATAGGCCAGCTTGGCCGCCATGATGAACGCCATTTCACTGGAGTCCACCGGATGGTAGCTGCCGTCCAGCAGGGTGGCTTTCATGCCCACCATGGGGTAGCCGGCCAGCACACCGTGCTCGGCGGCCTGACGGACACCCTTTTCCACCGCCGGGAAGAAGTTCTTCGGTACGCTGCCGCCGAACACGTTCTCGGCAAATTCAATGGTTTCGCCTTCCACAGGCTCAAACTGAATCCACACATCACCGAACTGGCCGTGACCGCCGGTCTGCTTCTTGTGGCGGCCCTGGGCCTTGCAGCTCTTGCGGATGGATTCACGGTACGGTACCCGGGGCGTTTCCAGCGTGATCTCGACACCGAACTTGTTCTTGAGTTTGGCAAGCGCCACTTCGAGATGCTGGGTCCCCAGACCGCTGATGATCTGCTGCTTGGTTTCGGGATCGACCATAAAGGTAATGGCGGGATCTTCTTCGATCAGGCGGGCCAGCGCGCCGGAAACCTTGCCCTCGTCGCCCTTCTTGGTCACCTTGACCGCCATACGATAGCTTGCAATGGGATAAGTGGGCGCCGCCAAAGCCACCACGCGGGCGGGATCGCACAGCGTGTCGCCGGTTTTGGCCGTCGCCAGTTTGGCCACCGCGCCAATGTCACCGGTGGTGATGGCGGCGGTGTCGGTCTGCTTCTTGCCGCAGACCGTCAGCGTCTTGCCCAGGCGCTCGGGCTGACCGGTGCGGGCGTTCACCACGCTGCTGGTCGCCGTCAGCTTGCCGGACAATACCTTGATAAAGCTCAGCTTGCCCACAAACGGGTCCGCCACCGTCTTGAACACATAGGCACAGACCGGGGCGCCGGGGTCGGCGGTGACTTCCACCGGCTCGCCGTCCTTGGTTTCGCCCACGGCCGCGGCGGTATCCGCCCCGGGCAGCAGCACGTTCATGTTATAGAGCAGCATATCCAGCGCCTGGTTGTTCACGGCGCTGCCGCAGAACACCGGCGTGATCTGGCCGCTGCGCACGCCCGCGGCCATGCCCTGGACGATCTCCTCCGTGGTGAAAGGCTCGCCTTCAAAGAATTTTTCCATCAGGGCCTCGTCGGTCTCGGCGATGGCCTCGCTCATGGCCTGGATCAAACCTTCAAAACGGTGGCCGATGTCCGGCAGGTCGATCTGGATCTGCTTGCCGCCTTCGTATTTGAATGCCTTCTGGCTGAACAGGTTGATGTACGCAACGGTGCCGTCATCCAGACGCACGGGCACCACACAGGGGCAGACGCTGGGTCCGAACTGGATCTTCATCTGCTCCAGGATCTTGAAATAGTCGGCGTTTTCGAGGTCGGTCTTGGTCACAAAGATCATCCGCGCCTTGTTCTGCTTGCAGGCCAGGTGATACGCCTTCTCGGCACCTACCGTGACGCCCGAACGGCCCGACACGCAGATCAGCACGCTCTCGGCCGCCATAACACCCTCGGCCGCGCCGGTTTCAAAGTCAAACAAACCCGGAGTATCGATCAGGTTGTACTTGATGCCCTGATACTCCACCGGGATCACGCTGGAATTCAGCGAGGCTTTGCGGCGCACTTCCTCGGGATCAAAGTCACTGGCGGTGGTGCCGTCTTCCACACGGCCCATGCGCTCGGTCGCGCCGCTCAGATACAGCAACGCTTCGGTCAGCGTCGTTTTGCCGCACCCGGCATGACCGGCCACCAGAATGTTGCGGATGTCTTTGCTTGCATAGTCCATGAATCGTCAAACCTCTTTTCGCGCCGGGGCCTTACCGTGCGCCCTGCGGCGTAGAATTATGGTGAATTTGAACATTTCTCACCGATTGATACTACTTTACCACATATTTGTGGAATTTTAAACAGTTTTTTCGGAATTTCTTGAAATATTTTTAGGCAGTTGACAAAGTTCTCCCCCCTTGGGTGCTGAAAGCCGGCCCGTCAGGCGGCAACCTGCAGGACTGTTCCCCCTTTTGCAGCGCCAGCGCCCTCAGGGCTGCGCCAGGCGCACCACCGCCACCGTGATGTCGTCCTGTTTTTCTCCTGAGCGGCGCACCGCCGCATCGGCAATGGTCTGGGCCGCCTGCTGGGGCGTATGCCCCAGCTTGGCGCACAGCTGCAGCTGTTCCATCAGCCACTGGCTGCCGTCGGTCAGGGCACCGTCACTGACCAGCACCACCCAGTCCCCGGCGTCCAGCCCGAAGGTCGTGGACCGCCCCACCAGGCTGTCCAGCACCCCCATGGGCAGGCTGGCGCCCTCCAGCATACGGGGCACCCCGTCCCGCACCAGAAAGCTGGGCGCCGCCCCCGCCTTGAACAGCCCGGCCCGCCCGGTATATAAATCAATGGTCAGCAGGTCCAGCGTGGCGCCGGATTCCTGCTCGGCACTCTTCAATCCCAGGGCCACGTTCACAAGCCGTGCGGCGCTCTCCGCCGCAAAACCCGCCCGCAGCAGCTGGCTGGTCAGGCGGGCCGCCATCTGACCGTCCACCGCCGCCGGTCGCCCGGTGCCCATGCCGTCGCACAACAGCATCTGGGCCCGGCCGCTGGTATCACAGAATTGTTCCAGGGCATCCCCGCTCACCGTCTGCCCCTTGGCCGGGCGCCCCGCCGCGCCGAACTCGGCACGGAAAACAGGCCGCTCCCCAAAGCTGAGCATCGTCACGGTGCGGCAATGGGTGATCTCGGGAATATCCAGGTCACGGCGGCAGATACGGCTCACCTCCCCGGTCAGCCCCGTGACTTCCTCCTCGGTAAAGCGGGTGCGGGCGATGGTCACCGCCACCGTCAGGCGGCCCGCGAGATCCGATGTAACGCTGCATTCCAGGGCATCCAGCCCCAGCCCCGCAAAGAGCTGGGCCACCTTGGCTTCCCGCCGGGGGTCCGGCAGCCCGGCCTGCCCCAGCTTGCCCGCCAGCTGGGCCAGCGCCCCCGCCAGCGCGCTGTACTGCTCGGTAAGGGCCGTGCGCAGCGTGGTGGCCCGGGCCCGGGTCTGGCGGCGGCTGCGCCACAGCCGGTAGCCGTGGTTGGCCGCTGTGCACAGGTCCCCCGGATGGATACACACCGAGAGCTGCCCCGGCAGGTCCTCCACCTCCACATGGCCGGTGCTCTCCAGGGTGGGTTTGAGCTGATACAGCCCGTCCATGGCCGTGGCATACCCCCGCACCCAGCAGCGGTTGCGCCGGGTGCAGGTCTGGCAGGTGGTGCGGGCGATATGCTCCACCACAAAGTCGAAGTTTTCCCCTTTGGGGGGCATCTGCCGGGCACAGACGGCGTTGACGGTATCGGCGATGTCGCTCAGGGTATCGGCCACATTGGCCAGGCGGCGGGCGGCTCCCGTAAGCCCCTGGGGCTGGGCCGGGGGCGCCGGCGGCGGAAACACCGCCCGCAGCCATTCCCCCGGCAGGGCCACCGCCACGCAGAGCCCCAGGCCCCCGCCTGCAGCCAGGGGCAGCACCCCCGCGGCATCCGGTGCCGCCAGGGCCCCCACCGTGCACCCCGCCACAAACACCCCGGCGCAGCGCCACCGCTCGCCGGGGTACAGGCAGGAGGCCGCCAGGCTGCCCAGGGCCACGCTCAGCGCCGCATAGCACAGGGAGGGACTGGCCGCCGTGAGCGCCGCTGCCAGGGCGATGCTGACCACAGCGGTCTGTTCCAGGGTGCCCGCGATGGCCGCGCAAAGGCCCGCCGCCGCTGCCACCGCCAGGCCCGGAGCCAGCGGCCCTAGGGTACAGCGCTGCAGGCAGGCCGCCGCCACCGCCAGCCACAGGCAGACTCCGCGGGGTTCCTGTACCGGAAAATGGGCGAACGCCCAGCCAAGTCCCGCCGCCAGCAGCGCCGTGCATCCCGTGGCGACGGTTTGTCCGGGGTCCAGGATGCCGCCCGCAAAAAAAATGCCCAGGGCCTGGATGGCCAGCAGCGTGACGCCCCCCGCCAATGCCCCCGTGCGGGATTTGCCGCCGCTGAGCCACCGCCCCGCCACGGCAGCCGCCAGCGCCCCCGCCAGTTTGAGCCCCATGGCCACGGGCTGAAAGGCCAGACTTCCGGCCAGCGCCCCCACACCCGCCGCGAAGAGATAGGCCGGCGGACAGCCGATGACGAACGCCAGCCCGAAAGGTGCGGTGCCGCCCCAGACCTGACCGGCCCCCAGCACCGCCCCGGTAACGGCGGCCGCCCCCTGCCAGGCCAGCGCCGACCACCGCGCCCCCGCGGGCAGCAGCGCGCCCACATCCAGGGCGGGCGTATGTACCTTCTCGTTTGTATTGGTAAAGACAGCCATAAGATCGGTTCCCCCTTTATGTTGTATGCCGTACGGTAGCTGCACTATACCACGGGGCAAACGGTGCTTTTTGCCGCAGGGCGGGGAAACCCAAAAACTAGTGGGAAACTGTGCCAATGCCCCCCGGGGGGACAAACCCTGCCTAAAATCCCGGCAAAAGTCCGGCGTACCCGGCCGAGGGCCGCAAAACAACAAAAAAGGCGGTCCCCGGGCGCGAAGTTCGCCCGGGGACCGTGAATCAGGTCAGGTTGAAGTAGGTGCAGATGCAATCATAGTAGCACTGGGCCGCGGCCTGGCAGCCATCGTCCCCCGCCAGCAGGGCCATATCCCCGGCATTGCTGATAAAGCCCTCCTCGCAGAGGACCGCCGGGCACCCGCAGGAGGACAGCACCGTGAAGGTGGGGTCCCAGCGGATGGTGGTGTCGGTGGATTCGTAGATTTGTTTGTTATCGTTGGCATCATAATACAGGTAGCGCACGCCGGTGGTGCCCCGCAGCCGCAGCCCCATCTGGCTGAAGGAGGCCGCCAGCAGCTCCCCGAAGCGGACGCTTTCGGCGTTGGTGGAAAGATAAGGCGGCGCGGCATAACATTCAAAGCCGCTGGTGGCACCGCCGGTATCATAGTTCAGGTGGATGGACAAAAACAGCTGTGCCCCCGCGGCCTTGGCAGCGGCCCCCCGCTCGCTGGGTTTTAAGTACTCGGTGCCGTCGGCGGTAAGCATCGGCGCAAAGCGCTCGTCCGACGCCAGCAGGTCGTAGAGCGCCCGGGCGGTGGCCAGGGTGATCTCGCTCTCCTGCAGGCCGTTTGCCTCACTGCCGAAGTCCTCGGCCCCGATGCCGGGATTCACCCCGCCGTGACCCGGGTCGATGGCCACCACAATGCGGCCGTCCGATGCCGACACAGTCCCCGCCGTGAGGGCGGCATCCTCCGGTTCCACCCCTTCTTCCACCTGTTCCCGGTCGGGGTCGGGGAGATTTTCCCCCTCGGCCGGGCGGGTATACCATATCACATACCCCACCGCAGCCGCCAGTACCAGCGCCGCCAGAGCAAACAGCAGCCTGCTGGCGCCCCGCCGGCGCCGTCTGGCCCGGGCCGTATACACCGACCGTGGCGGCGCCTGGGTGCGCGGGGGTGGGTCCTCGTAAAACACAACACGTCCTTTTGCCATTTTCTGCTCCTTTACCTGACAAGACGCAGACATCCTGATTTTAGAATACTCCAGAGTTGTGTCCAAGTTGTTTCAGACTTGTAACGGTCTTGTGGAAGTTTTCCGGCAGAGGCCCCGGCAGTGGATTTCCAGCGGATTTCCGCCCTTCAAAAGCAGGGTTATAAAAAATCATCGCTGCTGCGCGTTTCGTCAGATTTTGTCGAACGGTTTTTGGTTACCAAATATTGACAATATTACCAAGCTCTCGTATAATATCTACAAGAAGTTGCGCCAGGGGACAAAAATCCCCACCATATTTTGCATGATTCGCCGCAGCCCCCGGCTGCGGAAACAGGAGGTTTTACCGATGATTTCTACCGGGATCGTCCGCCATATCGACGCACTGGGCCGCGTGGTGCTGCCCAAAGAGCTGCGCCGCACCTTCGGCATCAGCGCCGAAACCCCGCTGGAGATCTTGACCGAAGGCGACGCCATTCTGCTGCGGAAATACCGCCCCGCCGACGCCTGCGCCCTGTGCGGCGAGGTGGTGCCGGGTTCGGTGCAGCTGCACGGCAAGTTTGTCTGCCCGGCCTGCCGCCAGGCCCTGACCCAGAAATGACAGAAAGCCCGCCGCCCCGGAGGGGGCGGCGGGCTTTGGTTGTGTTGTGCTGCAATCATTCCGGACGCTGCAGGCCGCGCATGGATTCCTCGGCATTCTTGACCAGGTTCAGCAGGCTGGTGGCGTGGCGGGGATAATCGTGGGTCAGCCGCTCGGTGGTCAGTGCCATGGTGGCGGGGTCCACACTGTCGTGGGTGCCGTCCTCCCCCCGGAGCACCGCCGTCAGGTCGGCTTCGGTCAGACGCATGGCCGCGTCGGCGCTGGCCTGCCACCGCGCCCCGCCCACCCGGAACATACCTTTGACGTTGCGGGGGCAGGCATCGTGGAGCTGGCGGAACACCTTGTACACCGCCAGCATCAGGTACCGGCTGATGGCGGTGACCAGTTCCTTGTCGCCGCTCTCCTGCAGTTTATCGTACAGGATGTCCAGGGAATTCTCGATGAGCTTTTTGTACATGGTGGGCAGCACACTGCCGCGGTAGACGCTGCCGCTGGTGGCGGAACCGGTTTCGGGCAGGTCCTCCACCCGGATGGTCTGGCCGCTGCGCTCGGCACTGCGGCCCAGCAGATAATCACAGCTGACGCCGTAATAGTCCGCCACCTGTACCACAAAGGCCAACCCACATTCGCGGATGCCTTTTTCGTAATGGGAAAGCTGGGCCTGGCTGATGCCCAGGTCCTGTGCCGCCTGTTTTTGTGTGATGCCCCGTTCCTTGCGCAGCAGCGTAAGAATCCGGCTGAACTCCATGGCCATAGTTATCCTCTTCTGCGGCGGGTCCCACCGGTGCGCGTGCACCGGGCCGCCGGGACCGGCCTGCCCATAGTTTTCTACGTGTTGTATATTATATCTGTCAAAAAACATTTTGTAAACCCGGAATTCGACGCTTTTCGGGCAGATTCCGGCACTCCCGGGGCGGAAGTGCCGGGCGCCGCCTACATTTGGGGACCCGGGGCCGGGCGCAGGTATAAATATTGTGGGCAAATTTTGGAAAAGCCGGTCGGCGGGCGCTTTCTGTAACCAAATTGTAACTATTTTTCGTTGCAGAAACGCCGGTTTTGGGGTATTCTGGTAACGATACCCTGTTAAGGAAAGTGAGAAACCATCGTGAAATATTACAAACTGCATCTGATCCGCCACGGCCTGACGGCCGGCAACCTGCAGGGCCTGTACATAGGCAGCGGCACCGACCTGCCCCTGTGTGACGAGGGCCGTGCCCAGCTGGAGGAGCTGAAGCGCAGCTTTACCTATCCCAATGTGCCGCTGGTGTTCACCAGCCCCATGCTGCGGGCCACCCAGACGGCGGAACTGCTGTTCCCCGGGGTGCGGCAGATCGAACTGCAGGACCTGCGGGAGATGGCCTTTGGCAAGTTTGAGGGCCAGCCCCTGCAGCAGCTGGTGAAGGACCCGGAATTTGCCCAGTGGATGGACCCCACCAGCCGCACGGTGCCCCAGGGCGCCGAGGACCGGCAGGCGTTTTTCAACCGCACCGCCGGTATGCTGATGAAGATGTTCGAGTACATGCTGCGCACCCATACCGAGGAAGCCGCCTGCGTGACCCACGGCGGCGTCATCATGAATATGCTGGCCCAGCACGCCCTGCCCTTCCGCAAGCCGGAGGAGTGGATGACCGACCCCGGCGCCGGTTACAGCGTGCGCCTGGACGCCGAAATGTGGATGCGCGACCACCTGGCCGAAGCCTACGACGTGGTGCCCGTGGGCTATCTGGATGAAGTGACCGAGTGAGCCCCTGAAACACCACCGCCCCGCCCTGCCATTGCACAGGGCGGGGCGTTTTTTTGCCGTACCGTCGCCATCACATTGATTTACAGCGCCGACTATGGTATGCTGGACCTATCCCATACCGGCACCGGGTTTCCCGGGCGGGTCTTCCCTGCTGGACCTGCCGGCGAAGCGCCGGATGCGGAATTGAAAAAAGAGGAGGACCCACCATGAAAAGACGCGCCTGTTTTGTTGCAGCCCTGTGCGCCGCGGCCCTGACCCTGACCGCCTGCAGCGGCCCCGATCTCAGTTCCCTTTCTTCCGATTTCCCGGGCGGTGAGTCCGAAGCCTCCTCCACCGGGGAGGCCACCGCCGAAGAACCGGCCGCCGAGGAGGATGTGGGCTACCCGGTGGACGGCTATGCCGAAGGACGCATCGGCGACACGATGCACACCTACTTCTTTGACTACACGGTCAACGATGCCTACACCTGCGCCAGCTACGAGGGCACCACCCCCGCCAGCGGCAACATCTTCCTGGTGGTGGACATCACGGTGAAGAACACCTCCACCCAGAGCTACAATATGTTCGACACCGATTTCCAGGCCCAGTGGGGCACCGACGGGGAGGAGGATTACCGGGTACCCATCACCACCGATCCCGAAACCTACGAGGAGCTGGACCCCCTGTCGGAAGAACAGCTGCCCGGCACCTATCCCCTGGCGGTGGACGAGGAAGTCCGGGGCCTGCTGGTGTACGAAGTGCCCGAAGGCTACCAGGATTTCTCCATCTCCCACATGGAATACTTTGACGACGAAAGTACCGGCGACACCTTCTTTGTGTTCTTTACCGCCAAAGAGCAGGTCTGACCGGCGGCGGCAGCCCCAGCAGGGAATCGTACGGCCTGCCGCCTGAAAACCGAAAAGCAGCCCACGGCCTGGTGCCGTGGGCTGCTCTGTTGATATGGTTCAGCCTTCCGAGGAGGCGCTCTCCTCGGGGGCCGGGGTGGGTTCGGCAGAAACTCCCGCCGCATCCAGAATGGCCTGGTTATCGGCAATGGTCTGGTTCAGACTGTCCACCAGGGCCTGGGCTTCGTCCCGCTTGGCGATGAGGTCGGCATTCTCGCTGTCCTCATCCAGCGCGGCCTGGGCTTCTTCCAGGGCGGTCTGGGCGTCGGGCAGCTGGGCGTTGGCCTCCTCCACCGCCGCCTGGGCGTCGATGATCTTCTGCTGGGCGTCAAATTCCGCCTGGGCCGCCGCGGCGGCTTCGTCGCTGACGCCGCTTTCCAGCAGGGCCGGTTTCTCGGGCAGGGTCTGCTGGGTGCCGTCGGCGCCGGTCAGGGTCAGGCCCTGGCCGTAGTAGCCGCCCCAGATGGCGATGAAGCTCTTGCCGGGGCTGACCACCAGGGTCTGGCCGTTGGCATCGGTGAGCTGCAGGGGGCCGGTGGCATCCTCCTTGGTCCAGTGGATCTGCTCCCAGGCGCCGCCGGTGAGATACAGGCCGGTACCGCCGGTGAGATCGTAGTCCCGGGTGTAGCCGTCGTCCTTGATGCCGCTGGAGGCATAGAGCACGAACACGTTGGTGAAGGCCACCTGCTGGCCGTTGTCGGCATCGGTGGTGGCGGAACCGTCGGCGTTGGTCTTGACGTACAGGCCGGTGTCGGCGGCGTAGGTCAGCTGTTCACTGTCGCTGGGGGAGAAGGTCACGGTCAGCGCCGTGGCGTTGCGGGCCGCCTCGGCCACCGCCGGGCGCTCGCCAAAGACAAACAGCGGCGTGTTGGCCCCTTCCAGCGTGGTGCCGTAGTTGCTCAGGCCGTTGCGGATCATCTCGCCGGTGGTGTACCAGCAGTTTTCCTCCCGGTAGCCGGCGTTCTGGCGGTCCTGGTCAAAGGCAAAGGCCGCCTTGCCGATGTGGTAGCCGTCCAGGTCCTGGTAGCTCAGGGTGTTGAGCAGGTTGGAGGCGTAGATGTTCTTGTCGATGTGCACCGGCACCGCGTTGAGGGGCAGCGCCAGCTGCAGCAGCAGGTCCCGGCCCGGTCCCACCGGCCCCACCTTGCTGATGTTGTCCACGTTGGCATACAGCGCCATCAGGCTGGCGGTGGTACCCTCACTTACCCCTTCCACCAGCACGTCGGCGCTGGAAAGCCCCCACTGGGGCATGGCACCGTCCAGCGTGCGCAGCGTGACCGCCACAGGGCGGCAGTTGGTGTAGTCGGCATCGGCCACACCGGTGAGCGGGTTGGGGACCGGCTCGGCCTGGGGGGTGGGTTCGGCGGTGGGCTGGGCCGACTCCGCGGTGAAGTCCGCACCGGATTCCGGTGCGCCGCCGAAAATCGAACAGCCGCCCAGCAGCAGCACGGCCAGCAGGGCTGCCGTCATACCAAGTGCCTGGATGGTACGTTTCATACAAAGGTCCTTTCCAAAAAACCAGCGCAGCCCGCACCGGGCGGACTGCGCTGATCGTTTCATCGCATTAAGGAGTTATCCGGCGACGGATCAGCCCACAGCCTCGGGGTCATCCGCAACCGGCTCGCCGGTGGAATCGGCCGGTACTTCGGCGGAGTCCTCCGCCGGGGTCTCGGCGGCGGGTTCCTCGGTGACGGTCTCGGCCTCGCCGCTGCCGGTGGCATTGGTGGTCAGATCGTCGGTGCTCATGCCCAGGGTCTCGCCTTCCTCGGCGTCATCCTCCACATAGTGGCTCTCGTAGGTCACGGTGGTGGCACTGGACAGGTCCACGCCGTCCAGCGTGCTGTGCACGAAGTTTTCGGCGTAGTCCACGTCGGTCACGGACACATAGCTCTTGCCGATGTTGATCTCAACGGGGGTATCGCTGCACTGGCCGTCCTCGGTGAGGTAGTACAGGCGCAGGGCCTCCAGCGGGGTGCCCTTCTGCCAGTAGATCTTCTCGCACTTGCCGCCGTAGCAGTAGTAGCCTACACCGCCCCAGGCGTACTCGGCATACTGCAGGTCCTTGGCCTCGTGGCCGGGATAGGTGTGGATGTCGGTGTAGAGCACGATGACGTTGGGGAAGCTGAGCACGGTGTTGTCGGCCGCTTCGTCCACGGTATCGCGCCACTGGCCGTCGGAGTAGTTCTGCTGCATCTTGTAGGTGTTGGAGGCAGCGTCATAGATGAAGCGGGTCTTGTAGGACGGGCTGTGCTCGATCTCGATATACTCGCCGTCGCTGACGATGGGACCGTACTTGTCGCTGTAGGCACTGTCGATGCTGTTGGACAGGTCACGGGTCTCGCCGGTGCGGTAGTCCACAAAGTTGAAGAAGGTGGAGTTGTAGGTGCGGTCCATATCCACGCTGTTGTCGTCGATGTACTTCTGGATGTTCTCGGAATCGGTGTACATCGTGTGCTCCAGCGCCAGGGTGCCGTTGTCGTAGGAGGCACCGGACCAGTTCACACGGCCGTAGTCACGGTAGCCGTTGGCACCGTCGTTGTTGTTCAGGTTGCCGTAGCTGTAGTCGATGGCATACTGCTGCATGACGACGGACTGGCCTTCGTGGATATACAGCGCCTGCCAGGGCAGGATCAGGCGGAAGAACTGGTCACGGCCGGAACGCACGGGGCCGATCTCGCCGATGTCCTGGTAATCGGTAAACACCGGCATAAAGCGGGTGATGCCGCCTTCCACCTTGATCTCAAACAGGATATCCGCCTTGGACAGACCGCGCTGGGGGCGGGCTGCCACGATGTTGTTGACCATGACGGCGGTGATGCGCTGGTTCTTGTAGTCGTCGCCCTGGGGCTCACCGGTGAGCACGTTGGCCATATAAGGCTCCATGGACGGTTCCGGCGTGGCGGTGGCTTCCGGTGCGGCGGTGCTGGTGGGCTCTTCGGTCTTTTTCTTGCAGGCCGCGAGCACGACGCACAGCGAAAGGATGGCCATGACGATCAGAAGCTTACGTTTCATTCACAGTTCCTCTTTTCTTGGTTGATCCGTCCGGGCGGCGGGGCGCACACAGACTTTTGCCGACGATTAGTTAGTTCTATTGTAGCCGCTTTGTAATCATTTGTAAAGCAGGGCGGCAGAATTTTACAATTTTTGCGCAGGGGGCGTTTTTTCCCGGCGGCAGGGACGCAGCGGGGGAAAATCGGGTATGATAGGAGCGATACGAACAAAGGAGTGGGAGCCATGACACTGAACGCCTACCGCGCCTGGCTGCAGCAGAGGGAACGCAGCGCAGGCACCATTGAAAAATACCTGCGGGACACCGCCCGCTTTTTCCGGGAGACCGGCGCGCCCGACGCCCCGCCCAAAGAGGCCGTCGCCGCCTGGCGGGACGACCTGGCCCGCCGCGGCTACTGCGCCGCCAGCGTCAACGCCATGCTGGCCGCCGTCAACGGCTACCAGGAGTTCCGCGGCGCGCCGGAAGCCAAGGCCAGACCGCTCAAGCGCCAGCGGCGGGTCTTTTGCGACGCAGGGCGGGAACTGACCCGCGCGGAGTATTTCCGCCTGCTGGCCGCCGCCCGCCAGAGCGGCCGCAAGCGCACGCTGCTGGTTTTGCAGACGCTGTGCGCCACCGGCATCCGGGTCTCGGAACTGTCCTTCATCACGGCGGAAGCCGTGCGCCGGGGCCGGGCGGCCATCCGCTGCAAGGGCAAATGCCGGGAGATCTTGCTGCCCGCCGAACTGTGCAAGCGGCTGGGGCGCTGGTGCAGCCGGCGGCGCATCCACACGGGGCCGGTGTTCCTGGCCCGCACGGGCCGCCCGCTGGACCGCATCACGGTGTGGAAAATGATGAAGGCCCTGTGCGAACGGGCCGGGGTCGCGCGGGAGAAGGTGTTCCCCCACAACCTGCGGCACCTGTTCGCCAGGACCTTCTACGGGCTGGAAAAAAATCTTGCCAAGCTTGCCGACCTGCTGGGGCATTCCAGCATCGAGACGACGCGGATCTATATCATGGAATCCGGCGCGGAGCACCGGCGGCTGCTGGAACGCATGCACCTGCTGTTATAAAAACATACAAAAGTACGGTTCTGTTGCATCTGGTACATTCTATAGAAAAAGCAGAAACTTCTCATTTGAATGTATAGTTTATGGTAGCACAGCGCGCTTAAAAAATCAAGCGCATCAACCTCTTTTTGTTGCTTTAACCAAAAAAGGCGCACGAAAGCGATCGGACAAACTGCACGCTTGTCCGATAGTTTCCGTGCGCCCTTTTGTCAGGTACCGCCGTTTTTGGGCAAAACCTCCCCTCCGCAGCCCGCACCCGAAAACGGCAGGCGCGCCGTCACCCCGCACAGGCAACAGAACCGTACTTTTGTTTGCTCGTGGGGGAAGGGGGCGCGGCGCTTGCACGAAGTACAGGAGATCCTGCCCGGCCGCCCGCTTGCAGCCTTCCTGCAAAGCGCCGGCAGCGGCTGGAACGAAGGGACGCAGGCCACCTACCGCCGCGCCCTGCAGGAACTGCAGGGCTACATGGCGGCCCACGGCCCGCCCACCGTACAAAGCCTGCAGGCCTGGCGGCAGTCCCTGCGTGAAACGTACAGCCTGCGCAGCATCAACCTGCGCATCGCGGCGGCCAACCATTATTTCCGCTGGTGTGAACGGCCCGACCTGGTCATGCACCATGAACGTCCGGCCAAGACGCCGTCCCCGGAGCTGAGCCGCAGCGAATACCTGCGCCTGCTACGCGCCGCCCGCGCGCAGGGCCAGCGGCAGTTATACCTGCTGGTCAAGCTGTTCGCCCTCACCGGCCTGCCGCTGCAGTGCCTGGGGCAAGTCACCGCCGCCGTCGTGCGGGCGGGCGGCGGGGAACTTTCCTGCCGCGGGCAGCCCTTTACCCTCTGCCTGCCCGACAGCCTGCAGCGCGAACTGCTGGCGTACATGGAAGAACAGCACACCGGCAGCGGGCCGCTGTTCGTCAGCCGCAGCGGGCGGGTCGTGAACCGTTCCCACCTGTGCCGCAGCATCCAGGAACTCTGCCGCACCGCAGGCGTGCCCGAAGAAAAGGGCAGCCCCCGCTGCCTGCGCGCCCTGTGGCGCAGCACGCAGGACCGGCTGCACGCCGACATGGAGCAGCAGATCCGCAACATTTACAGCCTGCTGCTGCAGGCGGAAGAAGAAACGGCGGGCTGGTCCGCAGGGGCCTAGGACGCCTTTTGGAATTTTACGCGATTTGGGTATAACAGGAGTGAACCATATGACCTTGCATGAATTTGCGCCGCGGCGCATCGCCGCTTTGCTGTGCGCGCTGGCGCTGACAACGAGCCTGATCCCCGGCGCGGCCTTTGCCGAAGCCGCCGACCTCCTGCCGTCCGCAGACGGCGGGCTGGCGGGCGTGGCCACGAACGAGAGCGCCGCCACGGATGAGAGCGCCGCAGCAGCGGAAGGTCCCCTGCCGGTTGCCGCGGCGTACGCCGCCAGCCGGATGTCCGCCGCGGCTCTGCCGCTGGCAGACGGCCAGGACTTCAGCGATCACACGGTGACGGACGCCGTGACGCCGGAGGGCACCACCATCGACCTGTTCGACTATTGGCTGGACACACAGGATGCCGAGGACACGTCCACGCCTACCAATTACGACACCGGGATCAACAAGGGCCATTCCCTTCACTTCGGCGCTGGTATGGCTAGCACCGGCGGAACACCCAAACCCCAGGATCTGAACGCCTACACGAGCAGCGCCCAACCCCGGCAGGGCCTTGTGGAGAACAGACTGGCGGGCGGCTACCCCCGGCTGACCAGTGTTGCAACCTCCGGCAGTTCGGAATCGCTGGCCTACCTGTTTGACAGCACATCACACGATGGCAAAGCCGTCTACCCGGATGTGGGCGGGCTGCTGCAGGTCGACGACGACGGCTATTTTTACTACGATTGCGGCGAAAATTTTGCTTCCTATGACATAAGCGACAGCAACACGGAGCGGAAGTTCACCCTCTACGAGAAAGGCGCGGTCGAGCCTAAGGGAAACTCGCAAGGCCCCCAGTTCTTCCCCTTCGATACCGCCAATGAGGTGTTCGAGATCGAAACGGACGGCACGCTGGCCTCCAAGCCGGATCTTAATTCCCAAGACCCGACCCTCAACCACTTTTTCGGCATCCATATGAGCACCCAGTTCGTGCAGCAGGACGGCGGCAAGACCACCAGCGGCAAACCCGTCACCTACAATTTCTCCGGCGACGACGACGTGTGGGTCTTTATCGACGGCGTGCTGGTGGGCGACCTGGGCGGCATCCACGACACGACCTCCCTGGAGATCAATTTTGCGACCGGCGCGGTCGTGGTCTACCAGGACGGCGGCGAACAGGACGACGGCGAACGCAACAACGCCTACGATTCAGGTGAGGTCATCTTTGAGCCGTCGACGCTCAAGGCCAAGTTTGCGGCCGCCGGCGTCAATACTTCGCAGGGCTTCACCGGCAACACCTTCGCCGACGGCACCACCCACACGCTGGACTTCTTCTACCTGGAGCGCGGCGGCACCGACTCCAACATGCGGCTGAAATACAACCTGGTGGACATCCCGGTCAGCGGCATCGTCAAGCAGGACCAGGACGGCAAACCGCTGCCGGGTGTGAAGTTCGCCCTCTACCCGACAGATGCGGACTACGACTATAGCAACAGCAAGTCCTATTACACCGGCACGACCAACAAAAACGGCAGCCTGACCTTCACCAAGCAGCAGGCGTCCACCGGCAAGGACGTGGCCATCACGATGGCGGAACTGCGCAACATAAGCCAGTATTGGGTGCTGGTGGAGGACCCCGGGGCCACCGGGGACACCTACCGCCTGCCGGGGTCCATCCGTCTGTATTTTTACAAAGACACGAACCTGCTGCTCTCCGCCAATGCGTGGGAGACCGGCACCTACGCCCAGCCCCATGTCACCGTGCAGGCGCGGAGCATCCCGAACAATGCCAACAAGATGTTTGCGGTGGTGATGAAAAAGGTCGACAACGACTGGCTCCCGGTCTCCGGCAATGCACGGGACGGCTGGAGGGTCGCCCAGGACGACAGTGACAAAAGCCTCTGGGACGCAGCCAAAGCGAACAATACCTTCTTTGAAGTGGAGACTTCCGGCGCTTATGCGCTTACGATCGACGACCTGCCCGGCGACGTGACCACCTACGAGTACATCATTAATCAGACCAACGGGGACACAACCACCGCGCAGTACAAAGTGCAGTACTTTACAGCCAACGACGACGGAATGAACGTGCAGCCGGTCACGGACACCAGCGGTTTCGCCCGCACCTTCTCGGTCACGCTGGCCATCGCCAACATCGAGCTGCCCGCGCCGACGCTGCGCAAAACCGACGAGAGCGGCGACCCGCTGGCAGGCGTGACCTTTGCGCTGTACAAGACCGACGCGGATTTTGACAAACAGGGGGCTGCGCTTCTTCAGACGCTGACCTCCGACGCCCAGGGGAAACTGACCGTCAGCGACGAGGTTGGGAAAGATACGATCTCCCAGGGGTATTACCTGCTGGAAGAGACGAGCGCCCCCGCCCCTTATGTGGCGCAGAGCACCCCGATCCAGATCGTGGTCAACGACGACGGCATCTTTGTGAACGCCGGTACGGCGACGGACAATGTGACTGTGGAGACCGGCATCCACGCCCTGGCCAACAGTATGAAAGGCTTTGCCGCCGACGACGATGTGGACGCCACCCTGCACGATGTGCAGGCCAAGCCGCAAACCGGCGCCTGGGATGCAGCGAGGGGAACGTTTACCTGGGCCGATACCTCCGCGAATGCCCTGCACCTGAATTACGCCCCCACTGCCGGAAGCGGCCTGATCTATCAGCCGACCGATAACATCCCCGGCAACGCGGGCACCTACACGGCCACCGAAGGCTGGTCCCGCCTGAACATCACCCAGTGCCGGAACCACAACAGCGGAACACAAAACAAGCAGGATCTGGGAACTCAGAGCCTTAACGCGCTGTTTACCGGGAGCACGGTGATCCATGTGGTCAACAGCAAACCGGCCACGCCGACGCCGTCGGCCACACCGCCGGAGACCACGCCCACGCCGCAGCCGACCCCGGCCCCCACGCCGACCCCGGTTTCGCAGCCTACACCGCAGCCCACGGCTGCCCCTGCGGCGGTCTCCGCCATCCCGCAGACCAGCGACGATATGCCCGTCGGCGCGCTGACCGCGCTGGCGGCAGCGGCAGCGGCGGCGTTCGTAGTGCTGGTGGTGGTGCGCAAACGCCGCCATGGCAAGGATTGATCCCTTGACCGTCTGACGGACTGACAACACACCCCCGCACCCGGCAATGCCGGGCGCGGGGGTGTTCGTTTGTGGGGAATGCCGCGTCTGCCGGATCGTTCCTGCGGCGGGGTCAAGACCCCGCCCTACAAATAAAAATCACAAATTGCAACTGTTTGTCAGGCCGCCCCGCGTGCGTTCCCAGTACTCGCCCATGCTCGCGCCGGGGCGGCCGGTACATTCATCGGCCAGGTAATCCCCCAGCCCCGCCGAAGCCGGGTCCCAGGCCAGGGCCTGGGCTTCGGTGGCAAACTCCACCTCGGCATACCAGAAGGCCGTGGGCAGGTCCGGGTCCACGCAGTTGACCTCCAGGGTAAGGCCGCCGGGCAGGGCGTATCCCCGCCGCTGCTTATGGATCAGGGGCTTGCCGATGAGGTGTTCCAGCCTGGCAAAGAGGTCGGCATCGATCTCGGTTTCGATCTCCTCCCGGCTGAGGGTGCCCTCACCTTTAAAACAGAGCACCAGCGCTGTGGGCCCGCCCTCCAGCGCTTCCCGCCGGATGCGCACCGTGGGCCGCACGCTGATGTAGCCCTGGTCCATCCGGTAGTCCTCGGTCAGGGGCAGGCCCGCGGGCCAGCCGGTGACCATCCATTTGCGTTCGATCTCCATTGAGTATACCTCCCCCGCAGGGGTCCTTTTCGTCGTTTTGGGGTGTTCTATCAGTATACCACACCGGCGCCGCCGGGGCGATGGACAATTTTGCCAGTTTTCACCACGGATTTTCGGGGGATTTGAGCAGTTCGCCAGTTGCATTTTTTCAGCGCAGCCCGTATAATGGGAACATAACAGCAAGGGCGCTGCGAATGTGTTTTCGCAGCGCCCTTTCCTGTAAAAAGAGTTTGATGTAAGGAGTAAGCAGTTATGGCAGCAACCGTCATGGAACTTTACGGCAGCAAAGTCTTCAACGAACACGAAATGCGTGAGCGCCTGCCCAGCTCTACCTACAAGAGCCTGAAGGCGACCATCGAGAAGGGCCAGCCGCTGGACCTGGAGGTAGCCAACGTGGTGGCCAGCGTCATGAAGCGCTGGGCCATTGAACTGGGCGCCACCCATTACACCCACTGGTTCCAGCCCCTGACCGGCATCACCAGCGAAAAGCACGACGGCTTCGTCAGCCCCCAGCCCGACGGTACCGCCATCATGGAATTTTCCGGCAAGGAGCTCATCAAGGGCGAGCCGGACGCTTCCTCCTTCCCCTCCGGCGGGCTGCGCGCCACCGCCGAGGCCCGCGGCTACACCGCCTGGGACCCCACCAGCTACGCCTTTGTGAAGGATGACGTGCTGTGCATCCCCACGGCGTTCTGCTCCTACACCGGCGAGGCCCTGGACAAAAAGACCCCGCTGCTGCGCTCCATGCAGGCCATCAGCGACCAGGCCTGCAAGGTGCTGCATCTCTTCGGCAAGGATGTGCCCCGGGTAGCCACCACCGTGGGCCCCGAGCAGGAATATTTCCTCGTCCGCAAGGAAGACTATGAAAAGCGCCTGGACCTGGTGCTCACCGGCCGTACCCTGTTCGGCTCCGCCCCCTCCAAGGGCCAGGAACTGGAAGAGCACTACTTCGGCACCCTGCGGCCCATTGTTTCCGAGTTCATGAAGGAACTGGACGAGGAGCTGTGGAAGCTGGGCATCCCGGCCAAGACCAAGCACAACGAGGTGGCCCCCGCCCAGCATGAGCTGGCCCCCATCTACGACACCACCAACGTGGCCATCGACCACAACCTGCTGACGATGGAAATGATGAAGAAGATCGCCGCCAAGCACGGCCTGGTCTGCCTGCAGCATGAGAAGCCTTTCGAGGGCGTCAACGGCAGCGGCAAGCACAACAACTGGTCCATCGGCACCGCCGACGAGAACCTCCTCGATCCCGGCGACACCCCCATGGAGAACCTGCAGTTCATGGTCTTCCTGTCCGCCGTCATCAAGGCTGTGGATGAATACGCCGACCTGCTGCGCACCTCGGTGGCCACCCCCGGCAACGACCACCGCCTGGGCGCCAACGAGGCGCCCCCGGCCATCATCTCCATCGTCAGCAGGTTGTGGTCGATGGCGACGTTGGTGGTGTCGTAGATGGGGGCCAGCTCATGCTGGGCGGGGGCCACCTCGTTGTGCTTGGTCTTGGCGGGCACGCCCAGCTTCCACAGCACTTCGTCCAGCTCCTTCATGAAGGCGGACACCTGGGGCCGGATGGTGCCGAAGTAGTGCTCCTCCAGTTCCTGGCCCTTGGAAGGCGCGGAGCCGAACAGCGTGCGGCCGGTGAGCACCAGGTCCAGGCGCTTGTCGTAGTCCTCCTTGCGGATGAGGAAGTACTCCTGCTCGGGGCCTACGGTGGTGGTCACGCGCTCCACGTCCTTGCCGAACAGGTGCAGCACCTGGCGGGCCTGGTCGCTGATGGCCTGCATCGAGCGCAGCAGCGGGGTCTTTTTGTCCAGCGCCTCGCCGGTGTAGGAGCAGAACGCCGTGGGGATGCACAGCACGTCGTCCTTGACGAAGGCGTAGCTGGTGGGGTCCCAGGCGGTGTAGCCGCGGGCCTCGGCAGTGGCGCGCAGGCCGCCGGAGGGGAAGCTGGAAGCGTCCGGCTCGCCCTTGATCAGCTCCTTGCCGGAAAACTCCATAATGGCGGTGCCGTCATGCTGGGGCGAGACAAAGCCGTCGTGCTTTTCGCTGGTGGTGCCGGT
>DXBP01000030.1 GCA_019116445.1 Candidatus Gemmiger excrementigallinarum
TCCAGGCCGTCGGCGCCGGCGGCCACCGCCGCGATCATCATGGGCTCCACCAGGTTGGACTTGCCGGTGGCGTGGCTGGGGTCCACGATGACCGGCAGGTGGGTCTTTTCGTGGATGATGGGCACCGCCGACAGGTCCAGGGTGTTGCGGGTGTACTTTTCAAAGGTGCGGATGCCCCGCTCGCAGAGGATCACCTGCTCGTTGCCGCCGGCCATGATATACTCGGCGCTCATGATCCACTCCTCGATGGTGTTGCACAGGCCCCGCTTGAGCAGGACCGGCTTGTGCATCTTGCCCACCGCCTTGAGCAGCTGGAAGTTCTGCATATTGCGGGCGCCGATCTGCACCACGTCCACGTACTCCTCGAACTCGTCGATGTGGGCTTCGTCCATCAGTTCGCTGACGATGGGCAGGCCGGTGGCTTCCCGGGCCTTGACCATGTCCAGGATGCCCTCGGTGCCCAGACCCTGGAAGGAGTAGGGGCTGGTACGGGGCTTGTAGGCGCCGCCGCGCAGGAAGTTGGCACCGCCCGCTTTCACGAGTTGGGCCATCTTGAGCATGTGTTCTTCCCCTTCCACGCTGCAGGGGCCAGCCATGACGGCAATGGGGGCACGGCCGCCGATCTTGGTGCCGTTGACATCCACTACGGTATCCTCGGGATGGAACAGGCGGTTGGCGCGCTTGTAGGGGGCCGAAACACGGGTCACATTGTCGACCCAGGGGTTGGCCAGCACGTCCTTTTCGGCGATCTTGGTGGTGTCGCCCACCAGGCCGAAGACGTTATAGTCGGTGCCGCGGATCAGCGTGACCGAAAGGCCCTGCTTCTCGAAGCTGTCAATGATGCGGTCCAGTTCAACCTGGGGCGTACCCTTTTTGGTGGAGATAATCATGAAGGAAACCTCTTTCTAACGAATTTATTGATACAACGTTACAGCAAAGTGTCGGATTCAAACAGCTGCACGGCAGCCTGCACCGCGTTGGCCAGGGTGGAGGAATTGTCCAGCACGGCGTGGGCGGCGGCGCGGTAGAGCGGTGTGCGCTCGGCCTGCAGCTGTTTCAGGGCGGCGCCCCCCTGGGAGAGAGGCCGTCCGCCGGTAGCCAGTTTGCCCAGCGGGCGCTGGACCCACAGCACACAGCCGTTCTGGCGCATGGCGTGGACGTTGGCGGGGGTCTTGATGATGCCGCCGCCGCAGGCGATGACCTGCCCTGTCCGTTTGCCGATGTCGGCCAGCGTTTCGGCCTCGTAGCGGCGGAAGGCTTCCTCGCCTTCGTGGGCGAAAATGTCGGGGATATTGTTCCCGGTGCGGCGCTCGATCTCTTCGTCCAGGTCCACAAAGGTCTTGTTCAGCCGTTTGGCCAGGGCGGCGCCGATGGTGGACTTGCCGCACCCCGGCATACCGATGAGCGAGATATTGGCAAGCTGGTGCTGCAGCCGGCGGCTGGCGGTGGGGATCACGCTGTCGGTAGCGTAAAATCGCCCGGTAAAGTACTGGGCCGCATAGACCGCCTGGGCCACCAGCATCTCAAAACCACCGGCAGTCTTGGCGCCGTGTTCCTCGGCGCGCAGCAGCAGTTCGGTGCGGAAGGGATTGTAGACCACATCCAGCACGGCTTCCAGCTCCGGGAAGGCCGTGGGGGCCAGCATACACTGGCCCACGTTGGGGTACATCCCGCAGGGGGTGGTGTTCACAATGATCTGCACATCCCGGCGGCGCATGGCCTCGTTGTAGGTCAGGGCGCCGTATTTGCCGGTGCGGCTGGCGGAAAGAATTTCTTTGGCGCCGCCGTCACGGCAGACGGCTTCCACGGTGGAGTGGGTGCCGCCGGTGCCCAGAATCAGCACGGTCTTGTCGGCAAAATCCACCCCGTGTACCCGGGCCAGATAGGAAAATCCCGTATAATCGGTATTGTAACCGTAAAGTTTGCCGTCCCGGTTCACGATGGTGTTGACGGCACCGATCTCTTTGGCTTTGGGGTCCACCACATCGCAGTAGGGAATAACCAGCTGCTTGTAGGGAATCGTCACGTTGATGGCGGTAAAGGCGCGCTTTTCCATAAAGGCGCGGGCTTCCGCCTCGGTGGGCAGCGGGATCAGTTCATACTGATACCCGGCCAGTTGTTCGTGAATGATCTTGGAATAGCTGTGCCCCAGCTTGGCACCAATCAGACCATACAACTTTTGTTCCATAGCGGTTCACATCCTTTCCATGGCGTTTGTATCCGGCAATCCGTGTT
This sequence comes from Candidatus Gemmiger excrementigallinarum, assembly GCA_019116445.1. Taxonomy (GTDB): domain Bacteria; phylum Bacillota; class Clostridia; order Oscillospirales; family Ruminococcaceae; genus Gemmiger; species Gemmiger excrementigallinarum. The sequence goes on from DXBP01000030.1 coordinate 2,236, forward strand.
TCTGGGCCAGGGTGCCGTAGCGCACCGTCAGCAGGTCCAGAATTCCGAAGGCGGTCAGTGTATTCTGTACCACGGCGGCCCGGGGTACAATGCAGGGGTCGTGGCGGCCCTTGATCTGCAAAAGCGCATCTTTCTGCGCCAGATAATCCACGGTGTGCTGTTCTTTGTAGATGCTCGGCGTGGGTTTGAGCACGGTGCGGAACACCAGCGGCATACCGTTGGTAATGCCGCCGTTGATGCCGCCGTTGCGGTTGGTGGCGGTCACCACCTTGCCGCCGCGCATGGTAAAGGGGTCGTTGGCTTCGCTGCCGCGCATACCGGCAAAGCGGAACCCGGCCCCGAATTCCAGCCCCTTGCAGGCGGGAATGGCAAACATCATGTGGGCCAGTTCACTTTCCACACTGTCGAACCAGGGTTCGCCGATGCCGGCGGGCAGCCCGGTGACGATGGTTTCCAGAATACCGCCCACGCTGTCACCCTCGCTGCCGGCGGCCCGGATGGCCTGCTGCATGGCAGCCTCCTTGCCGGGGTCCAGCAGGGCAAAGTGCCCGGGTTCCGGTTCCGGCATCACCAGCCCGGCGGCGCTGGAAAGGGGCGCATCCTCGATGCCCGCACAGGCTGCAATATGGGTGTAGACCCGGATGCCGAGATTCTTCAGCACGCCTTCACACAGGGCACCGGCGGCCACCGAAGCTGCCGTGATCCGGCCGGAAAAATGCCCGCCGCCCCGCGCATCCTGAAAGCCCTCGTACTTGGCGTAGGCCGTAAAATCGGCGTGGCCGGGACGCAGCAGGTCGGCGGTTTTGGCATAGTCGCCGCTGCGGGTGTTCTGGTTGCGGATCATCAGGGTGATGGCGGTGCCGGTGGTGTGGCCCTGGTACACGCCGGAAAGAAACTCCACGGCGTCGGCTTCGGTGCGGGCGGTGGAAAGACCGTCGCCGCGGGCGCGGCGGCAATCCATGGCGGCGGCGATGGCGGCTTCCTCCACCGGCAGACCGGCGGCCAGGCCGTCCAGCACCGCGCCCACGGCGGGGCCGTGGCTCTCACCGAAAATCGTCAGGCTGATGGCGTTGCCAAAGGTGTTTTTCATCGCGCAAGGGTCCTTTCACAAGGCAAAACTTGTCCGCTTCGGGGCGGACGATGGTAGTGGGCGTCAGTCCGCGCCCAGCAGATGGGGCAGTTCGGTGGTGGGGATGGTATCGGCCCGCCAGCAGCCCAGCCCCGGGCATTTGATCACCGTGATCCGGTCGCCCCGGGTCTTTTTGTCGTGCTGCATATATTCCAGCACCTTGGCCTTGTTGGCCCCGGTGCGGGTGGGCAGGCCCAGGGTGCGGTAGATGGCCCGCACCCGTTTGACCAGGGCCGGGTCCTCGATCATGGGCAGCATACCCAGGGCCACACACTCGCCGTGGTACAGCCCGGTGGTGCGGCGGCCGCGGATGCCCTTGACGGCTTCGACGCCGTGGCCGATGGTGTGGCCGAAGTTCAGGCAGGCACGCACGCTGCCCTCCCGTTCATCCTGTTCCACGATCTTCTTTTTGAATTTCAGACTGCGGTAGACGATCTGTTCGATCTGCTCTTCGGGGTGTTCATTCTCAAACAGCGCAAAAAGCTGGGCGTCACCGATCAGTGCGGTTTTCAGCGCTTCGGCCAGGCCGTTGACCACGTGGCGGCGGGGCAGGGTGGCCAGCGTGTCGAAGTCCACCAGCACCACTTTGGGCTGCCAGAAAGCGCCCACGGTGTTCTTGGTTTCGCCCAGATCGATGGCGGTCTTGCCGCCGATGGAGGAATCCACCTGGGCCAGTACCGTGGTGGGACAGTTGACGAAGTCGATGCCGCGCATATAGCTGGCGGCGCAGAAGCCGCCCAGGTCGCCGACCACACCGCCGCCTACCGATACCAGCAGGTCTTTGCGGTCCATGCCGAAGTCCAGCATGGCCTGCAGCACCTGACCGTACACCTTCAGGCATTTGCTGCCCTCGCCCTGGGGGATGGTGTAAATCATCGAGTCGGGGCACTGGGCGGCAATGGTTTCGGCGTACTGTTTGGGCACGCCGGAATCGGTCAGGACAAACACCTTGCGGTTCAGTACGTTGGTAAACTGGCGCAGGTTGGCAAGGCAGCCCGCCTTGAGGATGATGTCATAACTGCGGCTTTTCAGTTGCATCGTCAGTTTCATGCTTCGCACGTCCTTTTGTCATCGGTTATTTTTCCGCGGTATCCAGGGTAAAGGCGCCCAGCAGACGCAGCGTGCTGCAGTCGGCGCGCAAAGTGTCCAGCAGGGCTTCACAGTCGGCGCGGGTGCTGCCGGCCGGGCAGACAAGCTGGACATAGAAATAATATTCAAAGGGAACATGGGGCAGGGGGCGGCTCTTGATACATTCCATATTGAAGCCGCGGGCACCGATCTGGTCCAGCACCGCAGCCAGCTGCCCGGGTTTGTGCCGGGCTGTAAACAGCAGCGCCAGCCGCTGCCCCTCGCCGGTCATGACCGGGGCCTGGTCGGCCCGCTCGATCACGATAAAACGGGTGGTGTTGTCGCCGTCGGCGTTCACACCGGCAGCCAGGATCTCCAGCCCGTACAGGTCGGCGGTTTCGGCGCTGGCAATGGCAGCCACCGACGGGTCTTTCAGCTCGGCCACATGGCGGGCGGCGTCGGCGGTGTTGCTCCAGGCCTGGGTGGGCAGGGCGTGCTGCTGCAGAAAAACGCTGCTCTGGGCCAGGGCCTGGGGGTGGCTGATGACGGTGCGCACACCGGCCAGCGTGGCCCCCGGAACCCCCAGCAGATCCTGCCGGATGGGAAGGTCACACATCCGGGCCACGATCAGGCCGGGATGTGTGTACAACAGGTCCAGCACGGTGGAAACATCCCCGGCGTTGGAATTTTCAAAGGGCAGCACACCGAATTCGGCATCGCCGTTCTGGACGGCGTCGAACACTTCGCCCCAGGTGGCAAAGGAGATGGAACGGGAAAAGGGGAACAGCCGCCGCAGGGCGATGTGGCTCCAGGCACCCTGCACCCCCTGGTAGGCGGCGGTGTCCCGCCCCAGCATGGCCCGCTGGTAGGCACGGGAAACCGCCATCGCCTCCTGCAGGAAGGCGCGGTAGTAGGGACGCAGGGTTTCGTCCTGCAGGCGGGCCGTATTTTTATCCAGTACAGCGGCTTCCCGCAGGGCGTCGAACACCGGCTTGCCGGTTTCGGCTTTGTAGCGGGCTACATCGGCTACCGCCCGCATACGCCGTTCAAACAGCGCCGCCATCTCGGCGTCGATGCCGTCAATCTCTGTGCGCGCCTGCTGTAAAAGGTCCATACCGGGCGATCTCCTTTGCTTTCCGAATTATAAATATACATAGCCAGTATAACATAAAGAAAATGCCACCACAAGGGTGGCGGCAAGAAAAACATACTGAATCAGCCGTGCAGCGCACTGCGCAGCGCGGCCAGCAATTCGGCCTGATAATCGGGGCTGAAGGTACCGTGCAGCAGCTTGGGCAGTGCTTCCTCCTGCAGGCGGCGCCAGCTTTCGGCTTCCCGTCCCGGCAGGATCGGTACAAAGGCCACCCCGTTGGCGGCGGCTGCCTGGGCATCGCCCATGGCGTCGCCCACCATCATGACCTTGCGGCTCTCATACCCGCAGGCCAGCATGGTGGCAATGGAGTTGGCTTTGCTGCCTACCTCCTGGCCGAAGATGATGTCGGCGTGCTGGGCCAGGCCGTAGCGCTTCCATTCGCTGGCGATGGCACTCTCGTTGGCGGCGCTCACCACCGCCAGGTCGGCCACCGTGTGCAGCTGGCGCAGGCTTTCCTGCACACCGGGGAACGGCTCAAAGGTGGGCTCCAGGGCCTGGATGCGCCGGTTGCAGGCGTTGCTCCATTCCAGCAGCTTGCGCAGCGTCAGGCTGCCGGTCTTTTTGATCTCCTGCTGCAGGCTGGCCGAGGACAATTCTGCCGAGGTGCTCACCCAGGTGGCAATGTCGTCGCTGCCCGGGATCTCGATACCGCGGTTTTTCAGCCGGTCAAACACCAGCACCACGCTCTCAAAGCGGGAGATGCCCCGCGTAAGGGTGTGCAGATTGATCTCTTCCCAGGCGGCGGCCACGAAGTCGGCGTGGTCCTCCAGCGCAAATACGCGGATGAGTTCCGGGCACATGACCGTCGTGTGCTTGATGCGCACGGTGTCCATCACACAGCCGTCTGAATCCATACAAACCAAAAATTCACGTCGTTTGGTAAAATCCGTCAATGCATTTGCCATGATACCAACCCCCCAACACCTTCCAGCGACCTTTGTCTATACAACTCTATCATAGCAAATGCACCCAGTTCTTGGCAATGGTTTTTTTGAAAAAAATCTGCTTTTTGTACAAAAAATGCCCCCTCAGTTCCCGGTTTCTTCCTGGAGTGCCTGGCCGATGGGCTGGTTCAGCAGCAAGGTGGCCATATCATCGGCCGGCGTAGGCTGTTTGTTGATGACCACCAGCTTGTCGCCGCGGAAATACCGCAGCGGACCGGCAGCGGGATAGACGGCCAGGCTGGTGCCGCCCACGATCAGGGTATCGGCCGCCGCGATGGCCCGCATGGCGTTCTCCATCGTTTCCTCGTCCAGTCCCTCCTCGTACAGCACAACGTCGGGTTTGACGATGCCGCCGCATTCGGTACAGCGGGGGATGCCGTCCCCCTGGCCGGCGGCCTGCTCGATGAATTCCACCGGATAGAACTTGCCGCAGCGGGTGCAGTAGTTGCGCAGGGTGGAACCGTGGAGTTCGTAGACGGTGCGGCTGCCGGCGGCCTGGTGCAGACCGTCGATATTCTGGGTCACCACGGCCTTGCAGATGCCCTGCTGTTCCAGCTTGGCCAGCCGCAGATGGGCGGCGTTGGGTTTGGCACCGTGCACGATCAGTTTATTGCGGTAAAAGTCAAAAAATTCCGCGGTGTGGGTTTCATAAAAACTGTGGGAGAGCATGACCTCGGGCGGATAGCGGAATTTCTGGTGGTACAGCCCATCCACCGAGCGGAAATCCGGGATGCCGCTCTCGGTAGAAACGCCCGCCCCACCGAAAAACACGAGATTCTTGGATTTTGCCAGAATGGCTTCCAACGCCGGTACCATACAAACTTCCCCTTTCGTTTTCAGTGCAGATGGATTATAATGGAAAAAACGTAGATGATATCTACATTATAAGTAGAAAACAAGGGGGATGCAAGATGCAGGAGATCACACGGGAAGTCGTGCGCGGGTTGCTGCCCCGCCGCAAGGCCGATACCAACAAGGGCAGCTTTGGCAGCGTGCTGGCGGTAGCCGGCAGTATGGCGTACCGCGGGGCGGCCACCCTGTGCGTGGAAGGGGCGCTGCGCGGCGGTGCGGGGCTGGTGTATCTGGCCAGCATCGAGCCGGTCCTGCAGCTGGTGCTGACCCGCACGCCGGAGTGCTGCCCCTGCGGCTGCCGCACCGATTCCACCGGCGGCATCCGTGCCCAGGATACCGCCGCGCTGCGGGAATGGTTTGCCGAGAAAAATACCGTCCTGCTGGCAGGTCCCGGCCTGGGGGAAAACGCCGGCAGCATCTGCGGCGGATTGCTGGGGCGGCGGGCGCCCTGGGCAGCGGCGGTTCTTGACGCCGACGCCCTCAACGCCCTGGCGTCGGGGGCGCTGCATACTCCGCTGCCGGAACATACGATCCTGACACCCCATCCCGGGGAGGCGGCCCGCCTGCTGCACACCACCGTGGGCGAGGTTCAGGCTGACCGGGAAGCCGCGGTACGCCGTCTGGCCGACGAATATCGCTGTGTGGCGGTACTTAAAGGGACCGGGACCTTGATTACGGCCCCCGGCGAGCCGGTCTGGCGCAACACCACCGGCAATGCGGGGCTGGCCCGGGGCGGAAGCGGGGATATTCTGGCCGGGCTAATGGCCGGTGTGCTGGCCGCAGGCTGGCGGCAGGGCCGCAGCGCGGTGGAAGCCGCTGTCACGGCGGTATGGCTGCATGGGGCGGCGGCGGACCGCTGTGCCAAACGGCGCAGCATGACCGCCATGCTGCCGCAGGATATTTTTGAGGATCTGGGGGCGCTGCTCACCGAACTGGAAGGGTGAGCCGTCCCGGACGACACCAGGGGAGAGGAAGTTGTTTGCTGTATGTCTATTGAAAAAGTGAGAACCTATTTTGCCCGGTATGGTATGGAAGACCGCATCCTGGAATTCCCGGTATCCAGCGCCACGGTGGAACTGGCTGCCGAAGCGTTGCACTGTGAACCCTGCCGGATCGCCAAGACGCTGTCGTTCCTGGTAGGGGAAGATCCCATTCTGATCGTGGCGGCGGGGGATACCAAAATCGACAATCCCAAATACAAGGGGCAGTTCGGCACCAAGGCCAAAATGCTCACCCCCGAACAGGCAGAAACGCGCATCGGTCATGCCGTGGGCGGGGTCTGCCCCTTTGGCATAGAGCCCGGCGTGAAGGTATATCTGGATGTATCGCTGAAACGGTTTCAAACGGTGTTCCCGGCCTGCGGCAGCAGCAACAGCGCCATTGAACTGACCATTCCGGAACTGGAGCAATACTCCGGTTATACAGCCTGGGTGGATGTCTGCAAGGGCTGGAACGATGCACCGTCTGTCTGAACGGATACGAGAAAGGAGCACAGGATGACCTATCAGGAACTGTTTGCAAAAGTCAAAACCTTGTTTGGTGATGCCGATGTGAGCGGCATCCACGAACATCTGGCCTACCAGTTCAACATCACCGGGGAGGGCGCGGGCGCCTTCTATGTGGAAGTGTCCGATGGCAAACTGGCCATTGAACCCTACGAATACCATGACCGGGATGCCAGCTTCACCTGTTCGGCCGATACGTTGCTGAAACTGGCTTCTGGCAAGACCGACCCCATCCCGGCAGTGATGATGGGACGGCTGAAGGTGGAGGGCAACATCGAAAAAGCGCTCAAACTCAAGGAATTCCTCGCAGCCCGCAAGGCATAACAGGGCATTCTGTCAAAAAAAAGGAAGGCGGGCTTTCCCATCCGGGAAAGCCCGCCTTGTTTTTTGTACATTTCAGCAGCCCGTCAGTTGCGCCAGGGCTCCTGCCCCTCGTGCTTCACCGCGATCTGGCACAGCTTCATGGCAGCCAGGGCTGTATCGTGGGACTGGGGCGTCACGCAGGCACAGCAGGCGGCGTCCACCGAAATTTCGGCTTCGGGCAGGGCCGCCTTCAAAAGGATGGCGTTGGAAAGCACACAGATGCCGGTGCAAAGGCCCACCAGTTCGATCTCGGTGGCCTCATCCCCGGCCAGGGCGCGCAGCCGTTCTGCCAGTTCCATCGAACCGAAGGTCGGTTTGTCCAGAATATGATCGGGGGCTACCGCCGCCAGGGCGGCTGCAATTTTCGGGTCCAGGGCATGGCCGGGGGTGCCGTCCACACAGTGCACCACCGGCAGGTGACGGCCCTCACAGCTCGTCAGGTAGTCGGCGGCATGGGTGTCCCGGGTGACGAAAATGGCTTCCGGCGGATAGGCCGCGATTTTGGCCAGGACGTTGGGCACGATGGTCCGGGCTTCGGACGTGCCCAGACTTCCGTCGATAAAATCCTTTTGCATATCCACAACGATGAGCAGTTTCATGGCAGCCTCCTTGCCGGGCGCGGCAGATTATTTCTTGTGGTACTTCCGGTCCTCTTCCTCATAGGCAGGGTCGCAGGTCAGGTAGATGCCCAGTTTGTTCAGGGTGTCGCTGTCCACGCTGGACAGGATCACCGTGGAGTGCATATCGCAGCCCTTGAGTTTGGGCAGCTGGTGCAGGGCCGCGGCGGCGTACTCGCTCTCGGACACCGAGCTGGACAGGGCAATCAGGATCTCGTCGGTGTGCAGGCGGGGATTCTTGCTGCCCAGGTAGTTGGTTTTCAGTGTCTGGATCGGCTCAATGGCGCGGGCCGAAACCAGTTCCAGTTCCTGGTCGATGCCGGCCAGTTTTTTCAGCGCGTTGAGCAGGGTGGAGGAGGCGGCGCCCAGCAGCGGGCCGGTCTTGCCGGTGACGATGGTGCCGTCGGGAAGTTCGATGGCCGCGGCGGGCAGACCGCCGGTGGCCTCGGACCGGGCATGGGCCTGCTGTTCCACGGCGCGGCTGCCCAGGGTCAGGCCTGCCTGGTTGAGCAGCAGTTCCAGCTTGAACAGTTCATCCTTGACGGTGCCGCCGGCTTTCTGTTCACACAGGCACTTGAGGTAACGGCGCAGGATCTCCTTGCGGGAGGCTTCGCAGCAGACCTCATCATCCACAATGCAGTTGCCCGCCATGTTCACGCCCATGTCGGTGGGGGACTGGTAGGGGCTCTTGCCGGAGATCATCTCGAACATGGCGTGCAGCACCGGGAAAATCTCGATGTCGCGGTTGTAGTTCACCGCCGTTTCGCCGTAGGCTTCCAGATGGAAGGGGTCGATCATGTTCACATCGTTGAGGTCGGCGGTGGCAGCCTCGTAGGCCAGGTTGACGGGATGTTTCAGCGGCAGATTCCAGATGGGGAAGGTTTCAAACTTGGCGTAACCGGCTTTGACGCCCCGCTTGTGCTCGTGGTACAGCTGGGACAGGCAGACGGCCATTTTGCCGCTGCCGGGGCCCGGTGCCGTAATGACCACCAGCGGGCGTTCGGTTTCGATGTAGTCGTTTTTGCCGTAGCCCTCGTCGCTGACGATGCGGGCCACGTCGTTGGGGTAGCCGGCGATTTTATAATGGCGGAAGGTGCGGATGCCCAGGGTGTGCAGCCGGTTTTCAAAGGCTTCCACCTCGGGGGCGGCGGTATACATTGTGACGCAGACGCTGCCCACAAACAGCCCCACGCCCTGGAAGGCGTCGATCAGGCGCAGCACGTCCATATCATAGGTGATGCCGTAGTCGCCCCGCAGCTTGTTGCTGACGATGTCCTCGGCGCTGATGACCACCACGATCTCGGCCTGGTCCTTCAGCTGCAGCAGCATCTGCAATTTGGAGTCGGGCTGGAAGCCCGGCAGCACGCGGGAGGCGTGGTAGTCGTCAAACAGTTTGCCGCCGAATTCCAGGTACAGCTTGTTGTCAAACTGGGCGATCCGTTCCCGGATGTGGGCCGACTGCATGGCAAGATATTTGTCGTTGTCAAATCCTGTTTTCATATACCGCTCTCTTTTCTTTCCAACCAAAATCCCGGCAGGGGACCCCGCCGTAAACACAATAAAAACAGTATACCACACGCCGGGGCGCTGCGCAATGCGGCGAACAAGAAAACCCGGCCATCCGGGCAAGAAAAATCCGTCCGGAACCATGCCGGATTTTCGTTTCCGGGCAGCGGGGAAAGTCCCGGCTCCCGCCTTTTGCCCGGCGGGTCAGGGAGCCGGCTTTTTGATGTGGGTGCGGGCCAGCAGTTCGATGCTTTTGTCGTACTCGGCGCTGGCAAAGGCGGTATACAGAATGTCCACCACGTTGAGCTGCGCCAGGCGGGAGGACATGGCGCCGTTGCGGAACAGGGATTCGTTGGCGGCAATGTACAGCTGATAGTCCGCCAGTTTGGCCACCTGGGAGGGGGCAAACCGGGTGATGGCAATGCAGGGGGTGCCGTTGGCTTTCAGTTCCTTCATACATTCCACCATCTCCTGCGTCTGGCCGGAATAGGAAAAGATGATCGCCACATCCTGGCTGTCGGAGTTGCGGGCCTGCAGCAGCTGGGAATGCCAGTCCTCGTTGACAACACAGGGTTTGTTCAGCCGCAGGAATTTCAGGTAGGCATCCTTGGCCGCGCACAGGGAGGCTCCCACCCCGAACAGCAGGATCGCACGGGAACGCAGCAGCAGCTTCACGCATTGTTCCACGGTCCCGGCGTTCAGGATATGCCGGGAATCATACAGGACCTGGATGTTCTTTTCGGTCACGTCGTCGATGATGCCGGCAATGGAATCTTCGGGGGTGAGCTGCTTTTCCTGGTGGGCTACCTCGGAACCCAGGGCGGCGATTTCCAGCAACAGGCAGCGGCGGAATTCCTTGTAACCCTCAAATCCCAGCCGGTGGCAAAGCCGTACAACGCTGGAAGGGGAGGTGTAGGTTTTTTCGGCCAGGGTGCGCACGTCCATGTTGCACGCGTTGTGGGGGTGTTCGCAGATATATTCCGCCAGCTGGGCCGAAGCCCCCGTCCCGTTGCGACGGACTTCCTGCAGCAAAACAAGTGCACTTTTCATAAAAGTTCTCCTGAATGATTCAAACAATATGGTATCTATGCCAACATTTGCCTGTATTATGAAACAATGTACCGCAATTGTCAATACGTGTTGACGTTTTGGTTTCATCGCCGTATGCTGGGTACAACAAAAGCAAAACAACTTCGGCAAAGGAGTGAGTTGTCTGTATGGATCTTAACAAAATGATGACCGAAACCCGCAATCCGGATACGATGCACCTGGATGAGATGAGCGCCCTGGAAATCGTGACGGCCATGAACCGCGAGGATCGCAAAGTGCCGGAAGGGATCGAACCGGTGCTGCCGCAGATCGCCGCCGTGGTGGAAACGGTGGAAGCGGCCTTCCGCAACGGCGGGCGGCTGTTCTATCTGGGCGCCGGCACCAGCGGCCGGCTGGGCGTTCTGGACGCTTCGGAATGTCCGCCCACCTTCGGGGTGGAGCCGGGCATGGTGGTGGGCCTGATTGCGGGCGGCGACCGTGCGCTGCGCTTCCCCATCGAAGGGGCGGAGGACAGCCGGGAACTGGGCCGCAAGGACCTGGAGGAACACGACCTGTGCGCCAGGGACGTGGTGGTGGGTATTGCCGCTTCGGGCCGCACGCCCTATGTGCTGGGGGCGCTGGACTATGCCCGCAGCATCGGATGCAAAACGGCGGCCATTGCCTGCAATAATGGGAGTGCTGTCGGGCAGGCGGCAGACATTGCCATCGAAGCCCAGGTCGGACCGGAAGTGCTCACGGGTTCCACGCGGCTGAAAGCGGGAACCGCGCAGAAAATGATCCTGAACATGATCACCACCGGGGCGATGGTCCGCATCGGAAAAGCCTATCAGAACCTGATGGTGGATGTGGTGCAGAGCAACGAAAAGCTGGAAACCCGGGCGGAGAACATTGTGATGGCGGCCACCGGCGTGGAACGCAGCCAGGCACGGCAAACGATTGATGCCGCCGGCGGCAAGGTCAAGCTGGCCATCACCATGATCCTGACCGGCCGCGACGTGGAACAGGCCGCACAACTGCTGGAGGAAGCCGGGGGGCGCGTCCGCGATGCCCTTCGGATGAAATAAAAAACAGGGAGGAAAACCATCATGACGAATGAAGAACTGGTCAAACGCATTCTGGCCGAATCCGGCGGAAAAGAGAATGTGGTGACCGCGACCAACTGCATGACCCGTCTGCGCATCCATGTAAAGGACGGAAGCAAGGTCAGCGACGACGCGCTCAAGCAGGTCGAGGGCGTGCTGGGCGTGGTACATGACCGCCCCGACTATGTAGAGGTCGTGGTCGGACCCGGCAAGAGCCGCAAGTGCGCCGACATCTGCGCCGAAATGGGCATCCCGGCGGCTGCGGACGGCAAGGAGGACCTTTCCACCGGCAACGACTGGAAGGCCAACAAAGCCGCCGTCAAGGCAGGGCAGAAGGACAGCCGCATCAAGTCCATGCTCAAAACCTTCGGTGAAATCTTTGTTCCGCTGATTCCCGGTGTCATTGCCGCCGGTCTTTGCTCCGGCCTGGCAACGCTGCTGACGCAGGTTTACCCCGGCTATGCCGACAATGCGTTCTGGAGCATCGTGTACAACCTGCTGTCGCTGATCAACGCTTCTTTCATGACCTACCTGACGGCGTGGGCCGGCTACCGTGCGGCGGAACGCTTCGGCGCCACCCCCATCCTGGGCGGTATGCTGGGTATGATGACCACCCTGGGCAACATCGACAACATTGCCAAGATCATCGGCCTGTACAACGAAGCCCAGCCGCTGGACGCCATCCTGCGTGCGGGCCGCGGCGGCGTGCTGGCCGTCGTGATCGGCGTCTGGTTCCTGGCTAAGGTGGAAAAAGCGGTGCGTAAGCGGATTCCCGATAACCTGGACATCATGTTCACACCCCTTCTCACCCTCATCGTCTGCGCGATTCCTTACGTATTCATCATCATGCCGCTGACCGGCTTTGTTTCCACCGGCCTGTGCTGGATCGTGGAGCAGGTCTGCATGAGCTCCAATCCCATCATCCGTATCGTGGCCGGCTTTATCTCGGCTGCCCTCTTCCTGCCCATGGTTGCCATGGGTATGCACCATGGCCTGGTGGCGCTGTATACCGTTCAGCTGGAAAGCATCGGTTTCGTCACCCTGTACCCCGCCCTGGCTATGGCCGGTGCCGGCCAGGTGGGCGCGGCCATCGCCATCTTCCTCAAAGCCAAGAAGGTCAAGAACCAGCGCCTGTGCTCTGTCATTGACGGTGCGCTGCCCGCCGGTATCCTGGGCGTAGGTGAACCCCTGATCTACGGCGTCACCCTCCCCATGGGCAAGCCCTTCTTTACCGCCGGCATCGGCGCGGCCTTCGGCGGTGCCTTTGTCATGGCCATGCAGGTTGCCTCCACCACCTGGGGCCCCTCCGGTATTCTGGCCTTCCCGGTCATGACCGCCGGTCCCAACAGCGCCGTTATGTCCATGGTCTACTATGGCATCGGCCTGGTGATCAGCTATGTGATGGGCTTCCTCATCACCAACGCCTTTGTTACCACCGACGAGGTGGCGCAGGCGTAACGGAACTTTTCCGGTATTGCTGAAATAATAAACAGCCCCGGAACTTCTCCTGCAGGGGAGAGGTTCCGGGGCTGCTTGTGTATGCCGGGGGAACGGCGGGATGTGCAAAAAATGTGCAGAAATGTGCACGGCAAGAATCAAAACGATAAAAAACAAAAAACCTCACGTTCTCACGTGAGGTTTTTGGTGCGCCCGCAGGAACTCGAATCCTGGACCCTCTGATTAAAAGTCAGAGCGGTCATTGAAAGGCTCTAGTAAATCTTATAAAATCTGATACTGACGCTATGGGTCGGTATCAAATTTTATAAGGAGTTAATTGTAATGAGTCATCAAAAATGCACGAGATGTGGCCGAAAAATCAAAAAATACCAATTTTGTCCGCATTGCGGCGCACGCCAACTAGAAAGCTCAATAACATTGGGGGAGATATACCAAGAATGGAGTAGTTTGCACTATCGAAAAATAGGAAAAAAGACAATAGAAGGTTACGACAACGCGTGGAGGCACAGTCTTCAACCTCTGAAAAATATCGCAATCGAAGATATTCGCGTTAGTGATTATCAGAAAATACTGGATGGCATTGCAGATAAAAGCCAGTCACTACAACATAAGTTACTACTTTTGATTGGACAGCTGTGTAGATACGCAATAGCAGTCCACCGGTTGCAGGTAGTCGAACCTACCCGATATTTGATAATGGATGGTAAAGCTAATAAAAGCCGTGAGATCTACTCGGATGATGAGATCGCACGGCTCTTTTTATACGCAGATTTGGATGTGGCTTTTTCTTCCACGGCCAAGGTGGTTCTGCTACTGATTTTTACAGGTGCGCGGCCAGAAGAACTGTTTGAAGTTCGCAAGGAAAATGTCAATCTGGATGAATGCTATATTTTTTTCAACGGTAGTAAAACAGAGGCGGGCAAAAACCGCTTGATTCCACTTGTGTCGCAGGTCGTACCTTATGTGGACTGGTTTTACCATAAAAGTGAAATAGAATATTTGATTTCCAGCCCAAAAGGGTGCCGAATGAATTTGCATAATTGGCGCAAACGGTGTTTTTATCCACTCATGCACGAACTGGGAATTTCCAATCCAGATGAGCCTCATAGGCTAGTACCATATTGCTGCCGCCATACTTATGCTAGTCTGGCTGATCGCGCTAACGTTGACAAAGATACCCTGTCAAAACTTGTAGGCCATACAAGTTACAAATTCACAAAACGGACCTACATACACGAGAAGCTGCCACAGCTCCAGGCAGAAACCAACAAAATTGACCGCCTGGTAAAACAAGAAATCACAAACAAAAAAGAAAGAGAAGGAGATGTAAATGGTTGTTGTAGTCGGAAAACCGGAAACTGCCGAGAGCGTCCGGGAGCTGAACTTCCGGCACGAATTTGAGATCGGAGAAATACACGAACGCAGCGTCTCCACGATCCAGCATCAGTTGGAGCAGGATGCCGAACACATCACCCATCTGGTGTACGATATTCGGGCAATCGGCAATGTAGATGCTTCGCTGGCGCTGCTGGGCCGTATCTGCACAACGATTCCTGGTATCACCGGGAAAACCATTGTTGTAACGGAGGGCATAGCAGGGAGCAGTTCTTTTATGCGCGACGTATGTGAAATGTACCCGAAAGAGCAGATCGTCCAGAGCCACGGCGCAGAACTGAAACGGGTACTCAACGCCATGCTTTGCGCAGATGGCATTATTCGGACAGAGCCGGAACCCCAGAAAGTGACTGCGGCGGACCCTGTGCCGGACCCGCAGGAGCCGCCGCCGTCTCCGCCCATCCCAGTCGAGGTGACGCCGCCGTCCCAAGTAGGACGGGAGGCCGCCCAGGCCCAGTTGGTACTGCCTAAACCCAAGATCGAGCGCAGCGCCACCTGCATCGCGGTGGCCGGAGCCGGGCATCGGATCGGCACGACCACCCAGGCCATGCAGATATGCCTGTACGTCAAGGCGCTGGGCTATAAGGCGGCGATCATTGAGATGGCAGCCAGTGCGCTGACCGGCTACACGCAGATCAGCGACGATGCAGTGCTCTTTGACGAGCATCATTTCCGCGTCGAGGGTACGGACGTCTACAACGACCGCACCTGCATCCTGGACGCCAAGAGCCAGTACGACTACCTGATACTGGACTATGGATGCTTTGCGGAGCTGACCGAGCCAGCCGACTACCTGCGCAACGACATCCTTGTTGCCGTCTGCGGGGCCAAGCCCTCGGAAGTAGAACTGGCAGCAGATGTGCTGCGGGTGGATAACGGCACCATCCACTATATTTTTTCCTTTGTACCGCAAAGGGACCGTCCCGATGTGCTGGCGTCCATGGAACAGTACGGCGAACGCACCTATTTCGCAGGATGGACGCCGGACTACTTCCTCTATTCCGGCAATGATGAGCTGTATGGAAAAATCACCGGGCAGATAAAGCCAAAAAGCAAAGCGGTACAGAAAAAATCCCACAAGTGGCCTTGGAGGAAGAAATGAAAACAGAAGCAAAGAAGAAGCCCATGCTTATGGCGGCCCTCAAAGAAGAGCGGCATCAGGCACAGTTGCGGGAAACCTATGGCATTACGGAAAAGGTCAAGGTAGTCGAGAAAAAATCCCGGACCGCGCAAATGCTCCGCGTACTGATCAACGCCGTGTTTGTAGTTGTTCGGTGCGCTGCGCTGATTGCAATCGCCGGGCTTGCCATCATCGGGCTGGCAACGCTGATCTATCCCAACATGAGGGCGGCGGCGCTGGAAACATGGCAGGAGATCGTGATACAGCTTGCTGATTTCCTTTGCAAATAAGCATCAAAAAACAAGCGGAATATCGTTGTAAAGTGGCTGTGCCCGTCGGGCACAACTTCAGAATAAGACAAGAAAAGTGAGGTAAAAAACCATGACTATCCCTATGTACAAAATCGAACGCACCACTATCAAGATGAACCCCGATCACGGCTGCCGGTATAAAGAACTTACCAGCGCATTAAACGAACGCCAGCAGTCTGATCGAAGCTATCTGGCTGCGTGCTACCTTTTGTCCGCTGACGAAGATATCTTCGATATCACTAAACCGTATGTGTCGTTTGATGGTATCAACTTTGCGGCCATTCGTATGCGCGTCAAAAAGCGCTTTGGCACTTACAACGAATACACCGCCATTGAGGTAGGCTATAGTCTTTTTACCTGGTGCGACTGCAAAGTGAATCCCCACGAGATGGCACAGAGCGGGCCGTTCTGGCTTCCGTTGATCTGCAACGCTCTGCTCATTCAGGGCAATGCCACCAATGTTGGGGAGTGAGCGACATGAAAAACCTGTACTTCTCCCTTTTGCCTGATGCCGAGAAGGCAAAGTGCAAGACAGAAAAACAATGGTTTAAGTTGGGCTTTGTTCCCGTATCTCAGGATGCGGGAACCATCATGTATTCCAATCGTTTCTGTACTGGAAAATACAGATACTTGACCTCCGAAGAAGT
>DXBP01000031.1 GCA_019116445.1 Candidatus Gemmiger excrementigallinarum
CGCCGTTGAGCATCGTCATCAGCTGCAGTTCGTCGATGGCCTTTTCCACGCCTTCAACCGCCTGTTCGCCTTCACTGGCCAGCGAAGGATCATTTTCTTCCTCAATCATCTCCAGCAGCGTTTCGGCTTCCTCGTACTGGGTCGACAGCTTGCCGAACCGCTCCAGCTTGTTCTTGACCTCGCCCATCTCGCTGATGACGCGCTGGCTCTTCTCCTGATCATCGTAAAAACCGGGCAGCGTCATCTGATGTTCCAGCTCCGCCAGGCGCTTTTCGCTGGCTTCGATGGAGAGCGCTTCCCGCAGGTCTTCGACGGAGGTTTTCATGCCGCCGAGTTTTGCTTTCAATTCGTCAATGGTGATCATATCGTTACCCCTTGGTTGGCATAAATTCACATAATAATAGTATAAACCATATCGGTGAGGTTGTAAAGGGGCTCTTGGCCCCCAAAAAGGCGCCGGAACAGCCAAACTTCATAGAAAATTCTTTGCATTTATGGCGACGATGCGGTATAATGGCTCTATGCTATTGGGAGGACACATACACATGGCACGTTACACTGGAAACCACTGTCCTGTTTGCGAACAGGCTTTTACCGACGATGATGATATCGTCGTTTGCCCCGACTGCGGCACCCCGTACCATCGCGCCTGCTGGCAGAAAGTCGGTGCTTGTCTGCATCAGTCGGAACACGCCGCCGGTTTTGAATGGAAGCCGGAGTTCGGGCCTGAGGCGGAGGCGGCTGCCCATGCGGCAATCTGCCCCAATTGCGGCACCCACAACGAACCCGGTGCTGCCCGCTGCAGCCACTGCGGCGTTCCCCTGCCCCGACCGGAAAACGACGCCCAATCCCCGGAACAAGCCCAGGAGTCCGGACCGATCTACGCCCGGAACCCCGGGGCTTATGCCCCGCCTGCCGGGAACACGGCCCGGCAGGCTCCCGGCCCGCATATAGATGCCTTCGGCAC
The DNA here is from genome assembly GCA_019116445.1 of Candidatus Gemmiger excrementigallinarum. Lineage (GTDB taxonomy): Bacteria > Bacillota > Clostridia > Oscillospirales > Ruminococcaceae > Gemmiger > Gemmiger excrementigallinarum. The sequence goes on from DXBP01000031.1 coordinate 968, forward strand.
CGGCGCTGACGGCGCCATTTACCGGCGGGAAGTCGGCCCCGAAGACCCTATTGACGGCATCAAGGCCCGCCATTGGGCTATCTTCCTGGGGCGCTCCCCGATGTACTATCTCATGCAGTTTTTCCGCATGAGCGAAACCAAACATCGTATCACCTTCTCGTTCGCAGCCTTCTTCTTCGGCCCTGCGTATCTGTTGTACCGCAAGATGTGGAAAGAGGGAATCCTGACCGCGCTGCTGTCGGTACTGTTCTATCTGCCGGGGCTGCTGGATTTTGTGGCTTACTATAATCCCGACTTTTTCGGCAGTATGCCCATTGGCTGGCTGCCCGTTGCTTCCACCATCGGAGAGATCGCCAGCTGGGCGCTGCGTATTGTGCTGGCCCTGTTCGCGGTTTCCTGGTACGAGAAGCACGCCAAAAGCCGCATCGAGAATGTCTGCAGCCAGTGCCCCGAAGGACCGGAGCGCACCGAGGCACTGTCCCGCAGCGGCGGCACCAATGTGCTGGCGGCCATTCTGTATTTCGGCCTGATGGCACTGCTCGAAGTCGCCTTTTTGTATATGGCAGGCCCCGCCTTTATGAACCTGCTGATGTACAGCATTGGCGGATAAACGAAAAATTCCGGCCCTTGTGAAACGGCCGGGCCAATAATAAAACGCATTTTTGTGAAAAGCAGGAGGAACCTATGAAAACAGCATTGGTTATCATGGCAGCCGGCATCGGCTCCCGTTTCGGCGGTGGCATCAAGCAGCTGGCCGCTGTCGGCCCCAACGGCGAGATCATCATGGACTACTCCATCCATGATGCCATTGAAGCCGGTTTTGACAAAATCGTCTTTATCATCCGCCATGACATCGAGCAGGCCTTCAAGGAAGCCATCGGCGACCGCATCGAAGCCACCTGCAAGGAGTTGGGCGTGGAGATTGCCTACGCCTTCCAGGCGTTGGAGAACGTACCGGAAGGTTGTTCTGTTCCGGAGGGTCGCACCAAGCCCTGGGGTACCGGCCAGGCCGTGCTGGCCTGCAAGGGAATCCTGCAGGAGCCTTTCGCGGTTATCAACGCCGACGACTACTACGGCAAGGAGGCGTTTGTGCAGCTGCACGACTTCCTGCAGGGATATGATCCCGCCGAGCCCGGTAAACTGTGCATGGCCGGTTTTGTGCTGAAAAACACCCTGAGCGACAACGGCGCCGTGACCCGCGGCATCTGCCAGATGAACGACGAACAGTATCTGACCGGCGTTCTGGAAACCAGCGGCATTGAAAAGACCGCGGACGGCGCGGCTGCCGGCGGTAAATCCATTGACATCAACAGCCTTGTTTCGATGAATATGTGGGGCCTGACTCCTGCTTTCGTGGATCTGCTGGAAGCCGGGTTTGTGGAGTTTTTTGAAAAAGCCGCACCCGTCAACCCGCTGAAGGCAGAATACCTGCTGCCCATCTATATCGATGAATTGCTGCACGCGGGTAAGGTCAGCGTGAAGGTGCTGCCCACCCACGACAAGTGGTTCGGTGTCACCTATGCCGAGGACAAACAGCTCGTCATCGACAGCTTTGCCAAACTGGTGGCCGACGGTGTCTACCGCAAAGACCTCTTCAGCGATCTGAAAAAATAAAATTCCTGCCTATCCCCTGCCGGTTTTATATCGGCAGGGGATTTTTCATTGACAATGGTACGACAAAATGCGACAATAAAAGAAAGATAACAGCCCCTTCTCTATCGCACAAAATGGCGAAAGGTGGTGCCGGTGATGAAACGTCTTGTCCTTCTTTCCGCGTTGCTTCTGGGATTGTCTGCCTGTACGCCCGCCTTGCAGAAGCCGCCTCTCGCTGACACGCCGGAAACTGCCGGCACACAGGAAACCGCAGAAGAGACCCTCTCTGCTTCTTCCGGCAGTACTGTTCCGGAGGCTGCCGTTTCGATGCCGGAATCGTTGCAAGCCATGGATCTGGATGTACTGCCCTACGAAGAAATCCGGCTGGTCTACCATTTCACCCAGTTTGATCCGCCGCTCAGCGGCTACTATACCATGTCCCAAAACGGGCGCTGGGGATTGATGCGCAACGACGGCAGCATGGTCTTACCCTGTGAATTTGATCAGCCTATTGCCATGTGCTCCGACGGTGCGCCCCAACAGCCCGCCTGGCTCGCCTTCAAAGAGAATGCCGACGCCTCTTTCTGGACCTCTACCGGGCAATACCTTACCACGGTGGGGGAAGGGCGTATCTGCCACGGAGAGCATTGCGGCCCCGGTTATGAGCTCTATTTTTGGGACGAATCCACTGACCGTATGTTTGCCTACATCGGCAGCCTGGGCCCCGGTATGCCCACGCACATTTCTCCCGGCCAGCAGGAAAGTCGCGGCTGGTGGTTTCCCACCCGACCCGGCACGCTGATTCAGGAAAGCTGGGGGCTGACTGTAGACTATGATGCCGGCGCTGCCTTCCGCTATCGTTCCGCGGAAGGCACGCCCCTCAACAACTACGAATACCAACAGGCCGAGTTATTCTATAACGGTGCTTTATTAGCAGCGGCACGGCGCGGCAACAAATGGGTCTACCTGGACGGTTACGGCAGAGAAGTAACTTTCCCGGTCTATGATCCGGTGTACTGGAGCATCTGGGCCGATACCGGCTACGCTTCTCCCCTGCTGAACGGATACGCCGCCGTAAGCCGCGATGGAAAATATGGTCTATTGGACAGTGCGGGACTGGAATACCTGCCCTGTGAGTACCAGGGGCTTGTGTGGGACGGCGGTCTTGGCTGGCTGAAGATGGATGACGGTTGGCATGCATTCCGGATTCCCAGTGCCGCGGTCCCGACCCTGGCACCTTATGGACAAACCGATGAAGAAGACGACCTGTGCCTGGTCCCGCTGACCACCGTTTTCCCGGACACCTATCCGGGCAACGGACGCCGTACCGACTACACTACCATACGGGATGACAACCTGAATGTACGCGCTGGTCCCGGCACCCAATATGAAAAAATCGGCAGCATACCGCCGGGGTCCGCCGTGCGGGAGCTGGGGACCAGCAGCACGGTTCCCGGCTGGACGTTTGTGCTGTACCAGGACTGGCTGCGTGGTTGGGTCAGCACCCAATATCTGGAATAATGTTGCCTTGTGCATGAAAACTGCAAAAGCATGACACGCAGTGCTATGGAAAACGGAGGTTTTTTGCGGTATGGTTAGTACAACAGAACCGAAAACACACCGCTACAGGAGGGCAACTATGGCAAACAAAGAATTTGACTGCACGGCATTGACCCCGGAACAGCGCGATGCACGTCTGGCCTTGGACGTGGAGCGCCTGCTGCGTTTCGGACGCAAGCACAAACTCATCAAAGATCTGGATGTTCTGGTGGCACGCAACACCTTGCTGGATCTGCTGGCTCTGAGCGCGCCCAGCGAGGCAAAGCCCCCGAAAGAAAATCCCGAAACGCCCGCGGCACTGCTGGACGAGATGGTCGAACTGGCGGCCCAGAAAGGCCTGTTTGACGGTGCGGTGCCTCAGTTCCGTATCAACTTCGAAACTCGTCTGATGGGCGCGCTGATGCCCCGTGAGAGCGAAGTATGCAAGAAGTTCAAAAAGCTGTACGAGCGCAAGGGCGCCAAGGCAGCTACCGACTGGTTCTATGATCTGTGTGTGGTTTCCAACTACATCCGCACGGCCCAGATCGCCAAGAACATTCAGTGGACGACGGATACCCCCTATGGTGATCTGGAAATTACCATCAACCTTACCAAGCCGGAAAAAGACCCCAAGACCATTGCGCTGGAGCGCCTGCAGCCGAAGTCCGGTTACCCTGCCTGCATGCTCTGCAAAGAGAACATCGGCTATGCGGGCCGCATCAACTTCCCCGCACGCCAGACCCATCGCATCGTGCCCATCACGCTGGCAGGCCAGCAGTTCTATCTGCAGTACAGCCCCTATGCGTACTTCCATGAGCACTGCATCATGCTGCATGAAACCCACAAGCCTATGGAGATGGACCGCCAGACTCTGGCGGAGATCTTTGATTTCGTTTCACAGTTCCCCCATTACACTTGTGGTTCCAACGCCGATCTGCCTATTGTGGGCGGCAGCATCCTGAGCCACAGCCATTTCCAGGGCGGTCGGTATGTGTTCCCCATGCAGAAGGCTTCCGTTGCCGTACCCATGACTGATATCCGCTATCCCGGTGTCAAGGCCGGCATCCTGAACTGGCCAGTTTCCGCCGTTCGGCTGGTTGGCCGCAGCAGTCAGCAGATGCAGATCGTGGCCAACAACATCCTGACCGCATGGCGCAACTACGACGATGAAAGTGTAGGGGTTCTGTCCCATACCGGGGATACCCCCCACAACACCGTAACGCCTATCCTGCACTATGACGAAAAGGACGGTTATATCCTGGATCTGGCGCTGCGCAACAACCGCACCAGCGAGGAGTACCCCGACGGCATCTTCCATCCTCATAAGGAATACCACAATATCAAGAAAGAAAATATCGGCCTGATCGAAGTCATGGGCCTGGCGATTCTGCCTGCCCGACTGAAAGACCAGGGCGCCCAGATTGCCGAGATCCTGGCCGGGCAGCAGCCCAATACCAGCCGAGAAGAAGGTTCTCCGCTGGCGGTACACGCCGACTGGATCGACCAGCTGATTGCCAAATACGGCACCAACCTGGCCCCGCAGGACGCCAACAACGTTGTGAAGCGGGAAATCGGCACGGTGTTCAGCCATGTGCTGGAGAATGCCGGCGTCTTTAAACAGGACAAGGAAGGCCAGGCCGCGTTCCTGCGCTTTATGCAGAGCGTCGGTTTTAAAGCCATCTGATCATTGTACACAAAGCCCCGGGAAAGGCAAATGCCCTTCCCGGGGTTTTATATATTTTCGGAAAGTGTGTATACCAAGAAAGGTCCGTAGTCCTGGTCTGAGTAAATCGGGAATTTTGATCTGCAGGTATAGGACCTTCTGTTTTTGGCTGTATCTATTGTGATAAACAAAAAAACTCCGAACCAAAGCGGTTCGGAGTTTGTGGTGGAGATGAGGGGGATCGAACCCCTTACCTCCTGCATGCCATGCAGGCGCTCTCCCAGGTGAGCTACACCCCCACGGGTTTTGCTGTTTATTTCTGACAGCTTTATTATTATAGCAACGACGTTCCGAAATGTCAAGCACATTTTAAAATAAAATTGCCTTTTTTGGCATTATTTTCAAAGGTGCTCCCCATTGCTTGACAAGGACGTGGATACACCTTATAATGAACATTGTTCATATTGAGGTGATGCTATGAAGCCCGCTGCTACATCCAAAGAGGAAATCCTTGCCGCCTGCCGGGAATTGATTCACCGGCAAGGCGGCACCGCGCTCAACGTACGCGAAGTTGCTGCTGCCTGCGGCATTTCGGTGGGAACGGTCTACAATTATTTCGGCTCCAAGGCTGACCTGGTGGGGGCCGCCGTGGAAAGCGTATGGTACGACATTTTCCGCTGCGCTGACGATGGCAGTGCCTTTGCCACCACGCAGGATTGCGTACGCTGGTTGTTTGAGCGCCTTGCCTATGGCAATGCCCAGTATCCGGGATTTTTTACCCTTCACTCTGCCAGTTTTGTGAACCAGGACCGACCGGAAGGCAAAGTACGGATGCAAAAAACCTGGGAACACATTATGGAAATGTTGTGCAAGGTTTTACAGCAAGACCCTTTGATTCGTCCCGGCGTATTCTGCGATGCCTTTACAACGGAGCAGTTTGCAGACATTCTGTTTTCCTTGATATTGGCGGCGCAGCTGCGCGGCCAATATAGCGCAGACACCGTACTGCAACTGGTGGATCGGATGCTCTATCAAATGCCCTGCACCGGCACTGCATAACTCTTTTGTACCGCAAGCCTCCCCCGCGGGGAGGTTTTTCATAGCTCTAAAATGAACAATGTTCAAAAAGCATCAGAAAGGACTCTTTTTATGCAAGCCATTATGGAAACCACCTTTGACGCGGTCTATCTCGTAACTGTCATCACCCTGGGAATTCTTATGATACGTCAGCCTAAAGCGGCCAAACAGTTCCGTCTGTTTGGCTGGATGGCAATTGTACTCGGCGCCGGAGATGCTTTTCATCTGGTCCCCCGCGCCTGGGCGCTTTGCACCACCGGCCTGGAAAATTACACCTTTGCGCTGGGCCTGGGTAAAGCCATCACCTCTGTAACAATGACCGTCTTTTATGTACTTCTGTATTACGTGTGGCGGCTGCGCTACCATGTACAGGGCCAAAACACGCTGACCGCAGCGATTTACGCTTTGGCCGGGCTGCGCGTACTGCTTTGCCTGATGCCGCAAAATCAGTGGTTCAGTGCCGCGGCACCGCTCTCCTGGGGAATTTACCGCAATATCCCGTTTGCCTTATTGGGCCTGCTGATCATCATACTGTTCTACCGCAGCGCCAAAGCGCAGCAAGACAAAGCCTTCCGCTGGATGTGGCTTACCATCGTGTTGAGTTTTGCCTTCTACATTCCGGTGGTTCTGTGGGCAGACACAATTCCCATGATCGGTATGCTGATGATTCCCAAGACCTGCGCCTATGTCTGGACGGTGGTGATTGGCTACCGTGCCATGAAGCAGGAAACGGCATAACATTTTTCTAAGGGCAGTCCGCCAGGGCTGCCCTGTTATATTTTCCGTGTAAGGTTTCTTTTTACAAGGTGTAAGAGTGTTCTTCGGGCGTTCCCTTCCTTGTTTCTCCGGATTCTGGAACGATTACAGGAGACCGCTTCTTCTTATCTGCCCTTTATAAGAAAACCCCATTGCGCAATAAGGCAAAACTGAAAAGGATTGCTCCCCCCCTCTCCCTGCTGCAAAGCCCTCTGCCGGTTGCTTTGCAAAGCAAAAATCCTCCGGGGCGGCCACACCTTTGCAAGCACATAAGAAAAGGCCGGAAGAAGCCGCTTTCCCTTCGGGAGCGGCCTGTTCCGGCTTTTGCGGTTTGCTGCAAACTTTTCAGAAGAAAAAGAAAAACCTTATCTGTACCCAACGTTTGGGCTTAGATAAGGTTTTCATGGTGGAAGATTAGGGACTCGAACCCAAGACCTCTGCGATGTGAACGCAGCGCTCTAACCAGCTGAGCTAATCTTCCATAATGGGGTCAACGCTAGATATTATACGGCATCTCTGCCGTTTTGTCAACCCCATTTTGGGAGATTTTTGCAGAAATTACTTGCTCAGAGCTTCGGCCATTTCATCCAGCTGGGCACGGCTGGCGGCATTCAGTGCGCTCTTGATGCTGACGGTCTGATCCAGAATCGTCAGGTTCTTGCTGTTTTCCAGCATCTTGCGCATCACACGACCGGCAGTAGGCGCCCACGTACCGTTTTCGATGATCGCTACCGTACGGTTCTGATAGTTGCGCTCCGTCAGGTGCTCAATGAAGCAGCGGGTGAACGGGAAAACTTCTCCATTGTAAGTCGGAGAGGCCAGCACCAGCTTGCTGTAACGGAAAGCCTGGGCCACGGCCTCGGCCATATCACAGCGGGCCAGATCCATCACGGTGACGTCCACGCCGTTGGCACGCAGCTTTTCGCCCAGTTCCTCGGCAGCCTGCTTGGTATGGCCGTAGATGGAGCTGTAAGCCACCAGCACACCTTCCGTTTCGGGGCGATAAGCGCTCCATGCATCATAGGCAGCCAGCACATCTGCCAGCTGCTCTTTGTGCAGCACGGGGCCATGCAAAGAGCAGACAGTTTCGATGTCCAGACCGGCAGCCTTCTTCAGCACGCCCTGCACCTGCTGGCCGTATTTGCCCACAATCCCGATGTAATAGCGGCGAGCCTCCGGCAGCCATTCTTCCTCCACGTCCAAAGCACCGAACTTGCCAAAAGCGTCAGCGCTGAACAAAACTTTATCGGTGGAATCATAGGTCATGATGACTTCCGGCCAGTGAACCATCGGCGCGGTTACGAAGTGCAGCGTGTGGCTGCCCAGTTCCAGCGTGTCGCCCTCCTTGACGATCAGGCAGCGGCTGGTAAAGTCGGCATCAAAAAACTGCTGCATGATGGCAACAGCCTTGGCAGACGCCACGATCTTGGTATCGGGATAAGCCTGCGCGAAAGAGAAAACAGAACCGGAATGGTCGGGTTCCATGTGCTGCACGATCAGGTAATCCGGCGCACGCTCCCCCAGCACAGAGGCAATATTGGTCAGCCAGGCATCGGTAAAGTGGGCATCGACAGAATCCATGACAGCCACTTTCTCATCCCGGATGAGGTAAGAATTGTATGCCATGCCGTTGGGCACTTTATACTGCCCCTCGAACAGGTCAACGTCATGGTCGTTGACGCCTACGTACAAAATATCTTTGGTGATCTCCATTGTGGTAAACCTCCCAGCAGTTTATTACAAATTTACCTACAGAGAACAGTATACCATACTTAGACTGTTCTGTCCCCTGTTTTTTCAAAAAAATCGGCTGAAATACAAAAATTCCCCGCCTTGCGGCGGGGAATGCGGTGCAAAGAATCAGTGCACTTCCGGAGCGGGCACCGGTGCGTCCATAGGACGCGGTGCGCCTTCGACCCACTGGATCGCTTTCTTGGGGCACTTGGTCACACAGGTGCCGCAGCCATTGCACTTGGTGTAGTCGATAACAGCCACGTTATCCTTGAGGAAAATCGCCTGCTGCGGGCAGTTGCGCACACACAAACCACAGGCAATGCAACCGACCTTGCAGGTCTTGTTGACCACAACGCCCTTATCTTTGTTGGAACACTTGACGGCAGGCTGCGGCGCAATAGGCTTCATCTGGATCACCTTGCGCGGGCAGACAGCCGTACAGGCAGTGCATCCGGTGCACTTGCTGCGGTCTACAACCGCCACACCGTTGACCACATGGATGGCATCAAATTTGCAGGCGCGGGTGCAGTCGCCCAGGCCCAGGCAGCCATAGGAGCAAGCGCTGGGACCACCAGCCACGGCAGCCGCAGCAGCGCAAGTCTGGATGCCCTTGTAATCAAAGCGCTTGCCGCAGTTTTCACCGCCGGCGCAGATGACGGTAGCACGCATACTGGGACGGTCAGATTCCTCTGCCCCCATAATGCGGTTGATGGCATCAGCGGTCTTGTCGCCGCCGGGAGCGCACTTAAAGGTAGGTGCGCCGTCCTCAACGATGGCCTTGGCGTAATCGGCGCAGCCGGCATAGCCGCAGCCGCCGCAGTTGGCACCGGCCAGGCAGTCGGTGATTTCCGCGATGCGGGGGTCCTCATACACGGCCATGAACTTGGAGGCCAGCACCAGGATAAAGCCGCCGATCAGGCCCAGCACCACCAGCACGACGATAGCAAATACGATCGGGTTCATTCTCTTTATTCCCCTTTCTTACAGAATCGCGTTGATGATGTTTTCGACCAGACCGCCGAATCCCATGAAGCTCAGCGACGTAATGGCCGCAGCAACCAAGGTGATGGGCAGGCCTTTGAAACTTTCAGGCGGGTTGGCGTTTTCCACGCGCTGACGCACGCCGCAGAACAGCAGCATAGCTACCAGGAAGCCCACACCGGCGCCGGCAGCGCAGATCAGCGCTTCGGCGTAGGCCAGGCCGAAACCGGAGGTTTCCACCACAGCAGAGTAATCCTGCACGGCCAGGATGGTAACACCCAGCACGCAGCAGTTGGTGGTGATCAGCGGCAGATAGACGCCCAGCGACTGATACAGGGCCGGGACGTAGCGCTTCAGCGTGATCTCGATGAGCTGAACGAGGACGGCAATGACCAGAATGAAGATGATGGTCTGCATATAGCCCAGGTCAAAGGCATCCAGCAGGAAGATCTGCAGCGGGAAAGTAACTGCCGTGGCGATGACCATGACCACAATAACGGCCAGGCCCATACCCACAGAGGAATCCAGTTTTTTGGAAACGCCCAGGAACGGGCAGATGCCCAGGAACTGTACCAGAACGTAGTTGTTGACCAGGATCATGCTGAAGAAGATCGTGGCAAACGTTGCAATCTGAGAACTCATTCTTCAGCGCCCCCTTTCTGTTCGGCCTTGGCAGCGTCGATCTGGTCCAGCACCACGTCGCCACAGGTTTTGCGTTCGATGGGCTTGTTGAGCTTGCGCTCCAGCCAGACGCAGCCGGCCATCAGGCATCCGAACACGAAGAAGCCGCCGGGGGCCGAGTTCATGATGGTCATACGGTCGATGCTTTCGGGAATGACGGTAATGCCAAGCCAGGTGCCGCTGCCGATGATCTCACGGATGGAAGACATCAGGGCCATGGTCAGGATATAACCGATGCCCATGCCCAGGCCATCCAGGGCGGAATCAACCACCGTATTCTTGCAGGCGAACATCTCGGCACGGCCCAGAATGATGCAGTTGACGACGATCAGCGCCAGGAAAACGCCCAGCGATTTGTACAGTTCCGGCACAAAAGCCTGCAGCACCATCTGAACCACCGTAACGAAGGTGGCGATGATGACGATATAGCACGGCAGGTGCACCTTGCCGGGAATCACCTTGCGCAGTGCCGAGATAACGATGTTGGAGCACACCAGCACGAAGGTCATGGACAATCCCATGCCGACAGCGCCGGAAACGGTGGTGGTAACGGCCAGTGCGGAGCAGCAGCCCAGCACCAGACGCAGGACGGGGTTTTCACGAATGATGCCCGCGGTAAAAACTTTCCATTTGCTCGGTTTTTCAGCCATCGTTACATACCCCCTTTGATCTCGTTGGTATAGCAGTCGATGGCCGCATTCACGGCAGAAAAGACCGCATTGCTGGAATACGTGGCGCTGGCAACGCCGTCTACCGGCGCGCCGCTGGATACCTCACCGCCGTTCCAGCCGATGAAGCCGGAGGTGAAGCTCTCCTCTGCCACCTTGGAACCGATGCCGGTGGTCTGGGTGGAAGCATCCACGCTGATGTTGGAGATCGCGCCGGTGGCATCAAAGGCCACATACACCGTGACGTCCTTGCCGGAGTAACCGGAGGAGGCTGCCTTGACGGCTGCCGCGCCGGAGGAAGTGGTCACTGCCCCCTGGACGTCGGGGGTGGTCAGGCCTTCGAGTTCGGTCATATCGGCGTCGGTCGTGCCTTCAGGCAGCACCGACAGATACGCCGCCAAGGTTTCGGCCTTGGTGTTTTCTTCAATGATCGGAGCGGTCACATCGTTAAGGACCGCCAGCAGGGCACTGCATACGAGGCAGATGACCACCAGCACGATGACCGGCAGTACCAGCTCCTTAAAGGCACTCTGCTTTTCCGGGGTCTGGTTATTTGCCATCAGTCAGCGCCCCCTTCCTTTTTGGCCTTTTTCGCTTTTTTGAAGCCCAGCGGCACCTGATGGCCCCAGGCATTGAACCACGGCGTCATAAGGTTGCCCAGCAAAATGGCAAAACTCATGCCCTCGTTCATGCTGGCAAAGTGACGGATCAGGAAGGTCACCAGGCCGATGAAAATGCCGTAGAACAGCTTACCCTTGGTGGTGAAGGGGCTGGTGACGTAGTCGGTGGCCATAAAGACCGCGCCGAACAGCAGGCCGCCGGCCATGCACTCCATCAGCGCCACATAGGGATCGCCGGTGTAAAGCAGCGTCAGGACGTAGCAGGTGGCCACAATGCTGACGGGGATGGTCGCCTGGATGGTGCCCGTGGCCAGCAGAATGGCAAAGCCGGCCAAGATGGCCAGGACGCAGGTTTCGCCCAGCATACCGCCGTGCAGGCCCAGGAACATATCCATGAAGCTGACAGCGTTCAGATCCACACTGGAAGCCAGCGGCGTGGCAGAGGCCAGTGCATCCACCGCCATATCCGGATAGACGTAGGCGGTCATGCGGGAGGTGAAGCCGAGGAACAGCACGATACGGCCTACCAGGGCGGGGTTGGCGAAGTTATAGCCGATGCCGCCGAACAGCTGTTTGATGATGACGATGGCGACAAAGGCGCCCACCACTGCGATCCACAGCGGCATACCGACCGGCATATTGAGGGCGAGGATGATACCGGTCACAACTGCGGACAGGTCCCCCACCGTGTTCTGCTTATGCAGCAGCAATTCGTACAGATACTCAAACGCCACGCAGGCAAAGGTGGTCACCACGACCAGGACCAGCGCCTGCACGCCGAAAATCAGGGCCGAAGCCAGGACGCAGGGCAGCAGGGCGATGACTACATTGCCCATGAGGCCGCGGGTCGTGGAACAATCCCGAATATGCGGCGAGGCGGTTACAAGCAAACGTTCTTCCATTTGTTATTTGCCTCCTTTCCGCAGTTCTGCCATGTACCACGCCTTGGCCAGCGTCATGGTCTGGCTGACAGGGCGCTTGGCCGGGCAGGCATAGCTGCAGCTGCCGCAGGCCACACACAGATCCACGCAGCGGGCTTTCAGGGCATCGAAGTCCTTATTGTTAAAAGACTCTGCCACCACAACCGGCTCCAGACCCATGGGGCAGGCGTCGATGCAGCGGCCGCAGCGGATGCAGGCGGATGCTTCCGGCAGAGCGGCAGCCTTTTTGCTGAACAGCAGCAGGCCGTTATTCTGCTTCAGAACCGGGAAATCTGCGCTGGGCGCAGCGCCGCCCATCATGGGGCCGCCGAAAACGATCTTGCCCAGTTCCACATCGGATTTGATACCGCCGCAAGCCTCGATGACATCGCGGTACAGCGTGCCGATAGGCACTTCCACATTCTGCGGTTTGGCGATGGCGTCGCCTTCCACGGTAACGCGCTTGGTGGTCAGCGGCATACCGGTCTTGAGGAACTTGCCCAGCGTCGAAACGCTGGTTACGTTCATGATGACGCAGCCCACATCGGCGGGCAGACCCGGTTTGCCGGAAGGACCTACCTGGGGCACTTCCCGCCCGGTGCAGGTTTCGACCAGCGTTTTTTCGGCGCCCTGCGGGTACCGGGTGGGCAGCGGCTTGACGCTGACGCCGGGCATACCGCGCACCAGAGAATTCATCTGGTCGATGCACTCGGGTTTGTTGCGCTCGATACCGATGATGCAGGTGGGAATGTTGCAGTACTTCATTACAGCAGTAATGCCCGAGATGATCGTATCGCTGCATTCCAGCATTTCGCGGCAGTCGGTGGTCAGATAGGGCTCACACTCGGCCGCATTGATCAGCAACGTGTCGATGGTGTCAGCCGCCAGCTTGACGTGGGTCGGGAAGCCTGCACCGCCGACACCCACCAGACCACAGGCCTGGATAGCTGCCAGCAGACTGGCTTTGTCGGTGACCGTGGGCGGCACGCAGGCCGGATCCACCGTCTGCTGCCCGTCGGTCTTGATGGCAATGGCCGTGGTCATGGCCCCGTTGACCATACGCATCGGCGCAACATCCTGCACAGTGCCCGATACGCTGGAGTGGATGTTGGCACTGACAAAGCCAGCCGCTTTGCCGATCAAGGTGCCAACCATAACGGTGTCGCCCTTCTTGACGACGGGTTCTGCCGGTGCGCCGATGTGCATCGACATGGGAATGATGACGTGCTCGGGAACCGGCATTTTTACAGTCGGCTGCCCTGCCGTCGCCTTCACATGCGGCACGCTTGCGCCTTTGGCAGAACGCTTTAGGGACTTGAACAATCTATTTCCCCCATTTCCTTTTTTACTGGGCAGCGCAGCCACTCCGCAATGTGCGGCGTCTCTCCCTGCTATGCCCCAAAGTATACCTATTCATTTTACCATTTTGCGGCGGCAAGTCAAGATTTCCGACTGGACAGGGATTGGCATTTTGTCCAAGAGCGCAATTTCTGCAACAATTTGCGCAAATGTTGCAAAGCATGTACGAAGCTTGCATCCTGATGCCGTTTATGGTAGTATGTTGGTAATAAACGTTCCACAGCTATTTTTTAAGGAGGCAGATATGAAAACGTTGGGTAAGATCCTGGTAATTCTGACCGCAGCCGGCAGCCTGCTGGCGCTCACCGCATTGCTCTGCCGCCGCAAGCGCCGCCAGCGGCGCGCCTGCTATATCACACTGTTCCGTTACGATTCCTGAAACTGCACAACCGCCCCGATGCGCACAAGGCACCGGGGCGGTTGTTCTTTTGTTTGGGGATGCTGCGTTACAGTTCGATCTCCTGCAGGCGCAGCAGTGCCAGAATATAGATCTTCAGCGCTTCAATCAGTTTTTCAAACGGGGCGCCTTCGTTGGCACCGTGCATCGGTCCCGCAAAATCGGGGATAGCCAAATCCGTGTGTTCCGGACCGAAGCTGACCGCATACGGGAAGTGGCGCGCATAGGTTCCGCCGCCCATGGTGAAGGGGGTCTTGTTCTCCCCTGTCACGTCATTGTAGGTGGTGATCAGCGTCTGGATGGCAGGGCTGTCGGCCGCAATGTAAAACGGAATCCGGCTGGTCAGATTCTCCAGGTGGGCCGCCGTACCGCAAACCTTTTCCATAGCAGCCTGCATCTTCTCGGGGGCGGTGTTGGTGGGATACCGGCAGTCAAAGCTCTGGCGGATCACGCCGTCTTTCATCTCAATGGTACCGCCGATGATGGTCAGAGGATCGAACAGGCCGTCGTTGGCGGCAATTCCCAGCGTGCTGCCATCGTTGGCCGCATGCAGCGTTTGCAGTACCTTTAAATAGGCTTGCTCCTGCTCGGTGCAGATATCACTCTCCAGCAGGCAGTTTACCAGCAGACCAATGGCATTGACCGTACCTTCCGGCATGGCCGCATGGCCGCTTTTGCCCCAGCCACGCAGCACGGTGGTGCCGCTTTCACCAGCTTCCGCCGTCACACCATCCACGAGCTTGATGGCCTCCGGGGCCACCCGGACCGTGCAGGAAGCCCGGTCCGGTACGGCATTGCGTGCCACACCGCCGGCAAATGCCGTGATCACGCCGCCTTCCAGCTTGGGGCTGACGATTTCACCGTTAAAGCCGCCCTTTTCCCCGTTGCATACCGGGAACTCGGCATCCGGTGTGAAACAGAACGCCGGCATAGGATAATGCTCGGCATAGTAATCCACATCGTGCATATTGGTTTCTTCGTTGGTGCCCAGCAGTGCACGCACGGGGTATTTCAAGGCTACGCCGCTGTCCTTGAGGTATTTCAGCGCATAAAGGCACAGGATACTGGGGCCTTTGTCATCGGCCACACCACGGCCCAGAATCCAGCCATCCCGTACCCGCACCGTGTAAGGGTCTGCGTCCCAGCCGTTGCCTTCCGGCACAACGTCGGTATGGGTAATGGTAGCCAGATATTTCTGCCCCTCGGCAATGGGGCCGGTTTCGGCCCAACCGATATAGCCCTCGGCGTCATGGGTGGCAAGCCCCAGTTCCGAGGCGATCTCCAGCGCCTTGTCCAGCGCGGCTTTGGGGCCTGCGCCAAAAGGAGCACCGGGTTCCGGCGTGCCCTCAACACTGGGTACGGCAACAAGACGGGTGATGTCCCGCAGAATGTTTTCACGGTTTTGTTCAGCAAAGGCGTCAATGGACGCCCAACGCGGATCGTTCATGGAAGTACCTCCCAGGATAAAATATCACTGTGTACTAGTATAGCACAGCAAGGTGAAATGTAAAGGGGGCGGCCCTTGACAGGGCTTTCTATTTATGATATAAAATACTTAGTAAACCTAAATATAAAAAGGAGGTGCTCCATGGCCGCTGACAGTGAGCAGCGCTTTGTACAGCAATTGAAAAAAGGCGTGCTGGAAATGCTGGTGCTGCAGCTTTTGACCCACCAACCATGCCACGGTTACGAACTGATCGTACGACTGCGGGATGCTGGCAGCGGGCTGCTGGACCTGAAAGAAGGTACCTTGTACCCGATTTTGTACCGGTTGGAGGAGGAAGGCGCCATCTCCTCGGCCTGGAGCAGCCCGGAACCCGGCATACGCCCCGGCAAAGTGCCCCGTCGCATTTACACTGTAACCCCACGGGGGACGGCGCTGCTGGAACAAGAAACCGAACTTTGGCACACATTTACCGCCTGCGTGGACCAGGCACTGGAGAGGGATCAACCATGAAATGGAAAATTGGCAACAAAACGGTGGACATATTGCCGCCGGTAAAACGGTACATGAACGCCATTGAGCGTCGCCTGCGGGCGGATCGCCGCACCCGGGTGCGCATTATGACGGAACTGGCCGGAGATTTTGAGAGCCGTCGGGAGGCAGGCCAGAGCGACGAGCAGATCATGGCTGAGCTGGGCACTCCTGATGAGGTGGCTGCACAGTTCAACATCGCCATGGGTGCGTCCGGCAGGCCCAGCCGGTGGCGCTGGGCCTTTGTTGCACTGGCTGTGGTGGTGCTGGCTGTCGTATCGCTGCCGATGCTGGCCAGCCAATTTACCGCCGGGCAGGCAGCTTCTGTCGGCGTGATCGGTGGTGCAGATGGCCCCACAGCTATTTATGTAACTGCCAGTCCGGAACAAAGCCTGATCGGAGCCTTGCCCTGGTTGCTGGGCTGTGCTGCCGGCTTTTTGCTGCCCACCTGGCGTGATCGCCATGCCTGCAAGGGATATGGGCCCTCCCTGCTGCTGAGCGGACTCGGCCTGCTCCCCCTCTGCCTGGTCATGATGGAACTTGTGGTTGTGGCCTATACCACCGAACTGCCTGCCGCGCAGTTGGGCGCTGCCTGCTGGGCCTTGCTCTCAGGATTTTTCAGCAATGGTGAATGGTTGTGCGCCGCTGTATTTGGCTGGGGATGTCTGGCCAGAAACCGGGGCAAAAAGGCAGCAGAACAGGATTGCAAAAAAAATTAAAGAAAAAGCGGAAACCGGGCTTGACAAGCCCGGTTTTCCATGCTAAAATAATACTCGCATTTGGCGGCAGCCACTGTGGAGAGGTGTCCGAGTGGTTTATGGAACTGGTCTTGAAAACCAGCGATTCGCGTGAGCGGACCATGGGTTCGAATCCCATCCTCTCCGCCATTTTGTATAACAAGTGAATATTCCAATCACTTTGACTTGTGGAGTAATACTCAAGAGGTCGAAGAGGCGCCCCTGCTAAGGGCGTAGGGTCCGAAAGGGCCGCGAGAGTTCAAATCTCTCTTACTCCGCCAACAAAACCCGCGATTCATCCTTGGATGGTCGCGGGTTTTGCATTTTTTCTGCCAACAGCAAAGGCCCTGTCTGCCGACAGGGCCTTTTTCTTATTTTCCCAGGGGCCACCCTATTATTCGCAGCATCTTTTACAGGGCGTGTAGCCGCTTGCCTCCGCTTCGGACCGAGAAATCCCCATGGGATCTTTCATATTGCTGCAATCGGAAACAAGATGATACTTTTTTCCGTTTCCGCTGCCGGACACATACACGGTATCGTTTTGCCCGATAGCGTTCTGTTCCTCATCTTCTGCCGCCGCCACAGGTTCCGATGCAGGGACCTGTGTTGCAGATGGCTGCGGTGCAGCGGATATTTCCGGCGCTGCGACGGAGGCAGAAGAATTTGCGGATATCTGCGCCGGACTGGGGGTAACCGTTGCCACGGGGAGCGTTTTATCTGGGGTCGCACCTTGTTCTACCGCCGCAGGAGAAGCTGCCAACAGGAGCAGAAACGCGGCGGCCAGGATTGCTTCTTTCGCAAAGCGCGGGGAATCCGGCGGAAGGATCAACTTCCACAAAAATCGGCTCGGTGCAATCGGCAGCGCCAAAACGGCAATCCCCAATCCCGTCACCCCCGACACGGAGAAAAGGCCATAGGCCAACAACGCCGTAAGGCACAGTGCAATCAGAATCCAGCGAAGAATCGTCTTTAGGATATGCATGGCAACTTCCTCATCATGAGCTCCTGTGCCTTAGTTTTCCGCCGGGAGCAAAATGTCGTGTGCTACCGGCGTAAGGAACCGGGTGCGGAACGCATCCAGATCGGGGCACTGCGGCAGCAGGTGCATCGTCTTGGTGACTACCGCTTCCAGAGTCATATCATAGGCTTCAATGACGCCGTAGTTCTGCTTGATCTGATGCCCTACCTGGTAAACACTCATATCGCTGCCCTCGTAGATGACCTGGGTTGTCATGATGACAACCTTGCCGGCTTCGATCCAGGCGCCGACTTCCCGGGCAAAATCTGCCGTGGCGTAGTATGGTACACCACCGACGCCGAATCCCTCCACGATAAGCGCGTGATAGGCCGGCCGCAACAGGCGCAGCACATCCGGCTGAATACCGGGAATCAGTTTGAGTACAAATACCGCCGGGTCCAGTTCCAGGCTGACCGCCGGACGTCCCAGCCCCTGCGGTCTGGGCAACACCGGGTACACGTTTCGGTCCCGGATGCGGGCTACCTCCGGGTAACCGATGCTGGAAAACGCATGGTAGCTTTTGGTGCGCAGCTTTTTGGCGCGGGTCCCCAGCATCACCTGGCCGTCAAACACAATGGTCACTCCCCAGGCGCAGCCCGAGGAGGCATACAGAAAGGCATCCAGCAAATTGCGCCGGCCATCGGTTTCCCGTTCGCCGATGGAGTTCTGGGCGCCCGTCAGCACAATGGGTTTGCGCGAATCCGGCAGCATATAACTCAGGGCGGCCGCCGTATAGGCCATGGTATCGGTGCCGTGGGTGACCACAAAACCGTCAAAAGCATCATACTGCTCGCGAATGGCCCGGGCGATCGTTTTCCAATGTTCGGGATGCACGTTGGTGCTGTCCAGCTGGAACAACTGTCTTGTTTCTACCTGGCAGATTTCCCGGATTTCCGGCACGGTGCGCAGCAGTTCCTGGGAGGTCAGCTGTGGCACTTTTCCTTCTTCAGTTTTCAGGGTTGCAATGGTGCCGCCGGTGGCCAGCATCAAAATCTTTTTCATGACTGATTACTTCCTTTTGTTTCCCCGGTTATTTTCTCGCGCCGGGCCGCCACTGAACTGTATAGTACCATATCCTGCTGCAATTGTACACAGGAAACCCGCCCGGGAAATCCCGGACGGGTCATTTGATCAATAGGTTGTGATGGTGGTGCCGGGATAGTAGTGCAACAGGATGTCCTGGTATCCCCAGCCGTTCTGGGCGTATCCGATAGCACCCCACTGGCTCATGCCGCAGCCGTGGCCGTAGCCGTACACATCAAAGATGAAGCAGTCCAGGCTGGCGTCATAGCTGACGGTAAAGCACTGGCTGCGCAAGCTGCGTCCGTCGACGCTCTGCCGGGCCAGCAGATTTTCACGGAACCAGCGGCCGCTGACGGTTTCGCTGTTGCCATCGGGACCGACCTGGATCTTGGCTACCCAGCCATACTGGTTGGTGGAAAGGATCTTGAACCAGTTGTTGGGGTCTACGCCGGAAAGGTCGATACCCAGTTCCGATTTGATGCGGTCCTGCAGCGTCTGGCGGGAGAAGCGCGCCGTGCCGCTGGTGCTGCCGTTGGTGTGCCAGTTGGTAGCCACCGACTGATCGTACGGGCTGTCCACCGCCTGCAGCCAGGGGCGATCGTTGCCCCAGACATCAGCCGCAGAGGCAGTACCGGTACTGGCCGATGCAAAATACGGCGTAAAGCAGACCTGCCCGTTATAAGTAACCAGCACCCGGGCAACTTCCTGGGCCGCCGCGAGCGCTGTGGCGCCGGGCGTCGTGCCTACTACCGACGGGTAACCGGACTGACTGAGAATCCAGCAATGAGTGGCCACGCACTGTGCTTTATAGGCTTCTGCCGGTGCGTTGGGACCCAGCTCATTCTGGGCGACCATGGCCAGGCATTGCACAAGATCCATCGTCTGCGCGGTGCCGTTCATCGTAACGTTGATGGTTTCTCCGCCGGAAGAGCCACTGCCGGAATCCGTGGAGGAACTGCTGCTTCCGCCATCGCCGGAAGAAGAATCACCAGATACGGATTCGCTGGACGAGGGTGCCTCTGTGGGAGCCGGTGTGGGAGTGGCAGCCACCTGATCTACGGTGACAACCTGCTCCGGCAGGCCGCCCTCGGCGCCCTGATTCAGGTCGGATTCCGCCTCGTTGCCGGAACCTGCCACATCGGTCAGACCGGCTAGCAGCTTATCGGTACTGGCAAGAATGGCATCCGTCTGGGCTTGCATATCTGCGATCTGATCATCCAGGTTGCTGCCCTCTTCTTCCTCCTGGGACTGGGCGCTGTTCCGGTTGGCCGCGCTGGCTGCGCTTTGCTGGGCATACCGGTCAACGCTGGCACTCAGCAGGCTGCTGACGGTGGGCATCGGCTGATTTTTGCTTTGGTACTGCAGGGCTGTCAGAAGCGGTTCTTCCGCCGCCGTGATGGAAGCACCATCCAGCGCCGCAGCTTCTTCCCCTTCGATCAGGCGTCCCGTTACGCAAAGGAGAACGCCTTCTTCGCTGGTCGTGCTGGTCAGCGTGAGGAAGTGGGAATCGTCACCGATCTCTACATTGGTCTGCCACAGGCTGCGCGCCTGAATACCGGCCACGAAGGAAAGGTAATCGTAGTAGTTGGAAAGGTCGGTGGCACCGTAAAGGTCGAAGGCCCCCTCCCCTTCCTCGGTGGGGTCAAGGTAATAGACGGCTACCATTTTGAAACGATAGGTGCCATCCTGCAGATACAGCGTAAAGCCACTGTTCTGTTTGACAACTTCCTCCTGCGCCAGGGCGGCGTAGGTATCCCCCGTGCATTCCAGCACGGTGTTGCCGGGCGTTGCGGAATTCAGCGAACTGGCCGTGGCAAATCGAGTGATCACAGCCGGACTGCTGCTTTCCCGGGTTTCCGGTTCCGTCCCGGCCGCATATACCAGCGTACCGTCCAGACCCGGCCAGCCCAGGAATCCGACCGCACCGGGACGTTTTTCCAGCGCGTTGGTCAGATAGGCTTCCGCCGTTTCATCATACACGGTGGTACCGTAATTTTTGGCCGCGGGGCGGGTACCGAGATCATTGCGGAAGAACCACCACAGGCCTGCTGCACCGGCAAGGAGCAGCAATACAAGAATCACCAGCACCGCTGTAACTGTACGTTTGCGGCGGCGCTCGGTGCGCTCGATCATGGCAAGACTGCGGTTGCGGATGCTGTTGGAGGCAGCCGGCGATTTTGCCTGCGGGCGGCTGTTTCTTTCCGGTTCTGCCCTGCGACGGCGGTTCTGCGCCGCCGCCAGTTCGGCTTCGTCCTCCTCGGTAAACAGCCGCGTGGCTGCTTTACTGAATTCTTCGGCAGTGGTAGTACGGCCGGCCGCAGCGTCAGCGTCATCCGCCGCCTGGGCGGCTGCCAGTGCTTCAGGGTCGATCTGGGCCGAAAAATCCGGGATCTCATCATCCAGAAGGGACGGCGCCGGGGCGCTGCGTTCCTCGATATACAGCGGTGTGGCATACTCATCCGAAACGGATGTGCGGCGACGGCGGGCAGCACTGGCCGCCTGCGGACCAGCTGTTTCAATGTTCATGGGATCGGTGTTGACATCTTGCGCCTCATCGAAATCCGTTTCAAACTGGATGGTTCCCACCGGAGCTGCACTGCCGGACGGCTGCCGGGAAGTTTCCCGGACATTTTGTGCCGGGGCATTGTAGCGCGGCGGCATTTCCGGCTCAGCCGTGTTAAAGTCCATCATCGGCTCAAAGTCCGCCGTGTGGTCGACATCCTGGGTGGCGGGAGTTCTGCGGCGCAGCGAAAAACGCACAGTGTTGCTTTTTTCCCGTCCGGCTTCAGAAACCAGCAGCAGAGGATGTTCCCGCCCCGGGCGGAAGGTGATACAGGAATCCGTCAGACGAAGCCCCTGCAGGCGGCGGCGCAGCAGATCCAGAATCTGATTGCCGATGGCTGCATCGGTGAGATCCGGCGGCAGTGCGCAGGCAGCGGCGCCGTGCCGGTCACAGATCAGCACAAAGGGACACTGCCCCACGGTAGCGGGCATATAGGCTGCTGCAAAATCGGCCCCCGTAACCTGCAGAGCCGACAGCGCATGACCGGCCGCCGCCTGCACCACATCACCGGGGAACTTTTTGAGCAGCTGGGGCGGCACCTTGATCTGGCGCTCCCGCTGCGGGTTGGCATAACTCTCGGTACCGAAGTCGAACACCGCTTCGCTGTGGGCCAGCGGCTGCAAAAGATTCCCCAGCAGCCGGCCGGTGGTTTCATCCACAGCCACCAGCAGTTTGCGCTTCTTCAGCAGCAGATCCAAAGTTGCCTGGGCCAGGCTGGTTTCGCCAGTAGCAAAAACATCATCGCCGAATTTGGCACTGAGCTTCTGCACCCATTTATCACAATATTGTTCAGCCATCGCCCGGTTGGGAGCGCTGACCTGCACGCAGACGGCAAACTCACCGTCCCGTTCCAGCAGACGCAGCCCCGGACAGCCATCGTCGCGGGTCTGCCGCAGCACAGCCGACACTTCGGCCGACGTCGGGCCGAATACGCGTAAAATTTTGAGTTGTGTGTTGACCATGATGTGCCTTTCTTTGCGTAATCATATATCACTCTGTTCCGGTGGTGTATCCTGCGTAACGGCAAGGCCGTCGGGGACCGGAAGCCCCAGCGCCATACGGCGCAGCAGGTCCAGCGCATACAGCGCTGCACGGGTGCGGATGATTCCCCGGTCATGATAACCGCCCAACGTCAGCCGCATCAGCCAGCCGGTGCCGGTACGGGTATCGGCACCGGCCAGATAGACGGTGCCCACCGGTTTGCCGGGCAGTGCTCCGCCGGGACCGGCGATACCGGTAATCCCCACAGCCAGTTCGGCGCCCGATGCCTTCGCAGCGCCAAAAGCCATGGCAACAGCCACCGGCCCGGACACCACATTGTACCGCTCGATCAGCGCAGCATCCACCCCCAGCAGTTTCTGCTTGGCAGCCTCCGCATAGGTGACAAAACCGAAGCCGAACACTTCACTGGCGCCAGGCACGTTGGTCAGCCGCTGGGCGACCATGCCGCCGGTACAGCTTTCCGCCGTGGCCGCGTGCAGACCTTTTTGCCGCAAAACGCGCACTACCGTGTATTCCAGGGCGGGCACGTCCACATCGTAAGCAGCGTCGCCCAGGATGTCACGGAATTTTTGCAGATATTCATTGCAGGCGCGCTCCGCCGCTTCGGGGGTGGCTTCCCGTGCGGTAACACGGATCTCGCTCTCTCCCGTTTTGCAGTAAATCGCCGCGGTGGGGTTGGCGTTTTCAAACAGCGGCGCCACTTTGCTGGCAATACTGCTCTCTCCGCCCAATACCCGCAGAGTGCGGGAGTGAATCGTGCAATTCTGGCGCTTCTGCAGTGCCGGGCGGACCTGCTCGGTCCACATGGCTTTCATTTCCCGGGGAACGCCGGGCATCAGCACGGCGCAATGGCCCTGTTCATCCTCAAACCAGGCACCGGGGGCGGTACCGTGGTCGTTGATGATCTTATGCCCCCGGGTGGGGACCATAGCCTGTTTGCGGTTGTTGGGGGTAGGATTGCGGTTGGTGCGGGCGAAAAAGGAAACGATCTTGTCCCATTCTTCCTCATCAAAGTGCAAGGTATCCCCGAATGCCTCGGCGACTGTTTCCTTCGTCAGGTCATCCTCGGTAGGCCCCAGCCCGCCCGAAAACACCAGCAAATCGCTGCGGCGGCGGGCCTGACTCACCAGTTCCCGCAGCCGTTCGGGATTATCCCCGATCACATACTGATGCAGGACGCTGATGCCCAGTTCCGCCAATTCCCGGCTCAGGAACTGGGCGTTGGTGTTGACAATGTCCCCCAGCAGCAATTCCGTACCTACACAAATGATTTCTGCAGTCACAGCAGATCATCCTCTCCCATCCGGATGGCGATTTTCTCCACCTGTTCGGCAGCTTCGGCTTCCAGGGCCTTCAGTTCCGGCATACCTTCCTCGGCTGCCAGAATCTCAGCCAGCGTGGGGTTAGTCTTGGGATGGGGCGGCGTAAAGATCGTGCAGCAGTCCTCGTAAGGTTCGATGGAGGTTTCAAAGGTGCCGATCTTGCGGGAAATCGAGATGATTTCCGTCTTATCCATGCCGATGCAGGGCCGCAGCACCGGCAGGTCCTGGGCTTCATCGGTGCAGGCCAGGGCCGCCATGGTCTGGCTGGCCACCTGAGCCAGGCTTTCACCGGTAATGAGGGCCTGCAGTTCCAGTTTATCAGCCACCTGCTTTGCAATGCGCAGCATACTGCGGCGCATGAGCACCGTGAACAGCACATCGGGTGCATGATCGCGGATATATTCCTGGGGTTTGGTGTAAGGTACCACGAACAGTGTGCAGTTGCCGGTGTATTCCACCAGTTCCTTGGCCAGTTTCTGTACCTTGAGTTTTGCGCGCAGGCTGGTATAGGGCGGGCTGGCAAAATGGATGTGATGCAGCGCCAGACCGCGGCGCGCCATACACCAGGCTGCCACGGGGCTGTCGATACCGCCCGAAAGCAAGTTCAGGGCCCGGCCGCTGGTGCCCACCGGCAAACCGCCGGCCGCTTCCACCTTGGGGCCGTGGACATAGGCGGCATGGTCACGAATCTCCACCATGATCTCCAACTGGGGATGGTGGACATCCACCCGCAGGTGATGGTGTTTATCCAGCAGATAGGCACCCAGTTCCCGGCAGATTTCCGGGCTCTTCATCGGGTAGGACTTATCAGCCCGTTTGGCCTCCACCTTAAAAGTGCGCAGACCGCGCAGTGTCTGGCCAAGGTAGGCTTCCGCTGTTTCGCAGATGGCGGAAAACTCCTTGTCACATTCCACGGCGCGGCTCATCTTTACGATGCCGAACACACGGGACACACGGCGGAATGCCTCGTCCATATCCAGGTTTTCCTCCAACGGTTCGATAAAAACCGTGCTCTGGGCCTGGTACACTTTGAATTTGCCCAGCGGCTCCAGCCGCCAGCGAATGATCTTGGCAAGACGTGCTTCAAACTTGCCGCGGTTCAGGCCCTTGAGGGTCATTTCGCCCTGATAGGCCAGGATGATTTCTTTCATGGGAATTGCCTTTCCTTTGGGAATTGGTTCAGATATGCTGCAGACTCTGCAGGCCGTTTTTCAGGCCGTCCAGCAGGGCATCCACATCCGCGGCGGTGTTATCAGCGCAGAAGCTGACACGCAGCGCTGTGTGAATGGTACGCTCATCACAGCCCATGGCTTCCAGCGTATGGCTGGGTTCCCCCTTGTCGCAGGCGCTGCCGCCCGAAACCAGAACGCCACGGGTGTTGAGATAATTGATAAAGGTCTGGCTGTTGATACAGCCGGTGGAGAAGTTCACGACCTCCGGCACCGCATCCGCCGGGGAATTGATGTGGATACCCGGCAGCGCGGCCAGCCCCTCCCGCAGACGGTGATTCAAGGCTTCCATTTGCTGGGAACGGGTACGCATGGACTGGTAGCCTTTGGCAGCCGCCAGGCCCAAACCGACGATATAGGGTGTATTCTCGGTACCGGGGCGCAAGCCGCGTTCCTGATGGCCGCCGCAGTAGGGCGGGCGCAGGGTCTGGCGCTGGCTGTCCCGGATGAACAGCGCACCGATGCCTTTGGGCGCATGGATCTTATGGCCCGATACCGCCAGTGTGTCCACCCCGGCCCATTTCTGCAGATCAATGGGGATCCGCAGCCACGCCTGCACCGCATCCACATGGAAATGGGTACGGCTGTTGCGGGCCTTGATGCCTGCCGCCAGCGCCGCAATATCCTGCACGGCGCCGGTTTCATTGTTGACCGCCATGCAGGAGGCCAGCACAGTGTTTTTGTCCACCGCCGCCAGGAATTTGTTCACGTCCAGATGGCCGTCCGCTTCCGGCGGAATCTCCACCACCTGGAAGCCTTCGTTTTTCAGCGCGCGGGCCGCAAGCTGCACGCTGGGATGCTCAAATCCGGATACCACGACCTTGTTGCCCCAATGCCGCCGGGGCATGGCCGCGCCCCATACCGCCATATTGTTGCCCTCGGTACCGCAGCCGGTGAAATAGATCTCATCGCTGCGGCAGTGCAAAGTTTTTGCGATACGGGTCCGGGCGTTTTCGATGCCGTCCTGTGCAGCCACCGCCGGGTCGTACAGGCTGCTGGGATTGGCCCACAATTCCACCAGCGCATCGTGGATGACCTCGGTCACCGCCGGGTCGATGCGGGTGGTTGCGGCATTGTCCAGATAATGAAGCTGGGGGTCGGAAAGCATACTGATTCCTCACATTTTTGCACAAAATTATACAGGATAAATTATACACGCCCGAAGCCTGAAAAACAACAGCCTGCACAAAAATTTTTCCGGTTTTTGGCACAGAAAAACCGCGGCACAGCCTTAAGGTGTGCCGCGGTGAACAGGTGCGCTTATTCGCCGAAATCTTCAGCCGCTTTTTTCATCATGTTGCGGATGGGCAGGTTGTAGGGGCAGCGGGTTTCGCACGCACCGCACTGCACGCAGGCACCGGCCTTGACAGAAAGCGTGGCGTAACGCTCACGTCCCCAATTTTCCAGGCCGTACCGGTTGAGATAGCCCTGGAACAGGAACACATTGGGAATGGAAATTCCCACCGTGCAGGGAGCGCAATAGTTGCAGCGGCGACAGAACTGGGTGCCCAGTGCGTCCCGCACCTTCTGGCAGGCAGCTTCCTCTTCTTCGGTCAGCGGGTCGATGTTCTCTGCTCCCTTGACGTTCCCCTCCAGTTCTTCGATGGCCGCCATGCCGGGGATGGCCACCGTCACGTTGGGGTTGGACAACACATAGCGCAGTGCCAGACGGCCATCCTCAATGGCACCGCCCGCCAGCGGCTTCATATCGATAAAGCCCTTGCCGGCTTTGGCGCAGCGCTCAATGAGTTCGGCCCCCTGCTGTTCCACAATGTTGTACGGGAACATGATGGTTTCGATCTCGGGGACTTCCAGCGCCGCCTCAAACACCGCCGCCAGATGGGCTGTCAGACCGATATGCCCTACCACGCCCCGGGCTTTGGCCTCCAGCAATGCCTCCATGGAACCGCCGGGCGCCAGGATCTTTTTCAGGTCCTCCATACTGGGGTTATGGAACTGATAGAGTTCAATGTGATCGGTGCGCAGATTTTTCAGGCTTTGGGCCAGTTCGGCTTCCATATCGGCCTTGGTCAGTGCACGGCACTTGGTAGCCAGCACAAATGCATCCCGCAGCCCCAATTCCTCCAGGGACTGGCCGATCCACTCCTCGCTCACAGTGTAAGCCCGGGCGGTATCAATGTAATTGACCCCCATCTCGTGTGCGGCCTTGAGCAGTTCCCGTGTGCCGGGCTGATCAATGCGCTGGATGGGAATGCCTCCGAATCCAAGGCGGGAAATCTTCAGGCCGGTCCGGCCCAGTTCTACATATTGCATACAGTTCGCCTCTTTTTGCTGTTTTTATGCTCTGTTTGTATTATAGCAAATTCTGCACGAATTTCCAGTCCCCTGCCCACCTTTTGATTGACAAAAGCAACCGGGTGCGATACCATTACAGGTATACTTTATATAGGTATACATTTTCTATGCAACCGAAGGGAACGCAAAGATCATAAAGACAATGGAAATGCCAGATCATAATGGAGGAAAACGGTTATGAAATACGGTTTTATTGGCTGCGGAAACATGGGCGGCGCCGTTGCGCGTGCCGTCTGTAAGGGCGCCGGCGCCGCAGATGTTCTGCTGGCCAACCGCACCCCGGCCAAAGCCCAGGCGCTGGCCGAAGAATTGGGCTGTGCCTGCGGTACCAATGAACAGGTAGCCAGTATCTGTGATTTTATTTTCCTGGGCGTAAAACCCCAGATGATGGAAGATATGCTGGATGAGCTGGCACCGGTACTGGAATCCCGCGCCGAAAGCCGTCCCTTTGTGCTGGTAACGATGGCCGCCGGGCTGTCGATGCATCAGATCCGCCAGATGGCGGGCAGCGGCTATCCCATCATCCGGATGATGCCCAACACACCTGTGGCCCTGGGGTCCGGCATGATCCAATATTGCTACGACGACGTGGAGCCGGAACAGCTTCAGGAATGGCTGGGCGCCATGGCGCCGGCCGGGCAGCTGGATGAGGTGCCGGAGCATCTCATCGACGCGGCCAGTGCTGTATCCGGCTGTGGCCCTGCCTGGGTGTATCAGTTTATCGAAGCGTTGGCCGATGGCGGCGTAGCTGTCGGTCTGCCCCGTGCCAAGGCCCAGGAATATGCCGCCCAGACAGTACTGGGCAGCGCCCGTATGGTGCTGGAAAGCGGCCAGCACCCCGGCGCCCTGAAAGACGCCGTATGCAGCCCGGGCGGCTCCACCATTCAGGGCGTGCGCCTGCTGGAGCAGCGCGCCTTCCGCGGTGCCGTGACGGACGCCGTACTGGCTGCTTATGAAAAGACAAAGGAATTGGGGAAGTAAATCATGCGAATCGTTGTAAAGGTCGGCACCAGCACCCTGGCTCATCCGGGCGGGCGGCTGAATATCCGCCATACCGAAGCCCTCGTCAAGGTTTGGAGCGACATCAAAAATGCCGGCCACGAACTGATCGTGGTTTCCTCGGCCGCCACCGGTCTGGGGGTGGGCAAACTGCAGATCCAGAAGCCCAAAGATATTACCACCAAACAGGCTGCCGCTGCGGTGGGTCAGTGTGAACTGATGTACACCTATGACCGGCTGTTCAGCCAGTATAATCACACGGTGGCGCAGATGCTGCTGACCTGGGAAGACTTCGACCACGAAAACCGGCTGCGCAACCTGTGCACCACGCTGGAACGTCTGCTGCAGTTGGGGGCCATTCCCATCATCAACGAAAACGACCCCATCGCCATTGAGGAATATTCCCTGGGCGATAACGATACGCTGGCGGCTCTGGTGGCCCAGTGTATTCATGCGGACCTGGTAGTGCTGCTGTCGGACATTGATGGTCTGTACACCGCCGATCCGCACAGTGACCCCAATGCCCGGCTGATTCCGGTGGTGGAGGAAATCACCCCCGAGATCGAGCGCCTGGCGGGCGGTGCCGGTTCTTCACTGGGGACCGGCGGTATGCTGACCAAGGTGGTGGCAGCCAAGCGCGCCACCCACGCAGGTGTGGATATGATCATTGCCAACGGTGCCAACGCCGGTGTACTGTACGACATTCTGGACGGAAAACCTGTTGGCACCCGCTTTATCGGGAAAAAGGAGGGCTTTCAATGACCACCCGGGAAATTTTGGAGTTGGCGCAAGGCGCCCGGATGCCGTTGGCGCTGGCCGACACTCATGTAAAAAACGAGGCGCTGGAAGCCATGGCTGTAGCCTTGGTAGCCGCCCAGGACGAGATTTTGGCGGCCAACAAACGGGACCTGGATGCTGCACGCGGCCGGGTCAGTGATGTGATGCTGGACCGGTTGGCCCTGACCCCGGGCCGCCTGACCGACATGGCCAAAGGGATGCGGGAAGTGGCGGCTCTGCCCGATCCGGTGGGAGCCGTTCTGCGCAAGATCGTACGTCCCAACGGTCTGGTTATCGAAAAGACCGCTGTTCCCATGGGCGTGATCGCCATTATCTACGAAAGCCGCCCCAATGTTACCAGCGATGCCGCCGCTTTGGCCCTGAAGGCTGGCAGCGCCTGTGTATTGCGCTGCGGACGCGACGCCTGGAGCAGCTGCAATGCCATTGTGCAGGCGCTGCGCGCCGGGCTGCGCAAGGTCCACTTGCCGGAATGTGCGGTCAGCCTGATTGAGGATACCAGCCATGCCAGTGCCAACGAGCTGATGACCGCCAACGGTCTGGTGGATCTGCTGATTCCCCGCGGCGGCGCCGGTCTGATCCGTGCCTGTGTGGAAAATGCCACGGTTCCCTGCATTCAGACCGGTACCGGCATC
This sequence comes from Candidatus Gemmiger excrementigallinarum, assembly GCA_019116445.1. GTDB lineage: Bacteria > Bacillota > Clostridia > Oscillospirales > Ruminococcaceae > Gemmiger > Gemmiger excrementigallinarum. The sequence goes on from DXBP01000031.1 coordinate 30,570, forward strand.
TGCCATGTGTATGTGGATGTTGCCGCTGATCTGGACATGGCGCTGCGCATCGTAGAAAACGCCAAAACCAGCCGGCCCAGCGTTTGCAACGCAGAAGAAGCATTGCTGGTACATCGCGATGTTGCCGGCACCTTCCTGCCGATGCTGAAAAAGTGCCTGGTGGATGACCGGGCGGCCGCCGGTTTGCCCCCGGTGGAACTGCATCTGGACCCGGGCGCTGCTGCTATCATTGAGGGCGTACCCGCAGCCGCCGAAGACTTCGACACAGAATATCTCGACTACAAACTCAGCGTGGCGGTTGTCGATTCTTTGGAACAGGCTATCGCCCACATTGCCAGACACTCGACCCATCACAGCGAGGCAATCGTGACGGCAGACACGCTTGCCGCCCAGCGCTTTGCTTCCTGTGTGGACAGCGCTGCCGTGTATATCAACGCCAGCACCCGCTTTACCGATGGCGGTGAATTTGGCCTGGGCTGTGAAATGGGGATCAGTACCCAGAAGCTGCATGCCCGTGGCCCCATGGGGCTGGCGGAACTGTGCACCTACAAGTACATCATTCATGGCAGCGGCCAGACCCGCGGCGGGGCGGCTTCGATGCTGCAGACGCCTTGCCACTGATATTGCCCAGAACTCCCAAAACTAAAGAAAAAATCCCGCAGGGCTCGTTATACCCCTGCGGGATTTTTATAGAGTACAAAAGCAGCGGTCCGGAAGGTTCCGGGCCGCTGCTTTGCTTTTGGGAAATCAGCCGATGTTCATATCGACTGCGGTCGAGATGCCGTTGACACGGCCCGAACCGGTATACTGCCAGATGTTGTACTTATAGTTAAAGCTCAGGGTATCGCGATACTGCGCGATCCAGATGTTGTACTTGCTGATGTTTGCAAAGTTCAGTGCATTGTAGAACCAGCTTGCATAGGAGTAAACACCCGCTTTATAGCCGGCATTGCGGATCGTTTCGCAGAAGGCAACCGCGCAAGCAGTGCGCTGGGCGGCGCTGATGGCATTGGCACGGCCGCCAGCCACAGATTCGGTGTCATAATAGACGCCGAGCGGCAGCGAATAACCGCTGACAAGGCTCAGAACCATGCTGGCTTCCTCCACGGCTTCCGCCTCGTTGATGGCCTGGCTGTAGAAGTAGACACCGACTTTCAGGCCCGCATTGATGGCGCCCTGGATGTTCTGTCGATAGGTGGAATCTTCTACCAGAGCACCCGTACCGTAACCGCGGTAACCGCAGCGGATGATGGCGAACGTGATGCCGTCCGCCTTGACGGCATTCCAGTCGATGGTTCCCTGGAACTTGGAAACGTCGATGCCGCGGGCCGTGCGATTGAGTGCACCGTCGGCACCAAAGGTATACACATCCCCTTGAATGACCTGATTGCCGGTCACAGGTTCATGGGTGACGGGATCATAATAATATGTAACGCCGTCGATCTGCTGCCAGCCCGTGTAAACATACTCGATCTTCTCGGTGCTGGTTACTGCAAAATTGTATTCAGCCAGTTTGCTGGCCTCGATCGTGCTGGGCCAATCCGCCGTGGGATCCTTGGCCGGCGTCGGGGTGGGAGCCTCCGTCGGAACGGGGGTGGCCGTCTGGCTGGGGGTCGGGGTCGGCGTTGCAGTGGGCGTTACGGTCGGTGTGGCCGTAGGCGTCGGGGTAGGTGTGGCAGTCGGCTCCGGTGTAGGTGTCACAGTGGGCGTCGGCTCCGTGCTGGGAGAAGGCTCCGCCGTGGGAGTTGTTTCGGGGTTGGGTGTTGCAGTGGACCCGTTCCCCTCTTCCAGAACCATCGCGCCGTCATCCGTGCGGTGCGCCATACTCATCGTGCGGCTGGTACCGCCCAGGTTCACAATGGAATCTGCCGCACCGGGCAGCCATACGGACATAGCACTGTATCCCGTATAGCCACTGTCACGTGTGGCACCGGTCAGCTCCTGGGTGCCATCTTTGTAAACCGGCAGATACGGCGATTCCTGGCCATCATTAAAAAGCAGATGACCGCTGCTGCTCAGTTTGGCGGTATAAACCGTCGTGCGGCTCTTTTCTTCTTTCGCGCTCTCCGCATACTGGACCGTATCGGTCACTTCTTCAGCAATCGGCGCTGAACCGGCGGTATTCACCGCGGAGTCCTCGGCGCTTTCATTGACCTGACTGGACTGCATGATCTTGTCTTTGACGGCGTCCACGTCGGCCTGATACACTACCTTCTCTTCAACGGTCACCGTGGTGCTTTCCGGCACGATATACCCCTCGATGGGCTGGATCGTCACGGTATACTCACCGGGTTCCACTTCCTCTGCCAGCGCCGTACCAGTTTCGGTATCTACCGCATAATCGGTGGCTTCGCCTTCGGAATCGGTCAGAGTGACCGTTGCCGCCACACCGACCAGCGGGATCTTGCCTTCCATCAGGCTCTCTTCCGTTTCATCGGCGCCAGAAGCGTCAGACGGTGTCGGGGACGGCGTCTGCGCATTTTCAGCCGTCTGTTCTTCCATCGTATAGAGCTGAACGCCCACATCCTGCTGGATCACACTGATGTCGGCCAGCAATTCCACATCCGGCTCCGGTGTCGGCGACGGCGTCGGTGTTGCCGTAACCACCGGTTCGGGCGTCGGAGTTGCTTCCGGTGCCTGGCCCGGCACAAAGGAAGCCGCAAAAACTCCCAGGCCGATGCTTGCCGTCAATACGACCGCCGAACTGCCCGCCACCAATTTGTACAGTGGTAACCGCGCAAAGGCGTTACCGGAAAAATATTTCATCGGATTCCGCTTGTTGAACATCCTTACCTCACCGTTCACATTGCCAATACTCAAAGATATAAAACTACAAATAGAATCATAGCATAAATGAACCTGCCCATGCAAGGGCCACGGCCGGTAAATCGGAGAATTTCCCCTGTAAAATTTTGACAATTTTTTCTTTGGTTTGCAGCAGTCTGCCACACAAAACTTTCCTTTTTGACGCTGTTTTTCACGCATTTGGGGGATTTCTTTTTCTTGCAGCACCACAGATGGTATTGTTCACAACCACGAACCTGCGTTTTTTCGCCGCGAGGTGTTTGTCGATTTTCTATTACCTTATTATATATGGGGCGGTATTCCTGATCTCATATTTTCGAAAAGCAGCACAACTTTTTCTTTTCTTCAACTTGACAAACGACTCGGGCCGTGTATACTGAGTACTGGACATAAAAACAGGGGCGCTGAGGGGCATCCTCGGCTGAGATCGAAGCAAACCGCAGCTTCGGGTCACCTTGAACCTGATCCGGATAATGCCGGCGTAGGAAGTTTGACCCCCATAGATGTGTCATGCTGCGTTTGCGCCTGCAATTTTTGCAGGCGCTTTTCTTGTTTTTATGTACCTTTTATTTCTTGGGGAGGAGTATGAACTTATGACCAAAACCTATTCCAAAACGCGCACCCTGGTGGAGTGTGCCCTGATGATTGCCCTTGGCACCGTACTGGCAAACATCAAAATCTATGAACTGGCAAACGGCGGTTCCGTTACCCTGTTCAGTATGCTGCCCTTTATTCTGATTTCTTTCCGGCATGGTGTGAAATGGGGCCTGTTCACCGGTTTTGTAAACAGCCTGCTGCAGATGCTGCTGGGCTTTTATGCGCCCCCCGCGCCCGGCCTGCTGCCGCTGGTGGGAATGATCCTGCTGGACTACGTGCTGGCGTTCACGCTGCTGGGACTGGCCGGCGCGATCGCCAAACCGTTTGCCAATCGTATGGCCGGTGTGGCTGTCGGTACTGCTGCGGTCTGCGCCCTGCGCTTTTTGTGCAGCTTCTTGTCTGGCGTTCTGATCTGGGGCAACCTGAGTGACGGTCTGCCCGCCTGGATCTACAGCCTTACCTACAATGGCAGCTATATGTTGCCGGAAACCATTCTTACCACAGTGGCTGCCGTTGTGATTTACAAGGCAGCTCCCCAGCTTTTTGCGGCACAACAATCCTGATTTTTACCACCAGCAGCCCTGCTACGGCAGGGCTGTTTTTATTCATGTTTTTCTTACCTCAGTAGGCGTTATAAAAATAACTTTCATTTTGTTGTTTTCAATTTTCACTTTTTTGCGCACGATTTCTAATTTTGTTAACATATTGCCCAATTTTAAGGTCGTTTTTTCGTTCTTTTGACAAATCGTTTAAATTTGCTTTCTTTTTTATGAAGAATATGTTAATATGTAGACAACAGGGTGCGCGGTTATAAGAACCAGAACAACCGCATACCACGTTATTAGAGGAACCATCTGAATTTTGGAGGAATGCTTTTATGATGAAGTATCTGCAAAAGCTCGGCAAGGCATTGATGCTGCCTGTCGCCGCGCTTCCTGTCTGCGGCATTCTCATGGGTCTGGGCTATGCACTGGCTCCGGCTGCCATGGGTGCTGAAGGTGCAACGACCGGTTTCGCTTACACGGCCGGTTTCATTCTGATCAAGGCCGGCGGCGCCCTGATCGACAACATGGCCTGGCTGTTCGCCGTTGGCGCTGCTGTTGGCCTGTCCGATGACCATGACGGCACTTCTGCTCTGGCCGGTCTGGTCAGCTACCTGATGATGACCCAGCTGCTCAGCACTGGCGTGGTCAGCGCTCTCCCCTTCATGAACCTGACGGAAGGCACTTCCACCTACATCGCCTTCCAGAAGACCGCCGGCAATGCCTTCATCGGCATCCTGGCTGCCATCATCGGTTCTGCCTGCTACAACAAGTTCAAGAGCACCCAGCTGCCTGACTGGCTGGCCTTCTTCAGCGGCAAGCGCTGCGTGGCCATCGTCACCGGTCTGGTTTCCATTGTGGTCTCTGTCATCCTGCTCTTCGTCTGGCCGCTGATCTTCAGTGCCCTGGTTTGGATTGGTGACGGCATCGTCAGCCTGGACGGCGTGGGCGCCGGTCTGTACGCCTTCTTCAACCGCCTGCTGATCCCCACCGGTCTGCATCACGCCCTGAACAACGTGTTCTGGTTTGATACCATCGGTATTGGTGACCTGAGCAATTACTGGGCCGGTTTCGTCACTGGCGATGTGGGTACCAACGGTGAAGTCATCGACTGGAGCCTCGGCATGTACATGTCCGGCTTCTTCCCCTGCATGATGTTCGGTATCCCCGGCGCGGCGCTGGCCATGGTCCACACCGCCAAGAACAAGAAGGCCGCCATCGGTCTCGTGACCTCCGCTGCTATCTGCGCGTTTGTCTGCGGCGTTACCGAGCCCTTCGAGTTCGGCTTCATGTTCCTCTGCTTCCCGCTGTACGTTGTGTACGCCCTGCTGTACGGTATCTTCACCGTCATCACCTACTACGTTGGTTTCCGTGCCGGCTTCATGTTCTCTGCCGGTGCTACTGACCTGGTCTTCTCCGCTTCCCTGCCGGCTCATGCCAACACCTGGATGATCATTCCTCTGGGCATTGCCGCTTTCGTGGTCTTCTACGTTGTCTTCCGTTTCGCCATCACCAAGTTCAACTTGGTGACTCCGGGCCGTGAGGATGAGGATGCCGAAGCCGCCGAGGCCAACATCACCCTGGCCAACAACGACTTCACCGCGATTGCCAGCGGCGTTCTGAGCGCTGTCGGCGGCAAGGGCAACGTTTCCAACGTTGACTACTGCGCCACTCGTCTGCGCTTTGAAGTCAAGGACAGCACCGCTGTGGATGAAAAGGCCGTTAAGGCTGCCGGCGCCGCCGGTGTCATTCGTCCCAGCAAGAACGCCTGCCAGGTCGTTATCGGCCCCAAGGTCCAGTTTGTCTACGACGAATTGAAGAAGATGCTGTAAGAGTTCTTACAGCGCCAAGATAAAGGTTCTGGTTCCCTTTATCACCTCCGCCGGGGGCGGGCGCAAAGCCTGTCCCCGGCATTTATTTTCAAAAATGTTCCCTATCTGCTGTTTCTTGCCCGCAACCGTGCTATAATAGCAGTAACAACCGGGGCTTGTCCCCTACAAACTTCAGGAGGCTATACTCATGAAAATCATCCGTGCAAAAGATTACTACGATATGTCCCGCAAAGCGGCCAACATTATCTCCGCTCAGGTCATCATGAAACCCAACTGCGTGCTGGGTCTGGCTACCGGCGGTACCCCTGTGGGCACTTACAAACAGCTGGTGGAATGGTACAACAAGGGTGATCTGGACTTCTCTGAAGTGACGACCGTCAACCTGGACGAGTACCGTGGTCTCCCCCGCGAGCATGCCGAGAGCTACTGGAGCTTCATGCACCGCAATCTGTTCGATCTGGTCAATATCAACCCCGCTTCCATCAACCTGCCCGATGGCACCAACATGGACGCCGAAGCGGAATGTGCTCGTTATGACTACGTCATTAAGCGTGTGGGCGGCATTGATCTGCAGTTGCTGGGCATCGGCCATGACGGCCATATCGGTTTCAACGAGCCGGGCGAGGCTTTTGAGCTGGGCACCCACTGCGTTGACCTGAAGCCCGAAACCATCGAAGCCAACAAGCGCTTCTTTGAGGGTAACGAGGATCTGGTTCCGAAGCAGGCTTACACCATGGGCATCAAGACCATCATGCAGGCCCGCAAAGTCCTGATGGTTGCCAACGGCAAGGACAAGGCAGAGATTGTCAAGAAGGCTTTCTTTGGCCCCGTTACGCCGGAAGTTCCCGCCAGCATCCTGCAGATGCACCCCGATTTCACGCTGGTTGGCGATGAAGAAGCCCTGAGCCTGATCTGAGGGCAGGAGGAAACATAGTATGATTATCCGTAATGCGAAAGTCTTTACCGATAGCTGCCGCTTTGTGGAAAAAGATCTTGTGATCCGTGACGGACGCATCGTATTTGGCGCTGCCCCGCAGGCAGATGAAGAAGTCATCGACGCGAATGGTGCCTATGCCCTGCCCGGCCTGGTGGACATCCACTTCCACGGTGCTGTGGGCCATGATTTCTGCGATGCCGATGAAGCCGGTTTGCAGGCGATTGCCGATTTTGAAGCAAGCAAAGGTGTGCTGGCCATCTGCCCCGCTACCATGACCTTCAGCGAGGAGATCCTCAACGGCATCATGGATGTGGCCGCTGCCCACAAGAACGAGCGCGGTGCCGATCTGGTCGGTATTAACATGGAAGGCCCTTATATCAGCCCCGACAAGGTCGGCGCTCAGAACCCCAAATATGTGATGGCAGCTGACGCCGGTATGTTCCGTCGCCTGCAGGCTCGCAGCGGGGGGTTGATCCGCCTGGTTGATGTGGCCCCCGAAGTGCCCGGCAACCTGGACTTCATCAAGGAATGCCACAATGAGGTACGTATCTCCATCGCCCATACCTGCGTGGACTACGAAACCGCCAAGACGGCTCTCGCCGCCGGCGCTTCTCACATGACCCATCTGTACAATGCCATGCCCGGTATCACCCACCGTGCCCCCGGCCCCATCATCGCAGCCCTGGAAGACGGTGCCGAGGTGGAACTGATCACAGATGGTGTACATATTCATCCTGCGATGGTTCGTTTCACCTTCAACACCTTCGGTGATGACCATGTGATTCTGATTGCCGACAGCATGATGGCCTGCGGCCTGCCGGATGGAGAGTATTCTCTGGGCGGGCAGGCGGTTACCGTACGCGGTCCCCGTGCCACCCTGACTGAGCAGCCCGGCACCATCGCGGGCAGCGCCACCTGCCTGTACGACTGCATGAAGCACGCCGTGCTGGAGATGGGCGTTCCTTTGACCAGCGCCGTGCGCGCCGCTTCGCTGAACCCTGCCCGCAGCATCGGTGTGGATGCCGATTACGGCAGTCTGGAACCGGGCCGTTGGGGCAATGTGATCCTGGCGGACGAAAAACTCAACATTGTAAAGGTCATCCGCAAGGGTGAAGTGATTTCCGGCTGACAGTATTCATAATTTTGTATAAAAATTTATGACCGGGCCATTGCAAATTGTGCACACTTTTGTTATAATATAGGTATTATTAAGCTGAGAAAGGGGAACTGGATATGCCGATCTCTGAGCCGACTGCCGTATTTTCTATTCGTGATGATCGCGATATGGAGATCAAACAGGCAGTGCTGCAGGTTTATCGCGCGCTGGAAGAGAAGGGCTACAACCCCATCAACCAGCTGGTAGGCTACATCCTGTCCGAGGATCCGACCTATATCACGACATACAAAAATGCCCGTGCGATCATTCGCCGCATTGATCGTGACGATTTGCTGCAGGCCTTGGTACGCGATTACGTCAAAGGGTAAATCCTCCAAAAGAAAACTCCCGTGTGCTGTTGAGCACACGGGAGTTTTTGTTGTCCGATTATTCAGGCAAAGAAGGCATTCTGTACAGCGTTCAGCACCGCGGCACGGCCAGCAGTAAAGTTGACGCCACCCTGCAGATAGCAGGTGTAGGGCGCGCGCAGCGGGCCATCACAGGAAATCTCAATGGTGCTGCCCTCGGTGAAGCTGCCGGAGGCCATAACCACTTTGTCGGTGTAGCCGGGTTCATCGGCCGGTTCCGGTGAGGCAAAGCTGTCGATGGGGCTGTTATGCTGGATACCCGCACAGAAACCGGTCAGTGCCGCGGCGCTGCCAGAATCGAAGCAGGTCACAATATCATTGTGATCCTCGGTATAGCGGGGCACCGGATGGACCCCCGCCAGCTCCAACAGACATTGGGCGTAAATGGCTGTTTTCAGGGCCTCACATACAACCCCAGGTGCGTAATAAAAGCCCAGGAAAGTGTCCCGCAGGCTGTCCTGCGTGCATCCCAGATCCGCGCCGATGCCGGGGGCCGTAAAACGGTGGCTGCATTTTTCTACCAGGTCAGCGCGGCCGGCAATGTAACCGCCGGTGGGCGTGATGCCGCCGCCGGGATTTTTGATGAAACTGCCTGCCATGAGGTCAGCTCCCACAGCCAGCGGTTCCCGCGTCTGGGTGAATTCGCCATAGCAGTTATCCACAAAAATGATGGCCTTGGGGTTTGCTTTGCGGGCTGTTTCGGCTACTTTGCGGATGGTTTCCAAATCAAAGGCGTTGCGCTGGGTATACCCGCGGCTGCGCTGGATATGCACCACCGTAGCCGTTTTGGCCTTTTCGGCAATCAATTCATAGTCCGGCATATAGTCCGGCAGCAGTGGGCACTCATCATAATGGACACCGTACTCCCGCAGCGTACCACAGCCCTTTCCCGCTTCGCCGATGCCGATGACGCCTTCCAGCGTATCGTAGGGGCGCCCGGTGGCGGCCAACAGGGTATCACCGGTGCGCAGCAGGCCGAACAGCGCCACCGTCAGCGTGTGGGTGCCGCTCATGAACTGGGGACGTACCAACGCGGCTTCCGCGCCCATGCAGCGGGCAAACACTTCTTCCAGCTTGTTGCGGCTGTCATCCCAGACACCGTATCCGCTGGACCCCCAGAAATGCCGTGCTTCCACACCACAGTCGGTGAAAGCACGCAGCATCTTGAGTTGGTTGTAATCGCGGATCTCCTCCACATGGGCAAACTGCTCACGGCAAAGCTCCATCGCCTGCCGGTCTAACGCCAGCACTTCGGGTTTAATATCATAAAACTGTTCGATCATACTTTTTCCCATTCCCGTGTATATTGTTGTATCGTGCCCGACTGAAGAAATCCCAGGCGGGTGTAGAAAGGCTGCAGCGCGGGTGCGCTGGCAAAGCGTACCGTACGTTTGGCAGCCAGTTCATTGGCCAGTTGCACGATCAGCCAGCCGGCCAGTCCCCTGCCCCGCCACTCCGGGGCGGTAACCCCGGCCGCCATGTAGGATTCTCCATCGCTTTGCTCATAACAGCCCACCGTGCAGACAGGCGTATGATGGTACATCAGCACCCGGCAGCAGCCGATGCCATGGGCGACGGCTGTACAGGCCAGCGAATAGAATTGTTCCTGTTCCGCTTCGCTATCCGGAAACACCAGGCGACTGACCGGCAGCATGGCGGGCTGCTTATTAAGTTGCAATTCCGCAGGCGGTGCAGCAGGCAGCGGCAGCGCGTTCCCCTGAGGAAGTTCCCACAACAGTAAGGATTCGGCCGGTTGCCAGCCCTCCAGGGGGTGCTGTTCACTCAGCAGGCGGTCCACTTGTATAAAACGCAGGAATCCCTGCAATTCTTCCGCTGCTTCCTCCCCCGCTTCCCCCGCAGGCAGCTGCCCGCAAAGTGTCGCTGTGCCGCCGCGCAGTGCCAGGGCAGCCGTTCCGGGCAGCAGATAAAAACTCCATCCGCTGGCAGGATGTTCGCCAAACAGCGCACAATGGGTGCCCATGGTAGCTTCAAAATAGGGTTTGTTCCGGATACGCCGGGCAAACTCTGCCCGGTATTCCGGAGTGCTGACGGATTGAATCATAGGGATTCCTTATACAGATTTATTTTGCTTATTGCAGTGCCATCACGATGCGTTTGTAGTCACGCCCGCGAACTTCAAAGTTTGGATACAGGTCAAAGGATGCGGACGCCGGCGAAAGGCTGACTACATCCCCCGGAACCGCTGCTGCACGGGCTTTCTCGACGGCATCCTGCATACCGTCGGCGTGCAGGATTGTCAGGCCGCTTTCCGCAAAATCCGGGTGCTCCCGCAGGGCTTTTTCAATGCGGGGACCGGTGGCGCCCATAAGTACCAGCGTCTTCACGTGGGCCAGAATTTCCGGTGCCAGCGGCTCATAGGGAATCTTTTTGTCGTAGCCGCCTGCGATGAGGATGATCTTCTGATCGAAACTGCGCAAGCCCGCAATGGTACGGGTGGGGCTGGAGGCAATGGAGTCATTGTAGTAGGTCACACCGTCCAGCGTGCGGACCGGCTCAATCCGGTGCTCCACGCCGGTAAAGGTGGAAGCAACCCGCCGCATGGCTTCCACCGGTGCACGCCCCCAGACCGCTGCAATAGCGGCCAGCAGATTTTCCACATTGTGCAAGCCCCGCAGTTTTACATCCTGACGGGATACCACCGGTGTTACCGTACCATTTTCGGCATAGCAGAGCATATCGTCCTCTGCGCGCAGGAAAGCTCCGTTATCGGTTTCGTGCAGGCGGGTGAACCAGACTTGCTCACCCTTGCAGTCGCTCTGCATGGCACGGCTGATCTCGTTTTCATAGCCCAGGACCGCACGGCAGGGCGGCTCTTGCCAGAGCAGGATATTGCGCTTTGCGTCGATGTACTCCTGCATATCTTTGTGATGGTCCAGGTGGTTGGGCGTCACATTGGTGACCACCGCCACTTTCGGACTGCGGCGCATACTGATCAGCTGGAAGCTGGACAGTTCCACTACAGCCACGGCGTCCGGCGTGACGTCTGCCAATTGCGGCAGCAGCGCAGCGCCGATGTTGCCACCCAGGAAAACTTTACGACCCGCAGCCTCCATCATCTTGGAGATCAACGTCGTTGTGGTAGTCTTGCCGTCGGAGCCGGTGACGGCGATGATCTCACAGGGGCAGAACTCAAAGAAGAGTTCCACCTCGCTGGTCACCATAGCGCCCGCTTTCAGGGCCGCCTGCAATTCAGGCTTATAGTATTCATAGCCAGGCGTACGCATAATGATATCCTGACCGGCGAATCCATCGGTATAATGCTCCCCCAGGCTCAGGGATACATTCAGGCGGCGCAGTGTATCGGCGTATTCACCGAAATCATCCAGGCTCTTTTTCTGGTCACAGAGCGTGACCAGAGCCCCCAGCTCCACAAACTGTTCAATGCAGCGCTTATGGCTGACACCCGCGCCGATAAAGGCAACTTTTTTGCCGCGGATCAATTCCTGCAACTGTTCGATGGGCAGCATTGTGCATCTCTCCCCTGCTGTTGAATTTTCGTCTTTCTTATTATACTCAAGGACCGAGTCCACTGCAACAAAATCGGCCCGCCTGCGCGAGCCGAAAAGAAACTTTATGCGTTAGTCCTGACCGCCCATGGGGATGCCGTGCTTTTCCAGCAAAGCGCGGATCTTGGTCATGGGGTCAATGATGCTGGAAACGCTCTTGTCGTGGTTGATGGCGGCAATAAAGTAGGCCGTGTACTTGGAAACGTCCACATCGTAGTACCAGGGACGCTCCAGCAGTTCCGGCTTGCGGTAAGTCAGGTTGGTACCCAGCACCGCCTTGAGGATGCCGTCATTGTAAGCCTTGTCGAACTTCTCAAGACCGGCGGTGAACAGCGGGAACGTAGCGCAGGTGAAGATGTTGCGGGCACCGCGCATCTTCAGCTCGTAGGCGATATCCAGCATAGACTCACCGGAAGCGATAATGTCATCGGCAATGAATACGTCCTTATCCTTGACGCTCTCGCCCAGGTACTCATGGGCAACAATGGGGTTACGGCCGTTGACAACACGGCTGTAATCGCGGCGCTTGTAGAACATACCCAGGTTGCAGCCCAGCACGCTGGAATAATACATATTGCGGTTCATTGCGCCTTCATCAGGAGAAACGATCATGAAATGATCCTTGTGGAAGCTCACATCGGGCACATGATGCAGCAGGCACTTGAGAACCTGGTAGGTAGGCATAACGTTATCGAAGCTCATAGTGGGCACAGCGTTCATAACGCGGGGGTCATGGGCATCGAAGGTGATGATGTTCTTGACGCCGACAGAGCGCAGCTGCTGCAGGGAGAAAGCGCAGTCCAGGCTCTCACGGCTGACGCGGCGGTGCTGACGGCCACCGTACAGACTGGGCATGATCACGCTGATGCGGTGCGCACGGCCGGAAACCGCCTGGATCAGGCGCATCAGGTTCTGGAAGTGGTCATCGGGAGAGAGATGGTTCTCATACCCGAACAACTGATAGGTAACGCTGTAGTTGCCCGGATCGACAAAAATAAACAGGTCATCGCCACGGGTGGAGGCCTTTACCAGACCTTTTGCGTCGCCGGACTGAAAACGCGGGCAATCCGAAGGGATAATGAACGAGTCTACATCCAGACCGACTTCCTTTGCCCAACGAACCAGATGGCCGTCCACCAGCTTGCAGAGTTCCTCTGCACCGGGACAGGCGATCAGGCCCAGGTCAGCAATTGCATCTTCTTTGGCAAAAAAGTCGCGCGGGCCAAGATTTTGTTCAGCCATACGTGTTTGCTCCTTACTTCCATCATAAAATTGTTATTGTTTTTAAGAGGGCACACCTGCCCATTTATTAGTATTGTAGCACAGCGGCCGCATAAAATCAGCCCTGATACGCAAGTTTTTCGACATTTTTAGCATTTTCTGCGTTTTAAATATGAATACTTCGACCCTTTGTGATGTTTTCTGTCGGATTTTACAAAAAATTTGCAAATTCCCGAAAAGCCCTCCTCCGGATGGTGTTGCCAGCATACAAAAGCCCACACAGACAACAAAAAACAGCGTTTGCTGTTACGCAAACGCTGTAAAGAATCCAGTCAATCAGACCAGTTCGATGATCGCCATCTCGGCAGCATCGCCGCGACGGGGGCCGATCTTGTAGATGCGGGTGTAGCCGCCGTTACGGTCGGCATACTTGGGGCCGTACTCGTCGATGACCTTCTTGGCGATATCCTCCTTGGTGATGTAGGAGAAAACCTGACGCTTTGCGTGCAGATCTTCCTGCTTACCGAGGGTGACCATCTTCTCGGCCATGGAACGAACTTCCTTGGCGCGGGTAACGGTGGTCTCGATCTTGCCGTTCTCAAACAGATAGGTCACCATCGCGCGCAGCATGGCGTTGCGGCTGTCGGTGGTACGACCGAGTTTTCTGGTACCGGGCATTCCGTTTCACTCCTTATACTTGGTATCCGCGTGTCGCGGGGGGTTAGTTTTCGTCGTCCTTGGTCAGAGAGAAACCAAGGCTGTCCAGCTTGGCCATGACTTCCTCCAGGCTCTTACGGCCCAGATTGCGAACCTTCATCATTTCGTCTTCGCTCTTGTTGATGAGGTCGCCCACCGTGTTGATGCCGGCGCGCTTCAGGCAGTTGAAGGAACGGACGCTCAGGTCAAGTTCTTCAATCGTCATCTCCAGCGCCTTCTCACGGCCCTGATCGTCGTTGTCGACCATGATCTCGGTCTCGCCGGTTTCGTCGCAGAGGTTCACAAACAGGTTCAGATGCTCGGTCAGCACACGGGCCGCCAGGCTCAGGGCTTCCTGCGCATTGCAGGTGCCGTCGGTCCAGACCTCGATGATGAGCTTGTCATAGTCGGTGATCTGGCCTACACGGGTGTGATCCACGGTGTAGTTGGCTTTGAGCACGGGGGTATAAATGCTGTCGACGGGCAGGGTGCTGATGTCGTTTTTCTCGATCAGCGCCAGTTTGTTGCGCTCAGCGGGGACATATCCGCGGCCCTTGTCGAAGGTCAGTTCCATGACCAGCTTGGCACCCTCGCCCAGGGTGGCGATATGCCACTCGGGGTTCAGGATCTCCAGGTCATCGCCGCCCTTGATGGAACCGGCAATGAGCTCGCAAGGACCAACGGCCTCTACACGGACGGTCTTGGGGCTTTCGCCGTAAATCTTGGCGGCGATGCCCTTGAGGTTCAGGACGATCTCGGTCACGTCCTCACGTACGCCCTCGATGGTGGAAAACTCGTGCACCACGCCGTCAATCTTGACGCTGGTGACAGCCACACCGGGCAGAGAGGACAGAAGCACACGACGCAAGCTGTTGCCCAAGGTCGTGCCGAAGCCGCGCTCCAGCGGCTCGACTACGAACTTACCGTAGCGACCATCCGGGGAAAGGCTGGCCGTTTCGATCTTGGGGCGTTCGATCTCCATCATAAAAACCCTCCTTGTTTCGCTGGCACCGGAACGTGCCAGTCAGGTTGGAAAAATCGTAGAATAAAGCTAAGAGGATTACTTGGAGTACAACTCGACGATGAGGTGCTCAGCGATGGGCACATCGATGTCCTCGCGCACGGGCATCTTGACGACAGTGCCCTTCAGAGCGTTCTTATCGCGCTCCAGCCAGGAGGGCAGCAGCACGACGGGAGCGTCCTCGCCCAGCAGCTTGCTGAACTTGACGGAGGAACGGCTGGACTCGATGACTTCGATCACATCGCCCGGCTTAACCAGGTAAGAGGGGATGTTGACACGCTTGCCATTGACAGTGAAATGGTTGTGGGAAACCAGCTGACGAGCGTCGCGGCGGGTCTTGGCAAAGCCCAGACGGTACACGACGTTGTCAAGACGGCGCTCGACCAGAACCAGCAGGTTGACACCGGTCTGACCCGGCATACGGGTCGCGGTTTCGTAGTAGGTATGGAACTGCTTTTCCAGAATACCGTAAACGAACTTGACCTTCTGCTTCTCGTTGAGCTGGGTGGCGTACTCGCTCTTCTTCTTTCTCATCTGGCCGCCGGGGTTACGATTGGTGGTCTTCTTGCCGTAACCCATAACAGCAGGAGAAATGCCGAGAGCACGGCAACGCTTGGCGATCGGTTGGGTATTTTTAGCCATAACTCAAATTCTCCTTTCAATCAAACGCGGCGGCGTTTGGGCGGGCGGCAGCCATTGTGCGGAATGGGAGTCACGTCACGGATCATGGTGACTTCCAGACCGGTTGCCTGCAGGGCGCGGATGGCGCTTTCACGGCCGGAACCGGGGCCTTTGACGTAGACCTCAACGGTCTTCATGCCATGCTCGATGGCGGCCTTGGCGGCGACTTCAGCAGCGCTCTGGGCGGCGTAAGGGGTGCTCTTGCGGGAGCCGCGGAAGTTCAGCGCACCAGTGCTGCACCAGGAAACGGTGTTGCCCTGAGTATCGGTGATGGTCACAATGGTGTTGTTGAACGTGCTCTGAATGTGAGCAGCACCGGCGCTGATATTCTTGCGCTCTCTTTTCTTAGTGCGGGTTTTTGCCGCAGTAGCTTTATTAGCAGCCATGTCTCAGTTCCTCCTTACTTCTTTTTGTTCGCGACGGTGCGCTTGGGACCTTTGCAGGTACGCGCATTGGTCTTGGTGCGCTGGCCGCGGCAGGGAAGGCCCTTGCGATGGCGCACACCACGGTAGCACTGGATCTCGGTCAGACGCTTGATGTCAAGCGCGACGTTGCGGCGCAGGTCGCCCTCTACCATGATGTTGTTTTTGTCGATGTAGTCGCGGATCTTTGCTTCTTCGTCAGCAGACAGATCCTTGACGCGGGTATCAGGGTTAATTCCGGTTCCGGCGAGAATCTCGTCGGCGGTGGACTGACCAATACCGTAAACATAAGTCAGACCAACCTGGATCCGCTTCTCGCGAGGCAGATCAACACCAGCAATACGTGCCATAAAGCACCTCCATAAATAACATCCCATGTCCTAGTCGGGGCCTGCGCCGGGAATCTACGCACTTGGCCCCCAAGCGTTTTGGGTACGGTTTCCGCGGAATGCTCCGCGGACCTTTAGCCCTGACGCTGCTTATGCTTCGGATTGGCGCAGATGATCATCACACGGCCTTTGCGCTTGATGACCTTGCACTTCTCGCAAATGGGTTTCACGGAAGGTTTTACCTTCATGATGTTAACCTCCTTTTCAAAACACAAGGCGCTTCAATTACTTGGAACGCCAGGTGATCCGGGCCTTGGTCAGGTCGTAGGGTGACATTTCCATCGTGACTTTGTCGCCGGGCAAAATACGGATGAAGTTGGTCCGCAGCTTACCGGAAATGTGAGCCAGCACAGTGTGGCCGTTGGGCTTGCCCTCTTTGTTGAGCAGCTCGACCTTGAACACGGTGTTGGGCATGGCCTCCCGTACGATACCTTCTACTTCAATGACATCTTCTTTAGACAAGCTGATTGCCTCCTTGAAGGGTTCCGTCAGTCTGCACAAACCGCATCGTAAGCGGCAATGGCATCACTGAGTGATTGATCGCTTTTCAGAAGCTCGTTCGCAAGAACAGTGGTCGTGGGAGCCACATGCTTGGCTTTTTTCCGCTTCGGGTCCCCTACCTTGCGCAGGTTTCCGTCCGCGAGCCAGAGCATAGGCCCGTCCACGGCCAAAACAGCCAGCGTGCGGGTCTTATCCCGCCCGGCCTTGGAGCGTACCAGCTGACCTCTTACAAAGTCCATCCGGGTTCCTCCCAGCCTTGGGTCAGGACTTCCGCACCGGCCGCTGTGATGGCGAGGGTGTGCTCGAAGTGAGCTGCCAAACCACCGTCACAGGTTTTGACCGTCCAGCCGTCCTTTAACGTCTTTACCGCATACTTGTACTGGCATACCATGGGTTCCACCGCAATGCACATACCCGGCACCAGCCGCGGACCGCGGCCGGCATTGCCGAAATTGGGCACTTCGGGGTCCTCGTGCAGTTCCTTGCCGACACCGTGGCCGACAAAGGTACGCACAACGGAGAATCCGTTCTCTTCCACGTAGCTCTGCACCGCGTGGCTGATATCCCCGACCCGGTTGCCGCCCCGGGCCATTTCAATGCCGCGATGGAGGCTTTCCTTGGTCACATCCAGCAGCCGCTGGGCTTCCAGGTCGAGCTTGCCGCATCCGTAGGTGCAGGCATTGTCGCCGTTGAAACCATCGATCTTGCAGCCGGTATCAATCGAAACGATATCACCGGGCCGGATCTGCTGCTGCCGATTAGGGATACCATGAATGACCGTGTCATTCACACTGATGCACGCCGTGGCCGGGAAGCCGTACAGGTGCAGGAAGTTGGGTCTTGCACCGTGACGCACGATAAAGTCGTAGATGATTTTGTCGATCTCTGCCGTGGTAATACCCGGTTCGATCGCTTCGCCGCCGGCTTTCAAAGCGGCTGCGCTGATGGCGCAGGCTTTCCGCATTTTTTCCAGTTCAGCGGCATTCTTGATTTGGATCATGGATGAATTAAGCCTCCAAAAGCTTGAGAAGGAACGCGGTGGTGGCCTCGATGGAACCCTGGTCGGGAACCTCGACGAGCTTGCCGCGCTGACGGTAGAACTCCACCAGTGGTTCGGTCTGCTCGTGATAGGCTTTCAGCCGGTCCAGCACGGTGGCAGGCTCGTCATCCTTGCGGATGACAAGCTCACCGCCGCAGCGGTCACACACACCCTCTTTGGCGCTGGGTTTGTTGATGATATGATAGCTTGCACCACACTTGGCACAGACGCGGCGGCCGGACATCCGCTTGGTGATGGCTTCGTCAGCCACAACCAGATTGATGACCTTGTCAATCTCCACGCCCATCTGCTCCAGGGCTTCGCCCTGCGCAATGGTACGCGGCATGCCGTCCAGGATGAATCCCTTGGCACAGTCAGGCTGTGCCAGGCGCTCCTTTACGATACCGACGATGACGTCGTCAGGCACCAGAGCACCTGCGTCCATAAAGCTCTTAGCCTTTTGGCCCATAGGCGTGCCCTCTTTGACAGCGGCACGCAGAATGTTACCGGTCGAGATGGTGGGGATACCCAGCTTATCGCAGAGGATCTCTGCCTGAGTACCCTTGCCGGCGCCAGGGGCGCCCAAAAGGATCATTTTCATCGCACATTCCCTTTCTTATTCCAGGAACCCTTTGTGGTAACGGGCGGTCATATAACCTTCCAGCGCACGGCCGGTTTCCAGCGCAACACCCACAACGATCAGCAGGCTGGTACCACCCAACTGGATGGAGGTGCCGGTGATGTTGCCGAGGATGATGGGCAGGCCCGCGACGATGGCCAGGAAGATGGCACCGATGAGGGTGATCTTGGACAGCGTCTTGGTGATGAAATCACTGGTGGGCTTGCCGGGACGGATACCGGGAATCGTACCGTTGTTTTTACGGAGCTGGTTGGCGATATCTACGGGATTGTACTGAATCGCAACATAGAAATAGTTGAATGCCACGATCAGCAGCACATAAACGATGAGGTAGAGCACGCTGTTGTAGTTGAACGCACTGAAGAAGGCGTACAAATACGGATGTGCAGCGGCGTCCAGATTGATGAACCGGAAGATCAGGCCCGGCAGGCTGCACAGCGTCGAGGCAAAGATGATCGGCATAACACCGGTCATGTTGACCTTGATGGGAATGTAGCTGGCCTGGCCGCCGTACATCTTGCGGCCCACAACACGCTTGGCGTACTGCACCGGAATGCGGCGCTCCGCGTTGGTCAGGACCGCCACGAAGATCACCGCCACCAGGGCGAGAACCAGCAGAGCGGGCAGGAAGAAGTAGAACTGGGGTTCACCGTTCTGCGCACGGCCCACGATGTTGGTCACCGCACTGTAGACGGAAGACCAACGGGCCACGATGCCGGCGAAGATCAGCAGCGAAATACCGTTGCCGATGCCTTTGGAGTCAATCTGGTTACCCAGCCAGGTGCAGAGCTGCGAACCGGCGGTGAAAGCCAGAATGATAACCACGGCCGTGAAGATACCGGCGAAACCGTCGGTGTACTTCAGTGCGCCCATGTTGCGGATGATGAAGTAGTAGCCGATGGACAACATCAGACCGATACCCGCGCCAACGTAGTTGGTGATGCGGCGCATCTTGCGCTGTCCCTCCTCACCTTCCTTGGTGAGGTTTTCCAGATACGGAATGGCTACTGCCAGCAGCTGCATAATGATGGAGGCATTGATGGCGGGCTGCACGCCAAGAGCGAAGATGGTACATTCGCTCAGAGCGCCGCCGGACATCATGTTGAGGTACTCCAGCATATCGCCAGTGCCGCCGGCAAACATGGAGGACAGCGCGCTGGCCGTGATATACGGCACAGGAATCGCGCAGCCCAGGCGGAACAAAACGAGGATCAGGAAGGTGAACAGGAGCCGTTTACGGAGATCATCGATCTTCCAGGCATTCCGGAAGGTTTCAAACACCTTACATCACCTCAGCCTTCCCGCCTGCTTTCTCGATTTTTTCCTTGGCAGAGGCAGTGTAGGCAGCGACCTTGACGTTGACAGCCTTGGTCAGCTCGCCATTGCCCAGCACCTTGACGCCGTCCAGCGTCTTGGAGATGATGCCGGCCTTGAGCAGGGCCTCGGCATCCACGGTCGCGCCGGCCTCGAACTTCTCGAGGTCAGATACCTTGATGGTAACATACTTGGTCGCGAAAATGTTGTTGAAACCGCGCTTCGGCAGACGACGCTGCAGAGGCATCTGGCCGCCTTCGAAACCGGCCTTCTTCACGCCGGAACGGGCTTTCTGGCCCTTGTGGCCGAAGCCAGCGGTCTTGCCGTTGCCGGAACCGGCACCGCGGCCCTTACGGGTCACGGCCTTGCGGGCGCCAGCGGACGCTTTCAGTTCATGAAGTTTCATGCTTGCACCTCCTTGCATTACGCCTTGGTCACGACGACCAGGTGCGCGATCTTGGCGATCTTGCCCTGGGTAGCCGCGTTGTCAGGCTGCTCGGTAACCTCACCGGGACGGTTCAGGCCCAGAGAGTGCGCAACGGCGATCTGCTCTTTGCCGCGGCCGATCAGGCTTTTGGCGAGACGAATGGTAACTTTTTCCATTGTAGTACCCTCCTTAACCCAGGATCTCGGCAACAGTCTTGCCGCGCTTGGCCGCGACGCTCTCGGCGTCGGTCAGGCCGCACAGACCTGCGAAGGTGGCAGCAGTGACGTTGATGGGGTTGTTGGAGCGCAGGCTCTTGGCACGAATGTCCTTGATGCCGGCGCACTCGAGCACCGCACGGACGGGACCACCGGCCAGAACGCCGGTACCGGGAGCAGCGGGACGCATCAGAACGCGGCCGGCGCCAAACTCGCCAACGATCTCGTGAGGAATGGTGCTGCCCTTCATGGCGATCTTGCGCATGTTCTTCTTGGCAGCGCCTTCACCCTTGCGGATGGCCTCGGGAACTTCGCCGGACTTGCCGACGCCGTAGCCGATGTTGCCCTTGCCGTCGCCGACGACGATCAGCGCGGCGAACTTCATGACGCGGCCACCCTTGACGGTCTTGGAAACGCGGTTGATGGAGACGACCTTGGTGATCATGCCGTCATCTTGTTCTCTTCTCTGCATGGCCATTGTATCTTCTCCCTCCTCTTACAGTTTCAGGCCGGCTTCGCGGGCGCCCTCAGCAAGCGCCTGGACGCGGCCCTGGTAGACGAAACCGCCGCGGTCGTAGACCACTTCGGTAATGCCCTTCTCGAGGCACTTCTTGGCGATGGCCTCGCCAACCTTCTTAGCGGCCTCAATGTTGCCGCCGTAAGCGTTGAAATCTTTGTCCATGCTGGACGCGCTGGCCAGGGTGACACCCTTGGTATCATCGATAACCTGGGCGTAGATGTGCTTGGCAGAGCGGAAAACATCCAGACGGGGACGCTCGGCGGTGCCGCTGATCTTGCCGCGGACGCGGCGGTGACGGCGAAGACGAGCTTCGTTCTTATCAGCCTTATTGACCATAATGTTTCTCCTCTCCTATTATTTACCCTTGCCGGCTTTGCCTTCCTTGCGGATGACATACTCGCCAACATAGCGGATACCCTTGCCCTTGTACGGCTCGGGCGGGCGTTTGCCGCGGACTTCAGCGGCATACTGGCCGACTTCCTGCTTGTCGATACCGACGATGCTGAAATGCAGAGCATCCTTCAGTTCGATCTTGATGGTGTCGGTTTCCTCGAACTCAACGGGGTGAGAGAAGCCCAGGGTCAGGACCAGCTTGTTGCCCTGCTTGGCGGCACGGTAGCCGACACCCTGGATTTCCAGATCCTTGCGGAAGCCTTCGGTAACACCGACCACCATGTTGTGGATGATGGTGCGGGTCAGGCCGTGGAGGCTGCGGGCCTCCTTCTCGTCATTGGGGCGGGTAACCAAAATCTCATTGCCCTCAACGTTGACGTTCATGAGGGGATGGTATTTGGAATGCAGGGTACCCTTGGGGCCCTTCACGGTGATGGCGTGCTCGGCCGCGTCGACCTTGACTTCCACACCCGCGGGAATGACGATGGGTTTTCTTCCAATTCTCGACATTGTCTATTGCCCCTTTCTTACCACACAAAGGCGAGGACTTCACCGCCGACATGAGCAGCACGGGCAGCCTTGTCGGTCATGACGCCTTTCGAGGTGGAGATGATCGCGGTGCCCAGGCCCTTCATGACCTTGGGCATATCTTCGCAGTTGGTGTAAATACGCAGGCCCGGCTTGGAAACGCGCTTCAGGCCGGCGATAACCGGCGTACCATTTTCCTGGTACTTGAGGGTCAGGGTGATGGTCCCCTGCTTGTTGTCCTCGGTCACTTTCATACCCTTGATGTAACCCTCATCAACCAGGATCTGGCAGATCGCCTTCTTCAGGTTGGAAGCAGGGATATCCACGGAAGGGTGTTTGGCAGTGCTCGCGTTGCGGATGCGGGTAAGCAGGTCCGCGATGGGATCGGTGATTTGCATGCCACTAACCTCCTTAGGTTGTGTTTCTCAAAGTGTTGATTTTCGTTCAGACAGAAGCAATCAAGGGCTTACCAGGAAGCCTTCTTGACGCCGGGGATCTCGCCCTTGTAGGCCAGCTCACGGAAGCAGATACGGCAAACACCGTACTTGCGCAGGTAAGCATGGGGACGGCCGCAGATCTTGCAGCGGTTGTAAGCGCGGGTCGAGAACTTGGCGGGACGCTGCTGCTTGAGCTTCATAGAAGTTTTTGCCATTATGGTTCCCTCCCTTAGTTAGCGAACGGAGCGCCCAGAGCCTTCAGCAGCTCCTTGGCTTCCTCGTCGGTCTTGGCGGTGGTGACGAAGCAGATGTCCATGCCGCGGATCGCGTCGACCTTGTCGAAGTCGATCTCGGGGAAGATGATCTGCTCCTTCAGGCCGAAGGCGTAGTTGCCGCGGCCGTCGAAGGAGTTGCCGTTGATGCCGCGGAAGTCACGCACGCGGGGCAGCGCGACGTTGAACAGGCGATCCACGAACTCGTACATACGCTCACCACGCAGGGTGACCTTGGCGCCGATGGGCATGCCCTGGCGCAGCTTGAAGTTTGCAACGCTCTTCTTGGCCTTGCAGACCACAGCCTTCTGGCCGGTGATCAGGCCCAGGTCAGCGACGATAGCGTCGATGACCTTGGCGTTCTCTTTGGCTTCGCCGGCGGCAACATTGATGATGACCTTATCCAGCTTGGGGATCTGCATAACGCTCTTGTAGCCGAACTTCTTGTTCAGGGCCGGAGCGATCTCGTTGACATACTGTTCTTTCAAACGTGCCATTGTGTACTCCTCCCTTACAGTTCAGCGCCGCACTTGCGGCAGACGCGGACGTTCTTGCCGTCCTTGACGGAATGGGCAACGCGGGTGGGCTTGCCGCACTTGGGGCAGACAGGCTGCACCTTGCAGGCGTAGATAGCGCCCTCGGCCTTGACAATGCCGCCCTGCTCACCCTGACGGCGAGGCTTGACGTGCTTGGTGACCATGTTCAGGCCCTCGACGATGACCTTGCCCTCTTTCGGGGAAGTCTGCAGGACCTTGCCGGTCTTGCCCTTGTCCTTGCCGGAGATGATCATGACGTTGTCGCCGGTTTTAACATGAAGATTGTTCATTCTTATTAAAACCTCCTTACAGCGATTCGGGAGCCAGGCTCAGGATCTTGGTGAAGCCGGCGTCGCGCAGCTCACGCGCCACAGGTCCAAAGATACGAGTGCCCTTGGGGCTCTTGTCGGCCATAACGATGACGGCGGCGTTCTCATCGAAACGGATGTAGGAACCGTCGTCACGGCGCAGGCCGTGCTTGCTACGGACGATGACGGCCTTGACCACGTCGCCCTTCTTCACGGTACCACCGGGAGCAGCCTTCTTGACGCTGCAAACCACGATGTCACCGATGTTTGCGTATCTCTTGCGGGTACCGCCCAGTACACGGAAGCACATTAACTCCTTGGCACCGGTATTGTCGGCCACTTTGAGATAAGTTTGCATCTGAACCATCTTTCAGGTCCTCCTTTCAAAGTACCAGGCTGATTATTTTGCTTTCTCGATGATCTTGACCAGACGCCAGTTGACTTCCTTGGAAATCTTGCGGGTCTCCATGATCTCGACGCGGTCGCCGATGCCGGCTTCGTTGTTCTCGTCATGGGCCTTGAACTTCTTGGTGCGCTTCAAGATCTTCTTGTACAGAGGGTGCTGGACGCTGTCCTTGACGGCGACGACGATGGTCTTGTCCATCTTGTCGGAAGTGACGACGCCCACACGGGTCTTTCTCAGATTACGTTCCATGTTTTACCCTCCCTCTTACGCGTTCTTCGCGTTCTTTTCCGCCATGACGGTCATCACACGGGCGATGTCCTTCTTGACGGTGTCGATGCGCAGCGGGTTTTCCAGCTGGTTGATGGCGTGCTGAAAGCGCAGGTTGAACAGTTCGGCTTTCAGATCTTTGAGCTGCTTGGCCAGCTCAACATCGGTCATTTCGCGCAGTTCAGTGGCTTTCATTCAGCGTCGCCCTCCTTCACAGTGTCGAGTTCTTCGCGCTTGACGAACTTGCAGCGCACCGGCAGCTTATGGGAAGCCAGGCGCAGAGCCTCGCGGGCCGTGGCCTCGTCGACATCGGCGAGCTCAAACAGCACGCGGCCGGGCTTGACCACGGCCACCCAGTATTCCGGGCTGCCCTTGCCGGAACCCATGCGGGTGCCGGCGGGTTTTTCGGTAACAGGCTTGTCGGGGAAGATCTTGATCCAGACCTTGCCGCCGCGCTTGATATAACGGGTCATGGCAACACGGGAGGCCTCGATCTGGTTGGAGGTGATCCACGCGGGCTCGAGCGCGACCAGGCCGTAATCGCCCTGGTTGACCTTGTTGCCGCGCATGGCCTTACCGGTCATGCGGCCGCGCTGAACGCGGCGGTATTTAACACGTTTCGGCAGTAACATTACTGTTTGCCTCCTTCCTTCTTGGCAGCCGTCTTGGCGCCCTTGAGGATCTCGCCTTTGTAGATCCAGACCTTGACGCCGACCTTGCCGTAGGTGGTGTTGGCTTCCGCAAACCCGTAGTCGATATCCGCGCGCAGGGTCTGCAGGGGGATGGTGCCTTCGTGGTAGCTTTCCACGCGGGCGATGTCCGCGCCGGCGAGACGGCCGGAGCAGGTCACCTTGATGCCCTTGGCGGGCACGCCGCCGCGGGGCTGCATAGCGTTGCGGATCGCCTGCTTCATGGCGCGGCGGAATGCGATGCGGCGCTCGAGCTGAGAAGCGACGTCCTCGGCCACGAGCTGGGCGTTGGTGCCGGTGCCCTTGACCTCAACAATGTTGAGGTTGACGTTCTTGCCGGTGAGCTTGGCCAGCTGTTTTTCCAGCTTGGCGCTCTCGGCGCCGCCCTTGCCGATGACCATGCCCGGCTTGGCGCAGAAGACGTTGACCTTGATGCGCGGGGCGCCGGTCTGGCTGTCCACCGTGCGCTCGATCTCGATCTTGGGGATGCCGGCGGAGTACAGCTGCTTCTTCAGAGTGGTGCGGATCTTGTGATCCTCGACCAGGGTGTCACCGAAGGCCTGCTTAGAGGTAAACCAGCGGCTGTCCCAATCTTTGATAACACCCACGCGCATGCCGTGGGGATTGACTTTCTGGCCCATTTGTTTACCTCCTTACTCTTTCTCTTTCAGAACGACCGTCATGTGGCTGGTGCGCTTGAGGATGCGGTACGCACGGCCATGGTCGCGCGGCATGATGCGCTTGAGCGTGGGGCCGGGGCAGACATAGCATTCCGCCACATACAGGCTGTTGCGGTCCATGTTGAAGTTGTTTTCAGCATTGGCCGCAGCGGAGTTGACCAGCTTGAGAAGGGGCTCGCAGGCCGCCTTCGGGGTATACTGCAGAATAGCCAGCGCTTCGTCCAGAGGCTTGTTGCGGATGAGATCCATCACGATCGAAACCTTACGCGGACTGATGCGGGCGTAACGGAGAATAGCCCGTGCTTCCATTGTTTGCTCCTCCTCTCTTACTTACCGGTGGTCTTGCCGCCCGCATGGCCGGTAAACTTCCGGGTGGGGGCGAACTCACCGAGCTTGTGGCCGACCATATCCTCGGTGACATAGACGGGCACATGCTTGCGGCCGTCGTGGACGGCGAAGGTGTGGCCGACGAATTCCGGGAAGATGGTGGAGGCGCGGCTCCAGGTCTTGACGACGCTCTTCTTGCCGCTCTCGTTCATGGCTTCGACTTTCTTCATCAGAGAAGGCAGGACGTAAGGGCCTTTTTTGGTGCTGCGAGACATAGTACTTTACCTCCCTTAACCTTTGGCGCGCTTGACGATGAACTTGTCGGAGCGAGCATGATGTTTGCGGGTCTTGAGGCCCAGGGCCGGCTTGCCCCACGGAGTGCGCGGGCTGGAATGGCCGACCGGGGCGCGGCCTTCGCCGCCGCCGTGCGGGTGATCGCAGGGGTTCATGACGGTGCCGCGGCTGCCGGGGCGCACGCCCATGTGGCGCTTGCGGCCGGCCTTGCCCAGGTTGACGTTCTCGTGGTCAAGATTGGAGACGACGCCGATGGTCGCGATGCAGTTCAGCGGGATGTTGCGCATCTCGCCGGAAGGCAGGCGAACCAGCGCGTAGCCGTTCTCCTTGGCCATCAGCTGCGCCATAACGCCGGCGGAGCGGACCAGCTGGCCGCCCTTGCCCGGGTACAGCTCGATGTTGTGGATCATGGTACCGACGGGGATGTTCTCGAACGGCAGGGCGTTGCCGGGCTTGATATCGGCATGGGGGCCCGCCATGACCTTGTCGCCGACCTTGAGGCCGTCCGGCGCGAGGATGTAGCTCTTGACGCCGTCCTCGTACTGAACGAGAGCGATGAAGGCGGAACGGTTCGGGTCATATTCCAGCGTCATGACAGTGGCGGGGACGTCAAACTTGTTGCGCTTGAAGTCGATGACACGGTACTTGACGCGGTTGCCGCCGCCGTGGTGGCGGACGGTGATCTTGCCGGTGTTGTTGCGGCCGGCATGCTTCTTTTTGGGCTGGAGCAGGCTGCGCTCGGGTTCGACCTTGGACAGCACGCTGTAATCAGTGACAGTCATGCCGCGGCGGCCGGGCGTAGTCGGCTTATACTTTTTGATCGCCATGTTGGTACTCCTTCTAACTATCTTATGACTTATTATCGGGGTCATATCCCCATAGCTGAATCCCTCGGCGGGGTTCCTGTTAAGGTGCGTCGGCTGCGCCGACGTGCGATGTTTCTGGAATTTTTTGCGGGACAAAAAATTGCGAAACATCGGATGACTTATTATCGGGGTCATATCCCCATAGCTGAGCCTTCGGCAGGCTCGGAATGATCAGGCAGCGCCGGATCAGGTCATGCTGGTGAAGAACTCGATCTCCTTGGAGTCGGGGGTCAGCGTGACGATGGCCTTCTTGGCCGCGGCGGTGTAGCCGCCGTGCAGGCCCTGGCGGCGGAAATGGCCGCGCACGTTCATGGTGTTGACCTTCGCAACCTTGACGCCGAACAGCTCTTCGACCGCACGGGCGATGTCGACCTTGGTGGCGTCGGTGGCAACCTTGAAGGTGTACTTCTTTTCCGCGATGCCCGCCATGGAGTTCTCGGTGATGACGGGGGCGAGAACGATATCCTGTGCGAATTTCATCAGCCCAGTACCTCCTCAAGTTTCTTGGCCGCGTCCAGGCTGATGATCATCTTCTCGGCGTTGACAACGTCGTAGGTGTTCACGCTGGCGGCGGTGGTGGTTTTGACGCCCGGGATGTTGGCGGCGCTCTTGACGAACTTGGCGTCGACCACGTCGTTGACGACGAGGTTCTTCTTGCCGGCGCCGACGGCGGCCAGCATGGCCACGACGGTCTTGGTCTTGTACTCCTCGGTGGTGAGCTTGTCGACCACGATCATGTTGCCGTTGGCAGCCTTGTCAGACAGCGCGCTGAGAACAGCGAGGCGCTTGACCTTCTTGTTGATGCGGTAGCTGTAGTCGCGGGGCTTGGGGCCCAGAGCGACGCCGCCGTGGGTCCACTGCGGCGCGCGGATGGAACCCTGGCGCGCATGGCCGGTGCCCTTCTGGCGCCACGGCTTCTTGCCGCCGCCGCGCACTTCCTTGCGGATCTTGGTGCTCTGGGTGCCCTGGCGCTGGTTGGCCAGGAAGTTGACGACCGCCTCGTGGACGGCCTTCTCGTTCGGGGTGATCCCGAACACGGCGTCGGAAAGCTCAACGGTGGAAACTTTCTTGCCGTTCATATCGACGACATCAAATTTAGCCATTGTGTTTTCCTCCCTTACGCTTTGACGCTGTCGTGGATCATCACCACAGAGCCCTTCGGGCCGGGGATGGCGCCCTTGACGGCGATCAGGTTGTTTTCAGCGTCGACCTTGACGATGCTGAGGTTCTGCACGGTCACACGCACAGCGCCCATATGGCCGGGCAGCTTCTTGCCCTTGAACACACGAGACGGGGTGGAGGTGGAGCCGTTGGAACCGGCGTGACGGCTGACGGGGCCGGTGCCGTGGCTCTCGCGCAGGCGGTGCTGGCCGAAGCGCTTGATAACGCCCTGGTAGCCCTTGCCCTTGGAGGTGCCGACCACGTCGACCTTGTCGCCGGCGGCGAAGACATCCGCCTTGAGGATGTCGCCGATGTTGACGCTGCTGACGTCATCGAGACGGAACTCACGCAGGGTGCGCTTGGCGGCGACGTCCGCCTTGTCAAAATGGCCCTTGGCGGCCTTGTTGACCTTCTTGGCGGAAACTTCGCCGAAGCCGAGCTGCACGGCCTGGTAGCCATCGCTCTCGACGGTCTTCTTCTGCACGACGGTGCAGGGACCGGCTTCGATGACGGTGACGGGAACGACCTTGCCGTTCTCGTCGAACAGCTGGGTCATGCCCAGCTTCTTGCCGATGATACCTTTTTGCATTGTGTTTGTCCTCCTAAAAAGGTTATTGGTTGGTGGGGTGGCCCATCAACATGACCTCTCCGCGGTCATTTTCTTGATCTTGCCTTTGCCTTTTGGGCGTCGCTTTGCCGGTGGTCAGCGTAACACGGTAGCTCGGACCGGCGTGAGCGCCGCTATTATAAAAGGTTTACAGCTTGATCTCGATGTCGACACCCGCGGGGAGCTGCAGGCTCATCAGAGCCTCGACCGTCTTGTTGGACGGCTTCAGAATGTCGATCAGACGCTTGTGGGTGCGGGTCTCGAACTGCTCGCGGCTGTCCTTGTATTTGTGGACAGCGCGCAGAATCGTGACGACTTCCTTGTCGGTGGGCAGGGGGATCGGGCCGGACACGCGGGCGCCGGTGCGCTTCGCGGTTTCCACGATCTTGGCCGCCGCCGCGTCGATCAGGGACGCATCGTAGCTCTTTAACCGAATTCTGATTTTCTCTTTGACTGCCATTACATTCGCCTCCTAAATTTGTTTTTGCCTTAGGCGAGCCGATAAATCACACACGCTTCCGGGTGTTCGACCTGTTTGCATGAGAAAATCCGGTGAACCGCTCAGCAGTTCCCCCGGAAAGAATCATCGCAAAGCATGGCGGACATTGGTCCGTGCCGCAGAATGCAGCGCCGTACATATCCCTTCGCATTCGTAATTCTTTCGCCCGGTTCTAAGATCGGACATACTCCGCGGAAAAACCCGCAGCTTCCTGTGGGCACAAGAAGTGCGGCAACCTCCCGCATCAACGCATATCGCCGGCTTGTTCTGAACGGATGTTCGTCACAAGCCGTTCGCAGCCATGGGTAAGTATAGCACACCCAGCCCGGCGTTGCAAGTGTTTTTTGGCCGTTTTACAAAATTTTTTTGAAGATTTTTTACGTTTTGACCACTTGACAAGGACAAAAGCCCCAGACAGAACTCAAAGCGGCAGCTCCGCCTGCCGCCAGGCGCCGTTTTCTTTCAGCCAGAGGGTCGTACCCTCCCAGGCGACGCCGGCCTGTTCGCAGGGGATGACTTCCGTTCCGGCGACATCCAGCAGGCCCCAGGCGTCGCCGCGGCGCACGGCGGCATAGCCGTTTTGCAGCGGGGCGGCGTAGAAGGGTTCGGTGGCGGGCGGGTCGCTGTACAGCCGCGTTCCGGTGGCGTAGGTGGGGTCGTAAAAGCCTTCGGTCACAGTGTGACCGGCGCGGTCCACATAGACCCAGCCGCCGGGCATCTGCACGGGGGCCAGCTGCTCATTATAAAAGAAACCTGCTATCTGGGCGTTGGGCACGAAGTAGAAATTCCCCTCCCGGCTGATGTACATATACCGGTCCAGGCTGCCGTCCGCGTTCTCGGTGACAACCGGGTCGCCGGGGTAGCGCGGGTCGCCCTCCTCCCCTTCCTCGTGGGCGGTAAAGGCGGGCAGCCGGTCGCCGTAATGCTCCCACAGTTCATCGGTAACCGGCACAATGCTGCCGGGGCCATCGCTTGAGATATACACGCGCAGCGCCCCGGGGTCCAGCGCGTGGATGTCGCGGCCGGGGGCGTCGAGGTCATAGAAAAAGATGGTGCTGCCCGCGCCGTGGCCCTGGCAGAGGACGGGTTCACCGGCTTCTTCAAGCTCCGCGCTGATGGCGTCGATCTCCTCCCAGCCCATGCCGGAAACATTCCACATCCAGTGGTTCCCGTTGCCGCAGTTGGACACCGGGGCGGCGGCCCGGCAGGGCAAGAGCTCCGTCCCGTCGGCGCGGATGAGACCCCACAGGCCGTTTTGGCTGACCGTGAAATAGCCTTCCATCACCCCAAACGGCGTGCTGCCGCCGACCGCCACCAGGCGCAGTTCGTCATAAGCGAGCGTCTCCCCTGCCGGTTCCGGCGCAGGGGTGGGTTCCGGGGCCGCCGTGGGGGCCGGGGTGGCCGCCGGGGCAGCGGACGGGGCGGGCGTTGCAGCCGGGGCGGCAGGCCGCGCGGCGCAGGCCGTCAGCAGCAAAGACAGAGAGAGGGCAAGCAGTTTTTGGCAGGTACGCATGGCGGGCACGCTCCTTTCGGTGGGGATCGGTTTAAGGGGAAGAGATCGCCGCGGAGGGATGAGGCGGGCATTTCCCCGCCCTGTCAGCCCAACCGGCTAGACCGCAAGCTCGGCTTCCGCGACACGCCAGCCATCGGCGGCAGGGACAAGCCGGATGGTGTGCCAGACGGCCCGTACCGGTTCGCTTTCTTCATAGGCGCGGGTGTCCTGCCCATCGCGTTCCAGCCCGAGCAGGCCAAAGACGACGCTGCCGTCGGCCTGTGTCACCGGTTCGGTACACAGCTGGGTCAAAACCAGCGGGCTGGTGCCGCGCTCGCCGACGCCGAAGCGCAGTTCGTCGTTGGTGCCGGGCAGATAGCCGAAATAAGCCTTGCGCTGCGCGTCATAGCCGCCGGATGCATAGCTTTCGGCCAGTTCCGGCGTAAAGACGGATGCGAGATGCGCCTTCAGTTCGCTGTAGCTGGTGAAGCGCGCCCCTTCGGCCGCCTGGTAGAGTTCGCCCCGCTCGTCTTCCACCTGTTCGGCTGGGGTATAGCCGGTCCTGACGCTGGAGTGCCAGAGAAAGTCCAGCGCTTCGGCAGCGACGATATACGCCTGTTCGTCGAGGCCGTCGGGCAAGGTATATGTATGGGTCCCCTGATACGTCTCCCACGGCAGCAGGATACGCACCGCCCGCTGCGCGTTCGGGTCGGGCAGAGCGTAGGCGGGGTCAAGCAGAAGCCTGTCCAGAATAACGCCGTCTTCGCGGACGCGCACATCGGGGTTGAGGGTTTGCAGCTCCTCCACCGTCATGTCGAACCTGTCGGCAGCCTGCTGCCAGGTCAGACCGCTTTCCCCCACCAGCGGCAGGGTGTCCGGCAGCGGGCGGCCATTGCCCAGGCGGACCGATGCGCCCCAGATCTGATATTCCGGTGTTTTATGGCCGCCCGCCCAGCCCGCACGCAGGATGGCCCAGCTGCCGTCCGCATTTTGGCGCAGCGTGTAGGTGATCTGCCGGTCGGGCCGCATCCACAGGCTGTTGCAGCCGCGGGCAATGGTCAGCGAAACGGCGCCGTCCGCCTTTTCTTCAAAGGCAGACATGCGGCGGTTTCGGCCGCCGTCGCCGGGGCTGGCCGCCAGCAGGAAAGTATCGGCGGCTTCGTCGTAAACACAGCCAAAGTTTTCATCGGTGAAAGCGGCGCCCCGGCGGTTTTTGAAGGCTTCCGGCACAAGGCCGAAGGCATCCTGCGCCTGCGCGGCCAGAATCTCCCCCGCCCAGACGCCGCTGCCCGGGCCGCCGGACGGTTCAAGGCCGCGCCCGGCGGCAAAGCCGGACAGATAGTAGGCAGTCCGCAGCGGCGGCAGGTCGTTGGCGTCCCGCCAGGGCTGGTCTGTGACCCAGGTGCGGAAGCTGCGAACCGTTGTGTAGGCGCTGCCGGTCTGGGGCAGATAGTACGGCTG